>NZ_CP166679.1:600000-1200000 GCF_041320605.1 Arenibacter antarcticus
AAATCGGAATTTAACTGCTTATAGTCTTTGTTATTGAACAAGGAGAATGGCGGCGTAAATTTTGCAGTTATTTCAAAATTTGAACCAGATCTAGGGAAAATTCGTCCTCCACCGGTCGCATTTCTAGAAATCCCCAAGCTATAAGCTATAGAGTTAGATTGTCCGTTACCAAAGTTAAATAGTCCTAAATTATAATTTTTAAAATCGTATAACTGATATCCTATAGAATGTGAAATGGTAAAGAAATCATCTGGCCATTGCACCCTTTTTGCCAGACCAACGGTTATACCCGTAATGGAAAAGGTTCTGTTTTTATCTGGCTTTCTACTTACGTAGGGATTGTAATAAAATTGCTGGGTCCTAGAAAGCGACATATTAAAACGCACGGGCTTCTTGCCTCCCAACCAAGGTTCAGAAAAGTTAAGGCTGTACACCCTATAGGTTCTACTGGCTTGTAAACGCAGGGCAAATGTCTGACCATCACCCATAGGCACCGGCTTATAAGCCTCGCCATTAAATAAGTTTTTTATTGAGAAATTGCTAAAGGAAAGTCCCAAGGTACCAATAAAACCACCGCCTCCGTAGCCACCTTGCAATTCGATCTGGCTAGAGCCCGACTCCACTAAGTTATAAGCGATGTCTACCGTTCCTTCATTTGGATTTGGATTCTGGATGTCCGGTGTAATTTGCTCGGCATCAAAAAAGCCCAACTGACCCAATTCCCTAATACTCCTTATAATATCTGATTTATTATAGCGCTGCCCAGGCCTAGTTCGCAATTCCCTGAAAATTACGTGATCGTTGGTCTTATCGTTTCCGGCAACAGTTATATGATTCAAGAAGGTCTCTTTCCCCTCTATGATCCTAATCTCAAAATTGATGGTATCATTTTCAGCAGACATTTCTACTGGATTGATACTAGAAAATAAATAACCGTTGTTCTGATAGGCATTGGTTAAATCGGTAGCATCTGGGTCAGAGGCGTCCGCTATACGCTTTCTCAACAACACCCCATTATAGGTATCTCCCTTTTTCAGCCCTAATACTCTGGCCAATTGGCGATCGCTATACACGGTATTCCCTACAAAATCTATTTCTCCAAAATAGTATTTGTTACCTTCCTCCACTTTTATTTTTAGATCGATAAGATTATCACCAACCCTAACAAAAGTATCAGAAATTACCCTAGCATCTCTATATCCTTTTTCAGCATATTTATCTACCAAAGTAACCAAGTCTTCCTTGTAGTCTTCTTCTATGTATTTGGATTTTTTCCAGAAACGATAAAATTTCTTCTTTTTGGTGTTTTTTAAGGCCTTGCTAAGTTTCTTATCTGACAATTTTTCGTTGCCTTCAAAAACAATATCGTTAACCTTTACCTTTTCGCCCTTTTTAATATTGATCACCATACTCTGGGTATTGGTATCTACCGTATCCTTTGCAGTGGCAATATTAACATTGGCATTGAGGTAGCCTTTCTTTTTGTACTTATTCTGAAGGTAATTTTTGGTATTGGCAATTAAACTTTCGGTAATTTTCTTGCCTTTTTTAAGATCAGCATCCTTTAGGATTTCGGCAATCTTCCTCTTTTTAACTCCGTATACAGTAACGTCTGTAAGTGTTGGGCGCTCTATGATATTTAGTTCCAAAAACACATTTTCACCCTCAATATTGGTGATATAAAAGGTTATGTCCGTAAATAACTCCAAGCCCCACAGCTTACTAATTACCGCACTGATCTCATCGCCAGGCACAGTTATTGGTTGTCCTACCCTTAGTCCAGTATAGGTCTTTACAGTCTGCTCATTATAACTTTGGAGTCCAGTGACTTCCAAACCGCCAAGAATATATTGCTTCCCGTCCTCATAGGAAGGATCCTGAGCGTGGTTTATGGAAGTAAAAAAAAAGAAGGTTAATGCAGTAAAAAGGTTTAGGGCTATGATTCTTTTCATGCCTCTAGATAAGTTGTTCGCTTGTTTTTCCAAATCGTCGTTCTCTGTTCTGGTAATTTTTAATGGCTTCCAATAAATGATGCTCCGTAAAATCTGGCCAAAATACATCAATAAAATATAATTCTGCGTATGCAATCTGCCAAAGTAGAAAATTACTGATCCTATGCTCGCCACTAGTGCGTATCAAGAGGTCTACATCTGGCAAATTATGCGTGTAAAGATGGTTATTTATAATGGTTTCATCAATAATTTCAGGAGAAATTATATTATTTTTAACTTTGATAGCTATCTGCTGAATGGCATTCTTCAGCTCTTCCCGTGCACCATAGCTCAGCGCCAAGGTCAAGGTCATTCCTGTATTTTCGCTGGTTTTGGACATCACATCCAATAATTCCTTATGAGCCCTTTTTGGCAAAGTGGCTATATTCCCAATAGTATTTAATCTAATATTGTTCTTCTTAAGCGTTGCCAGCTCCTTTTTAAGAGAGGAAACCAATAGACGCATCAGCATATCCACTTCCAGTTTGGGCCTGTTCCAGTTTTCGGTAGAAAAGGTATATAGGGTGAGGAATTCAACGCCCAATTTCGCACAGTCTTCCACGGTCCTCCTCACGGTCTTCACTCCATTTTCATGGCCAAAAATCCTCAATTTACCTTGCTGCTTTGCCCACCTACCATTACCATCCATAATAATGGCAATATGTTTTGGCAGCGCTTTTTTGTTCTCTTCTGTTGTGGTAGTCATATATATGTTAGTCGAAGCAATCCTGACAAGGTTTTCTTCCAAAGGTATACGTAAGAGTTATACCGGAAAAAACATACCAATCATCACTGAAAATATTTCCAAATCTAAAGTTCTTATAATTGGACCCAGAGGGGTTACTAGCATCCAAATTATCTGTAAAGGTATACCTAGCCCCTATTTCTGCCCCTAAAATAAAAAACTGACTCAACCTGAGTTTAGCACCTACGGTCATGGGGATGGCAAAGGCCCCATCTTTCTGTTCTATATCCTGTAATTGCCCGGCATTAAAATAATGATACCCGTATCTAAAATACGTAATACCAGTATATAGATAAGGTGTAAATGCCGGTCCTAGCTGATGCAGGTTGTACTCTACAAAATTAAACTCCAGGCCTGCGGACACCTCCAAAACATTATTGTCCATCTTATAGTTACGCTGTTGTCTGGATGAAATATCAGATTTTGCATCATCAGCCGTAAATTCGCCATAAACAACACTTCCTCTCCATGCGTACCGCTTACTCTTGTTCCATTTAAAGATTCCACCGAAAGCTGGTCCCGAAGGCAGAATAAAATTAGATCTTCCCACATCACCAATATTATTGGCTCCACCAGCAAATAGACCCACCTCATAGGTCTGCCCACTTGTTTCGGCAAAAATAAACATAAGAAGCACTACAAGGAATAACCGCATTTATTATAAATGTTTGCAAATATAACCAATCCCATCCCTTAGACAGCAAATAATTATATTTTAGTTCTCTCCTGATAAACAGATTTTGTACTTATTTATTGTTTGGAAAGATAAGAATCAATTGCGTTTGTCTTCACCCCACAACAATTTATTCCTCAAGGTTTTCAGAAAGCTCTCGGAAGTATATTCTATCATTTTAATATTAAAAGGAGCTTTCCGTACCAAAATTTCCTTACCGTTGGGCACAGTAGCAATCCGAGAGTCTAAAGACACCAAATGGCTTTTTGCCCTTCCCGACACTTTGAGTCGGATTAAGGTGTCATCAGAAATAACCAATGGCCTTGCATTAAGGTTATGTGGAGCAATAGGAGTCAAAATCAACGATTTTACCGTAGGCGCCATTACAGGGCCACCGCAGCTTAGAGAATAACCCGTAGAACCTGTTGGCGTAGACACTATTAATCCATCTGCCCAATACGACGTTAGGTATTCATCGTTCAGATGAGTCTCTACCGTAATCATAGAGGTAGTATCCTTTCTGCTTACCGTAATTTCATTTAAGGCGAAATTTAAAGTTTTAAATTCTGGAATATCAGAAGACTCAGCCACTTCAACCAAACTCCTTTCCTCAATAGTATATGCGCCTGCAACGAACTCCCGAACCACCTTCCGAACATCCTCTTTTTTAAAGGTGGACAAGAACCCAAGGCGACCAGTATTTACTCCAACTATTGGAATATCCAAATCCCTAACATAGGTAGTTGCCCTCAATATGGTACCATCCCCACCAAAGCTTACAAACATATCAAAGCTTCGATCTAGCCCGACCAAATCGGTGAAAGTGGGGTAATCGCCCAACTTGTGCCGTAAAGAAAGAGAGTTAAAAAATAATTCTTCAAAGTAAATTTCCGCATTTTCATTTTGAAGCTCTTCTATAAGCTCCAGTACGTACTCCAATGCAGATTCTTGATAAGCTAGTCCGTAAATGGCTACCTTCATAATTATTACACGTTAAGGTATTTGTCCAAATAATCGGACCTTTGTTTTAAATCCTCTAAAAACTGATCATCATCGTTGCCATATAGAATGGTGTAATTATAACGTCTAAAGGATTGGATCACCTCATTTAAATGGGTAGCCCCAATTTTAATGGTTATCTGAATAACATCATTCCTACTATCCGTAATAAAAGCACCAATAAGTTTTAGATTATTGCTTTCTACTATCTGTGCGATTTCGCTAAAAGAATAATCCTTAATCCCCTTGGCGAGGACCAAAATACCGCCTGGTTCTGTAAAAAATGGCGTTTCAATAAAAAGGTTCACTACATCTATCAGGTCATAATACCCTACCACTTTACCACTATCCTCCACCACAGGCAAAATATTGGCGTCATTCTTCGAAAAAGCCTCCAACACATCTAACCAAGAAGCTTCAGGTCTCGCAAAAAAAGTAGCTAACTGATACCTATAGTCCTCAATTTGTTTATCCTCCTCAAAAGTGTCTAGGTCATTTTTTTCCAACACTCCCAAATACACCTCATTATCTACCACCGCCACATGCGAATAGGTAGCCTGCTCAAAGAACTGGATCACTTTCTTTAAAGAGTCCGTTACTTTAAAAACAGGTAATGTTGTTAATATGCTGTCTTGAATATGCATGACTATGTTTGTATTATAACGCAAATTACTAATAAAATATTCTTAGCACGAAATTAGAGACAAGTATTATTCCGCAAAGAATAAACTTAATGCCCAATATAAATAAGGGAGCGCTCCTATCTTAACCATCCCAGCAGTACACTTTAATAACCTATTCCCAAAAATGCACCAATTAGGTTCGTGCTGGATAAATTCTTTCACTATAAAAATATCAAAAGGTATGCCTAATTTGTATTTTTGCCACTTAAACATAGATGTTTGTTATGACAAAGCTTAGCGTTAACGTAAATAAAATTGCGACTTTAAGAAATTCGAGGGGAGGAAACGTCCCTAACCTAATAAAAGTAGCCCAAGACATTGAAGAGTTTGGAGCACAAGGGATAACCATACATCCAAGACCGGACGAAAGGCACATCACCTACCAGGATGCCAGGGACCTAAAAAAGGTGGTCACCACAGAATTTAACATAGAAGGCAATCCAATTCCCAAATTTATGGAGCTGGTCTTGGAACTAAAGCCTACCCAGGTTACTTTGGTGCCAGATGGTGTAGACGCTATTACCTCCAATGCAGGATGGGACACTATAACACACATGGATTTTCTTAAAGAGATTATCCAAACCTTTAAGAGCAACGGAATAAGGACTTCCATTTTTGTAGACCCAGACCTTAAGATGATCCAAGGAGCCGCATTAACAGGGGCAAACCGCATAGAGTTGTACACCGAAAGTTATGCCATTGCATATGCAAATGGCAACAAAACGGGGATAACTCCTTTCGTGGAAGCTGCAAAAGCCGCACACGAATTAGGCATGGGAATCAATGCAGGGCACGATCTAAGCTTGGACAATATTCAATTTTTCAAGGAAAGTGTACCAAATCTTTTAGAAGTTTCCATAGGGCACGCCCTAATTTCAGAATCTCTTTACTTAGGTTTGGAGAACGTAATTAACATGTATATAAATAAATTAAAATAATGCAAATTTTACATTCCAACATTATTGGCCAGGGAGACCCGATCTTGATCCTGCACGGATTTTTAGGAATGCTAGACAACTGGAAATCCATTGGCACAAAATATGCCGAGGAAGGTTTTGAAGTCCATTTGATTGATCAGCGGAACCACGGAAAAAGCTTCCATTCTGAACAATTTAATTATGACGTAATGGCAGCGGACCTAAACCATTATATGGTATATCATAAGCTACCTAATGCCATAATTCTAGGTCATAGTATGGGCGGCAAGACCGCAATGTTATTTGCGTGTAAACACCCGGAAATGGTAAAAAAATTGCTGGTTGCAGATATTGCTCCAAAATTTTATCCACCACACCACCAGGACATCATCAACGGATTAAATGCCATCCAAATCCACGATATAAGTTCTAGACAGGAGGCAGATGAACAATTGGCCAAATACCTAAAACAAACGGGCGTGCGACAATTTTTACTAAAGAATTTATATTGGGTAGAGAAAGGAGTCCTAGGTTTCCGATTTAATTTGGAGGTACTTAGTGAGCGAATGGATGAGGTTGGAGAAAATATTGGAACAACCGATTCTTATTCTGGTCCTACTCTTTTTCTTAGGGGCGATAAATCCGAGTATATCACCGATGCGGATCTCACGGAAATTAAAAATCACTTTTCTAGGGCAACTTTAGTCACCATCTCCAATGCCGGCCATTGGCTGCATGCTGAGAATCCGAAACAATTTCTGGCAAAATCCATCCCCTTCATTAAGGAATAGACTATTGAGAAGTTTCTAAGTTTTGTCTAACAGGAACCGAATCTACCAGCATTATATATAATTGATTAATTTTATAAGACGAAAATATTTTACAAATCCATCTAATCTAACCATAAATCACATCCTATGAATTTATTATTGAGAATACTCCTTAGTGCGGTTGCCGTAGTTATTTTAGCAAACATTTTGCCTGGAGTTGGCGTAGACAGCTACACCACCGCCATAATAGTAGCAATAGTTTTGAGCTTATTAAATTTTATAGTAAAACCTATCCTGATCATCCTCACCTTACCGGTAACCATTTTAACTCTTGGACTTTTCCTCCTAGTAATCAATGCCATTATCATACTTTTGGCAGATAATTTAATTGATGGTTTTCAGGTAGACAATATATGGTGGGCATTACTTTTCAGCCTACTACTATCCTTTTTGCAATCTATATTATTTTCAATTCTAAAGGATGACAAAAAACTTTAAGATACCTTTTTGACATTCAGTAGTTTAAAAACTTGTTGAAGATTATAAAATATAGTACTTTTGCATCCCATTTTATTTTAGCAAAATACAGATAACAAATGAATATCACTAAAGAGCAGATTGACGAACTAAATGCAGTAGTAAAAGTTGCGGTATCCAAGGAGGATTATTTCGACAAGGTAGAAACAATATTAAAAGACTACAGAAAGCAAGCAAATATTCCCGGTTTCAGAAAAGGCCAAGTGCCTATGGGATTGATCAAGAAGCAATATGGAAAAGCTGTTTTGGTAGATGAGGTAAACAAGCTTTTGCAAGACAATTTAAACAAATATCTTACAGAAGAAAAACTAGACGTACTAGGAAATCCTTTACCAAAACAACAAGACAATTTCAATTGGGATTCGGAAGAATTTGCTTTTGAATTTGAATTGGGACTTGCTCCTAGCTTTGAGGTTGACTTAAAAACCGAAAAGGCATTAACACATTACAAGATCGTTGCAGACGATAAGATGATCAACGAGCAAATAGAGCGCATTCAGAAGCAATATGGCAAATTGATCAGCAAAACTGAAGTTGGTAAGAAAGACGAAGTTAATGGGGTTTTCACCAACGAAGCTGAGGAGATAGATAGCAAGACCGTTATAGAGATCGGGAAAATAAAAAATAAAAAAGCCTTGGACAGCCTATTAGGCAAAAAAGTTGGGGATGTAGTTACCCTTAACACCAAGGATTTGTTTGAAGAAGACCAGTTGTTGGGAAGCGCTTTGGACATAGAGGCAGACAGAGCCAAGGAATTGGCTATTGAAGTAAACTTTACCATAGAGGAAATTAACGAAAAGGAACCGGCCAATATCGATCAGGATCTTTTCGATAAATTATTCGGAAAGGATACAATTACCTCTGAAAAAGAATTGAAAGCGAGAATCAAGGAAGATTCTGAAAAGCAATTTGAACAACAATCCGATCAAAAGTTGTTAAATGATGTTACGGAATTTTTTATTGAGAACATCAAGTTCGACCTTCCTACTGAATTCTTGACCAAATGGATTAGGACCACTGGCGATAAACCTTTGTCCGAAGATGAGGCGTCTGAAGAATTTGAGAAATCCGAAAAAGGATTACGTTATCAGTTGATCGAAGGAAAGATCATCCAAGATAATGAGATCCAGATTCAATTTGACGAGCTTAAGGAGTTTGCCAAAGGATTTATAAAGCAACAGATGGCCCAATTTGGTCAATTAGACCCAAAAGAAGAAGAGTTAGACAGTATAGCCGCAAGGGTACTTTCTAATCAAGACGAAGTAAAAAGATTGAGCGAACAACTGATGAGTCAGAAATTATTGTCCTTATACAAGGAAAAGGCCAATTTAAAGACCAAGGAAGTTACTTATGAAGACTTTGTAAAGGAAGTTTACGGGTAATTAACCCGATACTTAACAATACTAATGCTCTAGTTGGGAAAGGCCAGATAACCACCAAGATTTGGCCCTTCCTTAACAGGTGTTAAAGCCAAGTTTCACGAAAAATAAGTATATTTACAGTGTCGGAGAACTTATTTTCGACACTTTTTTTATCTTATAAAACCTCGATTAAAAATATGGATTACGGGAAAGAATTTAAAAACTACGCTATTAAGCACCAAGGGATCAATAGCATGTACTATGATACCATTCTAAGCAGCATGTACCCCACCAACCTAACCCCAAACATTATAGAAGAGAGACAGCTAAATGCAGTTGCAATGGATGTTTTCTCTAGATTGATGATGGACAGGATTATTTTTTTGGGAACCGGCATTAACGACCAAGTAGCAAATATTGTTCAGGCGCAATTGCTATTTTTAGAAAGTACCGATGCGTCCAAGGACATTCAAATATATATTAATTCCCCTGGTGGCAGCGTATATGCAGGATTGGGTATTTATGACACTATGCAGTTCATAAAGCCAGACGTAGCCACAATCTGTACTGGAATGGCCGCCTCTATGGGCGCCGTACTGTTATGTGCAGGTGAAAAAGGCAAACGCAGTGGACTTACCCACTCCAGAGTAATGATCCATCAGCCCATGGGAGGAGCCCAAGGTCAGGCCAGTGATATTGAAATTACGGCAAGGGAAATTATAAAATTAAAAGATGAACTTTACCAAATAATCTCAAAACATTCTGGTCAGCCCCTTGAAAAAGTTAGCGATGACAGTGATAGAGATTATTGGATGAAAGCCGATGAAGCCAAGAACTATGGCATGATTGACGAAATCTTGGTAAGGGGTAGCGAATAACAACGACTAAACGCTATGAAGTTACAGTTTTGCCAAAACAGGCGGAACATAAAAAACGAACTATTTCGTTTTTATTATTGAAAGTGATAAAATGATATGGCAAAAGAAAATTTAGAATGCTCCTTTTGTGGAAGAAAAAAACCGGAGACCAATTTATTGATCGCAGGTTTGGACGCACATATATGTGACCGTTGTATAGAACAGGCACACGGTATAGTTGCAGAAGAATCCAAGCAGACAAAAAATCAGGACCTCTCTTCCGAATTGACCCTAAAAAAACCTTTGGAAATAAAGGAATTTTTGGACACTTATATTATTGGACAGGACAGAACCAAAAAAGTGATGTCCGTTGCAGTATACAATCATTACAAAAGACTATTGCAACCCAAGAGCAAAGAGGACGATATAGAAATCCAGAAGAGTAATATTATAATGGTAGGGCAAACTGGGACCGGTAAAACCTTAATGGCCAAAACCATTGCCAAAATGCTCAATGTTCCTTTGGCCATTGTTGATGCCACCGTACTTACCGAAGCAGGTTATGTAGGGGAAGATGTAGAAAGCATTTTAACCAGATTACTACAAGCAGCGGATTACAATTTGGAAAAAGCGCAACGCGGAATTGTTTTTATCGATGAAATAGATAAGATAGCCCGTAAGAGCGACAATCCATCCATTACTAGGGACGTTTCTGGCGAAGGGGTTCAGCAAGGTCTTCTAAAACTTTTGGAAGGCACTGTTGTAAATGTACCGCCCAAAGGAGGTAGAAAACATCCAGACCAGAAATTTATAGAGGTCAATACGGAAAATATCCTATTTATAGCTGGGGGTGCATTTGATGGTATTGAACGCCACATTACAAAAAGATTGAATATGCAAGCTGTTGGCTATAGCGCTTCCAAAGCGGAAGAGAAGGTAGACAACGAGAATATTCTTCAATACATAATACCTAAGGATTTAAAGGAATTTGGTTTAATTCCTGAGATAATAGGAAGGCTCCCTGTACTTACCCATATGAATCCATTAGACAAGGAAACATTAAGGGCGATATTAACCCAGCCTAAAAACGCCATTATCAAACAATATGAGAAATTGTTCCAGATGGATGATATCTCCTTTGAAATAACGGAACAGGCGTTAGAATATATCGTAGAAAAAGCAATCGAATATAAATTAGGTGCAAGGGGACTCCGCTCCCTATGTGAAGCCATATTTACGGATGCCATGTTCGAAATGCCAAGCACGGATGAAACCTCGTTTAAGGTTACAAGGCCTTATGCAGAGGAAAAATTATCCTATGATACGATCAAAAAATTAAAAGCAGTCTCTTAAGACTGCTTTTTTTTTGCTGATTATTATTCTGGCATCACTTTTAAGCTATCACCTTTATTTGCCTACGCTACATATTTCTTTTGCGTCACCTTAGCCAGTAGGTCTTGACAGACTTTAATTATAATTTTTTCATCGGTGTATAGATCATGACCAAAATTCTTAATTATTTCGGTTGTTACCCCCATTTGCTCTATCCACAGTTGTGAAGGCTTAAATTTATCGTGCTCCCCGTAAACCAATTTAATATCGTTATGCAGCTGCTGGGACTCTAATCGCAACCTAGTACTGGAAACGGTATATAAGGATTTCATGGGCAAACCATTTAATGCCGCCTTCCAAGCTATGGCTCCACCGGCTCCAAAAGCTAAATAATTACTGGGTTCCTTTTCACTTTTCAACAAGTGGGTTGCTGCGACATTTATTCCACCACAATCAAACTCCTTCGCAATATTCTCCCCAGAATCTACCGATAAATGAATGTTAGCCAATTGCTGGGAATCATAGAAGGTAATATCATAATATTGTTGCAAATACCCTAAATAGGAAGTAATCCATAAGCCCTTTTTAGAACCCCACATGTCCGAAAGTATTACTAATCTTTTCGTCATAACACTGCTATTTAAATTGTTAAATTAATGAATAAAACAGGGGAGTGATAATGACGGACAAGGTCCACATTTTTGGATTATAATCCTTATTTATTTGTTCATCTGGAGTAATTCTTCGATGTAATCCCTTTTGTTAGACAGTCTGGGAATCTTATGTTGACCGCCCAATTTCCCTTTAGACTTAAGCCAATCATAGAAGAGGTTCTCCCTAGCAGTGTGCACGTTGGGCATCCTTAAGGTAATATTGTTATAGCGTTTTGCTTCGTAATCGGAGTTTAATGCTTTTAGCGAATTATCCAAAAATTCGGTAAATAAACTAAGCTTTTCCGGTTCCTTTCTAAATTCTATAATCCATTCGTGAGCTCCTTTATCTTTGCCGACCATAAAAATTGGGGCTACCGTATAGTCCTTAATCTCTGCCCCCGTCTTCTTACAGACCTGCTTTAAAGCCTCCTCTGCATTTTCTATGATAAGCTCTTCCCCAAACACATTAATATGGTGCTTTGTTCTTCCAGTAACCTTAATCCTATAGGGATTTATGGAAGTAAAGCGTACGGTATCCCCAATCTTATAGCGCCAAAGTCCCGCATTAGTAGTGATCACTATAGCGTAGTTGGTGTTTATTTTAACATTCCACAGCGGAAGGGTTTGCTCTTCTGGGCTATCATAAGTATCCATTGGAATAAATTCGTAGAATATTCCATAATCTAACATTAACAAAAGATCATCAGCATTATTTCTGTCCTGAATGGCAAAAAAGCCTTCAGAAGCGTTATAGATTTCATAGTAATTAAAACTCTTTTTGGGCAATAATGAAGTGTACTGATCCATATACGGATTAAAACTAACCCCTCCGTGAAAATACACCTCCAGATTTTCCCAGACCTGAAACAAATGTTCCTTACCCGTTTCTTCCAAAACATTGTTCAACAGCACTAACATCCATGAAGGCACTCCTGCCAAGCTGGTGACATTTTCTTGGATACTCTCTTTTATAATTGCCTGCAACTTGGACTCCCATTCACTCATAAGGGACACTTTATTGCTAGGGGTACTGCTCAACTCTGCCCAAAAGGGCATATTATCTATTAAGATTGCGGATAAATCGCCAAAAAAGGTGCCGTTATCTTGATACAGTTCCTTACTTCCTCCCAACCTAAGGCTCTTACCTGTAAAGAGCTGAGAGTTCTCATTATTGTTCAAATACAAACAGAGTAAATCCTTGCCCGATTTATAATGGCAATCCTCCAAAGCTTCCGAACTAACGGGAATAAATTTACTTTTGGCGTTGGTAGTACCACTACTTTTGGCAAACCATTTTATAGTAGTAGGCCAAAAAATATTCTGTTCCCCCCTTCTAGTTCGCTCAATCATGGGTTCTACCTCCTCATAGGTCGTTATTGGCACCCGTTCTACAAAGGTTTCATAATTGGGTATGGATTCAAAGTCGTACTTCTTACCAATCTCTGTATCCTCGGCGAAGGACAGCAACTGGTGCAATACCTCATCTTGGACTTCCTCAGGGTATTTTAAAAAAAGTTCTATCTGGTGATATCGCTTTTTTAATAACCAGGAAGCAATTGAATTAAATAATGGTATTGGCATTTTTAGGTATCTTTATCCAGATTTTTAGATCGGGTCGTTGTTTTTTATTTTAGCTAAAATTAGTTTTAATTGAACTCATAATCAAATAGAATTTACACCAAGAAAAAATATATGCAGTACCAAGGAGTTTTAAGAAAAATGCAAACTGAAATCGGGAACCCCATTCAATATTACCTACTATTTGATGGCGATTTCTTAAACCTCAACCAGGTAATCAACAAGAACCTGAAGATACGCTTTATAGGTCACCAATGCCTAAATTGCGGGGAAGATCGCCCAATTTATAGACAAGGATTTTGTAAAAATTGTTTTTTCGATATTCCTTCAGCGGGGGATTGGATTATGCGCCCCGAGTTAAGTACTGCACATCTGGATCAGGAAGACCGCGATCTAGAGTACGAAAAAAAGGTGCAACTACAACCACATATCGTGTATTTAGCCAATTCCAGTACTATAAAAGTAGGCGTTACCCGAAAAACTCAAGTCCCCACTAGATGGATAGATCAGGGTGCGCACGAAGCAATAGAAATTGTAGAGGTTCCCAATAGGTATCTGGCAGGAATTACGGAAGTAGCCCTAAAAGACCATATTGGGGATAAGACCAAT
This sequence comes from Arenibacter antarcticus, assembly GCF_041320605.1. Lineage (NCBI taxonomy): Bacteria > Pseudomonadati > Bacteroidota > Flavobacteriia > Flavobacteriales > Flavobacteriaceae > Arenibacter > Arenibacter antarcticus. The sequence continues at coordinate 613,706 of NZ_CP166679.1, forward strand.
TGGAGAAAAATGCTTACCAACGATGTAGTGGATGAGGACTTAGTGGAACAAAGGAACAAGCTTAGACAATATATTCCCAAGGAGGCCACCGATTATTTTATTGAAAACAACAAGGAAACCCATTTAGAGTTTCCCGTGCTTCAATATCCCACAAAAGTAAAAAGTCTCAATTTGGATAAAACCCCTGTTTACCAAGGAATCTTAAAGGGAATTAAGGGGCAGTATCTTATTTTTGAAGACAATACGGTCTTCAATATTCGCAGTAACGAGGGTTATGTAATTGGACTAGAAATTAGTTGATAGAATCTTTTTTAGGTTCCTCTGCTTCCTTTTTCTTCCCAAAGATTCCGCCTAATATTTTTTTAGCAGCTTCTTTCTGAGCATCTTTTTGCGATTCTTTATTTACGGAGCCAACAGAATCTTTTTTAGTAGAATCGGTTTTGTTGGCACTACCACCCAAAAGTCCTCCCAAGACATCCTTCACCTTGTCCGCATTCTCCTTTTTGGTAGAATCGGTAGTCTTTTGGTTCTTGGCAAGAATATCGCCAATAACGTCCTTAGCCTTGTCCTTTCCTTTATTGATCAATTTTTGTTTTTCTATTTCCACCAATTGGGCGGTTATATTTTTAATCCCAGAGGTAAGGTCCGTAGTAACTGTTGGATTGGTATATGCTCCTCCAATATTGGCGGTAACAGGAATAGTAAGCGCTTCTAAAGAAGACTCACTTATCCTAGCCATAAGTTGGTTGATTTCAGTACCCAGATATTTGGCAGGCACCTGTATGGTTGCAGTATAATTAAGGGTCTCATCAAAAGAATGGCTCCCAGCAACATCAATAGCGAAATCCTTATAATTAATTGTAAACGGCTTTACTTTTACAATCCCATCCTCAAAGTTCAAGATAGTTTTTAACCCCTTTAAATCTAGCTTTTCTAGGTCCAAAAAGTTCAGTTTACTATTTAAAGCCGAAAGTAAGGGAGCATTTTTTGCATCAATTTTTTCAGTCAAAAGCTCTGCCAATATATTTCCCGAAATAGTACTTAGGTTCGGAGTAAAATCGTCCTTCAAATTCCCTGAAATAATAACATCGGAATTTAAGGTCCCGTGAAGCACCTTGGCAATGGGCGCTAACGTTCTAAATAATTCCAGCGCTTTAAAGGTTTCCTCAATCTTAAAGCTGTTCATTCCTAAATTCATTGCAAAAGTTGGGGTATCACCCTTGGTGGACACCTCTCCATTAAGCGCCAATTTCCCATCAAATAAGGTGGAGGTCATATTGGAAAGCGTTGCTTTTTCATCTTTTATACCTAATGTTCCCTTCACCTCTTTCAACCGAAGGTTATCATAGATTACCGTATTTGCATTTGCATTTATAGTACAGTCCAAAAAGGATGGAATCTTAATTTTTTCTGCGGAAGGCACTGACGAAGTTGAAGCCGATTTCTCATCGTTCTGCTTACCCTCCCCGGTTTCAGCAACCATAAAATCGCCAATATCAAAAGTGTTCGATTTTAAATTAAACCTTCCTTCCACCTTTTCATTATTGAACATAAAGCCCAAGAGATTATCGATTGTACCGGTAACATCAAAATCCGTATTCCCGGTCTTCCCCTTAAGTTCGGTAAGGTTAACCGTGGTAGGATTAAAAGTAACTGCGGTAGAACTCAACAACACAGGATTGGGTATTTCAGCTGATTTATATTCAAAATCTTTTAATTGAAGTGTCCCCTTGGTCTTGGTGTTTTCATATTTCTTACGCTCTATTGAAGCCATATCAAAGGCAGTAGAAATATCGGCATTTAAGATTCCCTTCAAATCCAAATCTGAAGGTACTGGATACGCTTTGGATATATTTGCTAGGTTCATTCTTCCATCTACCTGTGCATCTACCTTGGTATTACCCATTAGATCACGGATTTTGGCCACCATATTAAATTTATCCTCATCGATCATAAAGGACAACCTTCTAATATCCACAAAGGTATCTTCGGTTATTCCCGTTGTATTGGTGATTTCCGTATCAATAAAAACGTTTCTTACCGCTTTTGGCAGATCGGGATATTTAAAAGAAGCGTTATCCGATTTAATATCGATTTTAAACTTGGGAATGTGTGTATCATCAACCACTCCATTAAATTCACCAGAAACCGTAAAATTACCCGTAGTGGTCACATTTTCTATATTTTTGGAATAGGTCTCGGGAATTACTGCTAAAAAGTTTTTAAAATCCGATGATGGTGTTTTAAATCTAATATCCACCTCCTGATTGTCTTCGTTCAACTTTACAAAACCATCGAAAACCAAGGCCAGTTGGTTTACCAAGGCTTCGTTCTTCAGGAAAGTATATTTACTCTCATTAAGATCCACCCCTATAAGCGCCTTTAGCTGCACTGGATTTCGATTTAGGTACTTGGTGCTATCCATCTCAAAAGACACTAAGGCACTGGTCTCCGTATCCAGCTCTGAGGTATCCAAGGAAAGGTCTCCCTTCCCCTTGTGGTTCATCTCCTCTATAGTAAGGTAAATACCCGTAGAGGCATCCCCATATTTTATTAAAGCATCCAGAATTTCATAGGATTCCAAGGATAAGGTAAATCCGGCTTGAGAAGCATCTTCGTTACCCGCTACTTGCCCACTCTCTTGCTCTAATGCAATATCGTAATTAGCATTCTCTTCCTTATCTACTTTTATATTGAGTAGCCCACCGTCTACCTTTAGGCTTTTTAGGGCTATAGGCTCAGAGGCATCTTTCAACAATTCCTTTATAGACATATTAAGAGCTACCTCTTTGGCGGCAAACAGGGTATCTCCTAAGAATGGGGCTTTATTTATTATGGTAAGATCTGTTAAGGTTACTTTTGCGTACGGAAAACTGCTAAACAGGGTGAGGTCTGCATCGGCAAAATCGAAGGAGGCGTTAATACTGTTATTGACTTTATTTTTAATGATGTCCGCAATTTTTCCCTTCAAGAAAAACGGAGTCGCAATAAGCAGTAAAACCACTACTAAAATAATCCCCCCTACAATCTTTACAATCTTTTTTTTCATTTTACACTTCTTAATTTTCGACAATATACACTGTAACAACACCCCTTATTGCCTATTTTCATTATAATTATGGCTCATTTGGTTCTTATAACACGCATTTTTAAGTCGACCTACCACTTACAACATCTCGCCTATTTTCGGACCGACACCTCAGTCATTACACACCTATCCACAACTGCAATACAACATCTTGTATATAACCCCAAAAGGTCCGTTTTATTTCATCATTATCCTCAAATCCGCACCTACCACAACTTATTGGATCCGCAAGGTAAATGGCATACGTGCCTGCGCTCCTTTGTTTTCCATTGCGGAACGCACCTCTTTTAAAATGGTATAGGCCTCTACCCCTATTTCTTTTTGTATCATAGCTTCCTTGCCCCGTGCACCGGCACCCCCCATATCTTCCATTAATTTTTCAAAGCCGGTTTTGTATTTTGGCAATCTCTGTATACTGTATTTCTCCAACCCTACCATTATTGCTGCTTCGGCAATAGCATCATCCAATCCTCCCAATTCATCTACCAATCCCAGACGTTTTGCATCAACACCACTCCAAACGCGGCCTTGTGCCAAACTGTCGGCCTGAGCAATAGTAATCCCCCTACCTTGGGCCACTCTGTCCAAGAATGTATTGTACACCTGCTCTATTCCCTCCTGTACATTACCCCTAAAATTGTCTTGCATAGGTTCAAAAAGGGAATATTCGACCGAATTTTTATTGGTCCCTACCTGCTCTGCGTTAATGCCAATATTCTCTGCCAATTTACTTAAATTAGGGATGGTACCGAATACCCCTATAGAGCCAGTGATTGTTGTTGGTTCTGCAAATATTTTATTGGCTCCTGCGGCAATATAATATCCTCCAGAGGCAGCCACGTCTCCCATAGAGACTACTACCGGTTTCACTTCTTTTGTAATTTCTAATTCCCGCCAGATAATATCGGAGGTCAGGGCGCTACCACCTGGGGAATTCACCCTTAACACTATAGCCTTAACATCCTTATCATCCCTCGCCTTCTTTATCGCCTCGTTAATAATTCCTTGGCCAATAACATTGGGTCCGCCCTCACCGTACCATATTTCTCCTTGGGCATATATCACGGCAATCTTATCCTTACCAGTGTTCAGTTTTTTCTTATTAGCGGCATGGATATAATCGGCTATGGCCACATAATTTATATCTTCGTCTTCTGACATCTCTAAGGTTTCCTTCATCATTGTTTCATACTCATCAAAATGAGCCACCTGGTCTATCAGTCCAGATCGAGTTGCATATTCAGTGGTTCTTGTCCCTAAGGTATCCGCAATCTGATTAAGGTCTTCCACAGTTATATCCCTACTCTCAGAAATATCTGAAAGCATGGTTGCCCAAAGTCCCTCCAGTAATTCTTTAATCTGGGTTCTATTGGCATCGCTCATTTCATTGGCTAAAAATGGCTCCACCGCACTTTTGTACTTCCCGTGTCGGATCACCTCCATTTTAATCCCTGATTTCTCCTGTAGGTCCTTAAAAAATAGGACTTCAGTAGACAACCCCTTAAACTCCATTGCTCCAACGGGATTAAGATAAATATCACTAGCAACACTGGCCAAATAATAGTCTTTCTGCGTAAAGAAATCCCCATAGGCATATATAAACTTCCCGCTTTCCTGAAACTCTTTTAACGCATTCCGTATAGCATGGGTTTGGGAGAGTCCGGCCATTATTACATTATTAGCAATACTAATCCCTTTTATCTTATCGTCTTCTTTGGCAACGCGAATGGCATGCAAAACCTCGTCTAAACCTTGATTCATATTAAAAAGTCCGGCAAACGGGTCAGCGTTATCCATTCCCACATAATCATTGATCGGATATTGCAACTGTAACTCCAAGACGGAATTATCCTTTACCGCAACAGCGCCATCGCCCTTACTCATCAAGGCAGCTAAAATTAGAAACATTACAAATAAGATCCCGAATGCTATAAGTCCACCTATAATGGACGCCAATAAATTTCTTAAAAAGTTCATTTCAACTTGGTGTTTACTATAACAGACAAAGATAACCAATACGACATTTATGCTATTATAATTTCAACTTAATATTTCCTGTCCCAAATTATGGTTCTAAAGTAAATAGTCTCAACAAATACCGTCTATTTATTGATAATTGACACTAACTAGAAGGGGTTCTATCTTAAAAATTCACGCTTTGTTCATAACATTCCTTTTATGAAGTAGATTTCTTTTATTTACTTTGTCTGCTTGTTATGAACCAAACGAAAACAACATATTTATCCTTAGGGAGCAATCTTGGAGACCGATTAAATCATTTGCAAGAGGGTATATTCCAAATAAATGCCCGAATTGGCACCGTAACGAAGACCTCTCACCTTTACGAAACTCCAGCCTGGGGTTTTGAAGGGGAGCCTTTTTACAACGCCTGCATTTCCGTGGAAACCCATTTATCGCCTTCAGACCTACTAGAGGAATTGTTAAAGATTGAAATTTTATTAGGTAGGGAACGAAAGCAAAGCAGTGGATATGCTTCTAGGACCCTAGATCTGGATATTATTTATTACGACCGGGAAATCCTTAAAACCGATCGCTTGGAAATTCCCCATCCAAATCTATTTAAAAGAAAATTCGTCCTTAGGCCTTTGGCCGATATAGCGCCACAATATTATCATCCGATACTTGATAAAGACAGTAGAAACCTCCTGCAGGAGTGTCAGGATAAAAGTGAAATATTACGGACCTCGCACAAACTTTTCACCAACAGAACACAGCTTTTCTCCCAGCTACATTTTATTTCCATTGAAGGAAATATTGGTGCTGGAAAGACCACATTGGCCACTATGATTGGCCAGGACTACAATGCAAAGTTGGTGTTGGAACGATTTGCGGACAACCCATTTCTTCCAAAATTCTATGAAGATCAGGCTAGATTTGCCTTCCCCTTGGAAATGTCTTTTTTGGCAGATAGGTACCAGCAATTTATGGACGACACTTCGCAGTACGACTTGTTCAAGAATTTTATGATAAGTGATTACGACATCCATAAATCCCTGATTTTTGCCAAGGTAACCCTTCAAGAAGAGGAATTTAAATTGTACCGAAAGCTGTTCACAATGATGTACAAGGAAGCTCAAAGACCAAGAATGTTTGTTTATTTATACCAGAATACCGAAAGGTTGCTCCAAAATATCAAACAAAGGGGAAGAAGTTATGAACAGAATATTGAACCGTCCTATTTAGAAAAAATAAACAAAGGATATTTGGATTACATCAAGAGTTTTCCGGAGCAAAACAATCTTCTCATCGATATTAGCGAGATGGATTTTATTGAAAACACGGCCGATTACGAACAAATCCTAAGCAAGATCCAGACCTATGCGGTAAAATTAGCGCTTTGAGCTAGTATTGCATCATCCAAAATTATCACTTCGCCTGCAATTTCGCCCAAAGGTCCCAAACCACGATCCCAACACTTACCGAAATATTTAAAGAATGCTTTGTCCCGTATTGGGGGATTTCCAATACCCCATCACTTTGGGATACTACTTTTTGAGAAACACCCTTCACCTCGTTTCCAAAGACTACAGCATATTTTTTGTCCTGCTCACATTCAAAGTCGCTCAACATTTGCGCATTCTCTGCCTGTTCCACGGAATATACCTGATACCCATTTTTTTGTAAATCCTGCACCAATTCCAAGGCATCCTCATGATATTCCCAGGCCACACTGTCCGTAGCCCCAAGGGCAGTCTTATGGATCTCTTTATGTGGCGGGGTAGCTGTAATACCACAGAGATAAATTTTTTCGATCAAAAAAGCATCGGCGGTTCTAAAAACAGAACCAATATTGTTAAGGCTCCTCACATTGTCTAACACAATACAGATGGGAGTCTTTTTGTGCTGTTTAAACTCCTCTACATTAAGTCGGTCTAATTCACTATTTTCTAATTTACGCATTCTCAATTTTAAATTATCAACCAATTCTCCTCACTTTCAGAAAGAAAAAACGGCATATTATTCCACAAAGTTATCCCTAAAATATCAACAATAGTAGGCATTCCAATAGATAAACCTTACTTTCGTTCCTATAATTCGGATACAAAAATAAGTTAATAAAATCGCTTTTGGCAGACTCAGGAAAGACAAAAAAGGTTACGCCTTTAATGAAACAGTACAATACCATAAAGGTGAAATATCCCGATGCTCTGCTATTGTTCAGAGTGGGCGATTTTTATGAGACTTTTGGGGAAGATGCCGTTAAGACGACTCAGATATTGGGAATTACGCTTACACACAGGAATAATGGCGGGGTCCGGACAGAATTGGCAGGGTTTCCTCACCATTCCATTAACACCTATCTACCCAAATTGGTAAAGGCTGGGCAACGCGTGGCGATCTGCGATCAATTGGAAGATCCCAAACTCACCAAAACCATTGTAAAAAGGGGAGTAACGGAATTGGTAACCCCAGGGGTGGCCATGAACGATGATATTTTAACCGCAAAAAGCAACAATTTCCTGTGTGCGGTACATTTTGGCCGAAATCGCTTGGGCATTGCCTTTGTGGACATTTCCACGGGGGAGTTTCTTACCTCAGAGGGGAATGAGGAACAGATTGACAAATTACTTCAGAATTTCTCGCCTAACGAAGTATTGGTCTCCAAGGCGAACAAAAAAGAATTTTTAGCGGTTTTCGGCACCCAGTTCCACACCTTTTTTACCGAAGATTGGGTATTTCAGGACGATTATGCACTGGAATCACTCACCAATCACTTTAAAACCAAAAGCCTAAAGGGGTTTGGAGTGGATCATTTAAGTCATGGGATTGTGGCGGCAGGGGTAATAATGCACTACCTGTCCGACACTCAGCACAGACAATTAAAACATATAAGCAGTCTACAGCGGATTGCGGAAGAGGAGCATATTTGGATGGATCGGTTTACGATCCGAAATTTGGAACTCTACCACTCCAACAATCAGAATGCGGTTACCCTTTTAGAGGTGATAGACAGAACCCTTTCCCCAATGGGAGGTCGTATGTTAAAGCGTTGGCTTGCCCTTCCGCTTAAAAATATTGAGAAAATTAGGAGAAGGCATCAGGTTATTTCCCACTTACAGAAAGATGAGATCATTCTTCAGAAATTGAGGAACGCCATTAAAATGATTGGGGACTTGGAGCGATTAATTTCCAAGGTGGCTACGGGCAAAATAAATCCCAAGGAGGTGGTACAGTTAAAAAACTCTTTGGAAGCTATTGTTCCTATAAAGCAGCTTACCGTAAAAACCAAGAACGAGGCCCTTGGCCTCCTAGGGGATCAGATGCACGGATGCGAAATGCTCCGCAGCAAGATTAAGGAAATGCTGAATGAAGAGGCACCTGTTAATTTGGTAAAGGGGGGCACTATTGCCAAAGGCTATTCCCCAGAATTGGACGAGCTAAGAGGTTTGGCATTTTCAGGAAAGGATTATTTAGACAAAATGTTGGAACGCGAAACCAAGCGCACAGGGATCTCCTCCCTAAAAATAGCTTCCAACAACGTTTTTGGTTACTATATAGAAGTTAGAAACACTCATAAGGACAAGGTCCCTGCAGATTGGATCCGCAAGCAGACCTTGGTAAATGCGGAACGCTACATCACTGAGGAGCTCAAAGAATACGAAGCGAAAATTTTAGGTGCGGAGGAACGAATCCTAGGGTTGGAACAACAATTATTCTCCCAACTGGTAGTTTGGATGCAGGAATATATAGCCCCTGTACAAAATAACGCCCATTTGGTGGCGCAGTTAGATTGCCTATGCGGTTTTACCCAATTGGCTATTGAAAATAACTACGTTGCCCCCGTCATGGACGATTCCACCGAACTGTCTATTGTTGGTGGTCGCCATCCGGTAATTGAAAAACAATTGCCCTTGGGAGAGCAATATATTACCAACGACGTTACCCTTAACCGGGACGAGCAGCAGATTATAATGATCACAGGTCCGAACATGAGTGGTAAATCGGCCATACTAAGACAAACCGCCCTTATAGTGCTATTGGCGCAGATGGGCAGTTTTGTACCAGCTGATTCTGCCAAAATTGGGTATGTAGACAAAATATTCACCCGTGTAGGAGCCAGTGACAACATTTCTATGGGCGAATCTACTTTTATGGTAGAAATGAACGAAACGGCCTCTATCCTTAACAACCTCTCTGAACGCAGTTTGGTGCTGTTGGATGAGATTGGTCGTGGGACCAGTACTTATGACGGTATATCTATCGCCTGGGCCATATCGGAATACCTGCATGAACATCCGGCGAGGGCAAAAACACTTTTTGCTACGCATTACCACGAGCTGAACGAAATGACCAATACTTTTGACCGGATTAAAAACTACAATGTCTCGGTAAAGGAATTAAAGGACAATGTGCTCTTTTTACGTAAGCTGACCCCGGGGGGAAGTGAGCATAGCTTTGGGATTCATGTTGCTAAAATGGCGGGAATGCCCCAACAAGTGATCCAAAAAGCGAATAAGATTTTAAAGAAACTAGAAAAATCACATTCCAGTGAGGAGCTTACAGATAAGTTGCAGTTGGTGCAGAGTGAGATGCAACTTAGCTTCTTTAACTTGGACGACCCCTTATTGGAACAGATCAAAGAAGAGATTACCCATTTGGATATCAATACATTAACCCCTGTAGAAGCCTTGATGAAACTTAGTGAGATACAGCGATTGCTCACCAAAAAGAAGAACGCCTAAGGTTTTTAGGCGAGCGTTAAAAAGCGAGTATTTATATCATAAAATATTCAACCTGCGGGGATTACAATTATTTTGATTCTTTTTAGCAAAAAGTTCTTTGCTTTTTGGAGAATTATATTAAATTTGCTCCCGCATTCGAGTAGGATGTGACGTTCATAAAACAAAACGCGAAAATAGCTCAGCTGGTAGAGCGCCACCTTGCCAAGGTGGAGGTCGCGGGTTCGAATCCCGTTTTTCGCTCATTTAACTTCCACGTTCTACCAAATGTGGAAACGCTGTATAAAGCAGAGGCTCGAGTGGTGGAATTGGTAGACACGTTGGACTTAAAATCCAATGGACATTAGTCCGTGCGGGTTCAAGTCCCGCCTCGAGTACCAAGACCCTTGTTAATCAACTGATTTTCAAGGGTTTTTTAGTTTACACCCTTATGTTTTCCCCACATAATTACATCCGAGATTAGTCATTTGATGTATGATTTACACCTTTTTCAACCTGATTTTCCAAACCTCCTTTTCAATAAATAAATCTATTAACGGGTTCTTCCTTAGCTCATCAAAGTTAGCAACAAGATAATTGGCTACATCCTCAGGAGTAATATTATTGAACTTATCCAGCACCTTTTTACTATTCTCAACATCATTTAAGATACTTGTTTCAGTACCTCCTAACATCTCCCCCTCTCCCGTTAATAGCCATTCAGCACTTATTTCCTGATATCCATTTAAAATACTGTTCTGTAGTCCTTTACCGCGGATTTTCTTCTAATAGCAATCCCTATACTATTGTTGGATGCCCCAATAGCCTTTTCAAAGTTGGAAATATTGGTTTCATAATGAGTTCAATTCTATCTATGGGTTTCATTAATATTTGTTTTTGTTAGTTTTTCTAATAAAAATACAGAATTTAGAAAAACGAATAATTCAGTCTTAGATTAATAGTCAAATAAATATTACCGTTTGTATAACCCTAAGCTATTTTAGTCAAGCTGCCTATCCAGTTTACATTATTCACATGTTTGTATTATATGCCGGGGCCATGTTTATATTACCAATGGACATACCCATCATGTTAAAATTTATAAGCATTGTTGCTTTTACCGGTTTAGCGTGTTACCTCATTTATGAGTTCATTATCAGAAGAATCGGTTTTTTAAGACTTTTGTTGGGACTTAAGAATCTGTCATGGAAATTCAACATGGTAGACAAGCAAAAATTAGAATTAAATAGATCAAGTAGAAAAGATATGCTGAACTTAGATAACCCATTAGATTTAGCGTTGAAAGACTTTTCCGAAACAGATAAAAAGAACACCAACATACGTTTACCCGAAAAATATTAAGGGGAAAGCTGTTATATTATTAGGTACATTATAGGTACTGAGCTATTTAATACAAGTGCATCATCCTTAAGATCAATAATCTTTTGGGCTTTCAACACATTGGCAGCTCCCAGAATTAATAGGAACACTCCCCATCGGGAAACCTCTAATAATACCTTGGGAACAAAAATTACTTTCATAAAATCTCCAATATTTAGATAGTGGTCGGTCCTTTATTAATTTAATGGTTGCAGTTCCCCATTCAGGGTCAATACTTGCCCTCCTATTAAATTAACTTCAACTGTTTTATCTTGATACTTTACCTTTTTGGATTGGGTTACATTCGATAACAATCTCACCAGGGTTAATTCACCTTCTTTCCATTCCATATCCACTTGGATTCCACCCCTTACTTTCAGCCCAGAAATCTTTCCTGATGGCCATGCCTTGGGAAGCGCCGGTAGCAGATGAACTTCTCCGGAATGTGATTGTAGGAGCATCTCTGCCATTCCTGCTGTTGCCCCCATATTCCCATCCAATTGAAAGGGTGGGTGAGTGGAAAGTAAGTTGGTATAGACTCCACCTCCGTCCATCATGTTTACGCCATCTTCATGGACTAACTTCATGGCCCTTCTCAGCAATTTATAGGACCGATCTCCATCCAACAAACGGGCCCAAAAATTAATTTTCCATCCAATGGACCATCCGGTTCCGTCGTCGCCTCTTGCATCCAATGATACTCTTGCAGCGTCTACTAGAGCTGGGGTCTCCAAAGTATTCACTTGACTCCCTGGATACAGCGCATATAAATGGGAAACATGGCGGTGTTTGTTATTAGGATCATCCAAATCTTCCTTCCATTCCTGTAACTGGCCCCACTTCCCTATTCTCAGTGGTAAAAGCTGTGCTTTTGCGGCAACTAGTTTCTCTTTGAAAGCCTTATCTTCACCCAGAACTTCGCTGGCCTTAATACAATTGGTAAAGATATCCCATGCAATTTCTATATCCATATACGCCCCAGTGGAAATTCCCCCATGTTCGGGAGAATACGAGGGAGAGGATACCAAGTATCCATCGGCATCTTTAGTAAGATAGTCCAACCAAAATTGGGCGGCCTCTTTCATTATGGGATACCCCTTCTCCTTTAGATAGGTACGGTCTCCGGAAAATTCATAATGCTCCCATACATGTCGGCCGTACCAGGCCGCGCCTCCTGGGAAAAAGCCCCATGGAAAATCCCATCCCGGAGCGGTAAATCCAAATGGATTGTTCATGGTATTCACCATCCACCCCTCGGCATTGAAAAAGTCCTTTGCCGATTTTCGGCCGGGAGCCCTTAATTTATCTATATAGTCTATTAATGGCTCATGGCTTTCTGATAAATTGGTGATTTCCGCAGGCCAATAGATCATTTGAATGTTGATATTAGCGTGATAATCGCTGGCCCAGGGCGGATTTGTCTTATTGTTCCATTTGCCCTGCAAGTTGGCAGGCATGGTACCTGGTCTGGAACTGCTGATAAGAAGGTAACGCCCGTATTGAAAATATAGGGTTTCCAAGGCAGAGTCTTCGTTGCCTGCAGCGTACGCTTTTAGCCTTTCGTCCGTGGGAATGTTATTTTGGTCCGAGGATTCCAATTCAAAATTTACCCGTGAAAATAGGTTGGTGTAATCTTCTATGTGTTCCGATAAAAGTTGGTGGTAGTTCTTCTTTTTTAAGGCTTCAATTGTTTTTTGGTTTAACGCCTTATAATCCCTTCCATTATAATTGGGATATTCATTTTTATAATCGGTTGCGGCGGTTAGGTACAACGTCAGCTTCTTTGCTGATCTCACCAGTAGTTCGCCATTTGTAAAGCTTAGTTTTTTACCATCAGAATCGATCAGCATCCTACTTTCCAATCCCATCCCGTTATTCTCCAGACTTCCGGACATAACGAGTTCTTTACCTTCCAAAAATATTGAAACGTTCTTATGGACTGTAGTTTGTTTGATGACGTAATCGATACCGTTTGGACTGTCATTTTCAAAATGGAAAACCAGAGTGCGACTAGGATAGCTAGCAAAATACTCACGTTTATGGTCCACTCCATTTACGGTATAGGTAATGGCCGAGATCGCTTTGGAAATATCCAGTGTTCTTTTATAGTTTTTTGGCTCCCCCTCTTGTGCAGGTTTAATAAACAGGTCCCCAAAAGGCTGATAGGCCCCATACCCTTCTAAAACATCATTCCCAGCATCGGCCTTGATTATTCCGGTAAGTTCTTTATTTGCGAGTTGATGAGCTTCCTGATATTTACCCTCATTAAGTAAGCGTCTAACCTCTGGTAGGTGTTTATAAGCATTTTCCCGATTGCCTCCGTTATATTGGTCCCATTCGCCTTTCCCTCCCGTCCATAGGGTTTCTTCGTTAAACTGGATATGTTCTTCCTCTATGCCTCCAAAGATCATGGCTCCCATATAGCCGTTACCGATGGGCAACGCCTCCGTCATCCATTTTTGTGCCGGCTGATTATACCAAAGCTTTAATGGCTCATTTGTTTGTCCTACTAGGTTGTAAGTGGTAAAAAGAACGATTGTAATAAGGGCGCTGAAATAGCTACGTTTTTTAAAGTTCATTAGTCCAATTTAATATTCATTTTCGTTGTACAATTATTTCCAGATACGCTGGAAACAATTATTGGTAGAATTCGATCCGAAAAAAAACAATTATTTATCGCTAGGAATTCTAGTTTTGCTTTACTCCGTAATAAAGATAATCCAGGAACTAAAAAGATTCCTGGACTATCTTGAAACTCCCTATTATAAAACTAGTTTAAAAGGGAAAGTAGTATTTGTATAGAAACTTAGTAGTCCGGATTCTGCTCCAACACTCCTTGGCTCTTATCAATTTCAGATTGTGGTAAAGGCCAGTGATAAAACCGTTCTTCAAAAGTATAATCCAGCACACCGTCCGATATGTTATTCAATACTTCTTCAGCAATTCTCCATCTTTTAAGGTCATAATATCTTAAGCCCTCAAAAGCCAGCTCAATTCTCCGTTCATAACGGATAATCTCCCGCATCTGATCTTTTGTTAGTCCTACTGTGATATCCAACATACCAGCGCGATCACGGATTGCCGTAATAGCATCATAAACAGATTGGTCTGGGCCAACAAGTTCATTCTGTGCTTCAGCATACATCAACAATACGTCCGCATATCTCAACAGTACCCAATCTTGCTGACTTTGGGTAGAATAACCATAAGGCATTAGACTAGGGCTAAGAAATTTCTTCACCCCATATCCGGTGGGCAGGCCGTTGGAAGGGTTGTGAATATTGCCATCAAAATTCACTTCATCGGCATATATGGTTTTATCCAATCTAGGGTCTAGTGGGTCAAAGGCATCCACTAAATTCTGTAGGGGGCTAATTACCACCCAATCTCCATACCATTGATCCATAGAAGTAGAATTGTCCGGTGCCAAAAATTTGATGGAAAAGATAATTTCTGGATTTCCTTCTTGGGTTCCGTCCCTAAAGACATCTTCAAAATTTTCGCTTAATTCATACCCCGCGCCCATTATTTCCAATGCTAGATCTCTTGCTTGGGTCATTATTCCAGAATCTGCTGTTCCAGTGTCTCCATAGGCAGCGAATAGCAACACCCTAAGTTTTAAGGCTTGTGCGGACGACTTAACTACATGTCCGCCATTATCTGCATATAATTCAGAAGATAAGTTAGCAATTGCGGTATCAAGATCGGCCAATGACCGAGCCAAAACCTCATTTTCCGGAGCTTTGGGCTGAATCTGATTTTCCAGCGTTAGGGGTTCGGTTACAATAGGGACCGAACCGTAATTGGAGTACAGTTGAAAATAATAGAAACCACGCATAAACATAGCTTCACCTTCATACTTAGATTTGGTTGCACTATCTATTTCATCACCTTGAAAATTATTTAGTTGCTCAAGAAAAATATTGATTCGTGCAATTCCCTTATAGCTGCTACCGTAAACATCAGAAATATAGCCACCAGAAGTTGGCGAAATATTCCCTTGCACAATTGCCTGACTACCCCAATAACTATGTTGTCCATATCCGTTATCGGTAAGAACATCCCAGTTGGGCGCTCCTACTGAGAACATTCCATTTTGCATCTCTCCGTATATTGCGGTAAGCGCCATGTCAAAATCCTGTTGGGATTTCCAAAAATCACCGCTAGATAATTTATCCAAGGGATTTTTGTCCAGTGCATCCTTTTCACATCCTACAAAACTGATACAGAGGATACTTAAAACTATTTGTAAAATATATCTTTTCATGATTTTATCTTTAAAATTGAACGTTAAGACCTAGAGAATATATTTTGTTTTGCGGATAGTTAACAAAACGACCACTTCCTCCTCTTTCAGGGTCTAGACCAGGATAATTGGTAAAGGTCAAAAGGTTATCTCCAGAAAGATAAATCCTTAACTTTTTAAGCTTTATCTTCTCTATTAATGAGTTAGGTAAGTTATATCCTATAGAAATATTCTTTAACCTTAAGTAAGAGGCATCCTGTAGAAAGTAACTGGAAGTCCTTCTAACTTTATCCGGGGCATTAAATCCCCAATAAATTTTAGGCATTGTGGTGGATGGATTATCTTCTGTCCATCTACCTCTCCAATCTGTTGTTGGGGGTGATCCCTGAACAAAGGGAATGGTTCCCCAATCGCTAACATAAATACTTCTACCTTCTACTCCTTGAAAAAATAGGGAGAGGTCAAAGTTTTTCCAGTTTGCATTAAAGTTCATGGCATATTCAAAATCTGGATACTGCCCATCAATAAACGTTCGATCTTTATCGTCTATAACATTGTCCCCGTTTTGATCCTTATAAATTAAGTCTCCAGGTCCGGTATTATCATTAAACTGTTTAGGCGCAGCATCTACCTCGGCCTGGGTCTGGAAAATTCCTGCCCATTCCAACATATAGAAGGTTTCCCAAGAACGGCCTTCTTCCTTAATTGTATTGCCACCAATTTCACGTTCCCCAAATTCGGTAAGTTCGTTCTTAAAGCGATCAATAGTAAACCCTGCATTGTAGTTTAGCCCTTCAAATACACCAGATCTAACATTATTACGGTACTGTAAATTTAACTCTATCCCCGTGTTCTGCATGGTACCATTATTTATGGTTGGAGCGTCTAAACCTACAAGCCCCGTAACCTGGGATCCCCTAAGAATATCCGAGGTTGTTTTTCTGTACCAGTCAAAGGTGAGCGAAAGTCCGTTAAACACGGTCATATCTAAACCTATATCCGTAATAGTTGTGGTTTCCCAAGTAATATTCTGATTAGACAAAGCTGTCTGTGCTGCCCCAGAGGACAGGTTAGCATTGTTAAAGGAATAGTTTCCAGTTAAGCCAAGGATGTCCTGATACGGATAATTACCAATATTCTGGTTCCCCAGTTCTCCATAAGACCCTCTGATCTTTAGGCTGTTGAGCCAATCCATTCTTCCATTTTTCATAAAAGACTCTTCGGATAACCTCCACGCTGCGGAGATGGAAGGGAATGCTCCCCATCGGGAATCTTTATGTAATCTGGAAGATCCATCATACCTCATATTTAACTCCAATAGATACCTGTCCTTAAAATTATAGCCTAAGCGACCAAAAAATGATTTTAAGGCCCATTCATAGGTAGATCCATTGGCATTTTGTACGGCCGGGCTACCAGCGTCCAGTTCCCTTAGGTTGTTACCAGCATAATCTCGTCTATATCCACGCAGGTATTCTTCTTTATTAGATTCTTCACTGTAACCCACTTGGGCGGTTAGGTTGTGCCCGTCAACAACCTCATCCTCAAATTTAAGGTAAGTAAAAATATTGGTAAAAATATTTTGACTATTATTTACTTGTAATCCACGTCCTCCTACGTCCAAATCGGTCGCAAACTCCCCGGTACGGTAGTTGTAAAGCGGGACAGCAGGCCTCCAATCTTTCCATTTCTCGAAATCACCTACTATTGCAGCTTTAGAGTACCAATTTATTGATTTGGTTAAATTGACATCTGCCCAACCTTGTACGTTAACAGAGTAATCTATAATTGTTCTTAGCGCTTCATTCTCTACTAAGGCCAAAGGATTTTTGTTATTGGATTCAAAATCATATGCTTTATAGGAATAGCGCCCATCAGGTAATTTTGGTAAATAAGTGGGCGCTTGTGACATGGTTGACAGGAATAAATCGTTGGACCCCTGTCTTGGTCTGGACAAATTCCCCTTTTTTAATCCAATGTTCGCGCCTACTTTAATAAAGTCATTAATCTTGGAGCCTAAATTTAAACGGGCATTGAACTTCTTATAATTAAAACCTTTCATTACGCCAGGTTGATCCACATAGCCTAAGGATAACTTGTAATGTGTTTCCTCCTTACCCCCGCTTATCCCGATATTGTGTGATTGTACAAAAGCCGGATTGAACATAATATCTAGCCAATCGGCATTTGGATAAAGCGTACGATCCGTTGCATTTCTGTACAGGTCTATTTCGGATTGTGGATAATGCCCCGTAGTGATCCCCGTATTTGTTCTTGCTTCGTTCCACAATTCCATGTATTCAGCAGAATTACTAATGACATCAAAGAGTTTGGTAGGAGTGTGTATAGCAGTATTTACATTATATTCCACGGTAAACTCCCCTGCCTTACCAGATTTGGTGGTTACTAAAATAACCCCATTTGCTGCTCTGGAACCGTAAATGGATGCTGATGCGGCATCCTTTAAGACAGAGATGTTGTCGATGTCATTTGGGTTTAAGTCACTTAGATTCCCATCCACCCCATCTATTAAAACTAATGGATTAGAGCCGGCGTTACTAAATGTACCTTGTCCTCTTATACGTATGGATAATCCTTCATTTCCTGGCTCTCCTGTATCCTGAACTATTCTTAATCCAGCCACTTGGCCTTGTAACATTGAGGCGGCATTTGTAACGGGTCTTTTGGTCAAGGTTTCCCCATCTACTGTTGCTACAGAGCCGGTTAGGTTGACCTTTTTCTGTGTTCCAAAACCTACTACTACCACTTCATCCAACCCAGCAGCATCTTCCGCTAAATTAACAGAAATGCTCGTTTGCCCATTTAGGGCAATTTCTTTAGTGGCAAACCCAATGTATGAAATAATTAGTGTAGCATTTTCGCTCGCTACAGAAATGGAAAAATTACCGTCAAAGTCAGCTGTTACTCCATTGGCGGTACCCTTTTCTACAATATTTGCACCAGGGAGGGGAGTGCCATCAGCATCGGTAATGGCGCCACCTACCTGATGCTGTTGAACTGTGTTTTCTAGATTTAATGTGAGACTGGTATTCTCGGCATAGGTATTCGCCTCAATTTTAAACATGGAAACTACCACTAATAGTGTTGTGAGTTTCATTGTTAGGTTTTTTTGACGCAACCAATTTGCTTGGAAAGGCCTGCGCATTTTTATTTTTTTCATATTGCTCGTCAGTTTTGGTGATTTTATTATTTTTATTTAATTCACTTGCATAAGCCGAAAAATGCTGGAGCATTTTTCGGCTATTTTTATAGAAGTGATTTTTTTAATATTCATTTTTTTAATGTGCTTTCATAGTCATCCTTTTTTTAAGTGATTTATCGTGTTACTATTTTTATAGCCCTGCTCGTTAAATACAAATGGATTAAATTCGCTTTTTCAAGGATTGGTTCTAGCCCTAAATACTACTATTGAAGGACACTCCTTGAAAGACATCCGTAAAATGAGGTGTTCAAAAGTAAATGGTCTATTTTAGTGAGTCAACTAAACAACAATCAAATTACAATACTTTTTTTGCCCTAAAAGTTACTTAGACTAAAAATAGGTGAATTTATTGTTAAATTATGATTTGAAATAGTCTGTTTTACCACATTATAGTATGATGCTATATTTACTTAAAAACGGCTAGTTTGCAAAACATTTCCTTCACAGTTACCCACCACAATTATCTTATTTACTTAAAATGTGGCATTCTTACTCTGAATTAGTATTAGCATATAATTGGTTTGTGTTACGGTTCCAGTTATTAAAGTGCCACAGTATACCTTACCTTCAATAATGGGGCTCTATTTCGCCATACGCAAACGAAACTGGAAACAATTGCTTCTGGAACGGACAAAACGAATTTTGTTGCCCTTTACCTTTGGCATAGTGGCCATTGTTCCACTGCATATTTTTATTTTTCAAGAATACTATAATATGCCCTTGGGCTATTATCCCCATCAAGGCCATTTATGGTTTCTGTTAAATATCTTTGTGTATGTACTCTTACTTTTACCGTTATATTACTATCTGAAGAAGCAAGAGGATGGTAAAATCAAAAGAGCGTTATCGGCTCTAATGAGCCATCCTGGTGGGAATTTGTTGATAACCCTATTTTTTGTCATTGAAGTTTTGCTGGTAAAGCCCCAGTTGTTTGCATTGTATGCCCAGACTTGGCATGGGTTTCTGAATGGCTTTCTTTTAGTGTATAGTGGTAAAACGTTCTGGCAAACCGCTTTGAAATGGAGATGGTTGTATGTTGGTCTGGCCGTTATTCTGTATAGTATTCGATTCGTGCTATTTAAAACGGAAGCACCGGGGTATCTCATGGCTATAGAATCCAATTGCTGGATTTTTGGAGTATTTGGCTTTGACTATAAGTACTTGAACAAACCAAGTAAAACCCTAAGCTATTTTAGTCAAGCTGCCTATCCAGTTTACATCATTCACATGTTTGTATTATATGCAGGGGCCATATTCATATTACCAATGGACATACCCATCATGTTAAAATTTATAAGCATTGTTGCTTTTACCGGTTTAGCTTGTTACCTCATTTATGAGTTCATTATCAGAAGAATCGGTTTTTTAAGACCTTTGTTTGGACTTAAGAATCTGTCATGGAAATTCAACATGGTAGACAAGCAAAAATTAGAATTAAATAGATCAAGTAGAAAAGATATGCTGAACTTAGATAATCCATTAGATTTAGCGTTGAAAGACTTTTCCGAAACATATAAAAAGAACACCAACATACGTTTACCCGAAAAATATTAAGGGAAAGCTTTTATATTATTAGGAACACAATAGGTACTGAGCTATTTAATAAAAGTGTATCATCCTTAAGAAATATGATATTATGAAGAAGAAACAATCAAAACGAATTCTCAGAATAATATTTATTATTGCAAGCATATCCTCTTTGTGGTTCGTACCATGGATTTTGGTAAAAGCTTGGATTTTTCCACTACCCGATACGGTTCAGGAACAAGTCAATGAAGCAATTGATCATGGATTTGATGGAATGATTGTTTATGTAGACCAAGCAGGGAAGCCACCGGAGTTTTATGCCGCAGGCTGGCACGACCGAAAAAACAAAATACCCGCCAATCCGCACGCTTTATTCAAAATTGCTAGTATCAGCAAGTTATATGTCGCTGTTGCCGTCGCTAAATTGGTTAATGACAACCAATTGTCATTAGATAAAACGCTCGCTGGCTACCTTCCAGAAATTGCGGGAAGGATTGAAAATGCAGATAAAATCACCCTGAGAATGATGGTGCAACATCGGAGTGGCATTCCCAATTTCACCGACACCCCTGGCTATTGGCAACACCCACCTAGAACCAATAGAGAAAATCTGGAGTTGGTGCTGGATACCCCTGCGGACTTTGAACCTGATAAAAAATATAGGTATTCCAATACGAATTATTTATTGATAGGTGAAATCCTTGATAAAACATTGGGATATAGCCATCACCAATATATTAAAAAGGAAATTTTGATGCCGCTTGGGCTGAACAATACATACAGTTTGCTTAGTGAAGTGGATTTAGACGATGTTATGAGCGGGTATGATGTTGGTTATGATGGTGATCTAAAGTATCATGATTTTATAAACCCTGCAGGCTCAATGGTAGCCACAGCAGAGGATGTGGGGATATTCTTGAGAGCATTGAACGATGGTTCTTTGCTAAATGATAAGGAACAAGCTATTTATTCGTCCATTTATGAATATGAACATACAGGATTATTGCCAGGATACTCTAGTATTGCAAGGTATCACAAAGATAGTGATGCGGTCGTTGTTCAGTTTGTAAGTACAAGTGGAGGATATACTTGGAATTTAACGGAGATCGTATATAACCGTGTTGTAAAAATTGTTAGAAGTAAAAGAAGCTCATAATACTCTTAATAGTTATGAAGTATAGCTCCGTCAATAGGCTAGGGCTGATAATCTTCTTCACTTGTCCAGTCAACCACATGGGAAGAATCAATTATTAGGGACTAATTGCGATGATTGTCTGGTGAAATTTTGATATTTAAAAAGGTCTTAAAAGGTATTAGAAATTTAAAATCCCAACACCTTCTAGGACCTTTTTAGGGATTAATTTATTTCATCTGTAACCTCCCCACATCGAAGCATACTTGCCCCGAAATAGGGGTTTAGGATTTCTTCCTCAGTGCTCAACCAATACGCTCCTACATCATTATTCACCATTGGGCAATAATCCACAAAGACTTTTCGGCTAATACCAAAAGTTTTAACTGCATTAATTAAATGAGCCGAAAGTGAAATAAAATGATTCCTCTGCATTTTAATATCTGAAGTATTGGATATTGCAGTGGCCGATTCCTGAAGTTCTTCATCCAAAAGCATCCAACGACTATGAGCTGGATCCTCATTTATCAGTTTCATGTCAACGTTCTGAATGCTCTTAAGCATGGCACTGGCAGCCTTTTGTGGTATTTCTGCATTGTCTTGGACCAAAGCCTTTTCAATAACCATATAATCATCAAAAATTGCTTTTAACTGCACTTGGAATTTAGATGGCACTACCAATCTTTTTATATCAGCTAAATGATTTATAGGATTTATCTCTAATTTTCCTTCTGTATTCATCATGCTTTTTTTCCCTTGTAACTGCGCTGCTGCATCTACCGTAAAGGTCCCATTAGTTACCACTACATCCCCATTTTCTAGCCCTTTAAGGATCGTATAAGTGTCTCCATTGGTATCGCCTAATAGAACTTCCCTCATTTCAAAAATAGCCTCATTAGGATTTGTTTTAACATATACTAAAGAGCGTTCACCTGTCCACATAACAGCTGTTGCGGGTACAGAAACGGTATTCTCGGTTCTTGTTTGCGTGCCTTCGATAATACCTTCAACAAACATTCCTGGTTTAAAGAGGTCATTCTTATTTTTCAAGACCGCTCTTACCACTACCGTTCTTGTAGCTGAATTTAATAAGGGATCAACAAACGTAACGTTGGCATCAAATACTTCATTGCGATAAGCATTGGTAGTTACTTTGATGTTTTGTCCTTTTTTCAAGGAAGAAAGTTGGTTTTCGTAGGCATCAAATTCTGCCCATACTGTGTTAAGATTGGCAATTTTGAATAAGGGTTGTCCTAGCTTTAAATAATCTCCCTCTTCCACCATTTTCTCCGTTACTGTTCCTGATACTGTTGCAAATACAGGAAAGTTCTCCTGGACTTTTCCAGCAGCTTCTATTGCATTAATTTGGTTTTCCGAAAGTTTCCATAATTTAAGCTTGTTCCTAACAGCCTTGTACAGTTCTGGTTGCGATTCTTTTAAAGAGGAAGCGGTAAGTAGCTCTTGCTGTGCTGCAACTAATTCTGGGGAATAAATGGTGGCCAAGCGTTGCCCTATGCCAACACGTTCCCCTGTAGAATTTACGTATAGTTTTTCAATTCTTCCTGCAAAATAGGTAACCTGTACGGCATTTGTCTCTTCATTGGCTTTTATCTTTCCAGACAATTTAAGGGAATTCTTTCCCATTTGGCCCTGTCCTACTACCGACGTTTGGATATTGGCCAAAGCCATTGCATTTTCGGTCATTTTAATTTCATTGGCACTAAGACCATCTGCACCAGTTTCGGCCGGTATTAAATCCATCCCACAAAGAGGACAATCTCCTGGTTCTGGTTGCATAATCTGTGGGTGCATAGAGCAGGTCCACATTTGGTTAGAAGCTATTTCTTCTGTATGATCGTGGTTGTCTTTAGAATTTGCAGCCCTATCCGAAGCATCACCCCCAAAAAGGAGATAGCCACCCAACAGCCCAACAATCAAGGCAACACCTATGTAAATGATATTCTTTTTCATTGTTTGTATATTTATTTGTTATTCTCCAATCGTGTTATTATTGCTTTTATTTCTGCAATTTCTATTTCTTGTTTTGATACCTTTTTCGCATAAAGAACCGCACTATAACTGATTTTTCTAAAATCCCCAAACATGTTTATAAAACCTAGTTTGGTGGAATCATGCGTGGTCTATTTTATTCCTATTCAAATAAATTGTAATGAAAAAGTTTAAAAATCTGAATTGAGATAAATCTACTTTCTCCAACACAATATCAAACAATCCATTCAACGCTAAAAATTCAGCAGGTCTTTCACAAATGAGAATGAACCTTGTCTCTTAAATTAAGCTTTCCTATAAACTATCTTTTATCCGCTTAATATAGTTTATCACTAATGCTTTTTCAGAATCCGAATACACAGCTTCCCTATGTAGCAACGTGTAAGAGAAAAGCGGCATTTCATCATCTTTAATTTGGCTGATGATGGATTTTAGTTTGCTGTTTTTTCTTCGTTTAGAATACCCCTTCCAATCACTGAAATTAAGCTCGGATTTTCCTTCTTTAATATGATCTTCCAAAACCCAAGCGACAGGTTGAATCCTATTATACCAAGGATATTGGGTATTATTACTGTGGCAATCATAGCAAGAAACCTGTAACTTCTTTTGAATAGCTACCGGAACCTTATTAACCAGCATAAAATCGGTTGCTGGAACCGTATCACTTTGATTGCGTTCTGTGGGAATAAATTGAATTCCCACAAACGCTACCAATAATACCAATGCTATGATCTTTACAATCTTCACTTAGTTAATCTCTTTTTGTACTTTACCGCAATTCATCATTTTACTACCGAAGTAAGGGTTTTTAATTTCCTTTTCCATACTTAACCATGCACCACCATCCGCATACATAGGGCAAAATTGTTGGTATAGTGTATTGTCCGTCCCTATAATAGCCACCATATCTGTAATATCCTTAGTCAACATTTGGAAATGTTCACGTTGGTGGGCAATGTCGCTCTTCATTATATGCGCGGCGTGCTCTGTTGCAGCTTCAATGATTTCATTCAACTCGTTCTGCTCTTCAGAAGTATAGTTGTCTACATTAAAATCTTTTAATGTAGCTTCAAGCTTCTCACCAGCTTTTGCAGAAGCACCTTCATCGGTCGCTACTAATGCATCTTTAAGTAACATATAATCTGCTAATACCTGCTTGGATGCAGAATTTTGTGCATCGGAATCCTTCATAGTATGGGATGCACTCATTTCATCGTGGCCCATTTCCGAGTGGGTATCTGTTGCTTTTTCTTTTTTACTGTCCTTACAAGACATTGTTGTTAGGCCTACAAAAGCCACTACCATAATTGTTGTCGTTAATTTTACTTTTTTCATTTTAATTTACGTTAAGGTTAATACTTGTTTATATAAAATTGTTCAATAGTATTAGAATCAATAGAATTATGTATTCTATAGTTGTTCATTTTCTATATTTTAAAAATTATTTCTTCTGATTACTTCAAATCCTATAATTTTTAATTCGTTAAATAATTGATAAGAGCGGACTGGACGTAATATTGCTTTACGGTTTCAACCTGTGCCATTTGAAACTTCAATTGCAATTCCTGAACGTCTAAGACATCATTAAAATTAATAGTTCCTGTTTCATAATTCTTGATAAGGATTTCTTCGGCATATTCAGCTTGTTTCAGGTTCTTGTCTTGTGTATTGAATTTAATTCGCGACTGATTACGCTGAGCAATGGCTTTGGACAAATCTGCCTTTAGCACGTTCAAACGCACCTCTTTCTGAGATTGTATCTCTTGCTTTCGCAATTCATTTTGCTTGGTTTGGGATTTATACTTATTATTAAAAATAGGGATGGATAAGGAGACCATGGGCATAACCATATCTTTATAGGAACTGGTTATCATGGGACTATTTTCTTGATTGATATATTGCACGCCAACCCCTACCATTGGACCACTTTCCTTTTGGTTTAACAACTCGGCCTGATCAACAGATTGGTAGAGCTTGTCATATTTAAGCAACTCCGGGTTTATAGCCAGGCTCTCGAAGCTAAAGAAATTGTCGTCTTCCGGAATTTCCAATAAAGAAACCACAGATACCTCTATATCATATTCCCGATTCATTAAACTGTTCATAGCGGCCTGTATGCCTTTGTTTTGCTCCATTAAAACATCTTTCTCTTGTTTTAGCTCGTTCTGTCTGATCTGTAATCGCAATACATCCACTGCCGATGCTTTGCCCACTTCCAAGGAGGTGAGTGCAAGGCGTTCATAGGTTTCCAAAAGCGCTATGTTCTTGTCAAGTATTTCCTGCTTGGCTCTTATTTCATAGAGCAGGTAATAGAATTGGGAAACGGAAAGCGCTAACTTTCGCTTGGCAATGGTTACTTCAACAAATTGGGCGTCTGCCATTGAAATAGCATAATTTTCCCTTGCCGATATGGTTCCAAACCACGGTAACATTTGCATTACAGATGCATTAAATTGCTCCATAGGCATATCCATTTCAGGAGCTATGGCCATAACCCCAAAATTAAAATCGGTATTTGGCAAGCTGTTCACTTCATTTACTTTTTCGAAAGCGATCTGATACAGATAATCAAACTTTTGAATCTCTGGATTATTGGTCAATGCTTCCTCAATAAGGTTCTCTAGTTGTTGAGCACTTGTAAAGTGAAAAGTGAAAAGTGAAAAACTTAAAATTAACACACCTCTTAAAGGAAGAGTGAAAAATGAAAAACCAAAACTAGCTGCTTTTAATATGTATTTAAACTGTTTCATTTTTGAATATTTAATTTTGAGGTTTTAATAGAACTTACTAACATGGCAACTAATTCCTTATTTAAACCAAAATGTATTTGATACTCTTCTTCCTTTATATAACCAGTATCTTTCAACAAATCCAACCAATACAAAGTCTCGTTAGCTTCTTTGAGGGAAATGCTCATTTTATTTACAAAATCCTTTTTGCTTTGAGCAAATTCAGCTTCTCTAATTAATGCTCCAATCGCCGTACCACTTCTTAAAAACTGTTTGCTTAATACTAATTCCCTTTTTTTAGAAACTAAATATTGAGACAACTTAACCACCATGATCGCAAAGGCATAACTTTTATCTGTTAGAATACTCTTACCCATAATTCTTCACTTTTAATTTTTCACTTTTAATTCTTCTCTCCAGCTATACAATACCGGAACCACAAATAGGGTCATCAATGCTATAAGCATACCTCCAAAACTTGGAATTGCCATAGGAATCATAATATCACTTCCACGTCCTGTGGACGTTAAAACCGGTAATAGTGCCAATATGGTTGTTGCCGTGGTCATTAAACAAGGACGAATACGTTTTTCTCCAGCCTCAACTACAGAGGCTCTTATTTCCTGTTTTGTTTCGGGCGTATTTCTATCAAAGGTTTGGGTCAGGTAGGTTGCCATTACCACACCATCATCTGTTGCAATACCGAACAAAGCAATAAAACCAACCCAAACGGCGACACTTAAATTAATGGTGTGCATTTGAAATAAGTCCCGTAAATTCTCTCCAAAGAAGTTAAAGTTTAGGAACCAGTCCTGCCCGTAAAACCAGATCATCAAAAATCCTCCTGCAAAGGCAACTGCTATCCCTGTAAAAACCATTAAGGATGTGGCTACCGATCGGAATTGGAAATACAAGATCAAGAAGATGATTGCCAAGGCCAAAGGCACCACAAGCGATAAGGTTTTCTCCGCTCGTAATTGATTTTCATAGGTTCCCGTAAACTGATAGTTGATCCCTTTAGGCACAATCAGTTCTCCTGAATCGATTTTTCCCTGGATAAGCGCTTGCGCATTCTCCACCACATCTACTTCGGCAAAACCATCAATTTTATCAAAAAGAACGTACCCCACCAGGAAAGTATCCTCACTCTTTATGACTTGCGGCCCTTGCTCATATCTAATAGTAACAAGCTCACTTAAGGGGACCGGACTTCCCTTTTCTACGGGAACATAAATATCCTTCAGATCATTTGGGTTTGCGCGCAATTCCCTTGGATAGCGAACTCGAATACCATAACGCTCCCTACCTTCTACCGTTTGTGTAAGCACCATTCCTCCAATGGACACTTGTATGACTTGTTGCACCTGCTCTACGGTAATTCCATATCGGGCAAGTCGGTCTCTGTCAATATCCAACAACAGATAAGGTTTCCCTACAATACGATCAGCAAAGACCGCTTCATTCTTAACACCTTCAGATTGTTTTAATATGTCCTCCAACTGCAGTCCAAAGGCTTCTATCTCCTTTAAATCTTGCCCTTTCACCTTAATACCCATAGGAGCCCGCATCCCTGTTTGCAACATCACCAATCGTGTTTCAATAGGTTGTAATTTAGGCGCCGAGGTAACCCCGGGAAGCTTTGTGACTCTAACAATTTCCTTCCAAATATCATCTGGGGATTTTATCTCTGGCCGCCAGTTTCTAAAGTATTCCCCATCATCATCTGGAATAAGTTGTGAACTGCCCACAGAAAATGGGTCCTTTAATTTAGATGTATCGTAATTAGCATTCTCCTCCCCTATTTCGTTATTTGGATTTGAAACCAAACTTCCATCCTTGAGAACAAATAATCCATCTTCATTTACTTTAAATCGCTGTCTTTTCCTTTTCTCATTTTGAATGTATTCTGATTTGTATTGGATTATGTTTTCATACATCGACAAGGGTGCTGGATCCAATGCCGATTCCGTACGACCGGATTTACCAACAACAGTTTCAATCTCAGGAAGGCTAGCTACTGCCATATCCAATTGTTGCAATACCCGTTTATTTTCTTCAACGCCAGAATGCGGCATGGAAGTCGGCATCAACAGAAAAGAGCCTTCATTCAGGGATGGCATAAATTCCTTACCGGTATTACGCATAATCAACACACCAAAAATTACTATGGCTGTGGGTACGGAAAGAAATAACAATTTATTGCGCAATGCCCAATTTAAAATTCGCACATAATAGTTTCTAAAAAGTGTAAACACTCCAAGAAGACCAAAACAGATGAGACCTACGAAAATTAAATTTATAAAGAAGCTTCGATCTACTCCCAAGGGCCTCCAATATTCTGCCAATAAAAATATAATGGCAAGGGCAGACACAAATATGTTAACGTCATTGGCACGTTTTGGGGTAATCTTTTCCTTTAACGATAGGAAGCCTACTACACCAAATGCCACTAATATTAATCCAAGAGGGTATCCAAAAATAACAGCCAACACACCTACGATTATCATTGCTCCATTAAGCATATAACGAAAGGAAGTCTTTAAGCTGCGCTTTTTAAACAAATAGGCTGCAAACGGGGGTATTAAAAATAAGGCCACGATCAGGGATGCGGTTAGGGCTGCTGTTTTAGTAAATGCCAACGGCCTAAATAATTTACCTTCAGCACCGATCATAGTGAACACTGGAATGAAACTTATAATAGTGGTCATTACCGCTGTCAATATAGCCCCTGAAACTTCGGAAGTTGCATTGTACACAACGGTATTCATGGGTACATCATCGTCGTTTTCATCGATATGCCGCAGCACATTTTCCGTAAGAATAACACCCACATCAACCATGGTACCAATAGCAATTGCAATACCGGATAGCGCAACAATATTGGCATCTACATTAAACAGTTTCATGGAAATAAAAACCATCAATACAGCTACTGGTAAGAGACCGGATATTAACACCGAAGCCCTTAAATTGAATACCATTATAATGATTACGAAAATGGTGATTAAAATCTCCAATGACAGTGCCTCGTCCAACGTTCCCAATGTTTCTTGAATGAGCTCCGTTCTGTCATAAAAGGGAACCACGGTAAGCTGGGAAGTCCTGCCATCACTCAAAACTTTAGAGGGAAGGCCTGAGCTCAGCTCCTTTATTTTCTCCTTAACGTTATTAATGACCTCCATTGGGTTGGCACCATAACGCGCCACCACAACACCACCTACAACTTCTGCCCCTTCTTTATCTAAAATTCCTCTTCTTGTAGCGGGTCCATGAGAAACTTTTGCAATGTCCTTTAAGCGTATAGAGGTGAAATTTTCTGATGTCACCACAGCATTTTCCAGGTCGGCAATGGATTTAACATAGCCCAAACCACGTATCAAATATTCCGCCTGATTAATTTCTATGGTTTGGGCACCTACATCCTTATTACTTTGTTTAACTGCTTTTACAACATCATCTAATCCGATTTTGTACTGTTTCATCAACTCTGGGTTGACATCCACTTGGTATTCCAAAACGTAACCCCCAATAGAGGCCACTTCAGATACACCGCTTGCCGAAGACAGTGCATATTTCACGTAGAAATCTTGGATACTTCTCAATTCATGTAAATCCCAGCCACCTGTTACGTTTCCGTTTTCATCCCGGCCTTCGAGCGTGTACCAATATATTTGGCCAAGTCCAGTAGCATCCGGTCCTAGTGCCGGATTCACTGCATCAGGTAGTAGTCCTGCTGGGAGTGAATTTAACTTCTCCAGTATTCGGCTTCGGCTCCAGTAGAATTCGATATCCTCTTCAAAAATGATGTAGATACTTGAAAAACCGAACATAGATGAACTACGTATGGTCTTAACTCCTGGAATTCCTAAAAGCGATGTGGTTAACGGATAGGTAATTTGGTCCTCAATATCTTGTGGAGAACGGCCATCCCATTTCGTAAATACAATTTGTTGGTTTTCACCAATATCAGGGATGGCATCTACGGCTACAGGGTTACGTGGCAATGGACCTGTATTCCAATCAAAGGGCGCATTTATGACTCCCCACCCTACAAACAAAACAAGTAGTAATACGGCAATAAGTTTATTCTCTATGAGAAATTTGATGCTTTTATTTAGCATTTGAATCAATTGTTAAACAGTTAAACATTGAATAAGATCCTGATAACATCAGAAAATTAAGGACAACGAAATAAGCCCAAAATGGCAGGAACCACAGGGCAATTTTTCCAATCCGATTAGTTATCGGACCGGAAACTGTTTAAAATCAAATTAAATAGGTCTCGTGAAGTTTTTGTATATCCTGTATGAGGTATGGAGGTTTATAATCCCTGAACGGAATGGTATTTTTGTCCAGATCCTCAAAAAGATTTATATACGAGTAGAAAAAAGTAGCAACGAAAGTTTGTTGCTCGAAAGATAATTTATCAAATGAAAGTTTAAGATTATCCAGACCCTCGACAATTATTTGTTTATCTGTACAACAGGATTGTTCGGGAACCTCACTTTCGCAATCATTTTCAGATTGTGATATCTCCATCCCGCAGGTATGGGTATTTTGGGCCAAAGAAAAATCAACCAAAGTCTCTCCACAATAATGCATATCCAGTGCGAACGACATAGTGGTAAATAACACTAGGGTCGCCATAGCTACAGATAACATTTTATGGAAAAATGATTTCATAATCCTACAAAGGTATGTAATATATCAATAACTTTTTGGCGTTTATTATTTTTTTCCACAATGTTCTTCCCATTATTTGGGTTCTTTGGGATGATAAAAATCAAAATTTATAGGATAAATTAACCAAGACTTATGTCGTAGAAAAAAATGACAGGAACATTACCGGCGTCAATACGCAACGGCCACGGGTTCCATGAAGCTCATGCAGGGGGAGGGAATGAGATGTGCTGCTGTATCTAAAAACTAGACTAACAGGGCTCAACTTAAAATGGGTATTAGGATTCGGTTTCTTTGACCTTAAAATTCTTGAGTTTAAACCGCACTATATCCCCAGGCTTCCAAGATTGTACTGAAGACCTCAGCAAAATACGCTGCGTATCGTCCATTGTGGTGCCCTCGCAATCGTTGGCACAACTAGTACATCGGTTACAGCATACTTTTAACTGCATATGATCGCCCAGGTACATACACTGTTCTACCATCCCACAGAGGTGTGGCTCC
The DNA here is from genome assembly GCF_041320605.1 of Arenibacter antarcticus. Lineage (NCBI taxonomy): Bacteria > Pseudomonadati > Bacteroidota > Flavobacteriia > Flavobacteriales > Flavobacteriaceae > Arenibacter > Arenibacter antarcticus. Next base: position 644,905 of record NZ_CP166679.1, read on the forward strand.
TCTGCGTTGCAAAAATCGGTTTCCTCGGCCCTAAAAAACAAATTCACCTTATCTCTATTTACCGATAGCGGACAATTCTTTGGTCCCGACACAAAACCAAAGGGAGTTTTAAATCCTCCTGGCGCAACGGTAGCCACCACGTTGTTCGATTTCCCGAACAGCTCCGCTACATAGGAAGAGTTAGGGTCGTTATATAAAGCATCCGGGGTATCTATCTGCAATAATTTCCCGTTCAGCATTACCGCAATTTTATCGGCCGTAGAGAAGGCATCCTTAGTATCGTGTGTCACCAAGATGGCGGTGATACCCATGGCTTTGATTATCTGTCGCACTTCCTCACGTACTTGATCGCGCAGAATAGTATCTAAATTACTAAATGGCTCATCCATCAACAACAGTTCTGGTCTTGGCGCAAGTGCCCTAGCCAATGCAACTCGTTGCTGCTGACCCCCAGAAAGTTGATGGGGGTATTTTTTTACATCCTCCTTTAAACCGGTCAGATTAATAGTTTCATAAACCCGTTGCTCGGCCTCCTTTTTTTTGAGACCTTTTAATCCAAATGCAACATTTTCAAAAATGGTCAGGTGTGGGAACAAGGCATAATCTTGAAAAACCATCCCCGTTTTTCGCTTATTGGCGGGTAAGGATTTACGACCGCTCACAATAATTTCTCCACTCAGTTGAATAGTTCCCGAATTGGGATGCTCCAGTCCTGCAATCAACCGCAATAAGGTTGTTTTCCCCGAACCGCTTTCTCCAACAAGCGCCAATATCTCCCCTTTCTCCAATGAAAAAGACACCTCATCCACCGCATAGGTGTCGGCGTTCTGATATCGTTTACTAATATTATTTAATTCAATAATCGCCATTTTCATTCGTTTTATCTGCTTTTGTCTTCCGATAAGAAAGCAGCTGTTCCTTCGTATCGTCTTTCATCAAAAGCTATTGTCCCTCCTTCTCCTCCTATCATTCCTTTCTACTAATCATATTATTCAGCACTATAATAGGTATCACTCCCGTTAACACCACCACCAGGGAAGCGTTTGCCGATTCTGCTATCATCTCATTGGTCGCCATATCAAAAGCTTTGGTCGCTAGGGTATGGAAGTTGAATGGTCTCAAAATCAAGGTCAGCGGGAGTTCCTTTAATATATCTACAAAGGCCAATAACACCGCTCCTGCAATACTGTTCTTTATCAAAGGTAAATCTATTTTCCACAAGGTCCTTAGGGGTGAAGCGCCCAAGGATCGTGCCACCTCATTTACCGAGGCCCCAGTTTTCTGAAAACCTGCGTCAATAGCGTTATAACCTACCGCCATAAACCGAACAATATACGCCACCACCAAGATAAACAATGTTCCCGATAAAATCATCCCTAGCTCATGTGATATTGCCCAGTTAATTTTCCGATCTAGGCCCATCATCGGGATCATAACTCCAACTGCAATAACCGCACCAGGGATAGCATAGCCCAAGGAAGCGGTACGCGCAATATGTTTAGTCCATCTCAGGGGACTTAGTCGGGTGGCATACAATAGAAATATGGAAATAACGGCAATGGCCACCGCGGAACCGATTGCTAGGGAGAAACTTCTGAAAATTAAGATACCGAATTCAGAGTCCACCACATTGCGCCAGGTAAGGGATACCCAATAAAAAAGTTGTGACAGTGGAAAAATAAAGCTAATCAGTAAAACTACCATGCACAGGACTGTATACAACCATCGTGTACTTTTACGTCTAGGCATGATCCTAATTGCCGGCTTGGTACCAGCACTGCCAGCATTCCAATTCCGACGCCCTCTTTGGATATTCTCCAACCAGATCAGCACTAAAACTATTACGGTCAAAATTGCGGAGAGATAAATAGCGGTATTAATGTCCCCAAAAGAAAACCAGGCCCTAAAGATCCCGGAGGTAAAAGTATCTACCCCAAAGTATTTCACCGTACCGTAATCATTTAAAACTTCCATACCCACCAAGGCTATTCCTCCCGCTACTGCCGGTCTGGCCATAGGAAGGGCAATCTTTGCGAACATCTGCATCCGATTGCTGCCCAAAAGAAAGGCCGCCTCTTGCATGGCACTGGATTGGCGCATAAAAGATGCCCTACAAATTACATAAACGTAGGGGAACAGACTTATAGAAAGAATAAAAATGGCCCCCGGCATATTCATGATATCGATGATGGCCCCTTTAAAATGTATATCGAAGTTATTGCGAAAAAACGCCTGTATTGGTCCAGTATATTCCAATATTCCCACATAACTATAACCCATCATATAGGAAGGAAAAGCAAGGGGAAGAATTAAAAGCCACTCAAAATACTTACGTCCGGGAAAATCGTACACAGAGACCAACCACGCCATACTCACCCCGATAAGAAAAGTAAAGACGCCTACCCCGAGCAATAAAAGAAAGGAATTGATGAAATAAGAGGGCAATAAATTAGACGCAATATGCCCCCAATGCTCTCCGGGCTTATCGAAGAGCTTGATCAGAATAGTGAAGATTGGGGTCAGTACTAGAAGCAATATTACAATTGCCCCTCCCGTCCACTTATTCCACCAATAGGTGGTTCTTTTTGCCATTTAATTATGTGAATCATTGTTTTGGGCTTCTATTAGAAAACCAAAACATTTAATACTTTTAGATAAAAATCAAGGCAGGTCTATATCAATACAAACAAGAAACAAACCCACTTCCCTAGATCTTAATCCCTTTTCCCTATTATTTCCAGCCAGCCTCATCAAAAATCATAACGGCCTTGCTATTGTATTCCCCAAGTTTATAGAGCTCCACGGAATCTGCTTTAAAATCACCCCAGGTCTTTAAAATGGAAGCCTTAGCGGCCTTCGGATTAATTGGGTATTCGTAGTTTAAGTTTGCCAAGGTTTGCTGAGCTTTTTCTCCTGAAAGGAACTCCATAAGCTTAACGGCATTGTCCTTATTTGGTGCATATTTGGTCACCCCTATCCCGCTAACGTTAATATGGGTACCTCTTCCGTCCTGGTTCGGGAAAATAATCCCTACACTCTCTCCGGCCTTGCGCTCTTCCACGTTCTCATCGTTCAACATCAGTCCAATATAATAAGTGTTTACCACTGCTATATCTCCCTCTCCGGAAGCCACTGCCTTTACTTGGTCACGATCGCTGCCCTTTGGATTTCTAGCCATATTTTCGACTACCCCTTCTGCCCACTCCTTGGCCTTTTCTTCGCCATCGGCCAAAATTATAGAAGCCATCAAAGATTGGTTATAAACATTCTCGGAAGAACGGATTACTACTTTACCGTTCCATTTTGGATCTGCCAGATCTTCATAAGTTTTAATATCCTCTGGATTCACCCTGTCTTTGGCATAGGCAATAATCCTTGCCCTGTAGGTAAGCCCGTACCAGTACCCCTCTTTCTCCCGAAACTTAGGCCCAATATTGGCCTCTAGGATCTTAGAACGGATGGGCTGCAATAGATCTTTTGACTGAGCGCGATAAAGTCTGCCCGCATCCACGGTAATCAGAATATCTGCATTGGAATCTTTCCCTTCCGTTTCCAATCGTTGGATAAGTTCATCAGCACTGGCGTTTACAATATTGACCTTAATACCGGTCTCTTCCGCAAATTTGAAAAAAAGTTCGTCATCGGCCTTATAATGTCGGTGCGTATAGACATTGACCACTTCCGTGGAATTTGTAGAATCCCCACATGCCACGAAAAAAGTCATCAGGATCAGTATAAAACCAAATTTTAAGCTATTACTCATTATTTTTGTTTTTATTTAATCCACAAAGGTAAGCTTATTTAGACTTGTTACAAACAAGAAACAGGGAGATTAGGGTGTAGATTTAGGACTGCCAGCTGGAGCGAGCCTGCCTATGCCAGCAGACAGGCGTCCTACTCGTGCAATTTATATAAGTGCCTATCCTATTTTATATATGCCCTAATTCCTAAACATCCATTCAAGCTAAACACATATCTTCATTTTACATTTTAAAACATTGTCATTTTCCGCATAATTTCTTGCGTTGTGTTAAAACAGAATACTTTTAATTTTAGGTATTAAATAAGGAGTGTAAACAAATCTTCATTCTCATTCAAGTATTGATAATTGTATTTTCTATATTTTAATTGTTCTTCAATCTTAGGAAAATCATTGTGGTTTTTCAATTCAATTCCCACTACTGCAGGGCCACTTTCACGATTATTCGTTTTAGAAAATTGAAAATAGGTTATGTCATCATCGGGGCCCAAAACCGAATTCACAAATTCTTTTAGCGCACTGGGGCGTTGCGGGAAGTTGATAATAAAATAATGCTTCAATCCTTCATATAACAATGATCTCTCTTTTATTTCTTCGGTTCTGGAAATATCATTATTCCCTCCGCTAACAACGCATACTATATTTTTTCCTTTTATTTTTTCTTTGTAAAAATCAAGTGCGGCAATGGTTAATGCTCCGGCAGGCTCTACCACTATGGCTTCCTCATTATACAATCGCAGAATGGTTGTGCACACTTTACCCTCAGGAACCAGAATAATGTCGGTCAAATAATTCTTACATATTTCATAGGTTAGAGTACCAACACGCTTTACTGCCGCTCCATCTATAAATTTATTGACATTTTCCAATGAGGTATTAACCCCATTTCTTATGGAGGTATCCATTGATGCGGCACCGGCAGGTTCCACTCCAATTATTTTGGTATGTGGACTTAGTTGTTTAAATACCGTGCATACACCCGCCGCTAAACCACCACCGCCAATGGGGACAAACAAATAATCTATCGATGTTTGTTGATCATCCAATAATTCTAATGCTAAAGTTCCTTGTCCGGCAATTACTTTTTCATCATCAAATGGGTGAATGAAGGTTGCGGATTGTTCCTCACAATACTTCCTTGCGTGTTGAAATGCTTCATCAAATGTATCTCCTTTTAAAACCACCTCAACTTTATCTTTGCCAAAGAGGTTTACTTGTTTTATTTTTTGTGGAGGTGTAGTAGCCGGCATAAATATAGTTGCCTTTATATTGAGCTTAAAACAGGCATAAGCAACGCCTTGGGCATGATTACCGGCACTGGCACAAACAACTTGTTTATTTTTATCGACATCTGAAAGGGAAAAAATTTTATTGTATGCACCTCTTAGCTTGTAGGAGCGAACAGGCTGTAAATCCTCTCGTTTTAACCAAACCTCAGCAGCAAATTCTTCGCTCAGGTTTTCATTTTTCATCAATGGTGTATGTATCGCAACGTTTTTTATTCGCTCTTTTGCTTGATATACTTTATCTAGAAACCCCATCTCCAATACTCCCTCAAAATTTATGGTTGCCATAATTCTTAGTATTAATTGTTTATACTTTGTTGTTATTAATCGTTATTTAGATTTTATAATTCTTCTAAATAGGCACTTAATTCCTTCATAGGTTTTGTTACCGCTACTCTTCCCGAGCGTACAAATTCTAGCACCCCGTAGGGCTGTAAGTTTTCAAATAGCAATTGTGTTTCTTCAACGTGTCCTGTTTTTTCGATGACCATAAATTTAGGATCCACCGTAAGGATTCTTGCGTGATGTTCCCGTATCACTTTTTCTACATCACCATTGGTCAAGGTTTCCGTTCTAATCTTATACAATGCAATTTCCTGATGCACTATTTCAGAGTCTTCGTGTACAAAGGCTTTAAAAACATCAATTAATTTTTCCAGTTGTCCAACTACTTTATCTACTTGCTCTCTACTAGTTCTTAATACGATAGTATATCGAAAAACTCCTTTTATTTCCGATTCCGACGCTGTGATACTATCAATATTTAAATGTCTGCGCGTAAAAATGATAGTAATGCGATTCATCATCCCGATGCTGTTTTCTGTAAAGACCGATACTGTATATGTTTTTTCCATTTTCAATTAGTTTAAACGTACTTCTGATACGGATGCTCCGGTGGGTATCATTGGGAAAACATTTTCCTCTTTTGCAACCATGATTTCCAATAAGTAAGATCCCTTATGGTTCAGCATTTTTACTAAGGTTTCTTTTAAATCTGTTCTTGCTTCAAATTTCGAGGCTTCAATACTATAAGCTTTGGCAAGAGCTACGAAATCGGGACTTATCATTTCAGTAAAGGAATAGCGTTTTTCAAAGAACATTTGTTGCCATTGACGCACCATTCCGAGAAATCTATTATTCAAAATGATAATTTTCACATCTACTTTACTTTGTAAAATAGTCCCCAATTCTTGCAACGTCATCTGAAAACCTCCATCTCCAATGATTGCTACCACAGGTTTTTCTGGAGCGCCAAATTTTGCTCCAATAGCTGCGGGAAGTGCAAATCCCATAGTACCCAAGCCTCCAGATGTAACATTGCTTTTTGTTTTGTTGTATTGATAATAGCGCGCAGTCATCATCTGATGTTGGCCAACATCTGTCACTACAACCGCTTCTCCATTAGTTATATCTGAAAGTATTTTGATGACTTCGTCCATTTTGATCTCTTCGGAGTGTAATTCCTTCGCGCTTACTTGTAAGGTTTCAACTTCAACTTTTTTAGCGTCTTTAAATTCCTGCAACCAAGCAGTATGTTGTTTCTCTTGTACCAGTTCAGATAATATTGACAAGGCTTCTTTCGCATCGGCATGAACAGCAACATCTGCATGGATAATTTTATTCAATTCAGAGGCATCAATATCAATATGCACAACCTTAGCTTGCTTGGCGTACCTAGAAACATCACCTGTAACTCTGTCATCGAAACGCATCCCTATGGCAATAAGCACATCGCATTCATTTGTTTTAATATTGGGTGCATAATCACCATGCATTCCTAAAAATCCAACATATTGTGGATGATTATTTGGGAATGCACCTAATCCTAACAATGTTGATGCAACAGGAACTCCAGATTTTTCAACAAATCTTAATAAGTCCTTTTCTGCATTGGATAACATAATTCCCTGACCAATTAATAAGAACGGCTTTTGGGCATTATTGATTAATAATGCTGCTGCTTCAACGTTTGTTTTACTTATCTTGGGTTTCGCTCGATAACTTCGGATACGGGTACGTTTTTCATACTGAAACTCCATTACCCCAAATTGTGCATCCTTGGTTATGTCGACCAACACAGGACCTGGCCGACCGGATCGTGCAATATAAAATGCTTTTGCTATGGCAGCAGGAATTTCTTCTGCCTTGGTAACTTGACAATTCCACTTTGTTATAGGCATGGAAATTCCTACCACATCCGTTTCCTGAAAAGCATCGCTACCTAAAAGATGGGAAGCCACTTGTCCGGTAATGCAAACCAATGGGGTTGAATCAATTAAGGCGTCAGCCAGCCCAGTTATTAAATTAGTAGCACCCGGGCCCGAAGTTGCAAACACCACACCTGTCTTTTTGGAAGTTCTGGCGTAGCCCTGAGCTGCGTGAATAGCACCTTGTTCGTGACGCACCAAGACGTGATTTATAGTACTCACATAATCGTACAAAGCATCATAAATGGGCATAATCGCTCCTCCAGGATATCCAAATATAGTATCCACTTGCTCCGCTACTAACGATTTCATTACCGCTTGTGCACCTGTTGTTTTTATTGAGTTCATTTATTATTCTATTAAAATTAATTATCGGTTCCACAACCTGTGGTGGTACATGAAACACATTGATGTAATTGCTACTTCATCAAATAAAAAAAGCCTTTCTCAAATGAATGAGAAAGGCTTAAAATTGGACAATACCAGCCTGACTCACCCAGATGGGCAAATAATAATGATACTAATGATGGCACTGGTTTTCATTTATTGATTTTGGATAAATAAAAAAGCCTCCTGATTTCTCGGGAGGCTTTTTTATATTTTTATTAAAAATATATCTATAGCTTTCCCTCTGCAGATGCGATAATCACAATTGCACTAATAATTGAAGAAATTATAGTTATATTTTTCATTGTTTTTCTAATACAGTGCAAATCTATGCAAAAAAATAGACGAATAAATATTTTTAATAATAAAATTAAAAATGATTGGAAGGGGTAGGTATTTTAGTACATGTTTTCCACCCGTAAACGCGTTTAGAAGTATCTATGAGGCAACAAAAGAGGACTTTCTTTCAACTGAACAAAATACATTAAGTATGTTTGCGCAAAACACCTTTAAAATTGTCAAAAGTTTTAATGCTGAATTTTCAGCTTGGTATAGTTCTCTTTCCTTTTGGAATAGAACTTTTAAAACTAAAAGTATTAGGGGTTTAAATATGGCATTCCAGAAGTGTTTTTTTGACGAGAAACTTTCTACAAAACAAGGGTTTATTGTTATCCTTTATACGTCATCGTGGCGAGGCACTACTCAGTCTGGTGATGTAAAAATGGAGGGTGGTAGCAGACAGGTCCAATTTAACTTGATTTATAATTTTGGCAGAAAAGATATCAAAAAAGAGCGAAGTAAGGATACAGGTATAGAAGATGAAAAGGGTAGGTTCTAAGTGCTGAAATATGACTAATTATTTATTATCAGTGAATTAATCTACTCTCGTCACTTCCCTTTAAAAGCGATTAAACATTAATTATTTAGAGCATTTATTTTACATTTCACTAAAGTTAATTGGTTATGAATAAATATGTCTTGTTTTTCTATTCTTTTTTATTGCTCACCTTTTCTAGTTTTTCACAAAAAAACGGCCGAATTATTGGAAATATTCAGGATAAAAATACTTTGGAGAGACTTATTGGTGTTAATATATCTATCGAAGGAACTTCGCTGGGAACTATAACAGACGATACTGGACGGTTTAATTTAATGTTACCGGTTGGAACATATACTGTTACCGCATCTTTTTTAGGGTATAAAACAGCTACCTTATACAATATCGAGTTAACCTCTGGGAATGATCGTATTATTAACTTTGAAATGGAGCCAGAATCGGAAGCACTAGAAGGTGTTGTGATTAGCTATAACAGAAATACATCGGTAAAAACTACGGATATGATCACTCCGCTTTCTGTTCAGCAATTGACTTCCCAAGAAATCAAATCCAATCCGGGAGGCAACTTTGATGTTTCTAAAGTTGTACAAACCTTGCCTGGTGTTGGTCTTAGTAATGGAGTAGGAGAACGTAACGATATTATAGTTCGCGGAGGGGCGCCAAATGAAAATGTTTACTATTTAGACGGCATAGAAATTCCAGTTTTAAACCACTTTCAAACCCAAGGAAGTTCGGGGGGTGCACAAGGCATCTTAAATGTGTCTTTTATTGAGAGTTTAAAACTTACTACATCTGCCTTTGACTCCAAGTATAGCGATGCTCTTTCCTCTACGTTCGTCATTAAACAACGCAATGGAAATCCTGATCGATTTTCTGGAAATGTTCGTGTGAGTTTAACAGAAACTGCCTTAACATTGGAAGGGCCGTTATCCCCTAAAACTACTTTCTTAAGCTCTGTTAGAAAATCCTATTTAGGTTTACTTTTCAAAATCGTTGATTTGCCAATTCGTCCAGATTTTTACGATTTTCAGTACAAGGTAAACCATGAGTTTGATAACAAAACTACCTTAACCGCTATTGGCATTGGTGCGATAGATAATTTTAGCTTTGCTCCCACCAAGGAGTCTACTCCAGAGGACACTTATGTGCTTCGCTCAACTCCATATATTAATCAATGGACCTATACCACAGGTTTTAATCTCAATAGAAAAATCAAAAATGGTTATATGAATTTCGCGCTCAGCAGAAATATGTTTCATACTACTATTGACAAATATGAAGATGAGCAAAAAATAGAACAAAATCGGACTTTATTAATTAACTCTAATGAAATTGAAAATAAATTTAGATTCGATTACAATAAATTTGTGAACGGATGGCGCTTTTCTTCAGGCTTAGATGCGCAGTATGTTACATATTCTGGAGACGTATTTAATAAAATAAGTAACGAGATCAAAGACGATACTGGCACAGTTATTTCGCCTGAACGGACAATTGTATTTGACAGCCAAATAGACTTCTTGAAATATGGCCTATTTGCACAAGCAGCCAAGCGCTTCTATAATGATAGATTACTGCTTTCTGGCGGTATTCGTAGTGATATGAATAGTTTTACGAATACAGGCAAAAATCCTTTAAAAACGCTATCACCGCGCTTGTCTGCGTCTTATGGCATAAATGAGCAATGGAACCTTAACGGTTCTATAGGCACATATTTCAAGGCACCTATTTACACCACATTGGGTTTTAAAGATGAAGCAGGTAATTTTATAAATAAAGACTTAGAATACACCCGTTCAACGCATTACGTATTGGGTACGGAATATCTTCCAAATAGATCTTTGAGATTTACATTTGAGGGGTACTTTAAGCGTTATTCGGATTATCCAGTATCAGAATCCACAGGAGTATCTCTAGCAAATCAAGGTACCCAATTTGGATCTGTAGGAAGCGAACGCATTTTATCTATAGGCAACGGACAAGCCTATGGAGTAGAATTCTTCGCGCAACAAAAAATGACAGACAGACTATTTTACGTGGCAAGCTACTCCTATGTGGTGAGCAAATTCTCTGGTTCTGATAGCGTTTTAAAACGATCATCATGGGATAATCGTCATTTATTCTCTACAACACTGGGATATCAATTCAATAATAACTGGGATCTAGGTCTAAAATATCGCTTCGCAGGAGGGAACCCGTTTACCCCATTTAACATGCCTGCTTCCCAACAAAATTACTTACTGCTGGGCCAAGGCGTACCAGATGTTGATTTGCTGAATCAAAACAGGTTGTCAAATTATAATCAGTTGGATTTACGAGTAGATAAAAAGTTCAATTTCAAAAAAACTTCGCTTGTGGCCTATTTGGATGTTCAAAATTTATTGATTCAGAAGAATGAATCAAATCCAGATTATACCTTTCAACGCAATGCTGATAACACAGGATTTCAAACAACAGACGGTCAACCCATTCAAATGGATGGAAGCAATGCCATTCCTGTAATTTTAGATAATAAAAGCGGGCATCCTCTTCCTACAATAGGAATTATCTTTGAGTTTTAAAATTTAAATAGTCCTGTTTTTAGGAAGGATACAGTTAGGCCATCTTCCCGCCTTCAGATTGTAGTTTTGCCAGACTTACATTTTTTCTTTTGGGCAAATAGCCCCACTTACCAAGGCAACCTTGTTTTTGAAGGGCTAATTAGTCATCGGTATATCAATGTTATAATTACCATTTAACTACAATTTTTCCCATGGATTGTCGCGATTCCAATAATTGGTGTGCTTCTGTCAATTGATGAATTTCAAACTCACCACCTACATGTGGTTTCAACACACTTTGCTCCGCTAGTTGGATAACGGCTTTCATAGCCCTTCCAATTTTTTCGGGATTTTCATCAGCGATCTTTAGCATATTCACTCCGATAATTCCTTTGGATCCGCCTAAAAATTGAAGCGGATGGTATATACCAAATTGAGCCAATACCTTTAATTTTCCGAAAATAGATTTTGCCTTGCTCATAGACGACACCCCGAATGAAAACAACCTTCCTCCTGAGGCTAGTAGTTGATATCCCTTTTTTACTGATTTTCCACCTACTGGGTCAAAAATCACGTCTAATCCCTTTTTTTTAAGTATAGTTTTAACACTGGATCCAAAATCGGTTTCCAGATAATTTATAGGATGATGCACCCCATTTTTAACTAGATAGTCTATCTTTTCAGCTGAGCTACAAGTACCAAAAACAGTACAATTTCTATCTAATGCCATTTGAACTAGGGCTGTACCGACTCCACCTGCAGCAGCATGTACCAAAACGGTATCGTTTTCCTGAAGATTGGCCATATCATATGCCAAAAAATACGCGGTGGCATACTGCGTTGCCAATGCGACTGCAACCCCTGCTTCCATTGAATCTGGTATAATATTTGCGACTTCATTTTTAGCGATTGCATATTCTGCATATCCTCCAAAACGGGTAAGTGCGGTAACACGATCCCCAATTTTTATATTTTGAACATCTGCACCACATTTAGTCACATACCCTACCACATCATAACCTAGTATCGCGGGTAAAGGCGGCGCTGCTTTATAGAGGCCCAAGCGAGCCATAACATCTGCATAATTAAGCCCAAATGCCTCCACTTTGATCAGTATTTCCTCGGAAGATGGTTGGGGAATATCCACTTCCCTGATTTCAAATGCAGTATGGGATGACCCATATTTCACCAAACAAGCTGCTTTCATAAACACCAATTAAAATATTGAGTATAGAAAGGTAGTAAATTATAGGGTGCGGACTACATAATTGAACGTAGCATTGTGGTAAAGTAATTTTGGGTTTATTTCGACTTTTAAAAGTCGATAATATTACTACAACGAACTATCTTATAAACCGTGAAAATTTAAAACTATAGATTTATCCCCGTGCCTATATAGGAAAATATAGAAAGGTCAAAACAGCAAAAAGTAAGATTGTAATTCACCTACTTCTGAAAATAAATCACATCAACAAAAATGTTCAAAATACTGATTAACAGATGATTAATTTTACCATCTATAAACGGTACCGTTCAAAATTCAAAAAAAACACATAAATCAACCTTTAGCTTATTATATTGCTCTTCACTATTACTATAAAACATATTTTCATCTAGAACGATTCAAAAAATTAAAAATGTTTAAAGGAGTTCTATTCATATTTTTATTCCTAGTGATCGGAGAATTAATAGTATATCTATTTAATCTTCCAATAGCAGGTAACATTGTGGGTATGGTAGCAATTTTCATGGCCCTAAAGTTGAAGGTCATAAAGTTGAATGATGTTAAACCCGCCTCTGATCAGTTTATAAAGTATATGGTATTATTTTTTATACCTTACGGGGTGGGGCTAATGACCTTTTATGACGTACTAAAAATTCATTGGCTCGCCATTGTTGTCAGCACAATTATAAGTACCATTCTAACTCTATATATAACTGGCATCCTTTTACAAAAATTTGGAAAGAATGAGTGAAATCTATCTGCAACCTCTTTTCGGAATTTTTATTACCCTACTGGCTTTTCAACTGTCCAAACTCATAGGACGCAGATGGAAATTTGTCCTTTTTAATCCAGTTTTACTTTCTGTAGTATCTATAATTTGTTTTTTAGTCATTTTTGAGATTGATTTTGAAGCCTATAATATTGGTGGGCAATATTTAGGGTTTTTATTAGGGCCTACGGTTGTAGCTCTAGGAGTTCTCTTTTATGAAAAATATGAACAGATAAAAGCAAATATGCTGCCTTTTGTCTCTGCTGTAGTTATTGGAGGAACCATAAGTATTATTTCAGTGTGTGCCATAGCACTAGTACTAGGTGCCTCAGAACCGATTATAAGATCTATCGCCCCAAAATCTGTCACAACACCTATAGCTTTGGAAATCGCTAAAATAATTGGTGGTGTCCCCTACATCTCCGCCGGTATAGTTATTGCAGTGGGAATCTTTGGAAATGCTTTTGGCCCAGCCATTTTACGCAGTATGGGAATAAATAACAAAAATGCAATAGGTGCAGCCCTAGGAACTGCTGCCCACGGAATTGGTACCGCCAGAGCCTTGGATGAAGGAAAGCTTCCAGGGGCCTATGCTGGATTAGCCATGTGTGTAAATGGGTTGCTGACCGCCCTAATTACGCCCTATATCGTAAATCTAGTCCTGTTGTTATACCTCTAAAGCAATTCATATAATTAAAAAGTCCCCAACTTTTCAAGGTCAACGCTGTATTTGCGCTACAAGCCGATAAAATGGGCACAAGAATAAATTGGAGAAACAATTATTTTTCATAAATCCAGTCGATATTTAGTTTTGTGATATCGGTAACTGAAAGCCCAGTTCCCGAAGGTTTGTCTCCGGCACAGTAACTCAGCAACACATTTTCACCTCCTTCTATAAAATGAACAGCCATATAACAATACCATCCATCCGGATCATCTTCTATATTTTTTACATATTTCCAAGTAGCACCTTCATTATTCGATAGCGCTACTGTTAAAGGTGTTCGTTTCCCAATTAAATTAGTGTTGCTGCCGTCGTTATTGTTCCATACCATTAGCCAATCCCCTGTTGCCGGAATTATTTCGATGGTAGCAGGTGACAAAGGGGAAGGAATAGTACTAGACTGAATAGGACTCCAAGAATGTCCTCTGTCTGAAGAGAATGACAATTGCTGGAAACCTCCACTGGCTCTAATGTACATCATTACCCTGCCGTCCTTCATCTCTATTAAACCAGGTTCCTGAGTGATTATATCCATTGCATTGGGTACGTTCCCACTCGAAGTCCAAGACCTACCGTTATCATCCGAATAATAGGTATATAAATCACCCTTATTTTTAAACTCCCCGCCCCCAGGAACACTGTGCAATGCCACGGCCATCATTAGTCGACCATCTTTAAGTTGTATGACCCGGTCATTATTGAGTACGAAATATCCTTGTTTATCCTGTATGCATTTTATAGGATTGCTCCAAGTTATTCCTTCATCCTTTGAAATCCGCATCATGGGAATACAATCTTTCGTGGAGTTTTTGAGCAAGTAAAAAAGTGCAATTTCGCCGTTTTGTAAACGGAGCAATGAAACCGACATCACATTCATTCCTCCTTCATTCGGTACAATAGTTTTATCTTCTGTAGACCAGGAATCACCTTCATCTTTTGAATACCTTGCAACCAAGGATGCCGGAGCATGATCACTGGTCGATTCTCCATAATACTTACTATATATAAACATGATAGTGCCGTCTTTTAAAGTAATAAAATCACCTTCACTATTGCGTGGATTATCCAATCCAGGATTTAGAGCTAAGACTTTTTTGGGCTCCTTAGTATCCAAAGATTGAGAAAAAGACACCAAGGCTAACAAGAAACAAATTACGATACTACCTATGGTTTTAAATTTCATTTTTATATATTTCAGGTTAACAAAGCTTTCGGAATAATTTCAAAATTTTTATTAATATGATGGTTTCTTTAATTCTTATAGACCTATATGGCAACTAGTGTATTGCTAGTAATACAACTATGAGTTGTTTAAAGTAGCTAATTTCATCGTATTTACATTCTAACATTCAGGACTTCTAAGAATATAATTGGGTATAGCAGCATTTGGAGGGCCCAAAGCTACGTGAGCCTGCCTATGTCGGCATACAACTGCTCCGCTAGTGCCTTATAAGTCATTTTACTAAAGTTCAACCTACCGATACCGAACAACCTAGTTTAAAAATAAACTTTCGATTAGAATGATTTTTAGAGCGGCAAAAGTGAATGACATAAAACAGATGCAAGTAGTAAGGAACTCTGTGACCGAAAACACGTTATCAAATCCCGATTTAGTAACAGATGAAGAATGTTTAGCATTTATAACAAAAAGAGGCAAAGGATGGGTATGTGAAATTAACCATCAGATTGTAGGTTTTTCCATAGTGGATTTAAAAGAAAAGAATGTTTGGGCGTTATTTATAAGCCCCGAATTTAAAAAAAAGGGTATCGGGAAAAAGCTTCTCGGTATAATGCTCCATTGGTATTTTAAACAAACAAAATCCAGCCTTTGGCTAGGAACGTCTCCAAAAACAAGAGCGGAAACATTTTACAGAAAGGCTGGATGGACAGAAATTGGGACTCACGGAATTGGCGAAATAAAATTTGAAATGACTTATAAAACCTGGAAAAAGCACAATAGGGAGTAAACCTAAGTCAAAACCATCAACCAATTAACCTATCTTTGTCCAGCTAAACAACAAGATGGCTCCTACTCTACTTTCATCCCCTTTACAAGGCTTTACAGATTTCAGGTTTCGTAATGCCTTCAATCATTACTTTGGTGGTATAGATACTTTTTACGCCCCTTACATTAGGTTAAATGGAAAGCTAAAAATTAAGCAATCCTATCAAAACGACCTTTTACCAGAAAACAATACTACTTTAGAGGTAATTCCCCAGGTAATCACTAACGATCCAGACGAGTTTTTATATGTTGCCAAATACGTACAGAGTTTAGGCTATAACGAATTAAATTGGAATTTAGGTTGCCCTTATCCAATGGTTACTAAATCTGGAATGGGCTCTGGCTTAATTTGCAATCCTAATAGAATTAACGAGGTTTTACACAGAGCACATAACGAAACAGATATTTTGGTTTCTATGAAAATGAGAATGGGATACGAAAACGCAGAAGAAATTCTAGACGCCTTTCCTATTTTAGATCAATACCCGCTTAAAAACATCGCTATTCACGCAAGAATTGGAAAACAACTCTACAAAGGACCAGTAGACTTGGATGCTTTTGAAAAATGCATCAGCAGCACCAAACACAAGTTGTACTATAACGGGGACATTACTAGCGTTTCTGCTTTTAAAGCCATTGAAAAACGTTTTCCTAATATCGATCATTTTATGATTGGTCGTGGTTTAATTGCCGATCCATTTTTACCAAGTATGATAAAAAATAACACTACGGAATATCCCAAAAACCGATGGTCTATTTTTTCGGAATTTCATGACACCATTTACCAGCAATACGACGAGTACTTATCTGGGCCAACACCTATAAAAATGAAAATGCTAGGTTTTTGGGAGTACTTTTCCCAATCTACCTCAAACCCACAAAAAACATACAAAGCCATAAAAAAGGCTGATAATCCAATAAAATACAGAAAAGCGGTCGATCAAATTATGAACACAGAATTGAAACTTTAAAGCACATTTTAAAGGCTTCCTATATAAGTAAGTAGTCGGCTACGCTTACTACGGACTGGAGTGCGGATGAAGTTTGGCTCGCCCAAAGCCACTTTCCTAACCGATTACGGGTAAAAAGGTGATTTGGAAATTAAAATTGGAGCCTATTTAGTTCAGAATGGAGGTTCATCCATTCTTTTTTTTTAGGAATCAGTATTGATTTACTATGTTCGTATACAAATATAAGGTGATGATTAATTTTATCCCATTGTTCCGCATAATGCTAGTGCAAACATTAAACAGACACCAAAATGAGAAAGATATTTTTAATTCTATTGACATTTGGACTTTTTGCCTGTAACCAGCAGAAAGACAACACAAAAATATTACAAAACCGTATTGACAGTTTGGAAATCAAAATCGCAAATACGTACAAACCTGGCTTCGGAGACTTTATGAGTAGCATACAGGCACATCACTCTAAACTATGGTTTGCAGGACAAAACCAAAACTGGAAACTTGCCGACTTTGAAGTGCACGAAATAATGGAAGCCATTGAAGACATTCAGAAATTTCAAGCTGGCCGAAAGGAAACCGAAATGATAGGAATGATAAATCCTGCGTTAGATAGTATCAACAATGCCATTGAAAAGAAAGATCCCGTGTTATTCGAAAATAGTTACACCTTACTGACAATTAGTTGTAATAAATGTCATCAAGCAGTGGACTTAGGATATAATGTAGTGAAAACACCCGATAGTTCTCCTTTCAGCAATCAGGACTTTAAACCACTAAAAGACTCCAAATAGATGTATGCTAATACCTAAGAAGCGTTCATGTTAGGCTTCAATGGCCGCACGAACGCTTCTTAGTTATTAGCAATAGTTATTCATTGGTAATAATAATTTTCAGTGCTTTTTCTTCGGCACCGTTTAAAAACACTTGATAAGCATGCTCAAGCTCTGAAAGCGGGAAATGATGTGTAATCATTTTCTTTAGATCCAAACTATTCGTAGAAACCGCTTTTAATAGCATAGGAGTTGTATTCGTGTTAACAAGTCCAGTGGTTATAGTAAGATTTTTAATCCATAGTTTGTTGATTTCAAAATCTACCTTTTTGCCATGTACTCCTACATTGGCAATGTGAGCACCTGGTTTTACTATTTTTTGGCAAATATCCCAAGTTTGAGGAATTCCAACAGCTTCTATAGCAACATCAACACCATCGCCATCAACTATTGCTTTAATAGCAGCTTCTACATCTGTAGTTCCAGAATTAATGGTATGTGTAGCACCTAGTTCTTTGGCCAATTTAAGCCTATTATCATCTAGGTCGACCATGATGATTTTAGAAGGAGAGTAGAACTGTGCTGTTAAAAGGGCAGACATACCAATAGGGCCTGCGCCAATAATGGCAATTTCATCTCCAGGTTTCACCTTACCATATTGAACGCCTATTTCATGACCTGTTGGCAAGATATCACTTAGTAAAACTGCTATTTCATCATCAATAGTTGCTGGTATTTTGTGCAAACTATTGTCGGCATGTGGGATTCTAACATATTCCGCTTGTACCCCATCAATCATATAACCTAAAATCCAGCCTCCATCTTTACAATGTGAATACATTTGTTTTTTACAATATTCACAAGAACCACAAGAAGTAATACATGAAATTATCACTTTGTCTCCCTTTTTAAACTGAGAAACACTATCCCCAATTTCTTCAATAATACCCACACCTTCGTGGCCGAGAATACGTCCACTTTCAACTTCTGGGTTTTTACCTTTGTAAATACCTAAGTCAGTTCCACAAATCGTTGTTTTTAATACTTTTACAATTACATCTGTGGGCTTAAGGATCGTAGGTTTTGGTCTTTCTTCCAAAGCGATATTATGATCGCCATAATAAACTAATGCTTTCATATTTTTATGTATTTATTGTTTATAATTATTCTTAACGTGCAACTAGATACCTATACTACAGGTTATTCCCCAAGGTGAAGGAGTAAATGGAACGATGCTTATTTTGACCATCTCCAATAGGCAGATATCTCACCTATCAAGGTAGTGGTATAGACTGGCAGAATAAATGATATATGTCATGGAATACACCGCAATCTCGAGATTACCCATGTAGGGAAATAGGCGTTCCCATCGTACTTTTGAAACTATTCTATTGAGCTTCTCAAAACGCTTACTTGCGTCTCCAGAGTAAGCCCCCAAACCCTGATCTGATAAGAACATAGAAACGGGAAAACCAATTCACTTCGCAACAATTGCAACTCGCATTCTAGCTTCAATGCATAAAAGGTTAACACAATAACAATAGGGTGTTTCATATCTTAAATGAAGGATATAGCTTTGTAGAATAATTAAAAATATGAATATGAAAAAATCGATAAAAATTTTAGGCCTACTGTTTATCACAACAATTTTAGTTGCATCGTGTAGCAAAGAAAATGACCCTGTGGATGACAATTTTTTTGTTGGAACATATAAAGGATCGGTAAGCTTCTCAGAGTCAGACAGCGATACTACCATCTCCACCTCTGACGGGAAGGTTACACTCGTTAAGGTAGGTGATACTTATAATTTTGATTTTTCGGACGGTATTCCGAGCTTAAAAGGAATAAAAATGGAGAAAAATCAAAGTGTACTTCTATCCTTAGATGGTGCGATCAAAATTGACGAAGGTACCTTGCTCATTGGCTACAACAAAGACGGCAAGAATTGGGTTGCCAATTGCAAGAGATAGTCAAAAATAAATGTCAATGTAAAAGGGCCATTCTGTACAGAATGGCCCTTTTACATAAAATAAGTTGCTACTTATCTCATTGATCCCATGTGAAAATTATATGGGAAACATCATTATCCATGGTAAACCCGCTCACGATAATCCCAGGAGAAACTTGGCGCCATGATCTGAAGAATAGCACAGATGTTGACCAATACATAGGGAAATTAGGCTTTGAAGGGATAGGCATTCCCGAACATCCAGTTTGAAATTTAATTGGAAAGCAATAGCGATTAAATATAAAAAGGTGATTATTGGCAGTTTTCATACTAACATATGATTTTTATAGATCACAAACCTACCAATTGGGGGTATTTCCAATTAAAAATGATAATTTTATCGTTTAGAGAATTCCCTTGGGGGCCACAAATCAATAAATTAAATCGAATATTTTTAAACCTTATCCATGAAAAACAACTTTTACAATTCTGTTCCGGTGCTAACTTTAATTATGGTGCTATCTCTCTTTCTAAATAGCTGTGGTACTGCGTCTAATTTAAAGTGGGAGCAAATGTATAATGGGAAAGACCTAAGCAATTGGAAAATTAAGATCAGGAACCATGAATTGGGTGATAATTTCGCCAATACTTTTCAGGTAAATGATGGAAACATACAAGTGCGTTACGATGAATACACCAATTTTGATGAGCAATTTGGACATCTGTTCTACGAGAAGCCATTTTCTTCCTATCTCATAGGTGTAGAGTACCGCTTTGTTGGGGATCAAGTGAAGGGAGGTCCTGGTTGGGCCTATAGGAATAGTGGGATAATGGTACACGGCCAAGATCCCGCAGAAATGACCTTAGACCAAGATTTTCCAAATTCCATAGAAGTACAGCTATTGGGTGGGAACGGAAAGGACGAGCGCTCTAATGCCAACCTTTGTACCCCCGGAACCCAATATGTAAAAGATGGCAAAGTAATGAAACCACATTGCGCCAATTCTACCTCCAAAACCTTTCAGGGTGACCAATGGGTACGGGTAGAAGTATTGGTTTTGAACGATTCCTTAATTGTACACTACGCCAATGGTGAAGAAGTAATGCGCTACAACAGGCCCCAGTTAGACCCTGTAAAAGGTGAAGAGGAAGGACAACTATTAAAAGGTGGTACTATTTCCCTTCAAAGTGAAAGTCATCCAGTAGACTTCAGAAAAGTCGAAATAGTAAACTTGGAGAAAGTTGCGGATGATCCAGTAAAGCTTCAGCAAGCCATTGACAAATTAATGGCTGAAAAACGCATTCCACAACAGTAAGATTTCAAATAAAAATAGTAGTGTAGAACCTCCCTTTCTGGGAGGTTCTTTTCGTTGTAATGCTCCCTAAAAAAGGATTTTATTTATTTCTGAATACAAGGTCCTGTTTTTCCATTGCTATTACTACCAATTTAATATAATCATCCATGGTCTTACCAATATTATTTGGGTCCTTAATATCTAAGGCCCCTCTCCATATCAATGATCTTTCTTTGCCTACACATATACAATACAAAGAGGTTTCTGCATGGTAGATCTTAAATTGATCATAATAATCCTGGTCATAATAAATACCTTGGCTACCCATATAATCGTCCTTAAATCCGCCATAGAAATTATTGAGATTGGACATAATTTTACGGAAAGTCTGCTTATCTTCAGTACCGGCCACCTTGGTAAATAATATAGCATCAAAATCCTTGTCTAATAACTGCTCCTCCAATCTGTCTAGCTCCTTCTCCGTTTTTTTGGTGTTCGTAAAGGCCACGTCAAAGAGGTCTATACTTCTCATAGCCTCCACGCCTCTTTTATCAAATTCCTTTTTAAGACGTGTCTCAAAATCTTGCCTAACGGCACTATCGTTGGCCATCCCAACAATCAGCACCTTATAGGCATCAAACAATACAATATCCGGATTCTTATAATTTTCCACCATCTCTACGGAGGAACATCCCATTAAGCATACGATTGCAAATACCACTAATTTTTTCAACTTTCTAAATTTTGGTTATAAATATCTTTTAATATAGGCACAACTACAAGTATTAGGCTAACTTATAATAGTGTTGAGCTCAATAATAGCTTTAGTGCTTTCCTATTTGCATATCATTTCAAGTACCGTTCAATACAAATTGACCTTCCTCTACGACCAACATACCCCTCCACATGGTCTTTCTTCACCTCCCTCCCGCCCCAGAAGCATTAACGGTGTTGGTAAAAGCAACTACGAAAACTCGGTAGTGCCACTAGGGAATTGCTTGGATCAAAGAGACAATTCCACTACTTCATGAAGGTGGGGCACATGAACTTGCCAACCGTTGCTCGTTTTAATTTTAACTCTAAATGCATCTAGGGATGCGGGTTCTCCATGTATTAAAAAAGTGCGTTCTGGAATATTTTTAATTTTCTGGATCCAGTGCAATAATTCATTCTGATCCGCATGTGCCGACAGACTTTCTAGATGTTTGACCGTAGCTTTGACCGGGATATATTTTCCGAATATTTTTATTTCATGGGCCCCGTCATACAATTGCCTACCCCTAGTTCCCTCGGCCTGATAGCCCACCAACAAAACCGTTGTAGAAGTCCTGTCCACCATCTGTTTAAGATACGTAAGCACCCTACCTCCGGTTACCATCCCACTTCCAGCAATAACCACCTTTGGTCTAGGGTCGTCTATGGTTTTCCAAGTATCCCCATAAGATGTAATTATATTGAAATGATTGCACATGGCCTTGTATTCCTTTATAGACAATTTGTGCCATTGCGGATAAGTTTCAAATACCGACAACACATTATTCCCCATGGGACTATCGATGAAAATAGGGATATTGGGAATTTTATTTTCCTGGTACAGCTTCCACAATAGATACATTAAAGACTGCAGTCGTTCTACGGCAAAGGACGGTATAATTAAATTTCCGCCTTCTCTAATGGTTCTAGTAATTAACTCTGCCAGTATATTTTCCACATCCTCTTCGGGATGCAGCTTATTGCCATAAGTACTTTCCAAAAACAGATAATCTGCCCATTCCGGACGTTCTGGCGGAAATAACAACAAATCCTCACTACGACCAACATCTCCAGAAAATACAAACATTTTACCATAGAGATCCACCTCTATAAAAGTAGCTCCAATAATATGACCGTTATATCTAAACCTAAACCTGATGTTTTCGGACAATGGGATCCATTCGTCCTTTTCACTATATGAAAACATCCCTATAGTTTTCTCAGCATCCTTATGATTGTAATAAGGCAGTGCGGGATTATGTTTGCTATATTCCTCTTTATTGGCTCTTTCCGCTTCTTCCTCATGTATTTTGGCACTATCCCTTAGGATGATACCAGCAATGGCCAAGGTGGGTGGCGTCCCTATTATATCTCCCTTAAAACCTTCTTTCACAAGGCGGGGTAAATACCCCGTATGATCTAGATGACCGTGGGTCAGCAGCACGCAATTTATTTTGGAAGCGTCTATTGGTAAAGGTTCCCAGTTAAGTTCCCGTAATTCCTTTACGCCTTGGAACATTCCGCAGTCTACCAATATATTCTGTTCAGGGGTTTCAAGATAAAACTTGGACCCTGTAACCGTACCCGAAGCACCCAAAAAATGAATCTTTACCTTGTTCATAAATACTGTTTTAGCGTGACTTTAAACTGTTGTTTGTTAGAAAATAAACCCTTAGAAATTAAATGCACTAATTTGCCCAGCTCAACCCTTTATTCAGTGGCTCCCATGACTGCTGAGTTGGCTTAGTTCCCTAATTATATTTTGTTTTCGAGTCTTGGAAATCCCCAAATGATCCAGAAAAAATTGATCTTTAATAAGCTGCCTACACAGCACCACATCCCTACTCAATAAAAACTGCTTTTCCCTTTTGGTCAATAACTGAGATACGGTAATGGGATACAGGCCCAGCCGATAAATACGGTCCTTTAGACCATTGTCTTTGGGATAATCCCAACTCAATAAGTGCAATCCTATGCATGTACCGTATTTAATGGCATCTTCAGTAAAACGGGTATTGGTAACAACACCTCCACTTACCAACTTTACATCATGCTTCCCATTTTTTTCCCATTGTTGTTTTACATCCTGAAAACGCGAATGGATATAAAGTGGAACCCTCACATTACAATTGCGCCCTTCCTCTCCATGAAATTTACATTCCAGAAGGTACAGCTCACCATTTTTCTCCGCAAAAACATCAATTTCATGGGTTACACATAGGCCAGGCATAATTTTGCCGACTTTTGTTTTATAGCCCGAATACTCCAAAATGGCCGCAACGAATTTTTCGAATGGGAATCCAGTGGGTCCCAATTCATATATGGCTTTTTTTAACTTGTACTTGGCTGCAAAAATTGCCCCTTTATTCTTTAACAATGCAAAGGCACGGTTGTAAATTTCCTTGGAAGTTATCCCTTTATAAAGCTCTTCCCTTACCTGCCCAACTATTTGTTCAACCAATTCTTCCCCCGCACCACACTTCCTTAAGGAATTGCGCAACTTACTTGTGGAGAATTTATCTTTCTCCCCAGAAGATTTAATGATATCTATAAGAACTTCATCCACAGTTATTTCTTTTTAGTTTAGTATTGTTAGTTACAGGTATTACTTTGCATGGTAATACTTCCTGACCAATGCCCTTATCTGGTTCTCGGTCTTACTATCTGCCTTGGCCACCACCTTGACTTTAGCAGCAATGGATCTATAGTTTTTTAATAATGATTTCCTGAATTTTTCATTGGTATCCCCGGGACCAAAAACAACAACTTCCTCTGCATTTTTGATTTTAAAGGCCAATTCAGAAAAGTAAGTTCGCAATTGATGTTTTTCCCGTTCCAAATAGCGGCTTTCATGTATAATTTGCTGTGCACCACTAGATTTCATTCTTGATGTTGATCCGTTTTTTAAACTAAAAAATTCTAGATTGGAAAATAATGTTTCAAATTTTTCGCCAGTCTCTTTTAAACGAACGATGTACGCCTTTTCCTTATCCATCCAAATCCCTACTTTCTTCATTGTTATAGTTTTAAGGTGAATCGTGCAGCGCTAAAATGGGTATTTCTGATTGATAACCTATTTCCTTTACTAAGGGTTTATAAAAGATGTTCTCAAAAAAACCATGTTTCCTATTCACAAATGCAAGCATATTACACCCACTATCTTTTATAAAATCCTTAATCTCAGCGGAGATTTTATTCCCATCTCGGAAATGGAAGGTATGTTCAACTTCCTGAAATAAGGATTCCAACAAAGCCCTATTTTCTTGTTGTGCCTTATTCAGATCAGATTCTAGACCTATGTGGAGGATCTTTATAACGGCCTTTTGCAGCATGGCAATTTCTAGGAGATATTGCAATTCAATGTGTTTAAAACCAGTTAAAAAATCGGTTGGAAAAACTATCTCCTCAGGAACTACAATCATTTCATTCTCGGGTACGGCCAATACAGGACTTGTAGTTATTTTCTCCATAACCTCAACAGTATTAGATCCAAAAAACACACGTGCAGCACCGCTACTGCCCTTAGTCCCCATTACTATCATATCTATTTCTTGATTTGTTAAAGTATGTCTAATAGCATCTAAAAGGGAGTTATAAACCGAAATGGTGTGAAAGGTATGTTCCGAGGAAAACTGCAATTGGCGCAACAATTTCTGGAGCTCCTCTTCAGATTTATTTTTTGCAGCCTCATAGGCCATTTCCCCAGGCTCGGGCACCATCATATTATCCAAACTATATCCACTTACCCCAAAAACATTCAACAAGTAGAAGTCGCACTCTTGCCCTTTAAAAAGTTTTAGGGCATAATTAATGGCGTTTAGGGCATTTTTAGAAAAATCCGTCGGTACTAATATTTGTTTAGGCATATTGTTTATATCGTTTACAACAGTACTAATGTAACCGACAAATTCCAGTCTAGGCATGATTAAAATCAGTTTAGATCGGAAAGTCCTAAAACGACGGGATCCACTTTAAGGGCCGCCCTTATAGGTTGGATCCCAAAACGGGGTTAAAAAAAATGCCGAATGGAATTAGCCCTGCAGCACCATAAATGGGATACTCACATGAAGCCCAATCTTTTTAATAACTGGCTCAATAAATAGTCGCTCCAAAAAAGTATGCTTATTTTGGATCATCACCAACAGGTTTAATTTTCTATTCAATTGAAAATTATTTATGCCTTCAATAACCCCTTGATCGGGCAGGTTGTGAAACAGATGGGAGGTGTTTTTCATTATAACCTCCAATTTTTGTTTGTTTTTTAATTGGTTTTCAGCCAGCTCATAACCCCTGGAAATATGCACCACTTCTACATGGGACTGGTGTAATTGTTGCAACTGCAACAATGCTTTTAATTGATCTTCACAATAGGAAACCTCATAATCTGTTGGAAATAAAATTTCCTTAGGTGGCACATAATCGTATCGCGCAGGCACGGCAATAACTGGAAAATTCGCGCTCTTGATCAGGTGAACGGTATTGGTGCCCATAAAAATTTCTTGTGCCCCCGTAGCCCCATGGGTTCCCATAATTACTAGGTCTGCATTTTCCTTGGCAACGGTCTGTACAATTTCATCTACAAGCTGGCTAAAGGCCGAGCGCAGTATGAAATGGTGCTTAGGGTTTTTAAAATCATTTTCTAGACGCAACTTTAACTTCTCCAAACGGGTCGTGGAATTAACCTGATATACATCTCCCAATCCAATTTGTCCAGGGCTAAACAAAATATATTCCGACTGATAGGCTGCTGGAGAATACGTATTCAATAGATAAAAAGTACACTCCTCATCCTTAAAAAGCTGAAGGGCGTACTTTATAGCATTAAAAGCATTCTCCGAAAAATCGGTAGGCAATACAATTCGTTTCATTTGGTAACTATTAAATTATCTGGATACGTTTTGAAGCACCATAAAAGGGATCTTGATATGCAACCCTATTTTATCAATCGTAGATAAATATAACATATCCTCCATATAGGAGTGTCTGGAATTCACCAAAACTAACATATTAATGGCGTGATGGACAATGTATTTAGTGATAGCGGTAGTTTTGTCCTTTTCCAAAGTAGTCTCAAAGGTGAGTTTGGGCTTTCGCATGCAATTTTTCAAAAATTCCTTATTGTCTTGCTGTCGCCAGGATAAATTTGTAATCGGATCTATGTGCAATATATGTACCGTAGAGCGGAAAGACCCCGTCATATCACACAGCAATTTTAGTTCCCTTCGTCTATTTTGCACCAAAAAATTGGTAGGAAAAAGTATTTCTTTGGGAGGATGATATTCATACCCCTCTGGGATGGCAAGCACAGGGCAATGAACGTATTTTAGAAGATGCAGGGTATTACTGCCGAAAGTCAGCCTACTATCATTGGTAGCGCCACGGGTACCCATAACAACAATATCGATATTTTCTTGGTTAACAAGGTCATTTACCTCGTCCACAAGGTCACCAAAAATTGTGATTTCCTTTAATTTATGATGTGGATTTGGAGAATATTCCTTTAAGTCCTTTAAAACTCGTTTCATCGACTTATCAGATTTCCGAAGAGTTGCTTCCTTTAATTCGTCTACATGGTCTTGGGCCATTTCTGCTGCTTTCCTATAGACTTCATCCGCATAGGTATGAACAATAAAAAATTCACATTTTTCATACTTAAATACCTGACAGGCATATTTTAGTGCGTTGAAGGCATTTTCCGAAAAATCTGTGGGCACTAAAACTTTTCTCATAAGTATAGTATTTGTGATTTACTTAAACAATTCCTGACATATTCCTATTGGACCATCTCAAAGGTATCTTTTCAAATTCATTTAAATTAAGCTCCTCCTATTCATGAAGTACCAGAAATGGAACTTTGGTATGATAACTTATCTCTTCTACTGCAGGCCTGAACAAAATTCTTTGAAAAAAATTCAAATTCTTGGCCACCATAGCAATCATATCAATTTCTCTACTCTCTGTAAAACATTGAACCGCCGTTTCCAATTTCGCACCTGTTAGTGAGTGAAAACTATGCGCTACATCTTTAAAATAGTCACTCAGAAACTCTTTATTAGTCAATTGCTCCTGACTTAACTCCTCCCCTTTTTTAGAAATATGAAGTATACTTAGGGCAGACTTATTGATTTCCGCCATTTCCAAAAGGTTGTCCAAAACATTTATGTCGTACCCAATATGGTAATCGGTTGGAAAGGCAATTTCCTTGGGCTTACTAAATTTAGCTTTTTCAGGAATCGCCAATAACGGACATTTTACCTTGGTAATAATATCTCCAGTATTGCTCCCTATGGCCACTTTTTTAAATCCTGTGGCCCCCTTGGTCCCCATAATTATTAGTTGGATATTCTTATTTTGAACCTCTCGCTTTACCGTGTCAACAAAATAATCATAAACTGCGATGGGCACATAAGTATGGTTGGAATTTGGAGCAGACTCTTCAATTCTTTTGATCAGTTTCTTTAATTGCTCGCGACTATCGGATAACAAAGCATCCTGAAAATTAGCTATGGAGGATTTTAAATTGGATTCTGTACCAGAATAACTAGGCACGGGATTAACGTGTAACATATAAAAGGTACATCTGTGTTCTTGGAACAGCTCCAACCCATATTTCACCGCATTAAAGGAATTTTCGGAAAAATCTGTAGGAACTAAAATATTTTTCATTTCAACCGAGTTTTGCTTTACTCCTCCAAAATTAAGTCGCAAAAACCGCAATCTAAATGACCAATATCATGTACCCACTACAAAAAGCAGCAAAAGTGAAATAAATAGTTTAATTAACCTACAATCCCATATTTTGGGAACGTAAAACCTAGGGGCTAGCCTTTCTCCCTAAGTCATTAATTTACCTTACTAAGGCCTTCCATATCTAGAATTTGGATGTTTTTATTCTCTATTCGAATTAAACCTTCTTTTTTAAAACTAGACAACGTCCTAATTAATGTCTCCGTTGCCATACCAGCAACACTGGCCAGATCGCTCCGCAGAATATGTAATCTCCCCTGGGAGTCCTTTTCAAGCTTATTGGCAAATTTCAATATTGTAGTTGCCGTTTTTTTTCTCACAGACCCGTATGCCATTTCCAATAATTGTTCCTTGGTCTCAGATAGATTTTCTGTCAATATTGCCATGAGCTCCATCGTTAACTGGGGATTTTCTTCGAGCACGACTTTAAATTCATCTTTTCCCAGCCCTACCAATCTTACTTCTCCCATTGCCGTTGCAAATTCCTGATACGTAAGATTTTTGCTAAAACAGGTGAAACCAAAAAAATCATCGGCTTTATAAATTTCGGTAATCAATTCCTTGCCCCATTCATCCAATCTATGGGTTTTAACAACTCCATTAAGAACCAAATAAATAAGGTTGGAGTTACTTCCTTCCTTGTAAATAACATCCCCAAGGACAAATTCATAGGTACGTCCCTCATCTACTATATAATTTTTAAGTTGATTAATGGTCTGCATCCCCAAACTGCCAACTTCAGTAACGGATCTACCCAAACCACTATTTTCCCTAACAATTGCCATTCTTGCTAACCTACTATTAATAGCTCCCAATAGTTCGGATTCTGTAAAGGGTTTGGTAATATAATCGTCTGCTCCTAGGTCCATACCCTTACGAATATCCTGCCTTTCGGTCTTGGCAGAAAGAAAAACAAAGGGAATTTGCTTGGTTGTTTCTTCTTGGGATAACGCCATTAGCACCCCATATCCATCCAATTCGGGCATCATAATATCACAGATGATTAAATCTGGCAAATGTTGTTTGGCCAGCAGTAATCCCTTACTCCCGTTGGAGGCGGTATACACCTGGAAATAGCTCAATTCTAAAAGCTCGGCCGTATTCTCCCGCAAAACCGAATCGTCCTCTATGATCAACACTCGTTTCATCTATTGCTGTATTTAAATAAGTACCGCCCTTTATCACATATCATGCGTATTGGTTAACTACCCTGCATTATGTTCTAGGGGGAATTCTACCGAAAACACACTTCCTTTACCTGATTTGCTTTTAAAGTAAATTGCCCCACCAATGTTCTCCACATGAACTTTTACAATATTCAATCCTATGCCAGTCCCTTGAATAAGTCGTGCATTTTCTGCTCTATAATACCTTTCAAAAATATGCTTCTGATTCTTTTCGGGAATCCCTATCCCTAGATCAATTATATGGAATACAATTTTACTTGGAAGCAATTCCACTTTAATATCTATATCAGTCTCCTCTGGGGAATATTTTATAGCGTTGTGCAAAAGATTGGTCAAGACTAAGGAAACTATTCGTTCATCCTGATTTATATCGATCTCATCAATGTTTTCAGGATAAATTATTTTCTGTCCGTCCTTTAATAGCATATTGGCATTATAAACTACCTCGTTCACTACTTTGCTTAGTGAAAAATCGGTATACCTGTACACTTCTTTCCCTTTCTCCAATCTCTCCACAGATAAAAAATCGTTTAGTATACCATTTAGATGATGTACACCACTAATAATTGTATTTAAGTGTTTCTCCCGTTTATCTTGCTGATCATCCCTACTGTATTTCCCTACTAGTGTAGCCGATGTCAGTATCCCACTCAACGGAGTCTTAAACTCGTGGGAAACCAAAGAGAGAAATTCGGTTTTAAGATCATTTAATTCCCGTTCCCTATGCAGTGCACTCTTTATTTTTGACTCCGCATTCTCCCGCAACTTTATCTCCCTGGTAAGTTTAACCACGGTTTTCTCCAATTCCTTGGTACGGGCCTCGATCTTTTCTTCCAATCGCGAATTTAGTTCCCTTATCTGCCGTTCCTGTTCTTTTTTTTCCGAGACATCTATGACTAAGGCCATAACATACGTTTTCCCCAACAACGAAAACGGATTGAGGCCTACCTCTATTGGGAATTCCTCACCGTTCATGCGTTTTCCAAAAAGCGTTCTCCCATGGGCCATTCTCCTTTGCCCTTGTTTTTTATGAAAATCTTCCACGTATTTATCGTGTGCATTGTGAAAACTTTCAGGAATTAACAGATGTAAAGGTTGCCCCTTTAATTCCCCCTCCCCATAACCGAACATTTCATTGGTACGGGTGTTGGTCCCAATAATGATCTGTTGTTCACTCACCAACAAAATCCCTTCGGATACGGCCTCGGACAACAGTTTTAAAACATTCTTGCTTTTCTCAAATGCACGCATATGATAAAGTTACATTAATTTACGAAGTTTTATAGATTTCGTCCTAGTCCCTTTAGCTGTAGCAAAGTGAAACTACACCCGAACTCGTATTTCCTTAAGTCCACAACAGATTCTTTAAAACCGCCTAAAAGTGTGATTCCTTCCCTAATTGTAGTAACTCTTAAAATCATTTTGTACTTTTAATTGCAAATAAAGTACCACCACGGAGATAAATAGCGACTTTAAATCTGAATAAAATAATCATTGCTATTTTTAATACTGAATCAAGGCGATCATAAAAAAAGTTGTATGTGGAGCTTAGGCAGACCATTTACACACCAGAATTACCAAGGAATAGCAACATAGCGGAAATTTTTTAATAAGCTTTCTTTGGAAGACATGAACGTTCCTAAACCACAATCTATGTCACCAACAAAACAACAGATCAAGGAATTTTATCAATGTTTGGGCAAACTCTTTTATGCCATAGCCATGGCCGATAAGAAAATCATGCCGAACGAAATTGATTCCTTAAGAAAGGATGTGAAAAGATATTGGCTCGCTATAGACGATAGTAAGGACGAGTTTGGCACCGATGCCGCATTCCAAATAGAAATTGTTTTTGACTGGCTGCAGGATCAAGAAAAAGAAGGCGATGAATATTTTACGGAATTTATGGATTTTTACGAGGAGCATCCCAATTTTTTTAGTCCGCAAATAAAAAAACTCATTTGGAAAACAGCAGACGACATTGCCTCCTCCTATGCCCATAAAAACAAATCTGAACTGATTCTCCTGAACAAGTTGAAAATCACGCTATCCTAGGGTCTTTCAATACCACGTTAGATGGATTCCCAAAACCCGACCGACCGCAGGTACGTCTGTTGCATAAGCCACAATGGATCACCAACACACCTGCCCCCCTTTCCATCCATAGATTTAAGTGTCCTTTCTAATCTTAGCAAGTTGTATTTTGCGTACCCGTTTAAAGGTTAACCTCATTAAAACTCATCAACGGAATGGAGATATGTGATTCCATTTTTTTTACCAAGCTTTTATGAAATATTTTCTGAAAGAATCCTTTTTCCTTCCTTTCCAATAAGACCAGTATATCTGCTCCGATCTCATCGGAAAACGTCTTGAGTTTTTCTTCAATAGCATCAGAGAAAATAAGTTGAAAGCCTATATTTTCATAATCTACCTGCTGTTCCAACATTTCTTTAAACCACTCCATTTGTTCTTTTCCAGCGTATTCCTTTTCCGTAGAAATATGAATGATTTCTATTTTCGATTTTAGCAATTTGGCCATGGGTACCAATGTTTTAATGGCCAAGATATCTGCTTCCTCAAAATCAGTGGCATACAGAATAGTATCAATCGCTTTTGAAAACTTAGTGTTGGGAATGATCAACAGCGGACAGCTTACTTTATCTTGAAGCTCCTTTCCTATATCACCTACTAATAAACCACGTTCTGAATGCTTGTCCTTTCTACCTATTAAAATTAAATCTGATTTAAATTCTTTGGATGCCTCTAATATTGCATTGGTAATGG
This sequence comes from Arenibacter antarcticus, assembly GCF_041320605.1. Lineage (NCBI taxonomy): Bacteria > Pseudomonadati > Bacteroidota > Flavobacteriia > Flavobacteriales > Flavobacteriaceae > Arenibacter > Arenibacter antarcticus. The sequence goes on from NZ_CP166679.1 coordinate 677,098, forward strand.
AGTCTCTCTGAACCACTTCCAATACAATGTTTGCAGGGTCTAAACCTGAACCGATATGTTTTTCACAATAAGCTTTAAGGATCTCCTTTTGTTCTTGGATCACATGATACGCTATCTGTTCTAACGGACGGCTGACCGAAACCCTTAGAGGCTCCATTTTATGCACATATAAAACAATGAGTTTGGCTCCCATCTCCCTACTAAGATTATAAGCGAATTTTAATACCGGAACCTCTCTCTCCGATCTATCAGTAGCATAAAATACAGTATTCATCATAATGAAAATTTTAATACTTTAAAAATATTCGATTATAGTTAAGGGAACAATGACTTTGGTCATAGCACTTTTCATTATCAAAGCTATAAGTTGTCAGGACTACTGAATACTGTTTAGAACAACCTCCCTAGAATTAAATATCAATAATCTATAGGAGACCAAAAATTATTAGTGGTACCCTAAGGTTAAAATCACGTACACCCAATCGTAAATTATTTGATAATTTTAGCTTAACTTCATACCAGATACAACCTTATGAAAGCAATGGCACATTTAAAAAGTCCCCTAACACCAAAGGAAAATGAGGTTATCCTTACCGCCTTGAATCCTATTTTTGATATTCAGGTATTGGACCTTGATTTGGAAAAGGGGCTCCTCCTTTTTAACTACAATAGTCGCATGGTCTTGGCAATGGTAGAAAAAAAATTATTGGAAGCAGGACTCCCCATAATGTCCTATTCCTTTCCTAACCGCATTCCCCTACTTCATAGTGGAATGGATAAGGACCATGGCACCTTAGCATAAGAGATATCCTCTTCCTGTCTAATAAAAATACCCCTGACAACAATTACAATTTTTCCCTTTTTAGACCCAAATCACTCCCTAAAAGTTAAAGTCGAACCACCAAATCAGCTTTCATTATGGTCTTCATATGATTATCGTTCTGATAATACCAAAAGAGGAATAGAGGTATGAAAGCCCATTTTTTTCACTACCGCCTCCCGGGTTAGTTTTTCAAAAAAGCTATGGCCATAATGGATCAAGGAAATCATATCAGCATTGTTCTCCATTGCAAAACCAGTTATGGTTTTAGCCACGTTAACCTTCCATTTAACCGTAAAAAAACTATGGGAAAGTGAACCAAAATATTTTTTCAACACTGATTGGTTTGACAGCTGGAAATCGCTTAGTAAAAAGTCCGTTCCAACCTGAAAAATAAAAGTTTCTGCCTCCCACATTTTCGCCAATTCCAACATGGGATTTAGTTCTGAAGCTTCAAAGTACTTGAGAAAATTAGTTGGAAAAACAAGTCGCTTTAGACTTTGGAAATTATACTCAATAGGAACCACTATTAGGGGCCTATTTCTAATTGCATTTAATACCTTTACTGTATTGCTACCCATAAATACTTCCTTTGCCCCAGTTGCTCCCGTGGTACCCATCACTATACAATCAATATGTTTAGCAACCATTGTTTCTTTAATGGCGGTTAAAAGATTAGCTGCAATAGAAACCTTTTCGAAAGTATGATTTTGATTCTTGTGATGCTGTCCTAAATACTCAAGGATTTTATCCAATTCCAATTGCGATTGTTTTCCCATGGAGTCATAAATCACCCCTAATCGTTGTTTTCCCTTGTCCCCCAGAATATTAGCGAAATCTGGCTCATAGGAGTTTAAAATAATAAAATGGCAAGCCAGATCGGCATATAGCTTCAATGCAGTGAACATAGCATTCCAAGCACTATCTGAAAAATCGGTGGGCAAAAGAATTATCTTCATCGCTTTTTTTATTAGTAGTTAAACTCCCAATCTTTAAGTGGGATAAAAATGGATGTAAGCTCCAAAAACCAAATCAACTTACCACTGAATTGTCCACAAGATCATTGCCGTAGGGGATTGGGAGTATAACATTCATTCCTTCACAACAAAGTAGGTAATTACCATGTCAAAAAACATGATTTTGGTCAGTCTTAAAATACTTTTACACAGCTGATGGTTATCATATAAATAGTACAACGGAATACCTAGCTTTGAATCTAATACATCAAAAAAGCCACAAGCAAAAGACTACATGCAGCTTCAAAAATATATAGATCACACCCTTTTAAAGGCTTCAGCTACCGAGAAAGATATCCTTGAGCTATGCGATGAAGCACTAAAGTTTAATTTCTATGCCGTTTGTATAAACGGCGCCCATATACCATTAGTGAAGTCAAGGTTAAAAGGCTCTCCTATTAAAATAGCTGCTGTAGTAGGATTTCCGTTAGGCGCCATGACTACAAAGTCCAAAGTCATGGAGGCAGAGGATTATAGTGACCAAGGCGCCGATGAGATAGATATGGTACTCAATATCGGCTGGCTAAAATCGGGTAAATTGATACAGGTGAAGGAAGATATTGCCCAAGTAAAATCTGGGATAGGGACTAAGGTGTTAAAGGTAATCTTGGAAACCTGCTATTTAACGGATGAGGAGAAGCAAATAGCCTGCAGATTGGCAATGGAGGCTAATGCCGACCTTGTTAAGACCTCTACCGGTTTTGGTCCTGCAGGGGCAACTTTTAAAGACGTTCTATTATTAAAACAAACGGTTGGGGATTCGTTACAGATAAAAGCCTCTGGAGGAATAAAAGATAGGGCCACAGCGCTTAAATATATAGAACTGGGCGCTTCCAGAATTGGGACTTCCTCTGGAACATTGATGTTGGCTGCTAGAACAAAGAAAAAATAATGAGTTTACACATACAAGCGAAAGAAGGAGAGATTGCGGATACCGTACTATTACCAGGAGACCCGCTGCGTGCAAAATGGATTGCCCAAACTTTTTTGGAAAACCCTTACTGCTACAATAACATTAGGGGGATGTTGGGGTACACGGGTACTTATCAAGGGAAACTTGTTTCGGTGCAGGGTAGCGGTATGGGCATCCCATCAGCAATGATCTATTATCACGAACTGGTCAACCACTACGGTGCCAAAAATTTAATTAGGGTAGGAACAGCGGGCGCCCTACAAAAAGATCTAGCATTAGGGGATATTGTATTAGCCATGGCGGCATCTACAAACTCTGGCATCAATAATAAAATATTTAGGAATTCCTATTACGCGCCAACAGCCAATTTCAATTTATTACTTAAAGCTGCGGATTATGCAAAAAAAATGAAAATACCCATAAAGGCTGGAAATGTACTTTCTTCGGATATTTTCTATAACGACGATGAAGATGAGTACAAACTGTGGGCGAAATTTGGAGTACTTTGTGTGGAAATGGAGGCTGCAGGCCTGTATACCTTAGCCGCAAAGCATCAAGTTAATGCGTTGGCCATACTTACCATATCCGATTCATTGGTGACAGGTGCAAAATCTACTACTATAGAACGGGAATCTACTTTTGGCAATATGATAGAAATAGCCCTTAACATTACCTAAAGCCCCTATTTATTTAATATTCTTGATCACGTTCTTCAATTTTTCCGAAACCTCATCAGCGATCTCCATCAGATCTAAATTAATGACCGCCTGCATTGATGCGGTTGGATTAACAGCCGAAATTTCAATAAAGCCGGCTTCCCTTTCCTGTACAATGACATTACATGGGAGCATAGTCCCAATTTTATCCTCGGCCTGAAGCGCCTTATAGGCAAATGGTGCATTACAGGCCCCTAAAATTTTATAGTTGTAGAAATCTACCTGAATTTTATTCTTTAAGGTAGCTTTTAAATCAATTTCAGAGAGTACGCCAAAACCTTCCTTCATTAAAGCTTCCTTGGTTTTCTCCACAGCTTGATCGAAAGTTATATTGGATAGCGTTTTGTCAAAATAATATTCCATGTGTTCAATTTTAAGATTCAGTTTAAGATCATAATATAAAATAGGATTAGACCAGAAATAATTAGTCTCACCCCACTACTACTCCCATAGCTTTTCCTAGCTGGGTGTCCTCTGCTTACCAGTTATATCCACAATTTTAATTCGGAAGACCAAAGTGGTTTCATCCGACGTGATCTTGCTGGAAAAATCACCGACAAATTGCAGGTTTAATTTCTCTTTAATTTCAGATATTCTTTTTACACCCTGCAGAAAATGATGGAGCTGATACTTTGCATCGATACCCTTTAACTCCTCATATTCTCCATGAATAAGGACGGACTGCCAATTATTGAGCGATAAAATATTGCTTACATTCAAGGAGACCAAAGGTTGCTCCCGGACGCTTTCTATTTTGTGCCCTTCTCCGGAAATACTTATTATACAATGTTTTTCTGGGTCATAATAATAGGTGATCGGAAGAATATAAGGAGAATTATGACCTATATAAGCCAAATGTCCCAAATAGTTATTCTGCAATAACAAAAGGCACTGCTGTTCTTTCATATCCTTGATCATCCTGGGCAGTTTAAAATGGTTAACAGTAATTTCAATTATCTTGCATACCCCCCCTATTCTTTAAAGGTAACTAAACCATTGGAAACACGAAATGACTTGCGTCATACCAATTTAATAAAAGTTTATATAAACTATATCATTCAATTAATATTAAGATACTTAGATAACTATAATAATTGGACCTATACAAATGCGAATACTTACTATTGAGCTATTTTATTTTCTAGAATATAAACTTATCCTTTAGGGGTATACCTGTCAATTAGCTACGCTATCTAGACCACTCTGAGGCATTTTAGATTAGTTTATCGAATATATAAACCGTTTAAAGTTTTAAAACAAGAATAACGTTAATATTTCATAACCTTTGGGTATAAATATTTAATCCTCCGAGAATATGAAAAAATATATCTATCTATTACTTTCAACGATGGCGCTAGTATTATCAGGGTGTAGCAAGGATAATGATTCTTCCGACCCCACCACAAGCGTTAAGGTATTCCCTCTTAATGCCGTTGCCAATTCCAATATTTCAGGAAAGGTAACATTTACAAAAAATGAAAACGGATCTACAACCGTCCTCTTGGAAATCAATGGCGCTTCCTTAGACATTCATCCTGCTTTTATTTACTTAGGTGACAAAACCAACCCAGGAGCAGTGGCAATTACTTTAGAGTATATCGATTGTGATTGTGAATCTAGCAGTACTGTTATTAAAACTATGGACGATGGTACCGCCATTACCTATGAACAACTTTTAAAATTGGATGCCCATATAAGTATTCATCAAAATGCCGACCACCTTGAAATAATTCTAGCACAGGGCAATATTGGAGCCAATTTCAACTAGGACTTACTTAGAATAAACCACTCAATACCCTGAAAATAATTTAAATAAACCCTGACTTAAATGGTCGGGGTTTATTTTTGTAATTTACTGACAGACAGATTTTACAAGAAAATTACTACCTCTACAAGGTTTATTTTTGTAAAGTTAAATACGGCAAAGCAAGAAACGTCTTACTAGCCTCACCTGACTTGGACGCCCAGTTATCCAAAGATAATCATTACCTTTAAAGATGATTTATAGGAGAAATGAAAAAGAAAATTGGCTATGCTTGTCTTATTATTCTGATAAGCTTTTCTCTCGTTTTAATTGTTTGCAATATGACCATAGAATTGGGGACTATGGGGAAAACCTATGGGGATATTGATCAAATACCCAAGAATAAAGTGGGCTTGGTCCTTGGAACCTCCAATAAATTGTTAGGAGGAAAATCCAACCCCTATTACACCAACAGAATAACTGCCACGATTTCATTATTTAAAGCTGGGAAAATAGATTATGTTCTAGTGAGCGGCGATAATGGCACGCCATATTACAATGAACCGATTGTTTTTAAAAAGGATCTCGTAAAAGGAGGAATTCCCGAAGAATGCATTTTCTTGGATTTTGCAGGATTTAGAACCTTAGACTCCATGGTTCGTGCTAAGGTGATTTTTGGTCTGGACCAGGTTACTGTAATATCCCAAAAGTTTCACAACAAACGAGCCATTTATCTGGCAGAAAAAAAGGGGTTAAAGGCTATTGGATATAATGCGGAGAACCCCTCCTTGAAACATGGGCTAAAAATTAAAATAAGGGAGTATTTCGCTAGGGTAAAAGTGTTTATTGATATAGCCCTGAATATACAACCCAAATTTTACGGCGAACATATTACGATAGAATAAAAGGTAAAATTACACCCTACTAGAATCCATATTCCAATCTTTAATACTGTGGATCGATATTGTTTATAGCTATACTGGACCTTCTTTTCCAAATAAGTACCAATTCCGATGGTATTATACGAAAACAGCAATTTTAATTTAACTTTCTACAAAACTCCTTAGTGATAGGTTAATAAGAATTATTTAAATTTACTTATTGAAAGACCAACCATGTCCGCTTTAAAAAAGCTCATTAAAAACCTAGGTCCGGGCCTACTTTTTGCAAGTATGGCAATAGGCACTTCCCATTTGGTATTATCCACCAAGGCAGGGGCGCAATATGGATGGATTATGATCATCCCAATTATTCTGGCCAATGTTCTTAAATATCCGTTTTTCGAATTTGGGGTACGCTACACCAATATTACCGATAAAACACTTATTGAAGGGTATTTAAATAGAGGGATGCCATATCTTATCTTTTACGCCATTATTACCTTTATAACTACTTTCACCATCCTAGCGGCATTATATGTGGTAACGGCCGGATTATTGATCAACTTGTTTCAATTACCCCATATTTCTGTAAGCATGGCTGCTGGAGGACTCTTTATACTTATCTCCATATTACTTATTCTAGGACGCTATCGGTTTCTGGAAATTTCCCTGAAATACGTGGTGACAATTTTATTTGTGGCTTTGTTGGCCACAACCGTATTGGTAATAATGAATGGAAAAGTAGCTACCGCCCCAAATTTTATAGCGCCACCAATTCTTAATGAGCTAGGCATCCTTTTCTTAATCGGTTTAATGGGGTGGATGCCCACCACGGTAGAAGCCTCTAGTTGGATTAGCTTATGGACCGTGGAAAAATTTAAATTATCCCGCAAGAAGCCAAGCTTAAAAGAAGCTTTAGCAGAATTTAAATTCGGATATTTTATCACGGCGCTGCTTGCCGTATTTTTCCTTTTAATAGGGTGGTATACCCTGTATGGAACCCAAACTGAACTTAGTGGAAATGCGGTTATTTTTGCTGACCAATTGGTGCAAATATTCACAAATAGTATTGGAGCTTGGGCATATGCACTTATTGCTATTTCTGCGTTTGCCACTATGTTTAGCACCTGTATGACCGCTCATGATGCTATTTCGAGGGTTAGTGTGGACACCTTGGGTCTGTTACTTCCTAAGGTAGAAGGCATTAAGAAAATAGGAATCCCCATTGCCATTATACTTTTGGCAATCATCAATTTTGTGGTAATCACTATCTTTTCTGCAAATATGGGATTGCTTATCGCAATTGCCACCTTTGTTTCCTTTGTTGTAGCTCCTATAATAGGATATATGAATCTAAAAAACGTGATGAGCCATGAAATACCAGAAATATATCGCCCTAAAAGAAATCTTCAAATATTGACCTATACGGGGATCGTATTCCTTTCCTTATTTTCTATTTATTATTGCTGGATGGTATTGTTTTAATTCTTTCTATATGACGCTGCTTTACCACTTTCATTTGCTTTAACAAGCTACTACCCTGAACAATTAAAACTCACAAACAACTGATTATCAACTAAAATAATCATATTTTAACTAAATATTAACATTCTTAATTTGTAATTGGGCCTTGTAACTATAATCTTTGTCTTCAATGATAAGTGAATTAAAATGAAACTGATTACAATTACCAGAAACACTAAACAAGAAAAAAGGTTTAACCAAAAGATGGGCATCCTTTATACCAAAGTAACCTACATTAAAAAAGTTGTTTTGGGTATTATTCCCATCAATACCCTCCACAAGTACCGAGAAACTTATTACGGCAAAGTAAAGGATTGCGACAAATGCGTATTGAACAAATAAAGCTGAAGTAGTAGTTTTCCTAACAAGTTTTAAGGCCTTATTTTAAAATGGGGCTAATTTTCTTTGCAGTAACACCTAGAATGGCGGACAAATTAAAGTGGATTATGTGATACGTTATAATGTGCTTTATATTAGAATAAAACGTTATAATTTAGGACCACCACAAGGGATCTTTCATTTTTATTATGCAACATTTCTAGGCAGAAGACCCCATTTTTACAATTGTTCAGTATTTTTTCTTCCCCATAGCCAACAGCGTATAGTATATTGCTTTTAGGCACGCCTTGTTCCAATAAATAATTTTCAATGGCATTCGATCGCTTTTGCGAAAGGGTAAAGTTGTAGCTGCTTCCTCCCCTACTATCCGTATGGGATTCTATCCTTAATTGTAATTTGGGAAAACTTTTAATAGCGGCAACTACCTTTTCCAGCTCCATGGCTATCTCAGGTGATATTTCCGCTCTCCCTTTGTTAAAGTAGAACTTATTCATTTTAATCACAACCTGGGCTTCACTCTCCGATAGGATATCGTCTATAAGCACCAATTCTAGGTTAAATTTAGAAGTACTCATTTTATCAAGTTCCTCTGAATTGAAATCCATCAAATAGGTGGAGTAACGCTCTTTTTCAGCTTTCAAACTAATTTTGTGGCGCCAAGGAATTTCCAACTGATAATTTCCATACCCATCTGTCGTTACCTCTTTAAGAACGGTCCCTTCATCATCGGATAGGGTAACCACCGCTCCGCCAATTCCTATTCCATCATTTGGTTTTTGAACCTTTCCCTTAAAAGCCAAGGTCTTAAGACCAGGTTTTTCATCCACTTTAAATCCGTAAACATCATCATTTCCCTTTCCCCCGTACCGATTTGAAGCAAAATAACCCAAGAGCCCATTGGTGTCATTATTTTTAATAATCAAACCAAAATCGTCTTCTTTAGAATTTATATCTGTCCCTAGATTTACGGGAATACTGAAATTATTGTAGTCTTGTAAATTGGATTTATAGATATCCATCCCACCTAAGCCATAGAAAACATCAGACGCAAAATAGAGAGTGTTTTCGAAAATAAACGGTGCAATTTCATTCCCCGGGGTATTAATCCGAGGTCCTAAATTAACGGGGGAGGACATTATAATTCCATCGTTGGTGTACACAAAATAAAGGTCGGTCCCCCCATAACTATCTTCAAAATTTGCCGCAAAAAAGAGACGCCCTGTCGCAGCTTCATAAAAAGGGTAATAAAAGGAAGTATCCAAATCACGAAGAATATACTTATAGGCATCCGAACCACTACTCATAGCAATAGACATAGAATTTTTCCCATTAGCGCTAAAAAGCAACTCTGACCCAACTGCATTAGAAAGACTATAAAATAAACTTTTCAACTCCTCGCTATAGAAAGGGGTGGACTTATGAAATTTTGAGGTCTTTAGGCCACCAAATTCTCTTGGTGCTTTCATGTCCCCATTAGAATCAACTTCAGCTTCGTAAATATTTAAATAGGACTCGCCCGATGGACTATAGACCTTCTTAGATCCCCCTGGCCGAGCACTAGAAAACAAAACCTTGTCTTTAAAAAAGGCAGGTGAAAAATCGGCCTGAGGACTATTGCTACTGACATTAAAAATCTCATAGGTCAATGCCAGCTCATTTTTGAGTTGAAGGAGCTCATAGTTAAATTCGGTATTTTCCAATAATTCCCGTGAAAATTTCTGCTTATTTTCACCCAGAAATGCTTTTACCTCTTCCATACCAGAAGTCCTAGCAATGGACTGCAGCAACATATTAAAATGATGCGCAGTCATTATAGTGTCTTTCTTAAAAATATCCACATAAATTTTAGAGGCATTTTTAAAGTTACCTACTTTAAGATAAGAATCCGCAAGATTTAGGTACTGGTCGCTAGTAAGTGATCCTTTTTCCAACTCTTTCTGATATTCCTTTATGGCTTTTCGATAAGAGTATTCAAAAAATGAAATATCTCCCTTGGACCTCTTTTGCTGTGCAAAACTTGTGTAAGGAAAAATTAATAAAAATAGGAATATACTCCAGAATCTCATGATGATTTATATATAATATTAGAAAAACCTGGGACTATCAATCTGCTTAGGTTTCCCATTTGATTCGCGCTTCTTGTCTTTCAAATCTTTAGATCCACCTTTCCCTAAATAAAATTTTAAGATTACCTCGTGTGAACCTTGACTATAGTCTCCTAATCCATTGGTATTATAATCATAGGAATATCCCAAAAACAAACCGCTAGATATTTGTAATCCCGCTAATCCACTAACAGCATTTTCCCATCTATAGGATGCTCCCAAGGTAACTATATCATTAATTAAAAAATTGGTGGATAGGTTTACATTTAGGGGGGCACCATTTAGGTAATTGACCAAAAATGCAGGTTTAAATTTTAAACCCTCCGACAATTCAAATATATACCCTCCAATAAAATTAAACTGGACCTTATCTTCCACAATATTGGCCACCTCATCTGCATAAATACCGTTGGTCAGAAAATTGGGTACGGACAGACCGAAATACCAATTTTGCTGATACATGAACATCCCGGCTCCAATGGTTGGGTAAAATTTATTAAAAGTATCCTGTCCATTTAATAAGGGTTCATTAGGGTTTTCAAAATCACCTTTGGAATAATCCACATCTAGGAGCGATCCTCCTGCGTCTATTCCAAAAGACAACTTGGTCTCATCCGATAATTTCACTTGAAACGAATAGGCGAAATCTATATAGGTTTGGGAAGTAGGCCCCAATTGGTCGCTAACAACATTAAGTCCCAACCCGTGCTTTTCATTCGCAAGGGGAACATTTGCACCAAACCTTAGGGTTCTAGGCGCACCGGGAATTCCAGACCATTGCACCCTATACAGTCCAGTAATATCCGGTGTTTCTACCGAACCAACATAGGCGGGATTAAAACTTCCAATATTATACATATATTGGGTGTATTGGGGTTCCTTCTGCCCATAACCCATCAGGGTAGCCAACAACAAAAGCCCAGAACACCAGGCTTTCCAATATCGTATACTATTAACTCTGTAGTGCATAGGTTTTATCATCTAATGATTTGGAGCCAACCCTTTTTAATGGCCGTCCCATCTCCAAGATTAAGTATATAAAAATAAGTTCCTTTTGGTAAATCACCATTTTTACCTGTCCCCCTCCAAGAATTATCGTAGCCACTTTGGGCAAAGACCTCATTTCCATAACGATCATAGACCTGAAGGGTATTATTAGGGTATTGCTCGATACAGTTTATAACTAACATATCATTATCACCGTCTCCATTGGGCGAAATCATATTAAAAATAAATCCACATTCGTTTGTAGACCGTGCTACTACCGTTACGGTCACCGTAGCGGTGTTATTAGTGGTATTTCCGTCTTCGGGAAAGCTGTCTACCATGGAAGCAATATTCTGAAAACTGCCTTGCTGTGGCACAGTAGCTACAATGGTAAGCGTATTCACCTCATCGCCCATTATTTCGTCCAATTGCCACACTCCGGCAACTTCATCATAGTTACCCTTGGTAACGCTGCTACTCACGTATACAAATCCTAATCCAGGATTTATAAGCTCGTTTACCCTCACATTGGTCACCATAATGGAGCTTAGGTTTGTCAGAGTAATGGTAAAGGTTATATTCTGACCTACCAATTGGGTCTCTTTATCCACTGTTTTTACAATTTCTAGATCAACTAGGCAGGTATCGGAAATATTGGGAACACAGGGATTGTCATTAGCGGGATCTAATTGATCCACTACCCCATCATTATCGGCATCCAAAATATTGGATTCCAGGGCATCTATTATTCCATCCCCATCCGTGTCTATTGGATTCGTAATATCCGGACCTACTTCTACACCATCGCTTATTCCGTCCCCGTCCGTATCGGGATTATTTGGATCTAGTCCTAGTACTAACTCATCCCTATCAAACAGACCATCCCCATCAGTATCTACCAAGCAGTTGCTTACCGAGATGGTAACGTCTACACTTATATTCACACAAGGGGCAACGGCGGAGTTGGTAGTAAACCTAAACACATAATCCCCGTCAGCAACGCCTTCAAAATTCACATTATTATCTGCCGCTATACTCACCGTACCCGGAGGAGTACCTACAACGCTCCATACCCCAGTAGCTAGTCCATTTATCCTTGTATTATCCAAGTCTATGGTTGTAGGGCCTTCGCCTGCAATACTACAGGCAAAGGTATTTTCGGTAGTACCGACAACTAAAGGAGCTTCAACGGTAACAGTAACTGCAACCCTACCTGTAACACAGCCGTTAGCGGTAGCTTCTACATAATAGACTGTTGTAGCTGTATTATTTGGGGTCGTAAAACTACTGCCCTGCCCAAGGGGAGTTGTAGCTATATTAGACGAATACCAAAATAAGCTGCCGTCATCCGACGCCGATGCGGTAAGGGTTGCCTGTCCCGAGCCACAAATAGATGCTCCCGTGGTCTCCAGTATTTCAGGAGGGCTGTTCTGTACCAAGGTGACCTCTAATGGCGGACTCACACAACCAGTCCCAGAATTATAAAGATAGCCATAGAAGGTAGCAGAAATACTTACAATGCTACTGGCTAATCTGGCGTTTAAATTAGCGAAATCATCACTACTACTCCAAATTAAAGCAAAACCTAAGGGGATATCGCTACTGTTATAGGCATTTAGATCCTGACTGAAGTCCTCACAAAATACAGTGGAAGTATCAACATTCATCAATGGTGCCTCTATACAGTTATCGTTGTCTGTTATAGTACCGATTCCTACTCCCTTGTCAATTTGTGCAAAACCGGTGGCATTGGTTAGATTCACAAAAAAAGTTTCCGTGCCCTCAGCGACATTATCATCAATTATTTCCACAGTTATGAGCCGCTCCTCCCCATCAAACCCTAAGAACGCAAGTGGAGGAAATGAGGTGCTTCTATAATCGATACCTGCTATAGCTGTATTATTGACAGTGGTATAGCTTACAATAGTCCCCCCTAAAACAGCTCCATTTAAAGTGACTGTAAAGATTGCATTCCCACCACCTTCACTAATTGTTATGTTGTTAATGGAAACCCCAGCGGTATCATCACTTGCAATATTTACTATGGCCCGGTTAGGTGCTCCAATACTATAACCACTTCCTGGATCTAGAGCGACAAACACGGTTTCAATATTGGCCTCCACCTCGGTATCATTGATTGGTGTGACGGTTATAGTACTGCTTATTTGGTTGGGGGATATAGACACAGTTCCGGAAAGTGGAATATAATCGGAGCCTGATGTGGCCGTCCCACCTTGATCGGTATAGTTTATTACTATATCATTTCCTGTAGTATTCGGTGTATTCAGTCGTACGTCAAGAACTCCTGATGTAACTGGATTTTCCGTTGCATTTGGACTTGTAGCCGTGATAGATGCTGTGTAGCTGTCATCGTTTACAATGGTACCCTGTGCCGTTTGGTTCCCAATGACATACCCAAAACTGGGAGTGTTTAAGGTAACTGTAAAGGTTTCATTAGGTTCCACGGCAAGGTCTCCATTGACATTTATAACAATTGGAACGGTTGCAGCACCAGCAGGGAAGGTAACTTGACCAGAAGGAAAAGTCCCACCAACAAAATCGCTTCCACTTGCGGCATTACTACCACTTGGTGTAACAGTATAGTTTACAGTTGCGGGGGAAGTTGGAACTCCAGTACGTGTTGCTGTGAAATTAAAGGCCGTAGCACCTGGATTCCCTTCATTAAACGCCAAGTTACCACCTATAGATATGGTATTAGCATCATCGTTGGTTATGGTACCCTGTGCAACAATTCTAGTACCAAGCCCATATCCCGAACCGGGCGTGCTGAGGGTTACTGTAAAGGTTTCATTGGGTTCCACCTGGGTATCGCCGTTAACACTGACAACAATGCTAGCGGAGGTCTCCCCGACAGGAATTACCAACGCTATATCAGTTGGAAGTGTGTTACCAAAAAAATCAGATGCATTGGCTGGATTTGTTGGACCAGCAGTCACACTATAATTTACCGTTACAGCTGCGGTGGTACTCCCTGTACGCGTAACGGTAAATGCAAAAGCCGTTGTACCGGAATTGCCTTCCTCGACAACCACGTCTGGCCCTATAGTTATTATTTCGTTGTCATCGTTAAGAATTGTGCCCTGTGCCGTTGCCGTGCCTAAAATATAGCCTGTACTTTGATTACTAAGGGTCACCGTGAAAGTTTCGTCTTGCTCTACGGTAGAATCGCCATTTACATTTATGGTAATTGTGACCGTTGACGAGTTCGCTGGGAAATCTACCTGAGCAGTGGGAAAGGCGTTTCCAACAAAATCATTAGCAGTGGCAGCAACGCCTAGGCCACCTGTACCTGCAACAGTATACGTAACACTAGCAGCTAAGCTTGTATCTCCAGTTCGTGAGACTATAAAGTTAAAGGAATTAGGACCCGAACTACCCTCGTTTTGGGATACATCGTCCCCAATGGTTATTACATTGCTGTCGTCATTAGTAATAGTACCGATCGCAGTAGCTGTTCCGATACTCGTATTAACAGGATTTAATAGGGTTACAGTAAAAGTTTCGTCGGGTTCTGCATTAATATCACCGCTAACATTAATCGTAATTGTAGCGGTATCAACTCCATCTGCAAAACTCACAGTACTAGAAGGAAAGGCGCCACCAAAATCCGCCGTATCGGCCGGACTAGTTCCACTCCCCGTTACCACAAAATCGGCACTAGCAAGACCAGTGAGATTTCCGGTACGGGTAACACCAAAAACAAACGCAGTAGCAGCTGCATCGCCCTCGTCCAATGTGATAGGACCGTCAAGCGAAATGCCACTATCGTCATTTTCAATAGTTCCAATGGCCGCAGTAGTGCCTAGATTTATAGTTGCAGGAAAAGGATTGCTAATTGTTACTGTAAAGGTTTCATTCGGCTCCAGATCAAGGTCGCCATTTACAGTTATGCTAATGGTAGCGGTCCCCACTCCATCTAAAAAATTCGCAGTACCAGAAATAGGAACTGTCCCCCCATCAAAATCGGCTGCATCGGCAGAGCCAACCGTTACCGCATAGTCTACGCTGGCAGCACCAGATAGATCCCCGGTACGCGTAAGGCCAAAATTAAATGCCGTGGGATTGGTATTCCCCTCAGGCTGTGAGATAGGGCCATCCAGCGAAATCTCACTATCATCATTTAGAATGGTATAGGTAGTAGTACTAGGCTCCGTAATAAAAATAGGATCTCCGGAGCTAACAGTGATGTTTAGTATTATTGTTTCATCTAGCTCAACATCTGTATCGTTTAATATTGTTAGATTTGGCACTTCAATCCCTGTAGCTAGTGTACCATCATAGACACCTGCGGGGATATTCACTACTTGTGGACTTGGGAAAGTATAGTCTTCCCCTATAGTCGCCGAACCAGTTGCAGTAACAGTAACCGTGGTTGGAGATGCGATTGTACCGTTTACGATTAAAGTAGGCAGATTACCATCTCCAGAATCCTCTAAACCTGAGGCATTGGCCGTTGAAAAGGCCACCGAAGGGTCATTGTCTTGGATGATTATTGTTGCGATATTTTGAGCAGGATTTATTGTGCCATCTGTAGTATTGGTTAGTTCAAGAATTATCGTTTCGTCACCTTCTACCAGAAAATCCTGTCTAACGTTTATATTTACGAATACCTCTGTATCTATTCCTCCAGTAAGGTTAACCGATCTTGAAGGAGGCAATGGATCATAATCCACTCCTTCGGTAGCTGTCCCATCAACACTAAAGGAAACAATGACATCGCCCCCTAATGTGCCAGAAGAATATATTCTAAATTGTCCATGTATTGGTCCTTCTTCTGAAGCAATAAGGTCAACAGCCTCAATAGAGATAATTTGCCCCTGCGCAACCGCTCCAAAAAGCAAGAAAATTGCACTCAGCCATAGCGATTTATAGTCTCTAATTGTGAAACGAAGGGAAATTGCATTATGCAGGCTATTCATTTTCATAATTGGTGGTATCACTAAACAAGTTCGAATTTTGAGGTCAATATTCACTAAATAGGTCTATCAATATTACTAAAAAAACAGTCCTTCTCCTTAAGAAACAGGGTTAACTATGAATTTATCAGATTAACGGTAAATTGCAGCCAGACATCAATTGAATAATTATTTATTTCGAAAATCACCACTTAATCCCGTGAGTAGAAGTGTTGTCAAAATAACTACAATAAAATGGTGCCCAACAGTACAATTGGGTACCCATATAAATTAATTTTTGCTAAAATAAAATAAGCTCGAATTTTATTGGCCCATAATTTGTATCCAGCCTTTTTTGATTTCCGTACCGTCACCGAGATCCAAAAAATAAAAATAGGTTCCTTTAGGGAGAAGTCCATTTTTACTCATTCCACCCCAAGAATTATCATATCCCCGAACAGAATACACCTTGTTGCCGTAGCGATCGAAGATCTCAAGTAAATTATTAGAAAATTGTTCTATGCAATTTATCGTCAGACGATCATTAACACCATCCCCATTTGGGGAAATCTGGTTAAACATATACCCACAGGCATTCACAGATCTAGTCCCAACAGTGACAGTAACCGTGGCTGTATTATTGGCTTTATTAATATCTACAGGCTGGGAGGCCACCAAGGCAGCGGTATTTTGAAATGTCCCTTCCTCTAAAACACGAACGCGAATTTCCAAAGTGTTTATCTCTTCCTTAGCAATTTCAGAAAGCTCCCATACCCCCATCTCAACATCATATATTCCACTAGAAACGGTGTGCGAAAGATATTCAAAGCCTAAAAAGGAATCTATGAGATCATTGACCACTACATCCATTCCATCCAATACACTTAAATTATAGAGAACAACTGTAAAATTAATCTGTTCTCCTATTATAGGATTAGTGTTATCTACCTCTAATTCCACCGCAAAATCAATTCCACATTCTGCAGATGCATTCGGAATACAGGGGTCATCATTGGCTGGATCTTTTTGATCTACCACCCCATCATTATCGGCATCCAGGATATTGGATTCCAACGCATCTATAATACCATCACCATCTTCATCAAGGGGATTGTTTATGTCCGGCCCTACTTCAACACCATCATTTATACCGTCGCCGTCCGTATCAGGATTGTTCATATCGGTACCAAGCACTACTTCCTCCCCATCCAATAGGCCATCATTATCAGCGTCCAGTATACATTCACTCACAGCAACGTTTAGGTCAACACTTACATTTTGGCAAGGACCACTGGCCGTAGTGGTCGTAAACCGAAACACATAACTGCCGTCCAAAGCTCCTAAAAAATTTACTAAATTCCCAGCCCCTATCAATATATTACTTGGCGGTGTACCAACAACAGACCAAACCCCTGAAGCACCTCCAGATCGTGTATTGTCTAGATCTAAACTTGTATTTCCATTAGCTGCTATGCTACATACTGAAGTGTTGGTGATAGTACCCGTCATAGGCACATCCAATACAGTGACTCTGACCCCTACCCGGGCTGAAGCACAGCCATTGGCAGAAGCTTCTACGAAGTAATCCTTATTCTGATCTACATTAGGCGTTTCAAAATTACTTCCTTCTCCCAACACCGTATTACTGGTAGCGGAATCAAACCAAAATAAACTCCCCCCTTCACTTGTGGAAGCGCTTAAATTAGCAGTTCCCGGACCACAAATCTCTGTAGGCACCGTACCTATAACCTGGGGCGTTTCACTCAGAACCAAACTAATTTCCAATGGGGGACTATTACAATTTGACTCAGCATGATAAAAGAATCCATAGAAAGTTGCCGAAAAATTTACAATAGAGCCGGATAGATGTGCCCTAGTATTGGAAAAATCACTACTACTACTCCAGATCAAAACTGTTCCAGAAGGTATGGGGCTGCCATTATATTCATTTAAATCTTGGCTAAATGTTTCACAAAACACGGTAGCCAAATTAGGATTTACCTTAGGGGCAACCTCTCCCGCCGGGCAGCTAAAATCATCATCCCTATTAATTACTGTTACCGTCTTGTTGGGTACGTCTTCATAATCATCATCACTATCCTTTATTCCAATCGTTATTACATAGGTAATGGAACCATCCATAACCTCATCATTTACCGGTATTACCCTTACTATTTGAGGGGTGTCCCAATTATTCCGCTTAAACTTTATTTCGTCCTTGGAAACCCTCCCTTCTGAAGTATCGCCCGAAATTATGAATAGGGTAACGTCATCTGAAGGCCTAGTTGTCAATACAATACTCAATTCTACATCTTCCCCACCCTCCATTGTACTGACCATTAGTGGATCTACCGAAAAATCGGCAAAATCATCATCTTCATTGGCAAGCGCTACATCGGCAATATCGTCAGCGTCCAAATTATCATATCGTTTATCTTTGGAATCAATTTTTCCTGTAATAATCCTATAACTGACGGTCCCATCCACAATATCATCATCCACACCTGTTACGATGACATTTTGAGGAATATTCCAATCCGATTTTTTAAAAGTTACATCTTTAACTTCTATAGTTCCTTCGGACTCGTCACTGCTTTTTAAATCGATTGTCACTTTATCACTAGGTTCGGAAGTGAGAACAATTGTGAAGAACGCTGTACGCCCAGATTCATTTGTATTCCTGCTAATAGCGCTTACAGATACGCCCGCTCCTTCCTGAAAAAAGATAATCTTCCTATCAGTTGAAGAGATATTCTCAGGAAACCCTTTTGTGGTTTCAAATGCATATACAACCTTATGATTCTTAGGTGGTGCTATTTCGAAAGCGCATAGCGGCGCACAACAAAATAGGAATAAAAACAAGTATTTTAGTCCTAATGCGCAATGAACCAAACCATGGTTTACATATTTTCTCATGAGCCAACTGTAGGTGTAATTTTAAGGTGAACAGCAGGTTTAAATCAATGAAGAATTTGGGCAACTAATTATACGCACCCTAATTCACTGGAATTAACATAATCCATTATAAAACTAACTCAATCGAATTTTAAAAATTAGAGTAGATTTAATCCAAATTGGCAGATTGTGTTTCTGCAGCGGGATGGATTTTTTTCACCAATCCTTGCAACACTTTTCCTGGTCCAATTTCAGTAAAGTGGGTAGCGCCATCGGCTATCATTTGCTGCACACTTTGCGTCCATTTTACAGGTGCTGTAAGCTGGGCAATAAGATTTTCTTTAATTTCATCGGGATCTGTAACTGCGGTAGTGGTGACATTCTGATACACTGGACAACTTGGGACACTAAACACGGTATTTTTAATGGCCGCGGCCAATTCCTCACGAGCCGGCTCCATTAAAGGGGAATGAAAAGCACCACCAACAGGAAGCACTAAAGCTCTTCTGGCACCGGCTTCCTTTAATCTATCACAGGCTTCGTTAATAGCTGCCACCTCCCCAGAAATCACTAATTGTCCTGGACAATTGTAATTGGCAGGGACCACAATTCCGGCTATTTCTGCACATATTTTTTCTACAATCGCATCTTCCAGACCTAAAACTGCAGCCATGGTACCCGGCTGTAATTCGCATGCTTTCTGCATTGCCAGTGCGCGTTGTGACACCAACATTAGGGCGTCCTCAAAACTCAAGGTGCCATTGGCCACCAAGGCTGAAAATTCACCCAATGAATGTCCGGCGACCATATCAGGAGCAAAACTGTCGCCCATAATCTTTCCTAAAATTACCGAATGTAAAAATATGGCAGGTTGAGTAACCTTGGTCTCTTTTAAATCTTCGGCTGTGCCTTCGAACATTAAGTCCGTTATGGAAAAACCTAAAATACCGTTGGCTGACTCGAACATCTTTTGTGCCAAGGGATATTTTTCGTAAAGATCTAACCCCATACCTACAAATTGCGCTCCCTGTCCCGGATATATATATGCTTTCATATTTTTTTAATTATCGATTTATATTAGTGAATTAGAATCAATACCAACGGCCGAATGGACCTAAGGTTTATTCCAATTATTCATTTTCAAATGCAAAAATAGGATTATTTGACGTATACGCCTTAAAAATGAAAGTTCAGTTGACCTAGACCACCTAACTTATGCGTAAAATTCATCTGATTTGTCCAAATACCCACTTAGGGCTTAAACAAGACAGAATAATTTTATGTCCCACAATTAAAGGAGGCAAAAATCTCAATTAAATAAAAAGTCATTTTATGAATAAGTTACCTATGGAGGTTTATTCTTTATACCAACTAGAATACGTCACATAATTGTCTGCGATCCTGTTTACCTCTCCCTCACTTAATTCCACATTAATATCCTTTATCTTTTTTGCTGGCATCCCTGCAAAAACAGTTCCAGAGGGCACATGGGTCCCTTTAGTAAGCACTGCCCCAGCTGCAATAATGCTATTGCTTTCCACAACACAATCGTCCATGACAATACTTCCCATACCAATTAAAACGTTGTCATGAATGGTACAACCGTGCACAATGGCATTGTGACCAATAGAAACATTATTACCTATAGTAGTTGGGGATTTTAAATAGGTGCAATGGATCACCGCCCCATCTTGTACGTTTACCTTATTGCCCATTTTTATAAAATGAACATCGCCGCGTATCACCGCATTGAACCATACACTACACTGACTTCCCATACTGACATCGCCAACAATCGTGGCATTCTCCGCTATATAGCAGTCTTCCCCCATATGAGGTGACTTCCCATTTATTGTTTTAATCATATTTGATTTTTTAGTTCCTTCTTTTCAATCGGAAAAGATGCTACGAAAATTGTACTGACCGCCTTTAAAGGAATTGTATTTCCTTGTTTTTCTAATATCTATAGTACAAAACTATTCAAAAAAAAATTGTAGTTTTCTTTAGTTGGCTAAGAAACATCTAAATGCTTTTTACAGGAGAGAAAAGTTGTAAAAAATGGCAGATAATTTTACTGCTGACCTAATAATTCACTGCAGGACACTTACAATCGTAGCGTTTTTCTTTTTGCCCAAAATCATAGCCCAGAGTTATTTGATGAAATCCTCCATCATTGAACCTTAGGTCGCCCATCTGATAAGAATAATTGTAGGAAACCATAAAGTTATTATAATTGACTCCTACTATGGGAGTTATTAGCTGCAAGCGTTGTTCCCCAGTAGCTGTAGCCGTTTGGTACTCTGCCCCATCCAAACTTCTACGATAGGAAATTCCGCCCCACACGGTTCCAAAACCGACCGCTTTATAGGCCTTTAAATTAACATCTATGGCACTTTCCTTTGTAAATTCAGTGTGCTGAAACAACAGAGAAGGCTCTAATTGCCAATCTCCTTTGCCAAACACATATCCAGCGGAAATGAGGTATTTCCTTAGGTTGGTGGATTCTACCGCAGAATAAAGATCCCTACCCCGTCCCAGTAAGTTGTGTACAGCAACATGGGTATAGAATTCCAGAAAATTATAGGACATTCCCAAATCCATATTAAAATAACTCACACTATTTCTAGAACCAGTTACCAAGGGATCGGGAATTACCGAAACAAACCCTGTTTCATCCAAGGTACTTTGTTGCATCCCTGCACTTAACCCAAAAGACAATTGATTAAGGCTGCGAAAATCTCCCCCCAACTGCAAGTGATGGGCATAGCTAAGTTTTAGTCCGGTTTGAGAATGGTAGCCATTGGCATCATTATAAAAAATAGCACCAATACCACTTCGTTCTCCCACCCTTAAGTGGGCATTAAGAGTTTGTAAATTAGGAGCTTCATCTACGTTGAACCATTGTTTCCTAACAGTAGCCCTTATTTTACCGCCTTCCCCAATCCCGGCCATAGAAGGATACACCAAATAATAGTTGTCAGATAAATAATCAAAATAGACGGGGACACCTTCTTGTGCATAGGATTTTGAACCTAACGCAATAAAAGAAAGTAAAATCAATAAATAATGTTTCATTTAGGAAGTGGGGTCAGTTATCATCTTCGTCCAAATATAAACATTAACGGCTAAAACACTAACATATTATATGGACTATAACTTAGAAATCCTTCGTACTTTTGTAAAAAATATTTATATGAAGGAGTTTATAATTACGGTGGTCCCGACAAATAATCCGGCGATCTTAAAATTTGAAACCAATCATTTCATTACTCAGAACCAGAATTACGAGTTTAAAAACATAGATGAGGCCACGAATTCGCCTTTGGCACAACAATTATTTTATCTGCCTTTTGTAAAGACGGTATATATTGCAGGGAATTTTATTGGGCTGGAACGCTACAATATTGTGGAATGGGACGATGTAAAAGAGAGTGTTGCCCAACAGTTGACAGATTACTTAAATGCTGGTGAAGTAGTGGTAAAAGAGGAAGAAAACAAAAAAAAGGTAGCAGTGACCGTTTATGCGGAAGTTACCCCAAATCCTTCGGTAATGAAATTCGTTACCAACAAAAAGATAGTCCCTACGACCTTCGAATTCAAAAATATTGACGAGGCGAAGGAATCTGATTTGGCAAAACATTTATTCACCTTACCATTTGTAAAAGAAGTTTTCTTTGATGAAAATTACGTATCCATAAACAAGTATGATGTGGTGGAATGGGACGAAATTACTTCTTCCCTACGAGAGACTATACGGGATTTTATTGCAAATGGCAATGAAGTTGTATCCGCAAGCAGCCTACAGAAACAAAGAACAGATGCACCATCTTCTAAAATGGAGGATGCTGACCTGGACGATACCTCAAAGCAGATTATCGATATTCTAGAAGAATATGTGAAACCTGCGGTTGCTTCTGACGGAGGAAACATACTTTTTAAATCTTATGACGAAGACACCAAAACCGTAAATGTAATTTTACAGGGCGCATGTAGTGGTTGCCCATCATCTACTTATACCTTGAAAAATGGAATTGAAACCATGCTCAAAAATATGATGGGTGACAAAGTAAATGAAGTGGTAGCCTTAAACGGCTGATTTTCAACCAACATATAAGGCGTATTGTTTTTTTTCGTTAACTTTAAGAAAATCTAAATTTCTAAATTATGGCAATCTTAAAAGTTATTGAGGTACTAGCAAATTCTAAGGACGGTTGGGAAGATGCGGCGAAGAACGCTGTGGAACAAGCTTCAAAAACCGTTAAAAACATTCGCTCGGTATATATTAAAGAGCAAAGTGCCACTGTAAAGGATGGAAAATTGACGGATTACCGTGTAAACGTAAAGATCACCTTTGAGGTGAGTTAATTTTATTGTGTTTCCAATCAACAAGCGCCATTAATTGGCGCTTTTTTTATATCCCCTACAGTGGGGAAACTTTTCAGAAACGGTAGTACTCAACAATATTAACAATTGTTTAGACCGTATTTTTTGGAGACCTATTGGATTTTATTTTTTTTTGTTAAAAATTTAAACTTATGGATACGATTACCAACTATGAAGAACATTGGGATCAGGCAGTAGCATTTCTGTGGAAAGCCTTACCCAGCTTAGGCATGGCCATTATTGTCTTTTTTATTGGCTCTTGGGTCATTAAAATCATCAATCGCTTAGTGCGTAAATTCTTTGAAAAGGCCGAATACGACCCTTCCTTGGAGAGTTTCTTAAAAAGCTTTATAAGCATTGGGCTTAAAATAATGCTCTTTGTTATTGTAATCACCCAGCTGGGAGTTCAATCCGGTTCCTTAATCGCTATTATAGGTGCTGCCGGACTTGCCGTTGGTCTGGCCCTACAGGGATCCTTAGCCAATTTTGCGGGGGGTGTCCTAATATTGTTATTTAAACCCTTTAAAGTGGGAGATTGGATATCCGCACAGGGAGTGGACGGTAGCGTTAAGGAAATTTCCATATTCACTACCAAGCTAAGTACTGCTGGAAATCAAATTGCCATTATACCTAACGGCCAACTATCCAACAACAATATTATTAATTATAACGCCCAAAATACACGAAGGGACAATATAACTGTGGGAATTGGCTACAGCTCCAACATTAAAAAGGCTAGAGAAATACTGTTGCAGATATGCGCTGAAGACGAAAACATTCTAAAAGATCCAGCGCCCCAAGTTTTCGTCGCAGAATTAGGAGATAGCTCTGTTAACCTATCATTGCGATTCTGGACAGAAAACAGTCTGTTCTGGGCTGCACATTTCCACGTAATGGAGGAGCTAAAACTTAGGTTTGACGATGCGGAAATTGAAATACCATTCCCACAAAGAGTACTTTACAACAAACAAGGTTAAGATTTCTTGCCCTGCAGAATAAAATTCTTCAAATAATACGGTTCAAAGTAGGCGACATTTTCAAAGTTGCCTGCTTTGAACTTTTTATAGGATAGCTCCCCCATTTCAAGCGCCGTTGGTAAGGTGGTTATAAACGTAAAATTGGGATGGTCCAATATACCCTTACATTTTTCCGCTCCGTCTCCGATCAAAAGCACTGAACCTTCTTCCGCATAAGCCATAAAATGGTCCTTCTCAATAATTTCGGCCTTGGTTTCCCTTACCTGAACCCGAGACGAGTTGAAAATGGCTGAATACACTTCCATTCTCCTAGCATCGAGGAGAGGAATAATATAATTATGATGTTTTGAGTTACCCTGTGCAGCTAAACTTTCCAAGGTAGACACCGAAATTAAGGGCAGGTCTAAGGAGAAGCACAATCCCTTGGCTGCAGACACCCCTATCCGCAGTCCTGTATAAGAACCGGGGCCCTTACTGACCGCAATAGCGGATATATCCTTAAAAGACAAGGAAGCCTCTTGCAAAGCTTCCTGTATAAAAATATGTAACTTTTCCGAATGTGAATAATTGGGACTGTTGTCCTCTTTTAAAAGTACCAGCTCCCCATTCTTGGCAATACTCACCGAACAATTGGTGGTTGCCGTCTCCAAATTTAAAATTATCGCCATATAGGCTACAAATATAACTTAATCCAAAGTTATTGGAAGACCAAAATAAAACTCAAGTACCTTTAATCTGAAAATATAGTCGTATTTAGTCCTGATCAATTCTGCTTCCGCATTATCTACACGGGATTGCGCCTGACTAAAGTCGAATGAGTTCATTAAGCCCACATCAAATCGGTCTTTAGAATATTCATACGCCAATCTTCTTGCTTCCAAGGTCTTTTCCGCCGCTTCATAAGCTTTGGCAAAACTGGTGACATCTACATAAGCCTGATTGATATTGGTCTCCAGATCCAATTTGTCTTGCTTTAGCTGCAATCTGGATCTCTCAACACTGATCTTAGCACGTTGAATACCGTTCCTTGTACTAAACCCGTTAAAAACAGGTATGTTTAATTGTAATCCGTATGAAATCCCATCGGTAAGGTACAACTGATCGGAGAAGGGAAGACGCTCGCCTGTAGCAGGATCTCTAAATTCGCTAGAATATTGTGTCCCGTAATTAAAAAAGGCACCCAAGGTAGGATAAACGGCCCCTTTGGCTATTTGAAGGTCTTTTAATGCCAGTTCTACATTGGATAAGGAGAATTTAATATCGTTCCTAAAAGTTTGGGCCTTATCGAAAATCGACTTTGGGGAATTCTCTAAAATATTGGAAGGTGGAATATTAAATTCCTCCTCTGCAATATCAAAATTTTCATAATCGGTAATCTGTAATAACTGCGCCAAGTTAATCCGTGAGATCAAGACTTGGTTCTCTCCATTTACAATTTGCTGTTCCTGATTGGCCAAAGTGGCTTCAATTTCCAATAGATCTCCACTTGGGACCACCCCTGCCGCAATCAATTCCTTGGTTCTCTCCAAGTCTTGCCTGGTTACCGCATATTGGGAGCGAAAAACTTTTAGCGACTCCTTGTTGGACACTACCTGAAGGTAGTTATTGGCGACTGCCAACATAATATCATCCTTTAAATTATCTAATCGGTACTGGTTGGCCAAGGCGTTCAATTTCGCCCTGTTTAATCTATGGATATTCCTAAGACCGTCAAATAGGTTTACAGAAGATCCAAAACCACCAGATGCAGTAGTTATTGTTCCAGTCACTTGCTGGTTTCTAGACTGATCTAGGACAAGACCCGAATTGCCAGTTAACCTTGCATTTATATTAAAATTAGGCAACATGTCGCCAACCGCATCCGATTTATCGATTCTGGAATTTTCCAGATCAAGTTCGTACTGTTCTATCGTTAGGTTATTATCAACGGCATAAAGAACACATTCTTCTAAGGTCCATTTTTTCTCCTGAGCGAACATTATCCCCAAACAGAAAAAAAATATTCCTATAAAACCATTACTTCTCATGTATTGTATGTTTTTGGATTGTTATTACCTATTGATTTTATTTCGATGCTTTTTCATCGTCATCCTCACCTATTTTTATTGGCTCGGTTTTATTCCACACCTTAACCTTATCATTTTCGGTAATCCCAGATACAATTTCTACGTTTACGCCATCGGATATACCAATTTCCACATCCCGTCTTTCAAACTTTTGTTCCTCTACTGCCCCTATCGCTATTTCTACATAGGGTTTATCGGTTTTCTTATCAAATTGCAACAACGCTTCTGGAATAGCCATAACATTCTCTTTCCTTTCCAACACTAAGGAAGCATTAGCACTATAACCAGCCCTAATTAAAAAATCGTCCTCTACGGTCACATCTCCTTCAATCTTAAATTGTACTGCTCCTGCTTCTTCCAATCCTTTTGGCGCAATGAACCTCAGTTTGGCTTCAAATTTTTTATCGTTGATTGCTCCAAGGCTAATTTCCAAGGGCATTCCCAATTCTAATTTTCCAACCTCTCCCTCGTCTACCTTTCCCTCAAAGATCATAATACTTAGATCGGCAATAGTGGCTATGGTAGTACCTTCATTAAAATTATTACTTTGAATCACCTGATCTCCCTCTTTAACAGGAATCTCCAAAACGGTCCCTGAAACAGTGGCCCTAATATTGGTGTTGGCCATAGAAGATCCACCGGCAGAACCGACCCGTATGATCTGGTAATCTGATTGAGCATTTTGCAATTCCAAAACTGCCTGATCATATTGTAATTTTCGGGTATTGAAATCCTGACTAGAAATCACGCCTTTATCAAACAGCGTCTTATTTCTATCGAATTCTATCTTAACATTGTTCAGGGCTATTTCCGCGTTCCTAACCCTACCTTTGGCCTGATTAAGGGATTGCTCATTGGGAACCACCTTAATTCTCGCGATAAGATCTCCGGCTTTCACCTGGACACCCTCATTAAGAAATATTTCATCAATAATCCCGGAAATCTGTGGTTTAATCTCCACCTCATCTTCGGGCACTACTTTTCCAGTCGCTACGGTTTTCTTTTCTATACTGGTCGTTATCGGAGTTTTTACCTCATAGGTTATGGCAGATTTACTGTTCGACTTAACAAAGAAGGCAGCCGCCCAAAGTGCTCCAAGCACCAAAACCCCTATTAGCACATATTTTACTATCTTATTCATTTGTATAACTATTTATTTGTTGGTTTAGTTTATTCTTCTCTTAATGCGTCTATTGGCTTTATACTGACCGCTCGTTGTGCGGGAATTAATCCGATTAAGGTTCCCAAAACCACCATAATACCTAAAGCACCTAATACATAGGGAATAGGTACTGTAGGATTAGAGTATGGAAAATCTAGATCTTGGGTGGCACTGTCTATAAGGCTGAGGACACCTGCTCCTAAAATAATCCCCATAACTCCGGCGATCATAGTAAGAAAAACAGATTCCAATATAATCTGGGCACGTACTTCCCGAGGGGTAGCTCCCAACGCCCTGCGAACACCAATCTCTTTGGTACGTTCTTTTACAGAAATCAGTAGGATGTTCCCGATACCGATTACTCCAGCTAAAATGGTAGCAATACCCACCACAAGTGATAAAAAGGTAAGTCCCTGTGCAAAACCACTTATCCGGCCAAAGACCTCTCCTAGATTAAACGACCCAAATGCCCGTTCGTCTTCCGGATTTACCCGATGGATAGTCTTCAACATAGTTTTAACATTTTCTTCCACTTTTAATACGTCTGCATCGTCATAGGCGGCAATGGAAAACCATCCTACGTTATTCCCACTATTGTATAACTTCTTATAGGTTGAAAATGGAATAAAAATATCCCCATCGTTATCAAAACCACCCCCTTGGGCAAACTTATGTACGCCAACCACCTGAAAAAAGACATTGTCTATCCGGATATATTCTCCGATTGGGACCTCTCCCTTTTCAAATAATTCCTTTTCTGTACGCTCCCCTATAACGCATACTTTTCTTGCCTGTTCAATATCCTCATCATTTATAAATCTTCCGCCGTCGTATATTTTTTTGGTCGCAATTTTAGTATAGACTGGAAAATCGCCATAAACCGAATAACTACCAGATTTTTTTCCTCTTATTATTAAGCCTGGCGAATCGCCAAAGACACCTTTGACGTTCCTGGGCGCTATAAACTCTATTTCCGGAATTCTGTTCTTTAAACGCGTAGCATCCTCCAGCTTTAATTGCAGTGGCCTTCCAGTTTTAAATCCCTCGTAAGGCATACTCGTATTTTGGGCCCATACGAACATACTATTTTTAGCCACACTCTCAAATATCTCTTCAAACCCATTGTCCATCCCTTTTGCCGCTCCAGAGAGAGCTATGTAAATAAAGATGCCCCACAATACACCGATAACGGTAATAATGGTCCTAGTCCTATTTTTTCCAATAGAACCAAAAATCTCTTGCCACGTATTACTATCAAATATAAATCGCATATTATTCGTCTCTTAGGGCTACAATTGGTTTAATTTCGGCTGCTCTTTTTGCAGGGATATAGCCTGCGATGGCTCCAAATAGGACAAGAAGCACCGTAGCGCTTATGGCAAGTGTAATATCTATAAAGGGGTTTGTGATAAAATAATCTTTAAGTTTATCGCCGAGGTAGCTTAGTATGCCTATTCCGATAATCATTCCAATAAACCCAGAAATAGCAGTGATAAAAACGGATTCTAAAAGAATGGATTCTATTACCGCTTTGGGAGTTGCACCCAATGCCTTTCTAATACCCAATTCCTTGGTGCGTTCCTTAACTACAAACACCATTATATTACTGATCCCTATAATACCGGCTATAATAGTTCCAAAGGCAACAAAGGCAACAATTATTTGGAGTACCCGTGCAAATTGCTGATTTTGTTTCAATTGATCTGCCACGTTCCTTATAAAGAGTCCATTTTGATCGTCAGGACTAATATACTTTTTCTCTCTAATAAAACGATCTAGACTCCTGTCTAGGGCCATAGCACCCACATAACCGATTTCTGGCCTAAACCCTACTATAAACTGGTCGATTTTATCTGTATTTTTTTCGATAAGCTGTCTTGTGGTATAGGGCATATAAATCAGTCGCTCCTCATTGTCCCCACCTTCATCCTGAAATACTCCGATGACCATAAAAGCACTCCCGGCTATATCCAAATATTCTCCTATGGCATTTTTACTCCCAAATAGATCCTGCTCTACAAGTCTACCGATGACTACGTATTTGGTTTTATTTTTAATATCCGCATTATTTATAAACCTTCCCTTCATCATGATGGTATTCTCTGCAAATTGATGTGAAGGTGCCACAGCACGGCTTGTGTAATTATTGGATTCATTCTTATATTTCACCAAACCACTCCTTGTAATCCTTGGGGTGGTATATTGCACAAACATGGCGAGATTTTTTTCTATATCCGCCAAATCAGTGTTGTCAAACTCAATTGTCCTATTAGACTTGTATCCCTTATATGGAATAGTGGTCTTCCCTGGGAACACGTAGAGCACATTGGTAGCATCGTCACCAAAGAATTCATTAAAAGTATTGATTAGGCCATTCCCCATACCAAACAGCACCACAAAAATCAAAATACCCAAAGAAACCGTAAAGCCCGATAGGAACGTACGTAGTTTATTCTTTTGAATAGTTTCAAAAATTTCCTTCCAATTATCCCTACTAAACATATTGAGAAGCTCTTACCTGGGTTATTTTTTTGTCTTCTACAATAACCCCATCCTTTAAATGAACAATTCTTTTACACATATTGGCTATATCTGGTTCATGGGTAACGATCAAAATAGTATTCCCCGCATCATTGATCTTTTGGATCAGATCCATAACCTCATAAGAAGTTTTACTATCCAACGCACCTGTTGGCTCATCGGCCAATAATACTTTTGGCTCTGCGGCCATGGCTCTGGCAATGGCAACACGTTGTTTTTGCCCACCGGACAATTCACTTGGCAAATGTTCAGACCATTCTTTTAACCCCACTTGTTCCAAATATTTCAAAGACTTTTCCTGTCGTTCCTTTCTTCCCACTCTCTGGTAGTACAAGGGAAGTGCTACATTTTCCATAGCACTTTTGTAATTGATAAGGTTAAAAGACTGAAAAACAAAACCAAGAAACTTGTTCCTATATTGGGCCGCCTTGGTTTCATTCATATTCTTAATAGGCACACCGTCCAAGGTATAGGATCCCTCATCAAGTACATCGAGCATTCCTAAAATATTGAGGAGTGTAGATTTTCCAGAACCGGAAGATCCCATAATCGCAACCAACTCACCTTCGTCTACAGAAAAATTAATACCTTTTAACACATGGAGGGTATTACTCCCCATCTTATAAGATTTATGTAGGTCTTTTATTACTATCATGTTTTAATTGAATTAGCCAGTTTTGGTTGCATATACAGGTATATGACTCCGAATGCCCTAGGTTGTTACAACAAACTTATGAAAATGATAGTAAATAATTTCAAATATTTGAAAACCAGCCCATTAAATGCATTTTTTTTTATTATTCAATTCCATTTAACCAATGAAAATATATAATTTAGCGATTCACTGCTACATATCACCTACCCACAACTGAGTACACAATAAGCAGTTACACCCCATAATCAGCTTAAATGAAAGCAGATTTAGAAAGTCACACTATGTAAAAACACGAATGAGATAAATGAGGTTGATGCTACTCACAAAACAAGATAGAACACCTTGCTCCTTGGGCAAATAGAAAAGGGAAGAATGACTTAGGTTTTCATTTTCCTATAGATGAAAAAGAAAAGTCCACCTATCAATATATACGGAACCGCCATTAAATATACAATACCGTTATTAATACCTTCAGCGGCAGCGGTATCCCCACCAGTTTCCAACACCGCTCTGCACATGGCACATTGGGCGTCTGCTGTTTGTGGTATCAGGACAAAAACAAAAATAAGGGTAAGGACCAAATATTTAATCCTGGTTCCATTAAATTTCTTGGAGAATGTAACAGTATTAGCTTCCATAATAAGGAGATATCATTAAATAAACCACTACGCCGCTTACCGCCACATATAACCAAATGGGAAAAGTAAACTTCGCGAGTTTTTTATGCGCTTCAAAGTTCTTTAAATAAGCCTTTGCAAAGGTACGCAACACCAAGGGTACAATTACAATGGATAAGAAAATATGTGTAATCAATATAAAATAATACACATATTTAATGGGACCTTCACCACCAAAAGTAGTAGAGTCTGCCGTCATGTGATAGGCCACATACATCACTAAAAATGCAACAGATAATGCTATACAGCTGGTCATTATTTTTTGGTGGAGTTCCAACTTACCTTGTTTCACCGCTATCACGGCAATGACCAACAAAACTGCGGTAAGTCCATTTACCGAGGCGTAGATTGGTGGCAAAAAGCGCAAAGGTTCCACATTTGGCAGTTTCACGCCAAAAAGAAGGGCCACTACTACAGGAATCACTACGGAAACCACATTAATAAGCCTATTAAATCTTTTTTCTTTCAACGAAACGATCTCCATTTATTCCTCCAATAATTTTTTAATATCCTGTTTTAGTATCGATATCTGCTCTTCCTCCCCATGTTCATTTTGCCCATCGGACTCCGTAATGGCTCCTCTATAATAAATGATTGGATTTCCAAATTTATCTACCCGTGATCGGATATATCCATTTTTGTCGATCAGCGCAAATAATCCAGCATGTTCAAATCCACCAGCCGCTTCAGGGACTTGGGCTGCAAAAATACTGAATCCAGTATTGGCCAAAGCGTAAATATCTTTCATATCGCCCGTCATCAGATGCCAATCCATATCTGTAATCCCATATTCCTCGGCATACGCTTTTAAAACAGTAGGCGTATCGTTTTCTGGATCGATCGTAAATGATGCTACTCCAAAGTCGTCTAATTCTTTAAACTCTTCCTGTAACTGCACTAAATTGCGATTCATAATGGGACAGATGGTGGGGCAAGAGGTAAAGAAGAACTCTACTACGTAAACCTTGCCTTTATAGTCCTTATTGGTAATCATAAGACTATCCTGATCAATAAAGGCAAATGGAGGTACTTTCCGCTTTTCACCGTTCATTTCCACAAAGGCCAATTTTTCATTGGCTCCTTTCAGGTTCATTCTATCATTCTGAACCACGGTTCCCCTTTGTATACGATGTATAATTCGCGGAATAAAAATAATCCCAAAAATCAAGATTACCAGTGAAACCCAAACATAGGCATATTTATTTCTTAACATTATTTCTTTCTATGAGTGTTGTTCTTTTTTAAAGCCATACGGTATTCCGCCAAAATAATCTTGACATCATCGATCATCATATTGTTCAGCTCAGCCACTTCAAGGGCATTAAAACCATATTTAATCTCTTCATTACCTTCTGCCTCCCTACCTCTTAAATTACCTTCTTTATCAATAATAAACACATATGGGGTTCCAAGATCATCCCCTAGGGAAATATTGGTTTTTAAGCTTTCAAACAGATTCCGTATTTCCGGTTCATCACCAAAAAGAAAATTCCATTTTTTAGCATCTGCCAATTGCCCCAACTCCTCTTTAAGATCCTCAACGGCAGCTTCTGTACCCTTGGGCATAACCATCACAAACTGAAAATCTTCAAATTGATAAAATCGCTTATAGATCTTCTGATTTAAATTAAAAGCTTGGGCCTGCTGGTACTGAATGTTTTTTCCTAAAAACCCCAAAATAGTGATCTTATCCTTTAATACCACCTCTTCTTGATTGAACCCCAATTCCGACACCTCCTCCGTCAACATGGACAACTTCCCAAAGTTGGTAACCCCTGAAGCAAAGAAAAGATATATCACAATAGGTAAAACAAAAAGGGTAACTAAGACAAATGTTTTTTTCATCAGGTAAGAATTACAATGGTAGCATTGTGAACTGAGGAAAAAATGGACCCCAGATGCAAACCATACAAAAATAAAAAAGACGGTTGTTAAACCGTCTTTTAAGTTGTTAATTATTCGTTAGAAGTTCCACGAAATAAAACCATCCGAGAGTACATTGTAGATGTAATCTGCCTCAAAAAGCAGGATAAACACTAGGTAGGAGATCAAAAACACGGGAGTCCATACGATAGTTCTTCGCAGAGAGCTTTTCTCATCCCTAAGGTGCATAAAATCCCAGGCAATATAGTAGGCCTTTACAATTGTTAAAATAAGGAAGATCCAGTTCAGCAATTTCATCCCCAAAAAATGGGAATGCACCAAACTAGAGGGCTTCATTATCCCCAAAATAACTTCTACCGCCGTAACTAAGGTAAGGAATACTAAAACTCCCCATATTTTTTGGGTATTCGATTTAAATTTCCAACGTCCTCTAAAAATTTCAAGTTTATGCTCCTGTGCCATTTTAAATATATTTTTTTGCGTCCTAAGACAAATAAATAGAATTATTGATTAATTACACCAAATAGAAGAAGGTAAATACGAATACCCACACTAAATCCACAAAGTGCCAATAGAGTCCCACTTTTTCCACCATTTCATAATGGCCGCGCTTTTCGTAGGTACCCAACAACACATTAAAGAAAACAATGATGTTAAGCAAAATACCAACACTAACGTGGAAACCGTGGAAACCAGTAATAAAGAAAAATAAATCGGCGAAGAGCCTATTCCCGTATTCATTATGGATAAGATTTGCACCTTCTACCACCATCACTGCTTCGTCCAACTTCTTAACACTATCATCCCTAGACAATACTGTTTTCTCTCCCTTTTCCGTCAACTGCTCTGTACGTACAACAATATTGGGATTAGTTTTTACACCTTCTATAACCTCGTTTAAAGAATAACTTGGCAAGGCATCTCCTTTATAATACCAAACTCCGTTCTTACGTTCGTGATCCACACGTTCTCCGGGCAGGGTTTTAGCAAAGTCTTTTAGCGCCACTCGCTCACCAGTATCTGCAGCTTGGAATTGAATAATTCGTCCCCCTTTGGTTTCAAGAGCACCGTAATCTCCTTTTATAAAAGTAGCCCATTCCCATCCTTGTGAACCAACAAATATTAGTCCACCAATAACCGTTAGGAACATATACATGGTTACTTTCTTTTTCTGCATATGATGCCCGGCATCCACTGCCAACACCATAGTAACTGAGGACATGATTAAAACAAAGGTCATGAACGCTACGTAATACATAGGATAGTTACCGTGAAAAAAGGGAACGTGGGTAAACACCTCATCGGCAATTGGCCATGTTTCAATAAACTTAAATCTTGTAAAACCGTATGAAGCTAGAAAGCCTGCAAAAGTCAAGGAATCAGAAACAATAAAGAACCACATCATCATTTTGCCATAACTGGCACCTAATGGTTTGTTCCCTCCACCCCAAACGTTTTCTTCTGTGCCCGTAGTAACCGTAGAATCCATATAAAATTATCTGTTAATAAAATTTTCACAAATTTACATTTTTTTCGGCTAAACCAAATTTTTGCTATTTAAAAATGGTTAAAAAAACACATTCTAAATAAGCACCTTAAGAATACGGTTCATCCAGCTAAAAATATAGCTAACCCCTATTTAACGAAATACATAAACAAGATCAAATATACCCAAAGAATATCTAGAAAATGCCAAAAAGTTGCTCCTAACTCCAAACCTAGCATTTCTTTGGAGGAGTACTTTTTCTTAAAATGGTTTGAAATAACCACTAAAAGGCTGATAAGTCCGGCTACAACATGCACAATATGCACCGCTGCGATCAAAAACACGTAGGACATTTTAATACTACTAGTAGGTCCTGTAAAATAGTACCCGTCTGCTATCATCTGGGAAAACCCATTGAACTGTAATATCACAAATGCGATACCTAGACCCAAGGTAAGCAGCAGCCAATTGGCACATTGCTTATGGCTGTCGTTTGCAATAGCCTTTTTAGCCAACCAATAGGTAAAACTACTTATAATAATTACTATAGTACTTGCCAAAAACGAGGAAGGGAGTGCAACATTGTCTGCCCAATCTTCACGCGAACTACTAACAATATATGCGCTTGTCCAACCAGCAAACCCCATGATTAAGCTTACAATCCCAAACCAAAGCATCATCTTCTTCGCCCTTTCGTTCTTCTCCTTCTTAGTACCTTGAGTTAAGTCCATCTGTATTAAATAAATTTATCAATTACGTATACCAACTGCATTAAGGTGATATAACTAACACTAGCCAACATTAATTTACGAGCTGAGCCATTATCTCTTCTTTCATACAATCGGAATGCAAAAAACAGCATCACCAATCCCATCAAGAATATTACTATTGCTGCCACAATAGAAAGCTGCAACCTTCCCGTGAATCCAAATACCGGAATAATAGATATGATTATCATCCAAAGGGTATACATAATAATTTGCAAAGCAGTTCCCCTATCTTTCTTTCCTGTAGGCAACATTTTAAAACCACCTTTTTTATAATCATCGTCCAGCATCCATCCCAAGGCCCAAAAATGTGGAAATTGCCAAAAGAATTGGATCATAAACAGAGTCCCGGGCTCTATTCCAAAATGATCTGTTGCCGCAACCCACCCCAACATAAAGGGAATAGCACCTGGAAATGCACCAACAAAGACCGCTAAGGGCGTTTTTGTCTTTAACGGGGTATATACACTCGTATACAAAAAAATGGAAATAGCGCCAAACATGGCGGTTTTAGGATTTAAGAAATACAAGGCCACAATCCCCATAATAGTAAGGGACACCGCTATAGTCATAGCCGTTGTCACAGACATTCTACCTGCTGGAATTGGTCTATTCTTGGTGCGATCCATTAAAGCATCCAGGTCTTTTTCTATCACCTGATTATATGCATTAGAAGCACCCACCATACAATATCCACCAAATGCCAATAGCAAAACGGAAGTATAATTTACCTCAACGGCACCTAAAAAATATCCAGCGACGGAAGAGAACACCACGCTGATAGCAAGCCTTGCCTTTGTAATTTCTTTAAAATCAGAAAAATACACTGCAAATGAATCGCTTTTTACTGAATTAACCGCCGTCTTTATCAACCCTTTTTAAATAAGAGCGCAAAGATACACTGCCTATTTTTTTTTTGCAACCAAATGAGAAGGTTTATTATCGAAGGCAGTATAGAGCACTGAGGATTAAGTATTGAGATCACTCAGCAAACAATTATCAGTCGTCACGAGGCCATATTCGGCAAAAAAGTTACCGAAAAGAAATAAAGAAAATAAGACGTTGAAGTTACAGCAAAGACTATAGCACCAGGAATACCACTAAACAAATTTTACAGGCCTACGATAAATTCTCGCATTCAAAAAATCATCAAAAACAAAAAATCCCAGACCGAAGCCTGGGATTTTAACTGTATTTTTTAAAACTATATTACTGCAACTTAAAGGTAATTGGAATACTAAATGGTACACGTACCGCCCTACCTCTTTGCTTTCCAGGGATCATTTTTGGTAATTTACCAATAATCCGCGCTGCTTCTTCTTCTAGGTTTTTATCAGGACCTCTCATCCTTACATTTCCGATACTTCCGTCCTTTTGTATAACGAACATTATGTTTACCCTACCTTGAACACCCATTTCTTGAGCAATTTCTGGGTAACGGAAGTTTTTACTGATATGCTTTTGCATCATGGAGTTAAAACAAGCTCTCTTATCTTTTTCGTTTTCACAACCTGGGAATACAGGAACATCCTCAATAACGGCAAAAGGAATATCCAAATCTTCTTCCACTTCTTCAACCTCAACGTCGGCAACTTCTATCACCTCTTCTTCTTGACTGGTTTCTGTAGATTCTATCACTGTTTCCTCAACCTCTACCTCATCTTCAACAACCTCAATAATTTCAGGTGCTGCTGGAGGTGGTGGGGGTGGTGGGGTTTTTAACTGCTCGGTCATAGGAACTTCTTCATCCAAAGTATCCTCTACGTTCATGGTATAGTCAAAATTGCCACTATCATCATAGGTTTTCCATTCAAACGCTACGTATATCAATGCCATTACCACCACCAAACCAATAACGAAAAAAAGTCCGCTATTCCTTGTTAAATCCGCCTTAGGATTCTTTTTAAGTTCCATAATTGTTAAATTTAATGTTCGCTAATTTATATATTTATTTCATCTGTTTAAAATTTTTCTCCAAAAAATAGCATAAAAAATTTTAAATGTCCCCTTCGGGAGTTCCAAGTCTACTGGCTAATAACCATCTAGCATATTCACCATGCACAATTAAATAATGTCCAAGTACTGTTTTCGTTCAAATATCGCTAAGATTTACCGCTTTTTTTCTCAGAAACCCTTCACAAGATATTCAAAAATATATTAATCTCTCCATTTCATCGGGGTATTCCCCGAAAAAAATAATTTTATCACAAGACCACCCAACAAGGCGCCAACACTATTTGCCAAGACGTCCCAAATATCACCGTGGCGGTACGTAGTAAACCTTGCTTGTAGCACTTCAATAATTATGCCATATAATATTGCAAATCCAACGACCCTTAAAATTGTTCCTTGCAACGTAATACGTCCATTTTTCCTTTCCCAAATGCACATTATCCCAAGTACCGTGGCTCCAAAGTAAAACGAAAAATGCACCAATTTGTCCATATGCGGAATTCTTATGGACGGAAGAACATCACTTCCGCTAAATGAATACAAGCTGAGTAGTGTAATCAACACTATCCAGCTTATAAATGCAATTGTAAAGAAATATTTTTTAAGCACCCACTAATTCTTTGTATTCCGTATCTGCCATTAATCCCTCTATTTCGGAAGTATCACTTAATTTAATCTTTATAATCCAGCCTTCGCCATACGGATCACTATTTACCTTTTCGGGTTCATCTTCCAAGGCTTCATTAAAGGCAATAATTTCCCCACTTAAGGGAAGAAATAGGTCAGATACAGTTTTCACTGCTTCCACTGTTCCAAAAACCTCATCCTTATCCAAGGTCTCGTCCAAGGTCTCCACCTCAACGTATACGATATCGCCAAGCTCTCCTTGTGCAAAATCAGTTATTCCTACTGTAGCAACATCACCATCTATTTTTATCCACTCGTGGTCTTTGGTGTATTTTAAATCTGAAGGTATATTCATTATTTCTATTGGTTAAAAAAAACAAATGTAAAAGATTATCCTTTGCAAATCAAAGAACAGGATTTAAACTTTATCATTTAATTAGGATATTATACCGGAAAGCTCTCTTTCCTCCAAATAGCCAAGAACCAAAACCTAATTCCCGAAATTATACACCAAGGTAAACCCGGTATTAATGGAGGTTTGGGGAAAAGCGGTAGAAACGGCAAACTTAGAAAAGGAATGATCGTAAAAGAAAAGCGCATTTAAACTTTTACTCAAGGCATAATCTGCCCTAAATTTAAAAGACATAATATTTTTACCCGATGTAATCTGGTTGTTATCGATCTCTAAATTTCTGATAATGGTAACATCGTCCCTTAGCGTCACATCTGCCTTTAGATTTAGGTCGCCCTTTAAACGTTGTTGATCCCCACCGATATTAGTGACAAATTGCACATCCTTAAACCTATACCCTAAACCAACCGTATATTCCTTACCATTAATCTCCGTCATTAGATTGTTGTCAAAACTTAGGGCCAACGCCCTATCGGTTCTGATTTCAGCAAGAACACTCATGGAATTCCGCATTTCAAAATCGACTTTCACCAACGGATTAAATTGATCCGTCAGCACCACATTGCTCATAATGGACTGTGGTAAGAAATCTTGATTTTCAGAATTTATAGGTTCCAGACCGTCATTTACCATTTGGGTACGCTCCAGATTGGTCTGAAAAGAATTGATACTATAGGCAGATCGGTACCCATGGCCCAAGGAGAATCGCTTAAACTTTTCC
This sequence comes from Arenibacter antarcticus, assembly GCF_041320605.1. NCBI lineage: Bacteria > Pseudomonadati > Bacteroidota > Flavobacteriia > Flavobacteriales > Flavobacteriaceae > Arenibacter > Arenibacter antarcticus. Next base: position 716,265 of record NZ_CP166679.1, read on the forward strand.
TTAAACCAAGAATTGCGCATCAGTCCCGTATACTTAATATTCCAATTTGGGATCGGAATATTCCTAAAGGCACTTAGGCTCACCTTACCGGCATCTTGACCCGTATAGGCTGCGAAAAATGCCGGGAGCAGTACATCTTGACTTGTTTTTCCATATCGCTCTGGAAATCCATCGCTATCCACCACACCAGTATCCTGATTTCGTTCGGCCACAATCCTATTGGCTACGGCAAGTCGGTTTTCCTTAAAAGAATCAAAATTAGCGGAACCAAACTGGTCACTTGTATTGAATACAGTACCAATCATCATGGTAGAAATACTGTAATTTCCAAAATTGTTCCCTAATAAATTTATATACTCGAAGGCGTCATTCCCAAGATCAGCAACATTAAAACTTTCTTTATAACTATCGGAATACTGCCTGTCGGCCACCAAATCTATAGTAAGGTCTCGCATAGGCTGAGCCGTTGCCGTTATATTCAATTGCTTATTAGTATTCTCAATATATTGTTGGCTAAACTCCGGAAAGGTGGTCAGCCATCCATTTCTGGCGGCCTCATAACGCACGTCTGCCTGACTTCCAAATACAAAGCCTATAGTAGGTTTAGCCGTCCCTATAAATCCGACCGATTTAGTATATCCCGGTAAGACTTTTCCATTATTTTCACTATAAGTAATATTGACACGCTTCACCATGGTAAGCACATCTACAAAAGCGTTATAACCGGCTCCGCTAGATTTCTTAGTATCTTCTTTTCCTTGATTTGGTGCATTACCAGCCTTATCCAAACGCATTGGTCTTTTAGCGGGAACTCTGGTGTTTTTTCTTCCCAATCCAAGGAAATCATAGAATTTCTGCATGGACAGGGAGGTGGTCAAATTATGGGTATTCGCATTTTGGACGGTATTAATATCCTCTCCAGCCACCTCACGTACGGCATCGCCCCCACGTTGCCAATCAAAGTTACTAGTATAACTGTATTGGGCACTTATAAAATCGAGAGCAGGTATTTTACTCAATGGAAGTTCATAGTTCAATTGCATTTCCTGGGAATGTCTGTTGGGCTCACCAAGATCAAAAAACCCATCCCAAAGCCCCAATACCGGATCAATACCGGAATCTGAATTACCATCCTGCGCAAAATAATTTCTTACAATATTGTTGTTGGATGCGGTAAGGTTTAATCGCAGTGATTTCGTAAGACTGTAATTAATGGCATACTGCCAGTTAAACAAGTAGTTTCTTTGTTGCAGAAATGGCAATTCGAGCTTTTCTACCCCAGGCTCAAAAACATCCCTAAATTTCTGCTGATTAAAAGCCCTGTTAAAGTTTGATTGAAGGGATACACTTGCCGGCAGGACATTGATATTTAAATCTTTTAGCCATTTCCAATACTTGGCCGTAAAAAGGGAGTCCTTTTTAGCAAAAGGTTCTACTGAAAACGGTTTAAAATTATGGTTGTACACAAAACCTGTCACCACGTTCTGGTCTTGCAGTTCAGCAATCTCAAAATCCCGATGGCTAACTTCGTTATAGGAATAATTAAAGGTGAAATTCTCCACATCATAGAAATTAGCCTCAGCCTCCGCCGACCTATCCTTTCTAACACCAATAAAATTAATACTGGTCCTTTTAGTATAATCTTCCCCTTGCTGTCTAATAGCTTCGGCATCCTCTACAGTTTCTGCTACTGAAATACGATCACTCAATTGAAGATCATCGTAGACCGGATCAAACTCGGGCGTAATCACCTGTTCTGATATGCCATAATTAAAGGGCAATTGAATTCCCCATGGTTTTGGGAACAATTGGCCGAAATTTATATTAGTGACCATGTCGTAGGAAATAGCATCTTCTCTGGCACGTTCATTGGGCATTTGGTCTAGGGCCCCAAATCCGGAGGTGCTTTTACTGCCGGAAGCGGATAAACTGGCGAAATCTGCCAGATTCATGTCCACTGCAGCAATGGCCGCCCATCCTCCATTGTTATCCAACCCTGCTAAACGAAGCTCGTTAAACCATACTTCACCTCTTGCCGGAAGATCATCATCATTCTTAATCCCGACCATCATACTACGGATACTTCCCAATGAAGGGTTTCCTTTAATCCCGATCCGTATTTTTCCTAATGTTCTTGGATCAAATTCATTTACCTGTACCGCTACCCCATCCTGTATTTCGTAATAATTTACGGTATTGAGACTTTGGGAGGTGATGCCTGCGGATTTTACTTTTGAAAGATCGTCCAAGGATAGGTCCAGTTGGTTTACATCGGGCCATATTTCGTCCGTAGAATTAGCTCCAAAAGACGTGAATTTTAACGGTAGCTCTATTTGATAAAAGTTTTGGGAAAAATCGGATCCAATCCTTAAAAATCCAACCAAGGGATGTTCGTCATCGGCATAATCAGATTCCACTTTCTCCTCTGCATGCATAAACATTTTTAATCGAGTATACTGTCTTATATCAATATTTACATTTTTAAAAACACCCCTAGAGTCCTTGGACTCCAAATTATCTACCACAAAGGAGAGGGACTGCTCATTTTGCCTGATGATGGAATTATTATTGTTTAAGCGCTCCCGCTCTACCCCTGGAGGCAACACATAGGGAATGGGTGACCTATTTGCATTTTCCTCAATATTAACGGCATTAACATCTACCAAAGTTCCATCGTCCGATGGATCGGAATCTACATCGGGCTGTAAGGATCTGGTATAGGTTCGCCAGTCGCCACGCACCAAATCCAAGGTCGCAAAACGCAAAAGCACATCACTAGAGAAACCGGTAAGGTACATCCGCATAAAACTAATGGACCTAAAGTCGCTTATCCCTCCCTTAGCATCAGTAAAATCGCTCAATGGAATTTTATATTGTATCCAACGTTCGTTCAGAGTATTGCCATTGGGCAAAGACCGGGTGACTCCTTCTTTAATATCTGTGACATATTTATCGTTGATGGTGGTTCCCGGCTTCATATTGATACGATATTCGAAATAGCTATTTACCGTATTCATGGTACCATCTCTGTTAATATCCTCTACATCGGGCAAGGTAGTAGACCCCCTATTCTGATTGCTCAATTGCACGGGAGAGTTCCCCTCTGGGTTATTAAAATTTAGATAGCGCTCTAGGATACTCCCTTCCCTGTTCAGAAAATATTCATAATTGTCCAAAGCCGGATCTTCTGGGGGACCATTATAGGAGAGGCCGCCCTCAAAAACATAGGTAGCTTCCTCTTCATCATTTAATCCATCAAAACCTACATCCTGGTTCTTCCGATTGTTTTCGTCCGCATCAAAGGCATATATCAAAGATTGTGTTGCAGGAACTTTTCCCCATGCTGTTTTATAGGTAAGGTCATTGGATTCGGGATTTATCGGCAATCCATTTTCATATTGTTTTCTCCCATCTGGTAAGATATCCTCGGAGATATTCCCAAGATTAATCACAAGGTCCCCAGCACTGGTTGAGACACCGTCAACATAAGGATCCAACACCCAAAATTGTACGTACTCCACATTAGACTGCTCAAAATCGGTACTGCTTAGGGAGCGCATTATTCCCGCCCATTTGTCTTGAGGTTGTTCCGTTTGAAAACTGGTATTTGCGTTATAGGGTCCTTTTAATTGTGGATAGTAAGCTAAATCTAAGGTGTTCTGGGCCAAGGTCTGCCCTTGGGCTACATCTTGATTAAATACATCCTGAATGTAGATACGTCTAGTCTCGTTGGTAGAAATATCATCGTCCCTAATGGCGGAAGGTCTTTGATTGGAATAGAAAATTGGATCAATGGTATACCAGGCTAATTTTGCCCTCCCAAATCCCGATTCTAAGCTGTTATTTGCTGCCAAATATTCCATTGGCGGACTGGCAAGCGACCAACCTAGGAAGGAGCGGATATCAATAAGTGACTGCGCCCCTTCAAAGTCGTCCAAATAAGTTGTGGTTTCGCCCTGAAAATCGGCATTTTTAGGAGAATTAGGTTTTAAAAACGCCACATCGCCACGAAGCGATAAATTGGAAGCAACATCCGTATCAATATTGGGCAATTTATTCACCAAGCGTGTTAGAAATGGAACTTCTGTGGAGAAGTTTCCATTTAAACCAAAGATCGTATTATTCACTGGTTCTACGCCGTAGTTGGATTTCTGTGTCAACGGTCTTTCGTTAAGGTTTAACATAGTACCGCCCAAAATAAAATTTTTACTGAACTGATGTTCTACATTAACCCCGGCAAAACGTCTAGTCTGTTGTCCGAAAACGGCATTGTTTTCCACTGAAATATTAATGGGGGTATTGGAAGCTTCCAGACTGGGATCTAAAATCTGCACCGTCCCTGCTTGATAGTTCACAGTATAGTCTATCCCCTCCTGTAGTTGACGCCCGCCTGCAGTTACCCTGACAGATCCACGCGGCACATTGAAAGCTCCTATGGGGATGCCATTGATACCCTGGGATTTGTACCTCCCTTTTAGGATGAATTTATTTTTATCGGCATCTTGTTGGGCCGCTGCGGTAGGCAAGGCATACATATTTCTAAATACATATTTCTTTTGATTGGCATTGTACCCCTGATCATCTTGTACATCATAGGTACCGCCACCTAGTAGGTTGAATAAAAACTCTCCAAACGGCTCTACCTTGGTGAAAATAATGCTTCCCGTCTGTGGGTCTATGGTAATTCCAGGAACGTAATCAAAAAACCCATCTCCTCCAGACTGAACATCATTATAGTTATTTAAGCGGTCCAGATTAAACACGTCTAGCAATATACGCTCTTCCAAAGTTTTTGGAGTACTTGGCCAGCCACTACCAGGACCCGACTCTACGGGAGTGATATAATTCCTCGGCGTGGTTTCGTTGTAAAGAATATTAAATTTAAAGTCCTCCTGACTTAATTGATATGCACCAGTGGCATAAATATTCTTCATCATAAGGTCCCAAACTGGGTCTACCACATTGGTAATATTACTTTTTAGTAATTTAAGAATCAGTGTATTGTTATTTACAGGGATTTCCGCTCCTGGCGATACCGTAGTAGCATCCAATCCGCCATTAGCAAATTCCCCTACCTGATATACTTGTCCGTTATAGGTGTACTGGAAAGCTACTCCCAACACTTCATCGTTACTCAACCGTTGGTTTAGGGAAATGTACCCTAATTGTCCGTTAAAGTTAAAATCCCTTCCCTGTTCCAGTTTCCTAGCGTTTTCTAAAATAGCATAATCAAAACCTTGATTTACCGTATAACCTGGAACGACAAAACCACTCTGTACGGTAGCTATGTCCCTAATGTTTCTATTTAGTGCCCCGCCAGACCCAATAAGTGCAGGGTCGTAGTCGTTGGCTGTATTCCTAGGTAAATTCCCTGCTCCTGAGGGATTAAAGAAACCCACAGGGTCTCCGCTATTCTGTCCAATTCTCGTTTTTTCGCTTTCCGCCTCACCTAAATCCTGAATTGCGACCACATTACGTATATTCAAGGTTTGCTGACTTCTATTAGTGACCCAAACCTCTAGCCTGGTAATCTGAACTTGACTACGGATATAAGGGTAGTTTGCTAGGGCATCATCATAATTATCCCTAAAATAATGTGCTAAAAAAAAGTGCTTATCAGCGTCGTAATCTTGTGCCCTCAACTCAAAATCGTTAACCGCTCCCCCTCCCTGGGCTACCACGGTATTACTCTGAGAGCGTTGTTCCGAGAATACACCGGTTACGGTTGTTTTTCCAAATTGAAGTTGGGTCTTTACCCCAAACAAACTTTGAGCCCCAGTAATTAAAGAACTGTTTAGTGGCATACTTACGTTACCTACTTCAATTTTCTGAAGGATATCATCCTCTGATGGGGTATAATCCAACTTAACAAGATTTTGGAAATCGAAGGTGGCCTCAGTGTCATAGTTAGCGGTAACCTGTAATCTTTCTCCGATCTTACCCAACATACTTAGGCTGATCCGTTGATCAAAGTCGAACGATAAATTAGTGCGATTTCTAGGAGATAGGGAGGGGTTGTCATTTTTCTGCCAAATAACTCCCAAGTCCATTGCAACAGAACCCTGAGGGACAACCTCTATGGTATTACCTCCAAAAACACTTTCAAAAAAACTGTTGTTCACATAAAAATTGGGAAGTAAATTTTTCCGAGCCTCCACACTACCTTCTTTTTTCCCAGAATAGGCATCTATTTTCTCCTTAAAATAGGATTTCATCCCTTCTCGGCGGGCCAATTCCATATACTGCTCGGGCGAAAGAATAATGGGATAACTAATATCAAAATCGCCTATACTAACCGAGTAAATATAGCGATCCATCTGAGGGTCATAGGTATATTTAGAAACGATGCTGTCTGGATTTTCCATGACCATCTTTCCCAAGGCTACACCAGTCTTTATCGTATCTAATTCTTGGGTATTCACTTCCTCACCTTCAATCTCCTGGGCGAAAGCATTGATGCTCGCCAGAAGAAAAAATACGTATAGAAAAAAATATCTTAATAGTGATTTAAGATAAAGTGATGCCCCTTTTTTCAATCTTGCTATAAATTTTTAAGCGCCAATTTTATAATATCCTCCACGCTTAGTCCGGGATCTTGACCTACAACTTTGTCCACCACTTTTTCAGCTTGCTTTCGAACAAAACCAAGAACCTCTAATGCAGATAACGCTTCATCTTTATCTGTATTGCTTGAAGGAACTGAAAGTTCATCAATATCATAAATTTTCAGAATCTTATCCTTTAGGTCCAAAATCACCCGCTGCGCAGTCTTGGTACCAATCCCTTTAATCCCCTGTATGGTTAGGGCATCGCCCGTAGCAATGGCATCCCTAATCTGTGAGGGTGTTAAAGAGGATAACATGGTCCTTGCGGTACTGGCCCCGATCCCCGAAACGGACAACAATAATCTGAAAATCTCCCGCTCCGATTTTTCCGAAAAACCGAACAAACTATGGGAATCCTCCTTCACTTGTAAATGGGTATAGACCTGTACATTCTCCGTCTCCGCAATTTTGGAAAAGGTATGTAGTGAAATATTAACAAAATACCCTACCCCTGCACATTCTATGACCAGATGGGTCGGATTTTTTTCTACTAGTTTTCCTCGTAAGTGGGTAATCATTGATCAGTTATTGGTTTTGTATTGATTTTAAAATTAAGGCTACCTAAGAAAATGCAATATAGGGACCTCCATACCACCAACTCTTATACTTAGGAATATAGCGGTAATCCATCCACAGATAAATTACATTTTTGCTATTTTGGCCTTTTTCCTCTTTTCCCTTTCTTGGGCATCTATTACCGCAACTGCCGTCATATTCACCATCTCATCTACACTGGCCCCCAATTGAAGGATATGTACCGATCTCCTTAGTCCCACCATAATGGGGCCAATGGAATCGGATTGATTTAATTCTTTTAGGAGTTTATAGGTGATATTTGCCGATTCCAAGTTCGGGAAGATCAAAGTATTTACTTTTTTCCCGGCTATTTTTGAAAATGGAAATTTCCCTTGGTGCAATTCTTTATTAAGGGCGAAATCTGTCTGAATCTCACCATCTACCTGCAATTCTGGATAGTTGGCATGTAATATCCGTGCTGCTTCTCTCACCTTGACGGCATGAGGATGGGTAGAAGAACCAAAATTTGCATAGGACAACAAAGCCATAACGGGGGTAAATCCGAAGGTGGTGGCCACATTGGCGGTCATTCTGGCAATTTCCGCAATTTCTTCCGCATTAGGATCTATATTAATGGAGGTATCCGCCAAGAACATGGGGCCCCTTTCAGTAATCATAATATTAACAGTGGACACTTTTTTTACATTGGCAGCCCTTCCAATTACTTCAAAAACGGGTTTTACTACTGTGGGATAGGCTCGGGAATATCCAGAGATCATTCCGTCTGCATCGCCTTTCAAAACCATCATGGATCCAAAGTAATTCCGCTCTCTCATTTTTAATTTTGCCCCATAAAGGCTTACCCCACTACGCTGACGGTTTTCAAAAAACTTTTCAGCATAGCTATTTCTCTTTTCAACGGTCTCTTCTGCGTGTGAGTCTATTATCTCTATATCGGCATCAAATTCTAGCTCTTTTTTCAATTCGTTGATTACTGCTTTATTCCCCAACAATATAGGGATCGCAATACCCTCTTCATAGGCAATCTGCGCCGCTTTTAGAACATCCAAATGATCAGCTTCCGCATAGACAATTTTCTTGGGATCCATTCTGGCTCGGTCGTGCAATAAGCGAACTACTTTATTGTCGTTACCAGAACGTTGCCACAACTCTTCTTTGTATTTGTCCCAATCCAGGATTGGCACCTTTGCCACCCCACTATCCATGGCGGCCTTTGCCACAGCTGGTGGAATTTCCAAGATCAGTCTGGGATCAAAAGGTTTAGGAATTATATACTCCCTTCCAAAGGTAAGTCTGGTTAGTCCGTATGCAATGTTCACTTGTTCGGGCACCGATTCCTCAGTGAGTTCGGCCAAAGCCTTTACCGCAGCCATTTTCATAGCTTCATTTATCTTCGTTGCTCTAACATCTAATGCTCCCCTAAAAATAAACGGGAATCCAAGTACATTATTCACTTGATTAGGATGATCAGACCTTCCTGTAGCCATGATAATATCTTTCCTTGTTTTTATGGCTAAATCGTAATCTATCTCCGGATTAGGGTTGGACATGGCGAATACAATAGGATCTTTGGCCATGGTCAATAGCATTTCCGCGCTCAGGACATCTGCCTTGGATAGCCCTATAAACACCTCGGCATCTACCATTGCTTCTTCCAGGGTTTCAATTGGTCGGTCTGTTGCAAATTCCAACTTTTCACCAGTCAGGTTTGGACGATCCTTTCTGATTACCCCTTTGCTATCCAACATCACTATATTTTTGTCCCTCGCACCAAAAGCTTTGTACAGACGGGTACAGGACACTGCCGCAGCACCTGCTCCACTGACTACAATACGCACCTCTTCCATTTTTTTCCCGGTAAGTTTTAGCGCATTCAATAAGGCTGCCGCAGAAATTATTGCCGTCCCATGCTGATCATCGTGCATAACCGGAATATCGAGCTCCTCCTTTAATCTTCGTTCTATTTCAAAAGCTTCGGGAGCTTTAATATCCTCTAGGTTGATCCCACCAAAAGTTGGTGAAATAATTTTTACGGTCTCTATGAATTTTTCTACGTCTGTTGTATCCAATTCTATATCGATACTGTCTATATCTGCAAAAATCTTAAACAGTAGACATTTCCCTTCCATTACAGGTTTGGAAGCCTCAGGACCAATATTCCCGAGCCCTAATACAGCAGTACCGTTAGAAATTACAGCCACAAGATTTCCCTTGGCAGTATATTTGTAAACGTTATCCTTATTTTTAGCAATTTCCAAACAGGGTTCCGCAACCCCAGGAGAATAGGCAAGCCCAAGATCGCGCTGGGTAGAATAGGGTTTTGTTGGGACAATTTTTATTTTACCTGGTTGGGGTTTCGCATGATATACCAATGCTTCACGTCTAGTACTTTGCTTGCTCATAGAGTTCTATTTAGAAAAACAAAGTTAACAGTATTCTTCAAATTATAAGAATTTAAAAAATGATAAGCCATCAAATCATAGTCTTGTCATAAGAGAGCAACTGACGTCCATCAAAATAAAGCATTGTTCAACCCTATTTGGATAATATCTGCTTTTATGAAGTTGTCTATTTAGGATGAAATCTCAAAACGATCCTCTAATTAATTTCACAAAACCCTGATTTACATAAAGATACCTAAACTCATGTTAAACATAGTTCGCGGTCTCGGGCCCGTCCGAGTGAGACTCAATACTCACATCTCAATACTTAGTACTACAAACTACTTTAAAAAATCAATATTCCTTGTTAGACCAGAAAATTTGGTGCGTTTTACAGCAGATTTTTGAAACACCTTTTTAAATACATCCTCGGTGATTTCTTCCCAATCCTTTTTGGTCATGGAGAGCATTTCCGGTTTAGGATTAAATAAAGGTTCCCTATGGGGTTTAGAAAAACGGTTCCATGGACATACATCCTGACAAACGTCACAACCAAACATCCAATCATCAAATTTTCCTTCGAATTCCGTAGGAAGCTCATTTTTTAGTTCGATGGTAAAATAGGAGATACATTTACTACCATCAACCACATAAGGGGCAACAATGGCCTCTGTAGGACATGCATCCAAACAAGCGGTACAGGTTCCGCAATGATCGGTTACCCGAGCATCGTACTCCAAGTCAAGATCTACGATCAATTCCGCAATAAAATAAAAAGAACCTACTTGTTGGGTCAGCAGATTACTGTGTTTGCCGATCCATCCCAATCCGCTTTTAGCAGCCCAGGCCTTATCCAATACGGGTGCCGAATCTACAAAAGCCCTACCGTGGACCTCTCCTATTTCCACGGAAATAAATTCCTGTAATTCTCGCAACTTGGATTTTATAATGTGGTGGTAATCCTGCCCGTACGCGTATTTGGATATTTTATAACTGTCTTTAACCTGTTTCTCCTCCGGATAATAATTTAGCAAAAGGGAAATAACCGATTTTGACCCCTCTACCAGTTTGGTCGGATCCAAACGCTTGTCAAAATGATTTTCCATGTACTGCATTTCGCCGTTCATGTTATTGTGAAGCCATTTCTCTAATCTCGGCGCTTCTTCCTCCAAAAATTCAGCTTTTGAAATACCGCAGGACAAAAAACCAAGGCGTTTAGCTTCTTCTTTTATAAGTTTGGTATTCTGATCCCTGTTTTTCAAAATAGTCTATCGTTCTTTAAACATTAAAGTTACACCCTTTGGCTTTAGGGATATCAGTGGATTTAATTCTATAGCATCCATCGTAGTGGTTATTTTGTATTTCCTAATAATTTCGGTGATAGCAATGATCATTTCAACCATAGCAAAATTATTGCCCACACACATTCTTGGTCCAGCCCCAAAGGGATAGTAAAAATCACCATATTCCATTTTGTCCAACGTTCTGAAACGACCGGGCATAAATTGGTCCGGTTTTTCCCAATACTCCGCATATCGGTGCAGTTCATAGATAGACATCAATACCATCGTATCCTTAGGAATGGCAATCCCCTCATAGGTATCATCCTCAAGAGCAATCCTATCTATAACATAGGCAGGTGGATACATCCTTAAAGCTTCCTCCAAACACTGTTTTACTAAAGGAAATATATTTCCCCATTGGGTGAATCCTATTTCGGAAAATTTTAGTTTCACAGTTGACACCTCCTGATGAACTTCTTCTTGAATTTCCGGATGCTTCGCCAATAAAAATAGGGCAAAGCTTAAGGCATTAGCTGTTGTTTCATGCCCAGCTGTAAAAAGAATCAATACTTCATCTACCAATTGGGCATCGGACATAGGGGAACCATCCTCGTATCGGGCCTTTAACAGCATATCCAAAAGATCGTCCATTTCTCTGGAAGCACCGCGTCTTTCTTCAATGATTTCTCGGAGTAGCGTTTTAGATTCCGCAGCAAGGGCAAGGTGTTTATCGATTTGACCACTCATTTTAAACCACCCTTTAAGATAAGGCTGTCGCATTTCCTTGATCAGCATACGTTGATTGGCCTCGGTAATATACTTTAGTCGTGACATTTTATCCCTGATATCAGCACTGCTGAAAAGTGATTTTGCCACCACCTGAAACGCCAGATCTCCCATTAGGGAAAATACATTTTGCTCCCTTCCCGTCACTATATGACCAAGTTCAAAGAGAATTGCATTGCGCATTACTTCTATTAGGTTCTCCAGTTTCTTCTTATGAAACGCGGGTTGCACCATTCGCCTATGTGTTCGCCAATGCTCCCCATTAGAGGTAAGAATACCATGCCCCACATATTTGGCGAGATCTACCGTTTGCAGGGGCGATTTTTGGAATTTCTTATGCTGCTTTTGCAAGATATGCTTAATAAGACCAGGGTTTCTGGTAAAAAGGACAGATTCCTTACCGCTTAGCCTAATCTTGAAATGGTCTCCATAGGCCTCAAAATTCATATGATGAAAAGGTAATGGATTTTTCAGGATCCCACGAGCATTTTTTAAGACATGAAACCTAGATACCAATTTTAAATTGTTCATTATTTCAAGGGATATAGGTTTATGGAAGTTTTTAGTCCAACTTGCCCTAACGCGTTAAAAGAGTCCGGGCTGAATGCTGCCTTTAATTCTCCCCAAATGCTTATAGGCCAATTCCGTTACTTCCCTTCCCCTTGGGGTACGCATAATAAACCCCTGCTGAATTAAGAAAGGTTCATAAACTTCCTCTATGGTTTCCGCACTTTCGGATACTGCGGTGGCCAGAGTGGAAATACCTACGGGACCTCCCTTAAACTTATCGATTATTGTGGTCAGAATTTTATTGTCCATTTCATCCAATCCGTGAGCATCTACATGCAATGCGTTTAGACTATACTTGGAGATGTCCATATCGATACTTCCATTTCCCTTTATCTGGGCAAAATCCCTTACCCGTCTAAGTAGGGCGTTACATATTCTAGGGGTCCCCCTACTCCGACCAGCAATTTCTATAGCGGCCTCCAAGCTTATGGGAACTTTTAGTATTTCTGCACTTCGCTCCACAATGGTAGACAACAATTCCGTAGAATAATATTGCAATCTGCTTTGGATACCAAATCGTGCCCGCATGGGAGATGTCAACAACCCAGACCTTGTGGTGGCACCGATAAGTGTAAACGGATTTAGATTTATCTGAACCGATCTGGCATTGGGACCAGATTCGATCATAATATCTATCTTGTAATCTTCCATGGCCGAGTATAGGTATTCCTCCACAATGGGACTTAAGCGATGAATCTCATCAATAAAGAGCACATCTCTTTCATTAAGATTGGTCAACAATCCTGCCAAATCGCCTGGTTTATCAAGGACCGGACCGGAAGTGATTTTTATCCCAACTCCCAGTTCATTGGCCAAGATATGGGCAAGGGTAGTTTTACCAAGTCCCGGAGGGCCATGGAACAATGTATGATCTAGCGCCTCATTTCTCTGATTGGCCGCTTCCACAAATACCTTTAAATTTTCCAATACCTGTTCTTGACCTGTAAAATCATCAAAACTAACAGGACGCAAGGCCCTGTCAATATCTAATTCTTCGGGACTAAAACCATCCGTCGTGGGGTCTAAATTCTCATTCATACACCAAAGATAATGGAAATCGGATTAGTTATCAGGGAAAATTACTATTGTAATTTTAAGGTGGGGAACATAACTAAATGAAGCGAGATCATTCAATTATTCCATAGTCTTATATTTGGCAAATACCGTTATTTACTCCCGTTATTGGAATATACTTACCAATACCAAATTAAAATTCCGCTCCTTGCACTATCTTATAGGGAGTCAAAAAAATTTGTACATTGAAGGCATGGAAAAGACAAATTATTCATCAAGCATACTTCAATATATTCCCTACTTTTTTATTATTTGGTCAGATGACTTGCTCTCTGTTTCGGAGGTAGCGGTGGTTAGGCGCATCATTAAGAACGACCCTACCCTATCCGAAGATGAGCGTGAGTTGCTTTATACATGGCTCCATAAGGAAGCGCCTCCAAAATGGAAGGTCATTAAAAATTGGGCAGAAATAATTTCCAATTCTGGCGTAAAATTAAATGAAAGCGACACCTACCCCCTGACTTCGTTTAGCAAAAAACTAGCTTCCCTGAATGGAGGGGATCCAAGCATAAACGAAAAATTATCTGAAATTGAAATCAACCTAGGCATCCAACCAAATCACTACAATCATTTATTTGAAGTGGAAGTTCAAAAGGAAAAAACCTCGAACTACTATAGTGGGAAAGAAATTCACCAAATACTAATGGGTGAACACAACCAACAATTAGAACATTTTGGGGAATTTCTCTCCCATCCTAACTTTTCTTGGGAGGTTAACAGGGATCTTGATGGGTTTAGGAAAAAGGTACTCACCCAAGTACAGCACTTAGGTGAGAAGGGATACGGGGCCATGGCCTACCCCGAAGAATATGGAGGAATCAACAATATGACCTTATACGCTAATATCTTTGAATATCTGATGTTTGTAGACGGCAGTCTCACTATTAAATTTGGGGTACAATTTGGCCTTTTTGGAGGTAGTGTACAAAAACTGGGCTCCAAAAAACATCACGACCAATATTTAAAGAATATTGGTGAAGCCAAATTACTGGGATGTTTTGCCATGACGGAAACCGGACATGGATCCAATGTTAGGGGGATTAAAACAACCGCCACTTATACTCGGGAAACGGATGCTATTACGATACATACCCCCGGGAAAAACGACAACAAGGAATATATTGGCAATGCCCTGCACGGGTCCATGGCCACCGTTTTCGCCCAATTGATCGTCAAGGGAAAGAACCATGGTGTACATGCCATTCTTGTTCCCTTAAGAGACGAAAATAACAACCTCATGCCAGGAGTCACAATAGAAGACTGTGGTTATAAATTAGGGCTTAACGGTGTTGATAATGGAAAAATATGGTTTAATCAGGTACAGGTGCCACGTGAAAACCTATTGAATAAATACGGGGACATAAAACCCGATGGGAGTTATTATTCAGCTATAAAAAATCCAAATAAGCGATTTTTCACAATGTTGGGCACTTTGGTAGGAGGAAGAATATGTGTTGCAAAAGGCGCATTGGGTGGAGCCAAAATGGCATTGGCTATTGCTGTTAAATACGCATTAAAAAGGCGCCAATTTAATGATTCCATTAAGATACAGGAGGATTTAATCATGGATTATCCCTCCCATCAATTAAGATTAACCCCTCCCATCGCCAAATCTTATGTATACCATGTTACCTTAGAAGCACTGATGAAGACGTATAGCGATGATACCATAACCGATAAACGAGAAGTTGAAACCCAGGTAGCGGCTCTAAAAGCCGTTATTACTTGGTTTGCCAATGAGACCATTCAAGAATGCAGGGAAGCCTGTGGCGGTAAGGGCTATCTTTTGGAAAATAGGATTGCGGACCTCAAGACGGATGTGGACATCTTCACCACTTTTGAAGGAGACAATACCGTATTACTGCAATTGGCAGCCAAGGGTATTCTTTCCAATTTTAATAGCGAACTGAACAGTGGTGGTTTTAAGGCAGTATTAAAAATGGTTAGTTCCCAGATAAAGGATAAACTAGTAGCCATAAATCCCGCCTATTCAAATAAGGTGGACAAGGACCATCTTTACAACCCTAAATTTCATCAACACGCATTCGACTATAGGACCAGAAGACTCACTTATTCCCTAGCCATGCGGATAAAGGATTATATTAAACGTGGAGTGCCTCCCTATCAGGCATTTTTAAAGGTACAGAGCCATTTACTGGCATTAGGCAAGGCTTACAGCTGCGAATTGGCCTACACCACCTTTGTGCGTTATACAGACAGCATAGAAGACCAAAAAAATAGGGAACTCTTTAAAAAACTAGGGGCATTGTTTGCGCTTCAAGAAATAAGGGAAGATGCCACCTGGTATTTAGAACACGGATATATTGGTAGTACGAAATCCAAGGCCATACGCCAAAGAGTTGAACGGTTAAGTACCGAACTACGCCCACACATTGAGAACTTAGTAGATGGATTTGGCATCCCGGAACACTGTTTAACAGCCCCTATCATCCGCTAGGGTGGGGTAAAACTGAAATAGTATTTAACACAACACAAAAGCTTATTTTCGCCGGTGCAATTCGGAGGTATCCAAAAATTCTTGTAGGTTTATTTTTCCTTCCCCATAAACATAAGTTTTTGAGGATCCAGAAGCATATAGCTCTATTGAATTAGTCACCATAACTTCTGCGGAAGTATTGGAGTTCAAAGTGACGACCATAGAATCTACTTCCAATTTACTAGCTTTTAAGACGGCGTATTCCATTAATTTAATTTGGAGGTTAGTAGAAACACCTTCTAACTGGGCCTCGGATTTATCCAGCAATTGCACATTTATGGATTCCGCTACCGCATAGAGTCGCAATTTGGCCTTGTCCTTGAGGTCTATATTTAATGCATCCCCTTCCATCTTAAAGTCACCACTACCATTCCCTACCATAACAATATCGAGCACTTCCGCATTTACGGATAATTCTGCTTTTGCCCCACCACTAATATCCACCCTAAGGGCATCGGTAGCGAAGGTATCTTTGGAAAGGATCTTTCCGTTATTTACCGTTATTTGGTTCAATTGATTGAAAAATACGGTTATATGAAGTCTTTTTTTAGAGGTAACATTGTAAAACGAGCTTATGGTCAGCGTTTCATTCTCCACCTCAAACCTCAGGATATCCACTAAATTTTCGTCGACTTCCAATTCATAGCCTTCGTTAGAACCTGTTTTTAGAACCACCTCTAAATCATCTTCCAAAACAATTGCATTGAAGAAAGGCAGATTCTCCTTCACCTCTATTACAGTTCTATTCCCTTTGATCTTTGGTTTTCTTTGGGTGTAGGCTGTCAAGTTTACGGTCAACAGCACTAACAATATTATCTTTTTCACTTATTTCAATTTAAAATGACACTAAATTTTCTGATAGTACAAGTATAATGCCAAGGAAAATGGCACACTGATAGGCATCAATATGATATGAAGCATTAAAATACAACAGAAATAAGCACTTAAAAAATACTTGGTATTAAGGTACAAAAAAAGTCCATCGTAGGGATGGACTTTTTTCTTTCTTAATTTTATAAATCTAGTGTTGCAATTCTTCCTCACCATCAAATAAAGGAACATTTTGCGGAACATAATCCTGAGTAGGTATTACGTATTCACCATCCTCATTGGTTTTACTGTAATCGTAAGGCCATCTGTGAACTTCTGGTATTGCTCCAGGCCAGTTTCCATGGATACCTTCTACCGGAGTAGTCCATTCTAAAGTAGTTCCCTTCCAAGGGTTTTGTACTGCTTTAGTACCATAGAAAATACTTTTTACAAAATTGTATACAAATATCAACTGTACGAATGCTGCTAAAATAGCAAATAAAGTCATTAACACTTGAACATCTGCAAGGTCATCGAACATTGGGAAAGCGGTATTCTCATAGTACCTACGTGGTACACCAGCCATTCCTACGAAGTGCATCGGAAAAAATATACCATAGGAACACACCGCGGTAATCCAAAAATGCACATAACCCATATTTTTGTTCATCATTCTGCCAAACATTTTTGGGAACCAGTGATAAATACCCGCAAACATTCCGTATAGTGCTGAGATCCCCATTACCAAATGGAAGTGAGCAATTACAAAATACGTATCGTGAACATTAATATCCAAGGTACTATCTCCCAAAATAATTCCTGTTAAACCACCTGAAATAAAGGTAGATACCATTCCGATAGAGAACAACATGGCAGGGTTTAATTGGAGATTACCTTTCCACAGCGTGGTAATCCAGTTAAAGGCTTTTACCGCAGAAGGAATCGCAATCAATAAGGTGGTAAATGTAAATACCGAACCTAAGAATGGGTTCATTCCTGAAATAAACATATGGTGTCCCCAAACAATGGTAGACAAAAATGCAATTGCCAGAATTGATGCAATCATTGCGCGGTACCCAAAAATTGGTTTACGTGCATTAACCGCCAGAACTTCTGACACGATACCCATTGCAGGTAGAATTACAATATATACTTCCGGATGGCCCAAGAACCAGAATAAGTGCTCATACAAAACAGGCGACCCTCCTTGATAGTGAAGTACTTCTCCTTGGATAAAGATATCCGACAAAAAGAAAGAGGTACCAAAACTCCTATCCATTATCAGCAATAAGGCTGCGGATAAAAGAACAGGGAAAGAAACTACACCTATGATAGCCGTAACAAAAAACGCCCAGATAGTCAAAGGTAACCTTGTCATGGACATCCCTTTTGTCCTAAGGTTGATTACGGTTACAATATAATTCAATGATCCCAATAGTGATTGCGCAATAAATAGGGCCATAGAGATTAACCAAAGTGTCATTCCCATTCCTGAACCTGGCTGAGCCATAGGCAAGGCACTTAATGGCGGATAGACTGTCCAACCAGCAGCAGCGGGTCCGGCCTCCAAAAATAGGGAGGATAACATAATTATACAGGCCACGAAGAATATCCAATAGGACAACATATTAAGGAAGCCTGAAGCCATATCCCTTGCACCGATCTGCAATGGAATTAGTAAGTTACTAAAAGTACCACTAAGTCCGGCTGTTAGAAGGAAGAAAACCATAAGGGTACCATGAATGGTTACCAAGGCCAAATATACATCGGCATCCATAACACCGCCAGGTGCCCATTTTCCTAATATTGCTTCAAATACCATGAAGGATTCTCCTGGCCAGGCCAACTGCATTCTAAACAATATAGACATGGCAATACCTAAAGCCCCCATGATTAAACCAGTGATCAAATATTGCTTAGCAATCATCTTATGATCCTGACTGAAAATATATTTGGTCACAAAGGTTTCCTTGTGATGGTGTCCGTGATCATCTGAATGATCTTCTACATGTGCGTTAGCTGTTACAGACATAATTGTATTTTTATATTTTTTTAATGTTATTAATTACAGTCGATTATTGTGCAGAAGACATAAATGCCCCAAAGGTTTTTTGACTTGCGATCCAAGTATTGTATTCCTCTTCAGTCTCCACAATAATTTTCATCTGCATATTATAATGCGATTTCCCACAAATTTTGTTACATAACAACACATAGTCAAACTCCCATGGGTCACTGTTATCCTCACCTCTAGCCGCTTTTTCGGCGCGAAGTTCATTGATCCCTTTAACTTTTTCCACTACATCTGGCTTTTGCCTCATTTCTGCGGTAGTAATAGTCGGTGTAAATGAGAATTGAGTGATCATTCCAGGAACAGCGTTCATTTGCGCCCTAAAGTGGGGCATAAATGCAGAGTGAAGCACATCTTGTGAACGTATTTTAAAATTAACTTTTCTACCTACAGGTAAATGCAGCTCTTTTACAATAATATCATCAACACCGTTAGGATCCGAATTATCCAATCCAAGGACATTGGCATTATCAATATCAATCATTCTAACGTTAGCCTCACCGAGTACGTTATCATTACCTGCATATCTGGCTGTCCAGCTAAATTGCTGTGCGTATAACTCAACCGTCAACGGATCGTCCTCATCATTAATATCCATAATATTAGTCCAAGCGTAAAGACCCCATAAAATAAGTCCAGACAACACAATTACAGGAATAATGGTCCAAATAAACTCCAACCGATCGTTATCGGCATAGAATAAGGCTTTCTGACCTTTCCTACCTCTATACTTATAAGCAAAGAAGTGTAACAGAAACTGGGTGATGGTCTGAACTATAAAGATGATGATCATAGAAACCAACATTAAGTCATCGTATTCCCCACCGTGGTCAGATGCCGCTTCTGGCAAAAGTGTCTTGGTGTATTTTACAAAACTAAAAATGGTAATACCGTATAGGAAGATCAAGAATGCGAACATCAAATACCCATTGTACTTGTTATCCGAATCGCTTGCAATTTGTGAATTACTAGATCCGATTTGTGATAATTCGAATATCTTGGTCATTTGCCAAATAGCAATTCCAACTAATATTAAAACAACTATAGTTAATAATGCAGTCATCGTATGATTTGAAATTATACTTTAAATTAAATACTAATAATGAAAATGTTTACTCTCCTCTATAAACGGGTTCCGCTTAGGTTGTAGGGGTGCTTTTGTCAGTGCCCTGAACACAAAGAATATAAATGCCCCTGCAAAAAACAATACGGATCCAATTTCAGCAATACCAATGCCCCATTGATCACCAACGGTAGCTGGCATAATAGCCACAAATAAATTCATATAATGCCCAATCAAAATAACAATCCCCGTCATAACCACGAACCAATTAACCCTTTTAAAATCGCTGTTCATAAGTAGCAATAATGGGAAAACAAAGTTAAGGACCAGCATTCCAAAAAACGGTATTTTATAATCCGAAATCCTAGTAACGAAATAGGTTACTTCTTCAGGAATGTTGGCATACCATATCAGCATAAATTGGGAGAACCAAAGGTAGGCCCAAAAAATACTCATCCCGAACATAAATTTAGCTAAATCATGGATATGGCTGTTATTCACATCTTTTAAATAACCTTTAGATTTCAAATAAATAGTTACTAATGCAATAACGGTTATCCCGGTTACAAACATACTAGCGAAAATATACCATCCAAAAAGGGTACTGAACCAGTGTGGATCCACACTCATGATCCAATCCCAAGACATAATGGATTCCGAAATAAGATAGAATACCAAGAAACCTGCAGAAATTCTAAAGTTCAATTTAAAATTACTATCATCGTTGGATTCATCCTGTGCCAAGGATAACTTCCTTGAATACTCCCTATATAAAATCCAACCACCTAAAAATATCACTGCTCTTATTAAAAAGAACGGTCCGTTAAGGTAGCCCGACTTATTTAACAACAACTTATCATTTGCAACGACATCGGCATCCATCCACACAAACAGATGGTTCATATGGGCTACAGAAAGGACTAAAATAACGAATACAGCAATTCCACCTGGGACTAAGTAAGCCGTAATACCTTCCATCACCCTAAATAACAAAGGAGACCATCCTGCCTGAGCGGCACGCTGTACTGCATAAAAAGCTAGGGTTCCGAGTGCGATCATCATAAAGAAAAGGGCCGCCACGTACAAAGCAGCCCAAGGCTTATTCTGTAATTGGTGTAATAAATGTTCATCGTGAGACGAATCATGAGCAGTAATATCTTCTGTTGCATCATACGCATCTGCATGCCCATCATCATGTGAGGCCACCATTGCCTTTGCCTCCTCGACTGTACTTGGTGCAGTTATAAAACCGATACCAATTCCCAAAACACCCACAGCCATTAGTATGAATGAAGCAATTTTTAATCTATTTGAAAAAGTATACATATTGCTAATATCTAGGTCTTATTTTGTTAAATCTTCTTTCAATTTCATTACGTATTCGGACACTTGCCAACGCTCCTTAGTATCCAACTGCCCTGCATAGGAACCCATTGAGTTTAAGCCGTAATAAATAGTGTGGTAGGCAGAACCAACGGTTACATTCCTGGCCACATCGGCATAACTGGGTACTCCAAGGATCTTCTCCCTTTTCACCAAATTCCCTTGTCCATCACCCTTATCACCATGACAAACTGCGCAATAGATAGTATACAATTCCTTGCCCACCTTTAAATTATCCTCTTGCTTCAGAGAATCTAATGGACTTGGGTTTAACATGGACAACTCCTTGCCTTCCATGGTATTTTCTATTCCATAGGGGATCCAACCTCTAGGTATGCTGTTTTCCACAGGTTTCATAGCTGCTTGCCCATCGGGAAGAAATTCTACTTTCTGGTAGGTTTCATATCCTACGGACTCGTACATATCGGGCATGAACTGGTAATTTCTACTACTCTTATTAGCACATGAAGCAACTAATAATACCAAACCAAGTACAATCCCTATTTTGCTAAAATTATTCATAATTTCTATGACTACTTTTCTGTAATATTAATTTCGACTGCTCCAGTATCCAACAACAAATCCTTAAGCTCCTGTTCGTTGCCGTGAATTTCAATTTCCATCAAGAAATGATCATCCGTTGTTCTTACATCTGGATTCTCAGCTTCTTTAAATGGCCACAATCTACTTCTTAAGAAGAAAGTGATTACCATAAGGTGGGCTGCAAAGAACACCGTTAACTCAAACATAATTGGAATAAAAGCCGGCATGTTCTGAATGAAGCTAAAAGTGGGCTTCCCTCCAATATCCTGAGGCCAATCCTCAATCATGATGTAATTCATCATCACAATAGATATCACCAGACCTACACAGCCATACAAAAATGATGTAATAGCCAATCTTGTAGGAGCCAATCCCATTGCCTTGTCCAACCCGTGAACGGGAAATGGACAATAAATATCTTCTATATGATGCTTGGCCGCTCTCACCTTTTTAACAGCATGCATTAGCACATCGTCATCATCATAAAACGCATGTATAACTTTAGACGCCATAATCTATTTCTTATTGTTTAAAATCCTTGCTTGTCCTGCCCAATCGTCTCTTAGTGCCCTACCTGGGAACAATTCCGTGATAGCATCCAATAAATCATATTCCCTTTCGGTCATACGTGCTACCTGCGCAAATGTGAATATCCCAATTTGATTAAGGCTAGCTTCCATTTGTGGCCCTATACCTTTTATCTCTTTAAGATCGTCCGCTTGTTGTTTTGTAGGATCAAATGTTCCTACCACATTCAACAATTCAGAGATGCCATTTTTATCGTCCTTTGCAGGCACAACCTCACCCATTATTACATCGTCTGTGATGGGCATTTTCTCCGAAACAACTGGTCTAATAGAAGATATTTGATACAATGGCTTCCCAGCATCCCTTAGTTTTTTATACTTATCTCCAGAAGATTTTAAAATGGTCTTCACCTCGGCCTGCGCAATAACAGGGAACGTTCTAGCATAAAGTAAGAATAACACAAAAAAGAATCCTATAGTCCCTATAAAGGTACCTATGTCCACAAATGTAGGAGAGAACATTGTCCATGCAGAAGGCATATAATCCCTGTGCAAGGAGGTTGCAATAATTACAAATCTTTCGAACCACATCCCTATGTTTACCACAATAGATATAAAGAAAGAGAACATTATACTAGTTCTGAGTTTTTTGAACCACATAAATTGCGGCGAGAACACGTTACAGGTCATCATTGCCCAATACGCCCACCAGTAAGGTCCGGTAGCCCTATTGAGGAAAGCATACTGCTCATACTCCACCCCGGAATACCAGGCCATAAACAATTCTGTTATATAAGCACAACCTACGATAGAACCCGTCAACATAATAACGATGTTCATCAACTCTATATGCTGCACGGTAATATAATCTTCCAAGCTACTTACTTTTCTCATGATGATCAACAAGGTATTCACCATTGCAAATCCTGAGAAGATAGCCCCAGCAACAAAGTACGGAGGGAAGATAGTGGTATGCCATCCCGGTACTATCGAAGTAGCAAAGTCAAACGATACAATAGTATGTACAGAAAGTACCAACGGCGTAGCCAATCCGGCCAATACCAAGTGCACTTCCTCAAATCGTTGCCAGTCCTTTGCACGGCCTGACCAACCAAAGCTTAACAAGCTATATATTTTCTTTTGAAACGGCTTTACAGCACGATCCCGGATCATCGCAAAATCTGGCAATAAACCTGTCCACCAGAACACTAAGGAAACGGACAAGTAGGTAGATATTGCGAATACGTCCCATAGTAATGGGGAGTTAAAGTTCACCCACAATGATCCAAATTGGTTGGGGATAGGCAACACCCAATACGCCAACCAAGGTCGACCCATGTGGATAATCGGAAAAAGACCCGCCTGCATCACAGAGAAAATGGTCATCGCTTCCGCAGAACGGTTAATTGCCATTCTCCATTTTTGTCTAAATAACAATAGTACTGCAGAGATCAAGGTACCGGCATGCCCGATTCCTACCCACCAAACAAAGTTGGTAATATCCCAGGCCCAGCCTATTGTCTTATTTAATCCCCAGGTTCCGATACCAGTAGATATCGTGTAGATTATACAACCAACCCCCCAAAGAAATGCCGCCAAGGCAATGGAAAATACAATCCACCAATGCTTATTGGCCTTTCCTTCTACCGGAGCTGCGATATCCACAGTTACATCGTGGTAACTTTTGTCTCCAAGTACTAAGGGTTTTCGTATAGGTGCTTCGTAATGCGACGCCATAATTTAATATATAGTTACGTTCCTTTTTATTTTTTGATTAAGCTTCTTCTGTATTTCTCACTTTTGTGTGATAAAATACATTTGGTCTTGTTCCAATGTATTCAAGAAGGTGATACATACGCTCACTTTCCTTCAATTCCGTAATCTTGCTCTCCTTATCATTTATATCTCCAAAGACCATTGCTCCGTTACCACAGGCAGCCGAACAAGCAGTCTGAAATTCTCCATCCTCAATAACACGACCATCACGTTTGGCGTCTAAAATAGTCTTTTGCGTCTTTTGGATACACATAGAGCATTTCTCCATCACCCCTCTAGACCTTACGGTAACATCTGGGTTGATGACCATTTTACCTAAATCGTTGTTCATATGATAATCAAACTCATCATTATCACTGTACAAGAACCAGTTAAACCTTCTCACTTTATACGGACAGTTGTTTGCACAATACCTAGTACCTACACATCTGTTGTAAGCCATTTGGTTTTGCCCTTGACGTCCGTGCGATGTTGCCGCAACAGGACAAACTGTCTCACATGGAGCATGGTTACAGTGCTGGCACATAACCGGCTGAAAAACCACTTGTGGGTTTGTAGCTGGATCCTCCATCTCGCCAAAACCGCCCAAGGATCCCTTATCGCCGAACAGACCATCAAATTCATCCTTCTTAGTAATATCTCCTGCAAAAGTATCCTCAGAAGAATAATACCTATCGATACGCAACCAATGCATATCCCTAGATTTTCTCACTTCTGATTTCCCTACCACCGGCACGTTGTTTTCAGCGTGACAAGCAATTACACAAGCCCCACACCCGGTACAGGCATTAAGATCAATAGACAAGTTAAAGTGATGCCCAATTGAGCGATCAAAACTATCCCAAAGATCAACACTTGTTGCCGGAACTTCCTGATGATCCAAGGACACTACAGGTTTTGGATTCCACTCCTTGGCATCTTTAGTATTAAATATTTCTAGAGTAGTCTCTTTTATAATATCCCCCCTACCCATTAAAGTCCCATGCAACTGCACACTAGCAAATTCGTGCATTCCAGAGGTCCTCTCTAAGCTTACATTTTGGGTTTTGGAGAAGTTTTTATACAGAACATAAGCATTAACCCCAGTCTGCATTTCACTCTTCATACCCACTGTTTTCCCATAACCAAAGGAAAGCCCTATAGAACCAGGAGCTTGCCCAGGCTGTATAATTACTGGAACATTCTCAACAGAAACACCATCTACGGTAAGCGTAACATAACTGCCATTAAGACCACCATTAGCAGAATTATCATTAATCAACCCCAAATCAGCTGCATCTACCTTGGAAACCGTAACATAGTTATCCCAAGAAATTCTGGTCAATGGATCCGGAAACTCTTGTAACCATGGATTACCAGCTTGCTGACCATCACCCATCCCAATTTTGGGATACAAGGTAAGCTCCATACCCTCAGCATTTGCTCCGGATAGACCGGACAACGCAGAAGCCAATGGAATTAAAGCTGCATTACTAGCGTTACTGTTTTCGGACGCACTCTCTTCAACTACAGATACACCTTCTGAAACAAATACACCATCGTGCAATGTTTGGTTCCAGTCAGCATCTGCCAATATATTAGTATCCCATGTTTCCCTTATATAATCATAATAAGAAACATCCTTATCCATCCATTTAAGCAAAGCCGTTTGAAACTGTCTTGAATCGAACAATTCCTTAATAGTAGGCTGCATTAAACTATAGTATCCTTTTTTAAACTGTGCATCTCCCCAAGATTCCAAATAGTGATTGGATGCTCCTACATACTGAACCACTTCCGTAGTATCAGTAGCATTCATAGAGAAGGCCAATGTTAGGTCCACATTTTGTACTGACTCCACAAAATCGGCCGCATTCGGTAAGGCGTACACTGGATTGACACCATCCATAAATAATGCTCCTACTTTACCGGACTTCATATCCGCCATAAGCGCATTTACAGCAGCATTACTCCCCTGTCTCACATATTTAGGAGCAGAAGCGTCAAACACCTTACTTCCCAACAGCTCATTTATCGCAAGCACTACAGCCTGTGCATTCACATCATCTATACCCGACACAACCACCGAGTTTGATTTATTTTTCAAGACTTGTGCTGCTGCGGCATCCAAGGCCGTTTTTGCATTATCAGACAAACTACCAGCAGAAGCGGAAGTACCATTCAACTTAGCATAGAAATAAGCCAAAGCCACTTTCTGTTGCGAAGGGGTTAACGGCACCCTCTTATCAGCGTTTGCACCAGTTAAGGACAAATTAGCCTCGAACTGTATATGCCTAGACATCTTACCTTTTTTAGGCACACGACCTCTAGAATAACCACTATCATAGCCACCACCTTGCCAATCCCCAAGGAAATCAGCTGCGAAAGAAACAATAAGGTCTGCCTTTTCAAAATCATAATCCGCCAATGCTCTTTCGCCGTACTTGGCCTCAAAAGCAGATAAGGCTGCATCTTCAGAAATAGCATCATAGGTCACATGATCCACATTTCCATAAACCGTTTTAAACTCTTCAATCAATCTAGAAGTAGATGGACTTGCATAAGTTTGCGTTAAAAGTGCGATTTTTTTAGTAGAATTCTTTAAGGAATTTAATTTGGCTTTTACCGCGGCATCAACATCACTCCAAGCCACAGGCTCTCCATTAAAGGAAGGCCCCTGCAAACGAGTACTGTCATATAAACTCAATACCGAAGCATTAACACGGGCATTGGCAGAACCGCCCACCTTTGCTTCCACATTATTTTCAATTTTAATAGGACGCCCTTCACGTGTTTTAACTAAAACACTTGCAAAGTCGAACCCATCAGCAATAGTGGTAGCATAGAAGTTAGCCACACCGGGAATAATATTATCCGGCTTCACTACATAGGGAATGGATTTCATTACCGGACCTTCACATGCGGCAATAGACGCAGCTGCAGTACTAAATCCCACATATTTTAGAAAATCCCTCCTATTGGTAGAGGTAGAAGCCAAAGCTTCCTTATCTCCCAAAAACTCATCTACCGGAATATCTTCGGTAAACTCATTTTGCCTTAGCGTCTCAACAATGGAATCGTTCGGATTTAACTCCGCCTCACTTTTCCAATATTTCTTATTTGATGACATATTGATATATCTGAAATTATCTTGTAAATAGTTTTCTTAATAGTGACACTTACCACATTCCAATCCGCCCATTTGAGCAGCTGTTAGCTTTTCCACTCCGTATTTCTGAGAAAGTTCGGCATGGATTTTTTCATAATACTCATTACCTTCTACTTTTATATCGGTCTGTCTGTGGCAATCAATACACCAGCCCATGGTAAGCGGAGCATGCTGCTCCATAATTTCCATTTCCTGAACAGGACCATGACAAGTCTGACATTCTACACCTGCTACAGAAACGTGCTGAGAGTGATTAAAGTAAGCGAAATCCGGAAGATTGTGAACCCTCACCCATTCTACCGGCTTTGTCTCACCAGTGTAACGTTGATTCTCCTCATCCCAACCTACTGCTTCATATAATTTTTTAATTTCACCTGTATAAAACTCATTGGTATACCCATTGGCAAGATCCTCCTGACTAGGCCCATCAGGACCACCCGTGTATTCATAAATAGATTTATGACAATTCATACACAAATCCAAGGAAGGAATTCCAGCAGTTTTAGAAACCCTAGCTGAAGAATGACAGAACTTACACTCAATTTCGTTATCCCCTGCATGTATTTTATGCGAGTAGTGAATAGGCTGAATTGGCGCATATCCTTGATCGATACCCACCTGCATCATCCATCCATATGCAAAATATGCAGCACTCAATAAAAGAAAGACAGTAAACACCAATACCAAAAACTGATTTTTAGCGAACGCCTTCCAGAGCGGCAATCTTTTTTCCGACTTTTCCTTTACCATCGAGACACCATTGGCCTCAGCAATTTTTCTCAAAGTCTTGTTCACCAACACCAACATCATCACCAACAGTCCAAAAATAGCGATCAAACCACCTAGAATAACCTCATTGGAGATCCCAGAACCCGATCCAGCACCTGATTCATTACCATCTGCAGCAGCTGCACCCGCAGCCGGCACAGCAGCAGGAGCGTCGGTATACGCTAATATATTATCAATATCCGCATTGGAAAGTGTTGGAAACGGCGTCATCATCGCCTGATTATACTCATTGTATATCTTCACAGCGTCAGCATCGCCAGATTTAATCAAAGCGGAGCTATTCTTTATCCACTGATACAACCACTCTCTTTCATATTTCTCACCAACCCCTGCCAATGGCGGACCGGTCATATTCCTAGTCAAAGAGTGACATGCAGCACAATTCTGATTAAACAGTTGCTTGCCCTTTGCAGCATCAGCATCGCCCGATGAAGCCGCCGCAGTTTCTTGCGCAAAAAGTGAATTTGAAAGCAGTAGTACAACTACCAGACTGACACCTAAAACCTTAGAAATTAGATTGCGGTATGGAACCTTTTTCATATTAAAAAATATTTCTATCGAAAGTTTGGCACGGTATTTATTCCTATACAATTGGGAATTTCTAACCCTTGCTTAATTTGATGAGCAAAAATACACAATACACTTTATTTGGGAAATGTTAACGCAAGCATAATTACTAATTTATACCAATTCTAAATAATAATAAAATCTTTTGATTGATTCTTAATAAATTAACTTTGCAAAACAATAATTATCTAATATTGAGATTTATGAAAACTACCTCTTTTTTTATCCTTTTGGCCTGTTCCACTATTTTTTGCACTGCCCAACAGGGTAATATCAATGTACAACAAGATAGTAAAATCAGCAAATTGCTGGACATCTATAAAACCGTTAACGAAAACAATGACTACTATCGAATTCAAGTAGGTTTTGGCTCCTTTCAGGAGGCTCAAAAATTAAAAGCAGAGGTAGATCAGGATTTTCCAGATTGGCCAACCCGGATCGATTTTGAATCACCAAGCTACCGGGTAAGGATCGGAAAATTTAAGACACTATTACTAGGGGAAAGAAAACTAATAGAAGTACGTCAAAAATACCCTAGTGCAATGCTCCTAAAACCAGAAAAAACGACCAAATAGGTCGTTTTTTCTTTTATATTTATTATTGTTCAAAATACTCCTGACTATTTCAGTTTCTTCTTCACAGCTACTTCTTGGAATGCTTCTACAATATCCAATTCCTGGATATCATTGTAATTTTTAACCTGCAGACCACAATCGTATCCTTTGGCTACTTCCTTAACGTCATCCTTAAACCTCTTAAGAGAAGACAGTAACCCTGTATGGATAACCACCCCATCTCTTATCAATCTAATATTGGAATTCCTAAAGATCTTACCACTGGTTACCATACAACCTGCAATTGTACCAATTTTAGAAATCTTAAAGGTTTCCCTTATTTCCGCAGTACCCGAAATCTCTTCCTTCATTTCTGGAGAAAGCATTCCTTCCATCGCATCTTTCAGGTCGTTAATTGCATCATAAATGATGGAATACATCCTAATATCGATTTCTTCCTTATCAGCCAACATTCTGGCGTTACCCATTGGCCTAACGTTAAACCCTATAATTACAGCGTCCGAGGCAGAAGCCAATAGAACATCTGATTCTGTGATAGGACC
This sequence comes from Arenibacter antarcticus, assembly GCF_041320605.1. Lineage (NCBI taxonomy): Bacteria > Pseudomonadati > Bacteroidota > Flavobacteriia > Flavobacteriales > Flavobacteriaceae > Arenibacter > Arenibacter antarcticus. The sequence continues at coordinate 745,792 of NZ_CP166679.1, forward strand.
AACTGCTTTATAAATGATATTTACTTGAATTTCAGCAGTAGAAAGTTTCTGGAACGAATCCGTAAGTGCTTCAACTGAACCATCCACATCCCCTTTAAGGATAATGTTCAATTCTTTAAATTCACCTAGTGCAATTCGTCTTCCAATCTCATCCAAAGTAATATGGCGCTGAGTCCTAACTGACTGCTCTCTTAATAACTGAGAACGTTTGGTAGCAATTAATCTCGCCTCCCGCTCATCTTCAAGAACATTAAACTTATCACCAGCTTGTGGAGCTCCATCCAATCCTAGGATAGAGATCGGCCTTGACGGACCTACTTCTTTCAATAAATTACCACGTTCATCCTGCATGGCCTTAATTTTACCACTACAGGTACCGGCAAGTACATAATCCCCTATTTTCAAGGTACCAGCCTGAACCAAAACAGTAGACACATATCCCCTACCCTTATCTAGGAAGGCTTCAACTACTGTACCAGAGGCCATTTTATTTGGGTTGGCAGTAAGCTCTAAAAGCTCTGCTTCCAACAACACCTTTTCCAACAACTCCTTTATTCCAAGACCTGTCTTGGCAGAAATATCTTGGGACTGAATCTTACCCCCCCAATCTTCCACCAACAAATTCATCTGAGCAAGGCCATCTTTGATCTTCTCAGGATTAGCGGTTGGTTTATCTACTTTATTTATTGCAAACACTATAGGAACCCCTGCCGCTTGGGCGTGGCTAATAGCCTCTTTGGTTTGCGGCATTATATCATCATCAGCTGCAACCACAATAATTGCGATATCCGTTACTTGGGCACCACGTGCACGCATCGCCGTAAAGGCTTCGTGACCAGGTGTATCCAAAAACGCCATTCTTTGACCATTTTCCAAGGTAACCCCGTATGCGCCGATGTGTTGGGTAATACCTCCACTTTCACCGCCAATAACATTCTCTTTTCTTATGTAATCTAATAAGGATGTTTTCCCGTGATCCACGTGCCCCATTACCGTAACAATTGGTGCTCTTGACACCAAATCTTCTGGTGCATCGGCCACTTCCACTATACTATCCTCTAGATCAGCAGTTACAAATTCTACTTCAAATCCAAACTCATCGGCAACAATAGATAAGGTTTCCGCATCCAATCGTTGGTTCATGGTAACCATGATTCCCAAGGACATACATGCCGAAATAATTTTTGTAGTAGGAACATCCATCATTGTAGCCATCTCACTAGCAGTCACAAACTCTGTAACCTTTAGTGTTTTGCTTTCCAATTCTTGCTGCTCAATATCCTTCTCCGTTTGCTGACGGTGCTGATCTCGTTTATCTCTTCTATACTTGGCGCCTTTTCCTTTTTTGGATTTACCTTGTAATTTTTCCAAGGTTTCGCGCACTTGTTTTTGCACATCCTCCTCGGTAGGTTCTACCTTGGCGGTGGATGCAAATCGCTGTCCCGGGGCTCTTCTAACCACCGGACCTCTAGGTGGTCTAGCAGCAGGCGGACGATTTGTCTCTGTCCCAGGTTTCGCGATTATTCTCTTTCTTCTTTTTTTCTTGTCCGCGGCATCTGCAGCCTTAGCCACTTCTTTCTTCTTCTTGGGCTTTTGGAATTGACTGAGGTCAATTTTATCCCCCATTATCTTGGGGCCCGTAAGCTTTTGATATTTAGTTTGGATCACCTCATTTTCAGGTGCCGATTCAGTCTCCACAGCCTTCTCTTCTTCTTTTTTAGGTACTTCCGCCACTTTGGGTTGCTCCACTTTTACCGTAGGAACTTCCTTCTCTGCAGGTTTAGCCTCTGGTTTAATCACCTCTTCAGAAGCCTTAACCTCTTTGGAAGCTACAGCTTTTTTCGGAGCCTCAACTTCTTTCGGAGCTTCAACCTCCTTAGGAGATTCAACCTTTGGGGCCACAATAGCTTTTTCCACTATTTTATCCACAGGCTTTTCAGCGACCACTTCTGGAGCTTTCTCAATTTCTTTCTCAACAACTTTTTCAGTTGCCTTTTCCACCGGTTTTTCTGGGGTCACCTCTTCCGTTTTCTTCGGTATTGGGGCTGCCGTCTTTCTTCCTGCATCCAAGTCGATCTTTCCTATAGTCTTTGGTCCGGGAAGTTCTACTTTCGCCTTGATGACAGTCTCTCTCTCCGTCCTTTTCTCCCTAGCTAGTCTTTTCTCTTCCTGCTCTTGCTCCAACTGTAGTCGCAAGGCCTCCTTTTCTTTCCGCTTCTCCTCACCAACTTCTTTGGACGCAACTTTCTTGCTCATGTCCGTCTGGAACTCATCCAATAGAACTTGATACACATCGTTCGATATTTTGGTAGTAGGCCTAGCATCAATATCATGCCCCTTGGACCCGAGATAGTCTACCGCTCGATCCAATGAAATATTAAGTTCTCTTAGGACTTTATTAAGCCTTATCGTTGCATTATCCGCCATAAATAATTGATTCCTATTCTTGTAATTTATTGCTAATATATAGTTTAATCTTCTAATTCTTCTTTTAGAATACGAACAACTTCCAAAATTGTCTCCTCTTCTAAATCGGTTCTTTTAACCAAATCAGCCACATCTTGTTCCAATACGCTTCTTGCTGTATCCATTCCGATTTTCTTAAACTCGGCTATAATCCAAGCTTCTATTTCGTCGGAAAATTCAGTAAGCTCCACATCTTCTTCTACTCCCTCACGGAATACATCAATCTCATATCCCGTCAATTGCCCTGCCAACCTAATGTTATGACCTCCTCTTCCAATAGCTTTTGAAACTTCTTCCGGCCTAAGAAACACTTGGGCCGTCATTTTTTCATCGTTCAATTTTACCGAGGAAACTCTAGCCGGACTCAATGCCCTGGTCACTAAAAGTTGCGGGTTGCTGGTCCAGTTGATAACATCAATGTTTTCATTCCCAAGCTCACGTACAATGCCATGGATCCTAGACCCTTTCATTCCCACACAAGCTCCTACCGGATCAATACGATCATCATAAGAATCTACGGCTACTTTTGCCTTTTCACCTGGAATCCTTACTGCCTTTTTAATCGTAATCAAACCGTCGAATACTTCGGGGATCTCTTGAAAAAACAATTGCTCCAAAAACTTTGGAGAACTTCTGGACATAATAATAGTTGGCTTGTTACCTTTAAGCTCCACGCTTTCTATTATACCCCTTACGTTATCACCCTTCCTAAAGAAATCTGATGGGATCTGCTTGTCTTTCGGCAAGATAATCTCATTTCCCTCATCATCCAAAAGAATAATGGCCTTATGTCTAATATGATGCACCTCAGCGGTGTAAATCTCACCTTCAAGCTCCTTAAATTGCTTGTAGATCGTTGTATTATCATGCTCATGGATCTTAGAAATAAGGTTTTGCCTTAATGCCAAAATTGCCCTTCTTCCCAAATCTATTAATTTCACTTCCTCAGAAACGTCTTCACCTACCTCAAAATCGGGCTCTATTTTTCGGGCTTCAGAAAGGGATATTTCTTCATTAGGATCTTCAACTTCATCATCTACAACAACGATCCTATTCCTCCATATCTCTAAATCCCCCTTATCTGGATTGATAATAATATCAAAATTATCATCAGAACCAAACTTTTTCTTTAACGCGTTCCTAAACACATCCTCCAAAATCGCCATTAGCGTTACCCTATCTATGAATTTATCATCCTTAAATTCTGAGAAAGATTCGATTAGTGCAATATTTTCCATTTTCGAACTACAATTAAAATTTTAATATAACTTTAGCTTCTTTTATATCAGAAATTGCGATTAGTTGCTTTTTCTGAACAGTAATTTTCCCTTTTCCTACGGGTTTGGGTTCCCTATCTTTCCACTCCAAGGTAATACTTTCTTCAGTGGCCTCTGTCAATGTGCCTTCCAGCTCACTATCAAGGGTTTTCACCTCTATCTTTCTACCAATATTCTTTCTAAACTGTCGAGGTAATTTTATCGGCGAAGCTGCACCGGCCGAAGCCACTTCCAAGGCAAAATCCTCTTCTTCACGATCTAGATTGTGCTCAATAGCCCTACTGACATTCATACAGTCTTGTAGAGTTACTCCATGATCACCATCCAAGGTAATCTTAATTTTATTATCTGCACCTATTGAAAAATCCAACAAAAAAAGCGATTCATTTTCCTCTAAGGCCGCCTCTAAAAGTGTAGTTACTTTTTCCTTCAACATATCTTCTTACTTAGCAACAGCTCTCCAAATTCGGGATAGACATTTTACGAATAACCGCAATAATTGGAGATCGCTTAAAAACTCATTACAAACGGTCAATAAAACCGTTTCACCGAAATATCAGTAATAAAAGAGGGGACAAATTGTCCCCTCATGAATACGAAATATTCTTTCAGTGGTGCAAATATACAAAATTTTTAGACTTCGCAACACCCTAAGTTATTTATTCTAAAAAAGATACCCGAAAAATTAACAGTTATTTACAGCTATGCCCTTACATTTATACGTTCATAAATTTTTTGTTTCCCAAATACGTCCAATCACCTAATTCATGGGACTTAGTCGATTACAAGAACCTAGAAAATTTAAATTACCAACACAGTGAAAACCACAATCTGGTCCCTACAAACTCCCCCTCACTTTTGGAGTACTTATCTTTACACAGGAATCGCCTGGCTATTGACCTATTAAACGCTTCAGATTGCTCTACCTTCCGTTCATCCTGTCCTATAACTAGCATTCTAAAGTGGATCCTCAAATGCACTAGAGTTTATCCACATCTATCTTAAAGAGTTCGGCAGCATTTTTCCAAAAAATAAGCTCCTTTTTATCGTCTGCCAGCTCCAATTGATCCATAAACTTTAAATAGGAATTCATATTGCATAATGGCCAATCCGTTCCATACAAAAGATACTTGGGATCACCTGCATAGGTAATCATCTCTTCGATCTCCTTTTTCATATAGCGCTCAAACTTATCCGTAAAATCACCCAGTACAAGCCCCGAAATATCAGCGTATACATTATTGTTCTTGTACACGACTTCCATACAATCCTTTATCCAGGGATTACCAATATGGCAGATCACAATCTTAAGTTCTGGATAATCTACTGCCAAATCATCTAAATGAAGGGGATGGGAATACTTTACCTTCCCTGTAGGAGCATAGGTATCACCAGAATGGAACATTACAGGCACATCGTATTCAATGGCCATTTCGTACATCACTTTAAGTCGGGTATCATTAGGGTAGAAAGGTTCATAACCGGGATAAAATTTTAAGCCCTTTATATGTCCTTGCTCCAGATACTCTCCTATTTCTCGAATATCCCAGTGATTGAAATGTAGATAACTAATCCCAGAAACAACCCCCAAATTTTTACGTCCTTTTATAGCTTCCACCACCTGCCTAGTACTGGGCCGGTGTTCGTTCACCTTATAAGATGATAATACCAAGGAATAATCTATTTTATTATCTAACATGGTGTCCGTCAATAGATTAAGACTGGTGTCTAGGGAAATCACCCTGTCTTCATGGTAATTATTGATATGAGTATGGACATCTATAATCATCTATATTATTTTTTGAGATTGGGGTTTAGTAACAACACATGAAAAAGCGCCACTTCAGTGGACAAATTTCGGCCAAAAATAGGTAATCTTGATCAATTTATTAAGATAAGGTGTGGCTGCTGGCCCAGTTCCATATTAAAAATTTAGCTACCCGCACTTAATAATTAGGGATCTATCCCAGTCCAAATATATTGGTGAATAATTATCCAATCTCGTCCAGCTTTTCTAGCGGCTGTTTAAGTTTTTGAATTGGCGTTCCGAAGTATTTTTTCCGCAACCAAAACGAAACTCGAACTAATAAAATCAACGCAGGAACTTCAACCAAAGGACCAATTACACCGGCAAACGCCTGTCCCGAATTCAGTCCAAAAACTGAAATTGCAACTGCAATCGCCAATTCAAAATTATTCCCTGCTGCTGTAAACGCCACTGCTGCTGTCTTGTCGTATTCAGCACCCATCGCTTTGGTAAAGAAAAAGCCAATTATAAACATTAAGGTGAAATAGATAAGTAATGGAACTGCAATAATTAGCACATCCATTGGGATTTCGACGATTAACTCTCCTTTTAAAGAGAACATCACTACAATGGTAAATAACAGTGCTATTAAGGTCATTGGTGAAATTGTAGGAATAAATTTCTCAGTGTACCATTTCTCCCCTTTTAATTTCACTAAAATTAACCTACTTAAAATCCCCATTACAAAAGGGATCCCTAAATAAATCGCTACACTTTCTGCAATAGTTCCAATTGAAATCGCCACAATAGCTCCTTCAAATCCAAAATAAGGAGGAAGAACAGTAATAAAGATCCACGCATAGAAACTGTATGCAAAGACTTGAAAAATACTATTTAATGCAACCAAACCTGCTCCATATTCGCTGCTTCCCTCTGCAAGGTCGTTCCACACCAACACCATTGCAATACAACGCGCCAGACCAATCAAAATTAGTCCGACCATATATTCAGGGTAGTCTCGCAAAAAAGTAATGGCTAAAACAAACATTAAAAGAGGACCAATTATCCAATTCAGTAAAAGTGAAATAGATAGGATTTTTGTGTTGCGAAAAACCTTTGGCAACAACGCGTAATTCACTTTTGCCAAGGGCGGATACATCATCAATATTAAACCGATTGCAATTGGAATATTCGTGGATCCGTTACTGAAGGAATTAATAATCGTGGGAAAGGTTGGAACAAAATACCCAAGTCCGACTCCAATCGCCATTGCTACAAATATCCATAAAGTTAGATTTCTATCTAGAAAGCCTAATTTTTTATTCGCCATTTGTCATGCTTTTATTTGAGAGAAAACGTAAAATAATTCGGTTGCAATTTGCAAACTTCTTTCATTGTATTTTTCAGCCTGCTGGGGAGTATTGTCAAATGCTTTTGGGTCTTCATAAGTTATGGGGATTCGTTTTTCAGCTCCTGCAATATTCGGACAACCGCCATCAGCTTGTGTGCAGGTCATAATTGCAGCAAATTTGGATTTTGGATTAAAATCATCATCCAGTTTCTTAGAAAACCCAACAATAGGAGGCTCATTATCCGCATATTTAATACTGTAAATTGGATTGTTGCCTTCTGAAAGGGTTTTGACCTTAAAACCTGAATTTTTCAGAGTTTCTGCCACCATGGGAAACAAAGCCGTTGCTTCAGTGCCCCCCGAATAGCAGAACAGGTTTTTGACCTTAAAATGAAAGGCTAAAGTTTGCGCCCAAATTTGAGATAAATGACTTCTTCTTGAATTGTGTGTACATATGAAATTGATTCTAATTTCCTGATTTCCAATTACTTTAAATTGAATAAAATCAGTTAATGGCTGTAAAACAGCTTTACGCTCCTCTGAAATAGATTGCGTCTTTAATTCTTTAATTAATTTTTCTATTTCAGAAAATAAATTTGATGGTGGTGCTATCATTAGCTTCTTGATTAAAATAATTTATCAGCAACATCCACTATCTGGCGAACAAGAAGCCCCGATAGTTACCTCTGATAATTTTACTTTTGTTTTTTCTGCTGGTATTCCACAATTGTCCTTTGCCAGACAGTCGGTTTGTTTTGTGGTCAATAAAAAGTTGGTCCCGTCAAAATCTAAACCAAATTTCCCAATGGTATCCCCTTGATATTCCACTTCTATTTCCAGATCTGCAATTTTTAAAACTTTTTCCGAAAGTTTAATAATGCTCAATAGCTTTTCAGGATGCAACCTATGGTCATAGTCGTTTGCATTCCATAGTTGAAAATTTACAACCTCTTCGTTCCTTACAGTTCCGCCACAATCAATAAAATGCTTTGTGATTTTACCAACTTCTGTAACGTGAAAGTGATTAGGCACTAATTCTCCATTTGGCAATTGAAAACCTATAGTTTCCAGTGCTCCCAAAACTGATTTTACTTCTGATAATTTCATGTGCTTTTGTTTTTTGTTTTTTAAATACTCAGAGGTAGCTCGTTATTTATCCTCCCATTGAGTTATAACGCATTACACCTGATGGTTTTAAAATTGCAATTCTTTATTGCGAATAGGCGATTAATAAATTCAGTTAATTAACAGCAATCTTGCTTTTCCGTGAGGTCTTGATTAAGAAATTGGGACAAAACCGATTTCATGGCAGTCCAATTTTCTTTATGAATGCAATAGCAGACACTTGTTCCCTCAACATTTCCTTGTATTAAACCTAAATTCTTAAGTTCTTTTAAATGTTGCGAAATCGTAGGCTGAGCCAAACCAATTTCGTTGACCAAATCTCCACAGACACATGCGTCTATCTTAAACAAGTGTTGCAAAATAGAAACTCTTGCTGGGTGCCCCAAAACTTTTGCAAAAAGAGCAATTTCATTTTGTTGCTCGGTAAATTTTTCGGTTTTAGTTGATCCCATTCTTTTTTATATTAGTCTATTGCAATATTACGATTAATATTAAAGCGCTACATATTTTTTTTGAGATTTGTTGAATAAATAAAATTTATCAACTCATTTGCAGTAACGAACAAGTGCTAAAACGCAATGATTATTTAAAATAAATAAATAATTTTCCTGCATTTGCTCAGCTAGATTCCCAGTCTGCAAATCCTTTTAGATTTTTCGTGCCGAAATTAAAGCTTAGACGTTGGCAAACGTTATAAACTAAAAATAATGAAAACAAGAAAGAAATTAATTTTATTTACTTTATTCTCAGCATTACTTCACACCTCTATTTAGACCTGAACTACCTCCTCCAAAATGAGCGCGTTCTTCGGTTGAATGACCATTATCAGATTGAAAGATTACAATGGTGTTTTCTCTTAACCACAAATCCTCTAACTGCCTTAAAAGCTGTCCAATACAATCCTCTTGCGCAGAAAGAAACGCCGCATATAAATCCCCGGGGGAAGCAAATCTCTTTTCTTGGTAATGCAAATTGTTAAGACAATCTCTTGAATTTAAGACAGTATTAATAAAGTTTAAGCATTAAACCTGTATACTGCTAATTCATATTTAAAACAGTTAACATGAGAATGATTAAAGACAGAAAGAAACTCAAAAAACAAAGGAATACACTCTTCCAACAAACCCGACCTGTACTAGTATTAGACCAAACAGTTTAATAATAAGGAGTCAACCTTAAAGAAGATTAAAAATCACAGAAAAGTAGAAAGAAAGAGAGTTTTAAAAATATATAACAATTACATATGAGTACAACATATTTGAATACAAAGTCAAAAGGAATAACTAAAACAGTAGCTGAATTCTCCAAACAGGGTGATCAAAGCAACAGGGAGTTCCGTGAATTTATTAAGGAACAAGTAGTGGAATATAGGAAAGAGGGAATGGACGTGTTTAAGTCCCCGAGACCAGGTGATGACCGAAATAACTAAAAAATTTCCGCTCTAAAATAGAATAAGGAGTGAACATCAAAGAACTAGAAGGCTATTTCGATTTCTTAAGTAGCCTTCTAGAAATTTATACTTAAAAACATTAAAAACTGTAAAACATGACAATTCAAATAAATACTGACAAAACCATTACTGGAGAAAAAAGAAGTAGCGATTTTTTTACCGCTCAAATTTCCAAAGAGTTACAACGATTCGAATCCCATATTTCCAGAATAGAGGTTCACTTGAAAGATGAAAATGGAAAAAAGGATGGATTTAATGATATTTCATGTCTATTAGAAGCCAGGCTCGAAGGCAGACAGCCCATTGCAGTCACAAATCAGGCAAATACTATTGATCTTGCTGTAACAGGGGCAATTGACAAAATAAAAAGTGCTCTAGATACCATTGTTGGAAAAATCCAAAAACATTAATATTTACAAAACTGAAAACAACTTAGGTATCAGATTGGATCCTTCAACCATCCATTTAATTAATTAATATAATTTCAAAATCAAGCTAGCTTTATTGTGCCTAGATGCACTTCAGACACAACGCAAGAAGCTTTTAGTGAAAGTGAGATTATTAGGTATAGTAAACGGCTGCAAGCACATGAAAAGTAGAGTTTCTGCATAGACTTCCGTTGGCACTACGCCAAAAATCGGGTACCTATAAAAATACCAGCGACATTAAATAACATCGAAAACTAAAACGATATAAACTATAACAACAAAAAAATTAAACTAGTTCAAAATCTCGCTGCGCTAAGTCTCCCGACTTAGTGCCGGATTCACTTACTACACTTGAATATGCAATCCTGTATAAGAATGGAAACCAAAACAAGTTATGGCTTGCTATTTTTTGTTTTTCTTCCAGCCAGTGTGATTCGCTTAAAACTCAGGCTTCTTTAAAGGTTAACAATAACTTTCGCAGAAACACAACAATTGGTCATGATCCATTTTTATAGTGCAGCCACTATGCATCACTATATACCCTAATTTTAGATACTGTGTTAAATGAAAAATGGCTGCCAGGTATAATCGACAGCCATTAGCAGGTATTTAATAGCGTGGAAACTCTAGAATAAAATTGGAATATTTCCTCGCTTACATTCTTCAATCATTTCATCAGGCCAGATACTTGTCTGAATCTCTCCAATATGTGCTTTTTTCAAGAAAAACATACATAATCGAGATTGACCTATTCCACCTCCAATGGACAATGGAAGTTCATCATTAAGAAGCATTTTATGCCACATTAATTCTTTTCTATCTTCTGCCCCTTCAAGTGCCAATTGCTTATTTAAAGCTTCTTTATCAACACGAATTCCCATTGAGGAAATCTCCAATGCTTTTTCAAGAACAGGATTCCAAAGAAGTATATCACCATTCAAACCTTGTTGACCATTTCCGGTTTCGGTACTCCAGTCATCATAATCAGGGGCTCTTCCATCATGCTTTTTTCCTTCTGGAAGTTGTGCTCCAATTCCAATTATAAATATTGCACCATGCTTTTTAACGGCTTCTGTTTCTCTTTCATTTGGTGAAAGGTCAGGATACTGTTCCGCTAATTCTTGCGAATGAATGAACGTTATTTCTTCTGGAAGAACAGGCTTCATTTGAGGATAACGCTCGTATACAACATATTCAACCCTTCTAAAAACACTATAAATTTTCGTCACAATATATTTGAGAAAATCAATAGTTCTATCTTCCTTAGAGACTACTCTTTCCCAATCCCACTGATCTACATATATAGAGTGGATATTCGAAAAAACTTCATCAGGACGCAATGCATTCATGTCGGTATACACACCATAACCCGACTCGATTTTTAATTCCGCCAAAGCAAGTCTTTTCCATTTCGCAAGCGAATGAACAATTTCAGCTTCAGCATCATTCATCGACTTTATTGGAAAGGTAACAGGTCGCTCTAAACCACTTAGATCATCATTAATTCCCGATCCTTTTTTTACAAATAATGGGGCAGTGATTCTTCTTAATCTTAATTCAGAAGACAAACTAAGCTCAAAAAAGTCTTTAATCAATTTAATTGCTTGTTCTGTCTCTTGTATATTTAATTGCGGATAATATCCTTTCGGGATTTGTAATTTATAACCCATTTGTCAACATTTAATTAGATGATTAGCGACTCGCTGTTTTTAAATTGTATTTAAAAACAAAAGTGCAATAATTAGAATGAATATCAAAACAGTGTTGAATGAGAAATAATGAAATATTCTACTGATATTATTAAGAAAATGGAATTTAAATCGTTTTAGGCGATAATTCTGCGGAGTGACTATACAAAACCAAATTTACTGTACCCCTTTTGTACGTGGAAAAAGAAAAACCCCCTGACTTCTAATGAAATCAGGGGGTTTACTTGTTGGCCTACTAGGACTCGAACCTAGAACGACTGGACCAAAACCAGCTGTGTTGCCAATTACACCATAGGCCACTACCTTAATTGAGCGTGCAAATTTAAAACAAAGTTTCATATGCACAAATATTTTCACGTCATATTCAAAAAAATATTGAAAATAATTTTTAACCACAGGCCTTTACAACAACTAAACCCCATAAAAAACCTACTCAAAACACCCACTTTACAACGCTATCCTAGACCTACGAATCTGCTATACAAGCCATTACAATACCCACTCCCAACATGTTAAAGGTTTACAAAAATAATACCCTTATATCTTTTAAAATTAGTAAATTCGCCCTTCGCTCAAACAACAAGCCGAATGTTTTCAAATAACTTTAAAAAATGGGACACCATCACTGGATGGTTTGTTTTTTTTATAGCCCTCACTGTTTACACAATCACAGTAGAACCCACTAGCAGCTATTGGGATGCAGGGGAATACATATCCACTTCAGCAAAACTACAGGTAGGGCATCCCCCGGGAGCCCCGCTTTTTCAAATCATTGGGGCATTTTTTGCCATGTTCGCCTTCGGACCAGAACAGGTAGCCAAGATGGTGAATTTGGTGTCGGCCGTTTCCAGTGCATTCACCATACTTTTAATGTTCTGGACCATAACCAACCTCACTAAGAAGCTAGTCGCCAAAAAGGAAGAAATCACCAATAATATGGCCACAGCCATTTTGGGAAGTGGTTTGGTAGGCTCCTTGGCCTTTACCTTTTCCGATAGTTTTTGGTTCAATGCCGCAGAGACAGAAGTATATGCCATGGCTAGTCTAATCATGGCCTTATTGCTTTGGCTTGGCCTAAAGTGGGTAGATGACCTACATAACCCCAGAGGCAATAAATGGATCGTTTTGATCTCTTTTGTTGTGGGACTTACTTTTGGAATTCAGTTTATGGGCTTTTTGGCAATACCTTCCATTGGTCTGCTCTACTATTTTAAGACCTACAAGACTACCACCATAAAAAACTTCCTTTTAGCGAACATCATAGTGGTTGCCATATTGCTAATGGTCTATAAATTCTCACTTACCTACGTACTGCAACTTTTTGGATGGAGCGAGGTGTTTTTCATCAATACTATCGGCCTACCATTCAATTCGGGAACTATAATTATGGGACTCCTATTTATTGGTGTTTTCTACATGGGACTGCGATACACAAGAAAAAATAACTATACCACAGCAAATACAATAACACTTTGCCTAATGTTTTTGTTCCTTGGTTTTTCCTCTTGGCTAATGTTGCCCATTAGGGCCAATGCCGATGTGGTAATCAATGAAAACGACCCATCCGATGCCAGATCGCTTTTGGCCTATTACAACCGGGAGCAATACCCAGGTGTGGAAAGTCCCTTTTACGGCGCCTACTATTCCAATGGCTTTGCCCCTGCCGGCGAGGAGATAGACGAAAAACCCAAATACGAAAAAGACCTTAAGTCAGGGAAATATATCATTGTCAATAAATACAAGAATGCATTACAGGGACCTAATCCCGATCATGTTGGATTTTTACCGCGCTTGTGGAGCGATCAAAATGCGGAGAATTACATGAAGTATTTTAACCCGCTTAGCTTTAAGATTAAATCGAGCTACTTGGGGAATAACGAACTACAGGAGGCCGTAAACCAATTTAAGAACGGGTATGCAAAAGGCGAAATAGACACTGCCCAATATATGCGATTTTTAAGGGAATTTAGCGAATATATAGAAGTAGTGCCTCCCACATTGATGCAAAATCTCAGTTATATGTTCCAGTTCCAGTTCAACTACATGTACTGGCGCTATTTTATGTGGAACTTCACAGGGAAGCAAGACGATATCCAAGGTCGGTATGACAATCATGGGAATTGGTTAAGCGGCATCAACTTTATAGACAATGCCAGACTGGGAAGCCAGGACAACCTTCCTAGCGATATCAAAAATAACAAAGGAAGGAATACCTACTTCTTTTTACCCCTCCTCTTAGGAATCATTGGCGTAGTTTTTCAGATCAGCAAGAATCCAAAGCAATTTTGGGCCCTGTTTGTATTTTTTATGTTTACGGGGATTGCCATCCAATTCTACACCAATCCAGGGATTTTTCAACCTAGGGAGCGCGACTATTCTCTGGTGGGGTCGTTCTATATTTTTGGGATATGGATCGGCTTGGGAGTCTACGGACTTTTTGATGAATTCAGAAAATTAATAAACCCCAAAATATTGGCCCCCGCCATTACTTTAGTATGCCTACTTGCCGTACCTGGAGTTATGGCATTCCAAAATTGGGACGATCACGACCGATCTAACAGGTATACCGCAAGATCCACAGCAATGGCCTACCTATCCTCCACACAGGAAGATGCCGGTGCCATTTTATTCACCATTGGGGACAACGACACTTTCCCGCTGTGGTACGTTCAGGAAATAGAAGGTTACCGTACAGACGTGCGGGTAGTAAATACTAGCCTTTTTGCAACGGATTGGTATATAGACCAAATGAAGATGCAAGCCTACGAAAGCGAACCCATACCCTCTCAACTTACGCACGATAAGTATAGGTTTGGCTCTAGGGATGCCATTTATTACAATGGTTTAACGGAAAACCGATGGAACATCAATGATTTTATGAATTGGGTAGATAGCGATAAGGATCAAACCAAATTCAAAAGCATCCTTCAGAAACAAGGGGCCGATCTAAGTCAGTATTCCGAAAACAATCTGGATGTGGTTTTTTATCCTACCAATAAGATTAGAATTCCCGTAAATAAGAAAAACGTATTGGAAAGCGGCTTGGTAAAGGAGAAGGATTCTGCCCTTATCGTGGATTATATCGATATTGACCTTCCTAAAAGCGCCCTTCCCAAAAACAGGATCCTAATGCTGGATATTATCGCCAACAATGATTGGAAGCGCCCTATCTATTTTTCCGGTGGAAGTTTTGATGCGGCAGAGTATATCTGGATGAAGGATTACCTACAGCTTGATGGATTGGCCTATAAATTGGTACCCATAAAAACCCAGAATAGGAACAGCTACGAAATGGGAAGAATAGATACGGACCTTATGTATGATATTGTAAAAAAATGGGAATGGGGCAACTCTGGAAGTGCAGACATTTATCATGACATTCAAACCCGTACTCAATCCTTGTCTTTCCGTGGCAATCTGGCCCGTTTGACCGAAGCACTAATCGAAGAGAATAAAATAGATAAGGCCAAGGACATCATCAATATTGCTATGGAGAATATGCCTGTGGAATATTTTGGATACTACTCTTTTGTAGAACCTTATGTGGATGGATATTTTAAGGTAGGTGAAACCGAAAAAGCAAGACAGCTTTTCAATAAACTAAAAACCATCTATCAAGAACGATTGGATTATTATGCCGGTTTACCATTTGAGCAACAACGTTTATTTTTGGACGAGATTATACCTGACTTAGAAGCTTATAGCAGAAATATAGACATCTTGATTACCAACAAAGATCAGGAAAATGCCGAAAATGAAACGAGACTCTTTAATGAATACATTGCCAAATTTGACCGCTTCTATAGGGACGATTCCGTAGAAGACCTACTACCACCGACAGAGGAACCGGAGGTTATAGATTCTACTTCCTTGGATGTTATTCCAGAGCAGGAATTGGATAGTATTCCCCTAAGTGAATAAGCGTAAGAGTTAGTCATGAACAAAAAAACCGGGAATAAATTTCCCGGTTTTTTTGTTATACGATTGAAAGTAATTAAAGGTATTCGTTGAGAATTCCAATAAGCGTATTGGCATCTTGTTCACCACTTTGTCGCCAAACCATCTCCCCTTTTTTATATATCATCAAAGTCGGCAATCCCTTTACTCTAAGGGCCTGGGAAAGCTCCTTGTTTTTATCCACGTCAATTTTTATCACCTTGCCCTTATCGCCCAAGGCAGCAGCAACATCCCTCAATACGGCATGCATCGCGGTGGACTGCTCATTCCATTCAGCGTAAAAGTCCAACAGAACTGGAACGCTAACATCAATTAATTCTCCAAATTTAGACATATAGTATTCATTGGGTTATAAATCAAATGTAAGAAAAAATGTTAAAAAATCATCAGTAGCCTTATTTTTGTCCAAATACAATAGCAACAATTTTAGGTTAATGGTTTCTTTTTTAAGGTGATTACCGTTATTTCGGGCCAAATACCAACTCTGCCAGGGTATCCCAAAAATCCAAAACCTCTATTTACATTAATCATTTGCCCCAGTTCCTCGTAGACACCTGCCCAGTATTTATAACGCCACTTTACGGGACTCCATTTTATCCATCCCGGAATTTCAATCCCAAATTGCATCCCGTGGGTATGTCCGCTTAGGGTAAGGTGATAATGGTAGGGATGTTTTAAAACTTCATCTTCCCAATGCGAGGGGTCATGGCTCATTAAAATCTTAAAATCCTTCTCCATAATTTGGGCCGTAGCTTTATTTAGGTCCCCCGCTTTTTTAAAGCCTCCCCTACCCCAATTCTCAACTCCGATCAAGGCTATCTTATCATTGCCTTTGGTAAGGTACCTGCTTTCGTTCAACAAAAGTTCAAAACCAATTTCTTGTTGCAGATCTTTAAGTTGCTCCAAATTATTCCTTTTTAACTCCTCGGTATCCCATTCCACATAATCCCCGTAATCATGGTTACCCAAAATGGAATACTTACCATCCTTGGCATGTAGGGTTGCAAAAAGATCCTTCCATGGCAACATTTCTTCTGCCTTATTATTCACCAAATCCCCTGTAAACAAAAGCAGATCACTTTTTTGCTGGTTGATAAGATCTATCGCATATTCAATTTTTTCCCTATTGTCAAAACTACCACTATGCACATCAGAGATCTGCGTAATCTGATAGCCGTCAAAACCATCGGGCAGATCCTCAAATTCCAAATTATATCGAAGCACTTTAAAGTTATATTTTCCCCTATACATTCCATAGAGGAGGGCAGAAAATGGCAAGGCGGCAATCCCCAATGCAAGAACACTTAAAAATCGTCTTCGCTCTGGAAAATTGAAGAATTTCGGGGTCCCGTTTATCTTTAAATACAGTGCGGAAATAAATCGAAAAATATCCTCTGAAAACAGGAAAATAATAGTGATGGCCTTAAAGGAAAGCATGGCCAGCAAAAAGCCAAAAGCGTAACTTTTAGGTACGCTCAAAACCCTACCTGGATTATCGCCCAGGGTAAACTGATAAATAAAATTCC
Organism: Arenibacter antarcticus; assembly: GCF_041320605.1. Taxonomy (NCBI): domain Bacteria; kingdom Pseudomonadati; phylum Bacteroidota; class Flavobacteriia; order Flavobacteriales; family Flavobacteriaceae; genus Arenibacter; species Arenibacter antarcticus. The sequence goes on from NZ_CP166679.1 coordinate 762,828, forward strand.
CCAACACTAAAAGCGACATGGCCATATAGGCAAAATACACCCAAGGAAATCTAGTTACCGCCCTAAGCGCCTGTAAGGTGTAAACCCCAAGAGCAATATATAGAATAATAAAAATAATCCATCTGAGCATAGGTTAATTTTTAGGTAAAGATATTGGTTTCAATCCACTAGCCATTTTAATTACCTATTCTTTAACTAGACGCACTACCTTCTTTAGCACCCCATAATCACTTATTCCTACCTCGTCATCCCTTAAAAAGCTTGGAGTACTCATAGGAATAGGGGGGGGATTCTTCAATGTTTTATGAAACTGGATGCCCGACAAATGCACCGCACCAAAGCCTTTTTCCTTAAACTGTTGCACGTTGGTTTCCCGTATTCCACCTCCAGGCATAACAACAATGCGCTCAGCAATGCCATGCAACTCCCACAATTGCGCCATACCCATCAAGGATGTTTTTTGCAGTCCACTACTCAGTAGAGAATTCACCCCTAACAATTCCAATTGTCTAAAAGTCGCTATGGGATCCTTCACCCAATCAAATGCCCTGTGGAATGTAAAATCGAGTGGTCTAGTGATCCTTATCAATTCCTTGGTCCGTTCAAAATCCAAGGTAAAATCCTTATGCAGCACTCCAGAAACAATACCGTTAAACCCCAATTCCCTACACATTTCAATATCGTGCTTCATTATTTCAAATTCTAGATCCGAATAGGTGAAATCCCCACTTCTAGGCCTAATCAGCACATTTACAGGGATAGTAATATGCTTTTTTATCAATTTTAGCAACCCATAAGAAGGGGTTACCCCTCCCACACCGAGTTCTGCACACAATTCAATTCGGTCAGCACCAGCTTTTTGGGCGTTTAAAGCAGATTCTAAGGAATTGGCGCATACTTCTACAATCATATTTCTTATATTTAGAACCTTAAAAATAAGCAACACTTTCTCATGAAAAGAAGAAATTTTCTCAAAAATTCTACGCTTACCACAGCGGGCATGTTATCTGCTCCACTTTTGGCCTCTTGTCAGGGTACTACTAAAAAAACAATAGTAGAAAACGACAGCACCAAAATAGTAAAACCCATTGCCATTTGCACCTGGAATTTTATGAATGCAACTGCCAAAGCATGGGAAGTATTAGAAAAAGGAGGATCTTCATTGGATGCCGTAGAACAGGGGGTAATGGTAGAGGAGGCGGACCTCAATAATGAAACTGTAGGCAATGGCGGCAGACCAGACAGAGACGGCCGCGTTACTTTGGATGCCTGCATTATGGATAAGGATGCAAATTGCGGCGCGGTGCTGTGTATGGAGAATATAGCCCATCCTATTAGCGTAGCTCGAAAAGTAATGGAAGAGACACCCCATGTGATGCTGGTAGGGAAAGGGGCAGAACAATTTGCCTATGAGCAGGGCTTTCAAAAGACCAATTTACTTACCGAAAAAGCTAAAAAAGACTGGTTGGAATGGAAGAAAAACTCCCAATATGAAACCATTATCAATATAGAGAACCACGACACCATAGGAATGCTTGCCATTGACAAAAACGGTGATATCGCAGGTGCCTGCACAACCAGCGGAATGGGATACAAAATGGCTGGTCGCGTTGGGGACTCTCCAATTATTGGTGCTGGTCTGTTTGTAGACAATGAAGTAGGTGGTGCTACCGCTACTGGCGTGGGCGAGGAAGTAGTTAGGACTGTAGGAAGTTTCTTAATCGTAGAATTGATGCGCCAAGGAAAATCGCCCCAGGAGGCTTGCGAAGAAGGAGTTAGACGCATCATGGAAAAAAATAAAGACCGCACGGATTTTCAGATCGGCTTCATCGCCATCAATAAAAAAGGGGAAACAGGTGGCTATTGCATTCACCCTGGCTTTAGTTATCGCAGCTATTCCGAAGAGGGACATATAGACAATCCTTCGGACTCCTTTTTAAAGGTATAATCAACATAAAATAGAATATTACTTCGGAAATAAACCAATAAAATGGCTGAACAAAAGAGACTTTTTTTACTAGATGCTTACGCCCTAATATTTAGAGGGTATTATGCCTTAATCAAAAACCCAAGGATAAACTCCAAGGGCATGGACACTTCCGCCATTATGGGGTTTATGAACTCTCTACTGGATGTAATCCGAAGAGAAAAACCAGACCACTTAGCAGTTTGTTTTGACAAAGGTGGAAGTGTAGACCGCACGGAAATGTTTCCAGAATACAAAGCCAATAGAGACGCCACCCCAGATGCCATAAAAATTGCGATACCTTATATTCAAGATATTCTTAAGGCTATGCATATCCCTGTAGTGGTATTGGAAGGGTGGGAGGCCGATGACATTATAGGAACCTTGGCGAAACAAGCCGAAAAAGAAGGTTACAAGGTATTTATGGTGACCCCTGATAAAGATTTTGGTCAGTTGGTATCTGAGAACATATTTATGTATCGCCCTGCACGAATGGGCAATGGCATAGAAATATGGGGTATTCCTGAAATCCAAAAGCGATTTGGCGTAGAACGCCCCGAACAGGTGATTGATTACTTGGGGATGATGGGCGATGCCAGTGACAATATCCCAGGGCTACCAGGAGTGGGGGATAAAACCGCGAAAAAATTTATTGAGCAATTTGGCTCCATGGAAAACCTCCTTGCCAATACGGACAAGCTTAAAGGAAAAATGAAGGAACGGGTCATTGAAAATGCCGAATTGGGACTACTTTCCAAAAAACTAGCCACCATTTGTGTTGATTGCGATGTCACCTTTAATGCCGCCGATTACGAACTCACCATGCCTGATGGTGATAAAGTACAGGAACTATTTGAAGCGTTGGAGTTTAGAAGGTTAAAGGACCAATTTATAAAACTCTTCTCCAACGAACCTACTGAAGAAACCGCTACAACAGATAAGGAAGGAAAAGAAACCACGACTCAAAAGAAGACTGCTTCAGCCGGTAGCGGCCAATTCTCACTTTTTGGAGGGGATGGGGACAACAGTGGTGCAACAATAGCAGAATTCTCCAGCAGAACTACTATAGCCAATGTACCCCATGTGTACCAAAGCGTATTGCCAGGTATGGCGATGAAGCTCTTCCTTCAAAATCTAATGCAACAAACCTCGGTGTGTTTTGACACGGAAACCACTGGACTAAATCCGCTAACCGCAGAATTGGTTGGGATTGCCTTTAGCTGGGAGGCTGGTAAGGGCTTTTATATTCCATTCCCCGAAGATAAATTGGCGGCTCAGGAATTAATTGAACAACTAAGACCATTTTTTGAAGCGGAAAACATTGAGAAAATTGGTCAGAATTTAAAATACGATATCAAGGTACTGCACAAATACGGGGTTTTTATTAAAGGGAAATATTTCGACACCATGTTAGCGCATTACCTTATTAATCCGGACATGCGACACAATATGGACGTTTTGGCCGAGACCTATTTAAATTACACTCCCGTCTCCATTACCGAACTCATTGGCAAAAAAGGCAAAAACCAAATTTCCATGAGAGAAGTGCCCTTGGAAAAACAGACCGAATATGCTGTTGAAGATGCCGACATCACTTTTCAATTGGCCCAACATTTTAGACCAGAGCTAAAAGAAGCTAAAACAGAAGACCTTTTTAACACTATTGAGATTCCCCTGTTACGCGTATTGGCGGATATGGAATTGGAGGGCATTAATCTAGATAAGGCCTTTTTAAATTCATTGGCCAAGGATTTAGAAAATGACATAAAGGAACTAGAGACCAAGATATTTAAGGAAGCCGGAGAAGAGTTCAATATTGCTTCCCCAAAACAGTTGGGAGAAATTTTGTTCGACAAGCTTAAACTGGTGGCTAAACCTAAAAAAACAAAAACAGGTCAGTATTCTACTGCTGAGGACGTGCTTTCCTATTTAGCAAAGGATCATGAAATTATCCGAAGCGTATTAGACTACAGAGGCCTCAGCAAACTTAAAAGCACCTATATAGACGCCCTTCCCGAACAAATTGAGGAAAGCACAGGCAGGGTGCACACCGATTATATGCAAACTGTTGCCGCAACAGGACGTTTAAGCAGCAACAATCCTAACCTGCAAAATATCCCTATCCGAACAGAAAGAGGAAGACAGGTACGTAAAGCCTTTGTTCCACGTAATGAAGAGTTTATTCTCTTGGCCGCGGATTATTCGCAGATAGAATTGCGGATCATTGCAGCACTGAGCCAAGAGACTACCATGATCGAGGCCTTTAAGAACGGGGAAGACATACACGCTTCCACGGCTTCCAAAGTATTTAACATACCTCTTGATGAGGTCACCAGGGAGCAGCGTAGCAATGCCAAAACCGTGAATTTCGGAATTATATACGGGGTGTCCGCATTTGGGCTGAGCAATCAGACAGATCTCTCCCGTACGGAAGCAAAAGACCTTATAGAAACCTATTATAAGACCTATCCAAAATTGCGTAATTATATTAGCGAACAAATAAATCTAGCCCGTGAAAATGGGTATGTTCAGACGGTATTGGGTAGACGCAGATACTTAAAGGATATTAACGCCAGCAATGCAGTTGTAAGAGGCGCCGCGGAACGCAATGCCGTAAATGCGCCCATACAGGGAAGTGCCGCGGACATTATTAAAATAGCTATGATCAATATCCATAATAAATTAGAGCAAGGAAATTACAAAAGCAAAATGCTCTTACAAGTACATGATGAATTGGTCTTTGATGTCTACAAACCAGAATTGGAGGAAATGAAGTTGATGATAAAATCGGAAATGGAAAACGCCTATAAACTCTCCGTACCCTTAGATGTGGATTTGGGTGTTGGACAGGATTGGCTAGAAGCCCATTAACGATGAGGACGGACTAGCACACCCCAAAAATGGAATTAAGCAGCTCATAGGCGCCATCTCAAGAAAAGGAAACGAAAAAGCGGGTATAAAAAATTGCATACGCTGCCCAAATCACTAGATTAATAAAAAATCTTTATCCCTAATAGTTAGGACAAATACATTAAAAACAAGAGGGGAATATAGTTTCTAATTCCAAAGAAACACGTACGAAAATAATTAAAAGCCTCCCCCAAGCAGGTGTATTTAATCCGAAAAAAGAAAAAAACAATAAAATAATAAGAAACAACCATTTGGAATTCAACTTAATAATTGTACATTTGCAGCCCGTTAAACGGGATTGAAGTGTTTAATAAATAAATATATTAGTGTGGATACATTAAGCTACAAGACGATTTCGGCCAATAAGGCAACCGTTGACAAACAATGGTTACTAGTTGATGCTGAAGGAGAAACATTGGGCCGTCTTGCTTCTAAAGTAGCGAAGTTACTTAGAGGAAAGTACAAGCCTAGTTTTACACCACATGTTGATTGTGGGGATAATGTTGTTATTATCAATGCAGAAAAAATCAACCTGTCCGGTAAGAAGTGGGATTCAAAAACCTACATTCGTCACACCGGTTACCCAGGAGGTCAAAGGTTTACAACTGCCAAAGAGATGCTGTCTAAAGACCCAGCGCGTATTATCGAAAAATCCGTAAAAGGAATGTTACCCAAGAACAAATTGGGTGCAGAGCTTTTCCGTAATTTGAAGGTATATGCTGGTAAAGGCCACAATCAAGAAGCACAAAAACCAAGAGCAATTAACTTAAACGACCTAAGGTAATGGAAATGATTCATAAAATTGGTAGAAGAAAAACAGCAGTTGCCAGAGTTTACGTTTCTCAAGGAAGTGGGAACATAACCATCAACAAGAGAGAATTAAGCAACTATTTTCCTACTGCAACATTACAGTACAAAGTAAAGCAACCATTTGCATTGACCAACAACGAAGAAAACTTTGATGTTAAGGTGAACGTTTTTGGCGGTGGAATTACAGGACAAGCGGAAGCAATTCGTTTGGCATTATCTAGAGCCTTGTGCGAAATGGATGCCGAGCACAGATTGGTTCTTAAACCAGAAGGTCTTTTAACTAGAGATCCAAGAATGGTTGAGCGTAAGAAATTCGGTCAGAAGAAAGCCCGTAAGAAATTCCAGTTCTCCAAGCGTTAATATTGCATTACTTAAGCCGATACTGGAAACAGTACGGAATTACCTAAAATTGTTCATTGAAAGCCTCCAATTGAGGTGGCAATTAAAAAATACCTATCCATTCAATTGGAAACTTGGTCTGGGCCATCCCAGATACAAGTAGAGGTTAAATTAGTTTAGCATCTAAATGTTAAAGGCTCCCATTGGGTACCACTTTAATATTGCTAATTCAAAGGAACGTAAACTAAGAAAATAAAATGGCAAACAAAATTGAAGTAAAAGACCTTTTAGAGGCAGGTGTGCATTTTGGCCACCTTACTAGGAAATGGAATCCGAACATGGCTCCCTATATCTACATGGAGCGTAACGGAATTCACGTTATCAATCTTTACAAAACTGTTGCAAAATTAGAGGAGACCAATGAGGCTCTTAGAAAAATTGCAGCATCAGGTAGAAAAGTACTTTTCGTAGCTACCAAAAAACAAGCAAAAGACATCGTTGCCGAAAAAGCTGGAAACGTAAATATGCCCTACATCACCGAAAGATGGCCTGGGGGTATGTTGACCAACTTCGTAACTATTCGTAAAGCAGTCAAAAAAATGGCTACTATTGATAGAATGAAGAAGGATGGTACTTTTAACACCCTTTCTAAAAAAGAACGTCTACAAGTAAGTCGTTTGCGTGCAAAATTAGAAAAGAACTTAGGTTCTATTTCTGAAATGACTCGTCTACCTGCAGCCTTATTTGTGGTAGATACAATGCGTGAGCACATTGCTGTTAAGGAAGCCTTAAAATTGAATATTCCAATTTTTGCAATGGTAGATACCAATTCTGATCCAAGACAGATCGATTATATCGTTCCTTCCAATGATGATGCCTCCAAATCTATTGAAGTGATCATGCAATCTGTTACTGCTGCTATTGCAGAAGGTCTAACGGAGCGCAAATCCGAAAAACAATCTGAGAAGGAAGGAAAGGATGATGCCGAACCAAAACAGAAAAAAGCAGCCAAAGCTCCTGAAAAAGCTAAGGTAACTGAAGATACTAAAGAAGAAGCACCTGAAGTAGCTAAAGAAACTGAAGCTAAAGCAGAAAAAAAATCTTCTGATAATGCTGCTGATGACCTTACCAAAGTAGAAGGTATCGGTCCAAAAATAGCAGAGATATTCCAGGAAGCTGGTATTCATACATTTGCTGATCTTGCTGCTAAATCTGAGGAAGACCTAGCGAGCATCCTTACAGAAGCAGGACCAAGATACGCTTCCAAAAACCCTGCATCATGGTCAAAACAAGCCAAGATGGCAGCAGATGGAAAATGGGACGAGCTACAAGAATGGCAAGATAGTGTTAAAGGTGGAATAGAATAATCCCCCTTTAACAAGAACCAAATATCAATTTTACATTACCCTAGAACAGGATCTATTTTTAGATCCTGTTTGAAGGAAAATTAAAACATAAATAAAATGGCAAAAATTACCGCCGCAGAGGTAAATAGACTAAGAAAAACAACAGGTGCAGGCATGATGGATTGCAAAAACGCCCTAGTTGAAGCTGAAGGGGATTTTGAAAAAGCAATTGAAATCCTTCGTAAAAAAGGACAAAAAGTAGCAGCGAAGAGAGCCGATAGGGATTCTTCTGAAGGTGCCGCTATTGCAAAAGTTAATGCGGACAACACTTTAGGTGTTATCATTTCCTTAAACTGTGAGACCGATTTTGTTGCTAAGAACGATACTTTCGTGACCCTGGCAAACGAATTGGCAGACCTAGCATTAAACTACGACACCAAAGAAGCTTTCTTAAATGCCGATTACAAAGGAAATACGGTACAGGACAAACTTACCGAACAGACAGGTGTTATTGGTGAGAAAATTGAAATAGGCGGATTTAGCCGACTTTCTGCTCCTTTTGTAGGTTCTTACATCCACGCAGGAAACAAAATAGCCACTTTGGTTGGACTTTCAGCAGCCGTTAATGGTGCTGATGTTGCTGCCAAGGATGTTGCTATGCAAGCTGCTGCCATGAACCCAGTAGCCCTTAACGAGGCTGGTGTTGACCAATCCGTTATTGATAAGGAAATTGAAATCGCTAAAGACCAACTACGTCAAGAAGGTAAACCAGAAGCAATGTTAGATAATATTGCCAAAGGAAAATTAAACCGTTTCTTTAAAGACAACACCTTGGTTAACCAAGATTTCATTAAAGATAGCAAACTAAGTGTTGCACAATATGTGAAATCTGTTGATTCCAATTTGGAAGTAACCGATTTTAAAAGAGTTGCTCTAGGATAATTCCAGCAATCTAAATTTCAAAACCCGCTTTTATTCTAAAAGCGGGTTTTTTTATGCCGTTATGCCAGCACCAATACACAACAATAACCGTAAAAAAAGCAAATTCAATCCCCTAAATTGACTATAAAAAGATTCGCAACCACGAATCATCATCTACAGCCCGCATCATAAATAATTTTGATTATTTTTGCCTTGAATTAATCAACGCAAGATGCTATACAAAAGAATACTTTTAAAACTCAGCGGCGAAGCCTTAATGGGAGAAAAACAATACGGAATAGACCCAAAACGACTATCCGAATACGCCGAGGAAATTAAAGAAGTGGTAGCAATGGGTGTAGAAGTAGCTATTGTTATTGGTGGCGGAAATATTTTTAGAGGCCTTGCAGGATCCAGTGAAGGAATGGACAGGGTACAAGCAGACCACATGGGAATGTTGGCCACGGTCATCAACGGATTGGCATTACAAAGTGCCCTAGAGCTAAAAGGAGTCCAAACAAGACTACAATCTGCCATACAAATCAATGAAGTTGCCGAGCCCTTTATAAGAAGACGTGCGTTACGCCATTTAGAAAAAGGCAGAGTGGTTATATTTGGGGGCGGGACGGGTAACCCATATTTCACAACAGATTCCGCAGCAGTTTTAAGAGCTATAGAGATAGAAGCTAATGTGATCTTAAAAGGAACCAGAGTAGATGGTATTTACACCTCCGATCCAGAAAAAGACAAAACAGCCACCAAATTCGACTCCATCACCTTTAAAGACGTATTGACAAAAGGATTAAAAGTAATGGACACTACAGCATTCACCCTTAGTCAGGAAAACGAATTACCCATTGTGGTTTTTGATATGAACAAAAAAGGAAATCTTATAAAATTGGTTTCCGGAGAAAATATAGGAACGGTTGTAAACCTTTAGTTTTAGCATATTTTGAATTTCATCAAATTAACATTTAGCATATGAACGAAGAGATTAAATTTATATTGGACAGTGCCCAAGAAGGAATGGAAAGTGCCATGGAGCACTTAGAGAGAATGTTTATAAAAATCAGAGCAGGAAAAGCCAGTCCCATTATGCTCTCTAGCGTAATGGTAGAATACTACGGCTCCCCTACCCCTTTGGGACAGGTTGCCAATGTAAGTACCCCAGATGCTAGAACACTAACCGTACAACCGTGGGAAAAAAATATGCTCCACGAAGTTGAAAAGGCTATAATGAACGCCAACTTGGGTTTTAACCCCATGAACAATGGCGATTATGTGATTATTAATGTACCACCATTGACCGAGGAACGCAGAAGGGATCTGGTAAAACAGGCGAAGGCCGAGGCCGAAGATGCGAAGATCGGAGTACGTAATTCTAGACAGGAAGCAAACAAGGAAATAAAGAATTTAGACGTATCAGAAGATCTGATAAAGGGTACAGAGATTGAGATACAGGCGCTAACCGACAAATACATCAAAAGAATAGATTCAGTTTTGGAGGTAAAGGAAGTAGAAATTATGAAGGTCTAAACAATAATTTTTACAAAATAAAAGAGCGGCACTAGGAGCCGCTCTTTTATTTTGTAAAAGCCACTAAGCCACAGTAACTACCACTCCTACTTCCCCGTACTTTACAAAGCTTATTTTTTTTTGGTCAACTTCATTTTTTGATATCTTCATCCTAGGAACAATAGCAATCATTCTCTACCTTTGCCCTCAAATAATTCAAAATTCCAAATAAAACACCTGCTTCAGGAAGGGTTTTTTTACAAAATTGGAATTGATGCCCTTTAGGCAAAAGTTATAAAAGAAGTATCTACCAAATGGTTGCAAAGCTAACACAGGGTTTTTGGGCAAAAACCGCAAGAATCATACTAAGAAATAGAATCCTTATTCTTTTAATATTAGCTGCTACGACCATTTTTATGTCGCTCCAGTGGGATAAGATGCGATTTTCCAATTCACAGGCCAATCTCTTGCCAGACGACCATCCTGTTAATCTGGAATATCTGGACTTTCTAAATAAATTTGGGGAAGAGGGCAATGTAGTGGTCCTTGCAATAAAGGACAGCACCCTGTTCACTCCAGAAAAATTTAACCGTTGGAACAAGTTAAGCAAACAAATGGGTGCCTTCCCAGAGGTAGATTATGTAATCTCTACAGACAATCTTCAAGAGCTGGTAAAGGACTCCCTTGGGGAAAGATTTGTGATGCGCCCACTTATCAAATCAACCCCTACGACCAAAAAGGAAATAGACAGCATAACCAATCACCTCTTTAACGAGCTACCCTTTTATGAAAACCTGATCTACAATAAAAAAACCCGCACCATTCGTACGGTCATATACTTAGATAAGGACATTGTAAATACCTCTGTGCGGAAGGACTTTATTTTGGAAGACCTCAGTACTTTGGTGAATAATTTTGAGAAAGAAACAGGGATGGACGTAAGGATCTCGGGGATGCCTTATATCCGGACCATGAATTCCCAAAACATCATAGATGAAATTGGCAAATTTATCCTCGCGGCACTGGGCGTAACCTCATTAATTTTCTTCTTTTTCTTTAGAAGCTTCAGGGCCACTCTCATTTCTATGTTTGTTGTAATCATCGGGGTGATGTGGGCATTTGGCATTTTGGGACTCTTACAATACGAAATAACGGTACTTACCGCACTGATTCCACCTCTGATCATTGTAATTGGGATTCCCAACTGTATTTTCTTGATCAACAAATACCAACAGGAAGTAAAGAAACATGGTAATCAGGCCCTATCCCTGCAACGGGTAATTTCCAAAATTGGAAATGCCACTTTAATGACCAATGTGACTACTGCATCTGGTTTTGCAACCTTTATCATTACAGACAGCAAACTCCTGAAGGAATTTGGCATTGTGGCTTCCATAAACATTCTGGGAATTTTTGTGCTTTCCCTGCTGATCATCCCGATCATCTACAGCTTTATGTCGCTACCAAAAGATAAACATCTAAAACATTTGAACACCAAATGGATAGAGACTTTTGTAAGTTGGATGGAAAGAATTGTAAGGGAGCGGAGAATTATGGTATACATTGTTTCCATTGTACTTTTGGTAACAAGTATTATCGGCATATATCAAATCGATATTTCCGGAAGCCCCATAGAAGATATGCCTAAAAAAGCAGAATTCTTTCAGGATATTCGGTTTTTTGAGCAGGAGTTTGATGGCATTATGCCCGTAGAGATTGTAATAGACACCAAAAGGCCAAAAGGGGTATTAAAGCCTACTACCCTTAAAAAAATGGATGAATTAGGGGGGCATATTACGGATATTCCTGAGCTTTCCAGACCTATTTCCGTAGTAGACCTGGTGAAATATTCCAAACAGGCCTTCTATAATGGCATCCCCAAATACTACCAACTACCTACCTCCCAAGAGAATGCCTTTATCATGGATGTTGCCCGAAAATCTGCCGATAACGGAAACCTTCTGAGCAGTTTTGTTGACAGCACAGGCCAAGTGGCAAGGATTAGCACCTACATGAAAGATGTGGATACTGAGAGAATGGAGGTCATAGAAGGGAAGCTTCAGGAACATATCAGTAAAATTTTCCCTGAAGACCAATATAAGGTAAGCATGACAGGTAGCGCCCTGCTGTTCTTAAAGGGCACCAAATATTTAGTAAAAAACTTAATATTATCACTAACCTTAGCAATTGGACTGATCGCCTTGTTTATGGCCTATCTCTTCCGGTCATTTAGAATGATCATCATCTCGCTTATACCCAACTTACTACCCTTGGTGATTACGGCCGGGGTTATGGGTTTTGTGGGGGTACCCATTAAGCCTTCAACCATTCTAGTATTTAGTATTGCCTTTGGTATTTCCGTAGACGACACCATTCATTTTTTGGCGAAATACCGGCAAGAGTTGACCGCCAATCACTGGAGAATTAAGAAATCGGTTTATGCAGCCTTAAGGGAAACTGGGGTAAGTATGTTCTATACTTCTATTGTGTTGTTCTTCGGATTTTCTGTTTTCGTCATTTCCAATTTTGGAGGAACTGTAGCATTGGGAGCCTTAGTATCCGCCACCCTATTGTTTGCTATGTTGGCTAACCTCATTCTATTACCCTCCTTACTACTTTCGTTAGAAAGGAGTATTGCCAACAAACAGGTATTGAAGAAACCTCAGATAGACATTCTTCCCTTAGATGAATTAAATTCGCCAAGCGAGGAGGAAGACCCAACGAGATAAAATAAATTTTAGGACAAATACAACCTACTCATAATTTACAAAATGGTTATCTTAGCCACTTAAATTATACGAAATTATAATGAATAAATATAGCGTAAAAGAGCTGCTTTCCACGGATCACCTTCACAAGGAAGTCATTGTTAACGGCTGGGTCAAAACTTATAGAAGCAATAGATTTATTGCCATTAACGATGGATCTACGATAAACAACATACAATGCGTTGTAAATTTCGAAGAATTTGATGATCAACTCCTTAAACAGATAAATACCGGTGCCGCTATAAACATATCTGGTACCTTGGTAGAAAGTCAGGGCAAGGGACAACAAATAGAGATACAAGTAAGAGAAATTAGTATCCTTGGTTCCGCAGACCCAGAAACCTACCCTATACAACCCAAGAAACACTCCCTTGAATTTTTACGGGAAAAGGCACATCTAAGAGTGCGCACCAATACTTTTGCAGCGATTATGCGGGTGCGCTCCACCCTTTCGTTCGCCGTACACCAATATTTTCAAAAGAACGGCTTCCTTTACGTACATACCCCAATTATTACGGGATCGGATGCAGAGGGAGCGGGAGAAATGTTCCGCGTGTCTACACTAGATTCTAAAAATCCGCCTTTAACAGAGGATGGACAGGTGGATTATCGGGAGGATTTTTTTGGAAAAGAAACCAACCTAACGGTATCGGGTCAGTTAGAAGCTGAAGCCTATGCCATGGCAATGGGAAAAGTATACACTTTTGGCCCCACCTTTAGGGCAGAAAATTCTAATACTTCTAGGCATTTGGCCGAGTTCTGGATGATAGAACCAGAAGTAGCCTTTAACGATTTGGATGCCAATATGGATTTGGCTGAGGACTTTATTAAAGAGGTGATAAACTACACCTTGGAAAACTGTAAGGAAGACCTCGAATTTTTGGAGCAGCGCCTTTTGGATGAAGAAAAGAGCAAACCAATGGCAGATCGAAGTGACATGCCACTAATAGAAAAACTAAAATTCGTATCAGAAAACACCTTTAAAAGAGTTACCTATACCGAAGCGATAGATATTCTAAGGAATTGTAAACCTAATAAGAAGAAGCAATTTAAATATCTTATAGACGAGTGGGGGGCTGATCTACAAAGTGAGCACGAGCGATTCCTAGTAGAGAAGCACTTTAAATGTCCCGTTATCCTATTTGACTATCCCGCAAAGATAAAAGCGTTCTATATGCGATTGAACGAGGATGGTAAAACAGTAAGAGCCATGGATATTCTGTTTCCTGGAATTGGTGAAATTGTTGGGGGATCACAGAGAGAGGAACGACTGGATGTGCTTTTAGACAAAATGAAAGCCTTAAATATAGATGAAGAGGAACTTTGGTGGTATTTGGAACTCCGAAAATATGGATCCGCTGTCCATAGTGGTTTTGGCCTAGGTTTTGAACGTTTGGTGCTCTTTGCCACAGGCATGGGAAATATTAGAGATGTAATACCTTTCCCTAGAACACCACAAAATGCAGAATTCTAATCTATATTCTTTAACTTTATAGGAAAGATTACAATCCCCTATGCTGAAACAACACCTACAGTTTAAATTATCGCAAAAGTTATCTCCACAACAAATACAGTTGATGAAGTTAATTCAATTGCCTACGCAGGCATTTGAACAGCGCTTAAAACAAGAGTTGGAGGAAAACCCTGCTCTCGAAACGGGAAAAGAAGAGACGGAGCCCCAAGAGGATGAGTTTGATGACTTATACGACGATGAAACTGATAGCGAGAACATTAGCGCTGAGGACATCAATATAGATGAGTATTTAAGTGATGACGAAATTCCCGAATATAGAACACAAGCCAATAATTATAGCTCCGACGATGAGGAGAAAAGCGTACCCTATGCGGCAGGCATTTCTTTTAACCAGTATTTGATAAATCAATTAAACACTGTTTATCTAAACGACGAAGAATGGTCTATTGCTGAATTCTTGGTAGGAAGCGTGGACGAAAGCGGATATATCAGAAGGCCACTCACCGATATCATGGATGACCTTGCCTTTACCCAAAATATATACACGGACGAAAAGACTATAAAAAAGGTATTGCGTATCGTTCAAGAACTAGACCCGGCTGGTGTTGCATCGCAGTCCTTGGAAGAATGCCTACTTATTCAGCTCAAAAGGAAAGAGCCCACCGCAAGTATTGAACTCGCTATTAGCTTGTTAGAGAAATCCTTTGAGCAGTTTTCAAAAAAACATTACCAAAAGCTGATCCAAAAACACAATATTTCGGAGGTCCAATTAAAGGCTGCCATTACAGAAATAGAACGTCTTAATCCCAAACCAGGCGGATCCTATTCAGGAAACAACAGGATTGTTGAACACGTAGTCCCTGACTTTACCATACGTATTACGGAAGGCCAGCTAGAACTAAGCCTAAACGGTAGAAATGCCCCTGAATTACATGTTTCCAGGGAATATAATAATATGTTGGAAGGCTATAAAAATTCCAAGGAAAAATCCAGATCACAGAAGGATACGGTAATGTTTATTAAGCAAAAGTTAGACTCCGCGAAATGGTTTATAGATGCTATTAGACAACGTC
This sequence comes from Arenibacter antarcticus, assembly GCF_041320605.1. Classification (NCBI taxonomy): domain Bacteria; kingdom Pseudomonadati; phylum Bacteroidota; class Flavobacteriia; order Flavobacteriales; family Flavobacteriaceae; genus Arenibacter; species Arenibacter antarcticus. Next base: position 777,950 of record NZ_CP166679.1, read on the forward strand.
AACAAACGTTGTTTATTACGATGAACGAAATTATGCATTACCAAAAAGAGTACTTCCTTAGTGGTGATGAGCGCAAGTTGCGCCCTATGATCTTAAAAGACGTTGCCGATGCCATAAATATGGATGTATCTACGGTTTCTCGCGTGGCAAACAGTAAATATGTTGACACCCCCTATGGCACCAAACTGATCAAAGAATACTTTTCAGAGTCTATGAAAAATGATCAGGGAGAAGATGTTTCCACTAAGGAAATAAAGAAAATATTGGAAACCGTAATCGGGGAGGAAATTAAAAAGAAACCTTTGACCGATGATAAATTGGCTAAAATATTACTAGAGAAAGGATACCCTATAGCACGTAGAACTGTAGCAAAATACAGGGAGCAATTAGACATTCCAGTAGCAAGGCTTCGCAAACAAATTTAATGGGAACCTTCCTGCAAATAGTATCCTACCTACTACACCCGCTCTACATCCCCTTCGCCGGCACATTGGCATATTTTATAATTACACCCCAGTACAATCCTTTAGAGTTACAGAGCGGAAATATTCTTCCCATATTTATACTCACCGTCATTATCCCTATTATATTTTATTCGATTTTACGCAATTTAGCCGTGGTAAGTACGATTCATATGCCACATTTAAAAGAAAGAAAATATCCTTTATACATTAGTTTAGCATTACTACTTATGGTGGTATTCCGCGTCATCCCTAATAATTTCACCATAGAATTACATTACTATTTCCTAGGAATGATCGCTGCGATTTTTAGTGCCCTGCTATTGCTATTTCTAAATTTCAAATGTAGCTTACATCTAATAGGAATGGGCAGCTTACTAATGTACCTCGTAAATCTTAGCATACATTTCGAATTAAACCTAACTATAGCCATCAGCATCACCACACTTCTTTGTGGCTTGGTTGCCACTAGCCGCCTTTACATAAATAACAACAATAGGGCAGAGGTCCTTATTGGCTTTTTAATAGGAATAAGCACGCAACTTTTAACTGTTAAATTTTGGCTATAAAATATAAAAAATAAGCCCTATTTGTAAGGGTTGTAAATTTAGTGGTATCCCAGTAGGCAAGCTAGCATTTTCCTTAAAAAGGGAACGCAAGGAATAGTACACATGGATATTAAAGGTATTGTAACCAACATTAAAGGCAAGTCCATACTGAAACCTATTTATATCTGGATTGCTAAATCCAACCTTCTCCGTACTGCTAACAAATTTGGAACGATTCCCAAAAACATAACCGAGTTTCATACCCGCGTAGACGCGCCAAAATTTATATTCTTCAGGAGTGGAATTACGCCATCTCATTTGCAACGGCATTTCCAAGACATGGGTCTCTATTTTATTTCTTTTGTACGAAGTAGTCCTGTCCAATATCTCGTATTCTACCCCTGTAAGCTGCTCTACTGCACGTAAATTGGTGTAATAGGAGTTAATGCCATATCCAAGGCCGATGCCAAGCCCTAGGGTCCTATCCCAATTTAATGGAATATCCTTTATAAAGCCTCCTTGAAGGCCATAAGACAAATTCCGTTGCTCCACATCTATGGGCAGCTCCATCAAAAAATTATAGGTCAGCCCTAAGTAAAATTGATCCTCCAAATACTTTCTATCCTGCACGTCAAAGATTACAATATCCTGGCCAACTACTCCTAGGCTTATAAAACAAAATAGCACTTGTAACAATCCCCTCATATGGAATAAAGGTAATTAATTAAACATAAAAAAAACGCTTCAAATGCAAGCATCTGAAGCGTTTTAATTCTCTAATCCCTTAACTAACTATTGTAAATTCCGGAACGCATCACCTTCGTAGGTAGTGTAGTTCACTTTTAAGGCATTTACTTTTCTAAGCTCTTGTTTTATATCTGATATAATACCCATATTGGCATCTTTATCCACTTTAAGCGCCGTGGTCAAAACATTTTGAAGTTCCTGTGGCTTTTTAGCCCTTTCCATCAAAATGTAATCCCCTACTTCGGAAGCATCCGAAAACTTGTCGTTCAATTGAATCTTAGATTCAGAACCGAACACCTTCTCGTATTCCTTAGTAGGTTTTCCCACGTAGATATAAATAATCCTATCCTTTTTCTCCAGTTTTTTCACTTCAGTAGCATTAGGCAGAACATTCTCTACCTTTAAGGTACTATCTTTCATTACGGTAACTGTCATAAAAAAGAACAAGAGCATAAAAACGATATCAGGCAAGGATGCCGTATTCACTGCAGGTAAAGCGGAGTCCTTTTTCTTGTTAAATTTTGACATAGTAAAATTATTTTTTAACTATTAATTTGTTGTAGACGTCTCGGCTTCGGATAGCTTTTGCGGAAACAACTCTTGAATATTTTTCACCTTCTCCTTCAATTCATCCCGAACATTATCTGGAGTTTCAGGATTTAGGAACTCAGCTTCCATATCTGTAAAGTTTCTCTTATACAAGCGCTGGGCTTCACGGTTCCTCAATTCGTTATAGGCTCCTACCAATTCGTTTTGTACAGTAATATACGTTCCGTACTTGGTCTCCCTATCGTTCTTCAAAGAAATAATAGCTTTCGCTGGACTATCTGAAGAAGAAGCATCTCTAGTCCCTTTACAGTAACTGCAATAATCTGCACTGCCAGAAGGGGCTCCCCCGTTATCCAAGAAAGCGATAGCTTTTGCCCTAAGGTCTTTAATATTGGTCAACTCATCATCGGCCAATAATTGTCCGTCACGGTTTATATTAACCTGAAAAATATTCTTCTGCTTAATAATAACGTCCACATCTGGCGGCTCTATTGGTGGCAACATACGATCCAAACCTGCATCAGTTTCAATAGTGGTAGTCACTAGGAAAAAGATAAGCAATAAGAACGCGATGTCTGCCATAGAACCCGCATTTACCTCTGGTGGTGTTCCTCTTTTTGGCATAATATTCTTTTAAATTATTTACTGATCATTTTCTTTGCACCAGAATACAACATGGAACCTACTGCAATTATAGTAAGTAGGAAAAACACGTTTAATCCAGTCCCTATAGCTTTCACAGTACTTTCAGTAGTTGGAACGCCTTTTCGGGCCATTTCATCCAAGTTAACGTCTGTACCATTCGCCATTGCGTAAGATATAACAACAACAACCAATAGTCCAACAATAACAAACATAGCCTTCTTTAAACCTCCCTTAGAAGTTATTAGGTTCATCAATCCAAAAAGGACTGTCGCAACTATTGCAATTCCCAACAAGACATAAGTAATAATGAACATAAAGTTCATGGAGCTGTTATTAATGGCTTCGGTTGCCGGAACATCCGAACTTGGAAGCTGGAACCACAATATGGCTCCTACTACCCCGAGTACAACTAATATTATTTTAATTATTTTATGCATGATACTTTAAGTATTAAGTCCGACTTATTTTTTGTGATCTGCCAACATATCAATCAAACTGATTGATGAATCTTCCATGTCATTTACAATACTGTCGATTTTTGCAATGATATAGTTGTAAAAGATTTGAAGAATGATCGCAGTAATAAGACCAAATACTGTAGTCAATAATGCTACCTGGATATCACCTGCAATAAGTGAAGCACTTAAGTTACCTACCGCTGCAATTTTCTGGAAAGCCTGAATCATCCCGATTACCGTACCCATAAATCCAAGCATCGGTGCAACCGCAATAAACAACGATAACCAAGAAACGTTTTTCTCTAATTGTCCCATTTGAACACCACCGTAAGCAATAACCGCTTTCTCGGCAGATTCAATGCTGTCACCAGCTCTCTCTAACCCTTGATAGTAGATAGATGCAACTGGACCTTTTGTATTTCTACACACTTCCTTAGCAGCTTCAATTCCACCAGAAGCCAAAGCGTCTTCAACTTGTAATTTCAATTTAGTAGTATTGGTTGTTGCCAAGTTTAAATAAATAATCCTTTCAATAGCGACAGCCAATCCAAGGATCAAACACAAAAGAACGATACCCATAAATCCAGCACCCCCTTGTATAAACTGTTCCTTCAACACTTGTGTAAAACCTTTTTCAGCAGCTGGAGCCGCTTCTTGCAAAACTGCCGCCGCAGCCACAACTTTCGCACTTACCGTATTTGTACCTGCTACAAATAACCCAGCTGTTGCTAGGATAGAGAATAATCTTTTCATTTTCTAAACTTAATTTTAGTTAGTTAATAGGGTTAAAGATAAAAAAAAAACACAATAAAAAAATTAAAACTTAACAGCAGAGAGGAAGGGATTCGAACCCTCGATACCCTTTTGAGGTATACACACTTTCCAGGCGTGCGCCTTCGACCACTCGGCCACCTCTCTATTTCATTATCCTTTTACCGGGCAGCCAAATAACAAAAAAAATACTAGAGTAAGAAATTTAGTCTGTTATTTTTTATTGCATTTCTCCCCTCAGAGACGTTTCAAATATGGTTTTGAACAAGTTAGGTGAAACATTATTTCCTAAAAGATACATCAATTTCGTGATTGCAGCCTCAGTTGTGATGTCTTTTCCATTGATAAGACCTAATTTTTGGAGGTGTTCACTGGTCTCATACTGCCCCATTATGACACTTCCTCCCGAACATTGCGTTACATTCACTACAAATATACCTTTTTTAATAGCTTCACCAAGCTCTTTTCTGAACCATTCTTCAGTGGAGGCATTACCCGATCCATAGGTCTCCAAAACCAAGGCTTTTAAATTTGGCGTGTTTAAAATACTGTGCAATAATGCGCGACTCAAACTGGGGAAAATCTTTAAAATGGCGACATTTTGATCCATTTCCTTATTCACCTTAAGCTTTTTCCCCCTTTTAACCTTTAACAAAGCTTCCTGATTCACCTTTAAATGAACCCCAGATTCAACCAAGGACGGATAATTCAAGGAAGCAAATGCCTCAAAATGTTCGGCATTGATCTTAGTAGTTCGGTTTGCCCTATAGAGTTTATATTCAAAATAAAGACAGACTTCCCGCACTAGCGGTTTGTCATTTTCTTGCAGGGCAGCTATCTGTATAGACGTAATAAGGTTCTCCTTGGCATCGGTCCGCAAATCCCCGATAGGCAATTGCGACCCCGTAAAGACCACTGGTTTATCTAGATTTTCCAACATATAACTCAATGCAGATGAGGTATAGCTCATAGTATCGCTGCCATGCAACACCACAAATCCATCATGACTAGCATAATGTACTTCAATTATCTCAGCAATAACCACCCAACTCGTGATATTCATATTAGAGGAATCTATTGGGGTTTCAAAAGAAACACTATCAATATCACAATCCAACTGATTAAGTTCAGGAATATGTTTCAACAACTTCTTGAAATTGAAAGCCTTTAGCGCTCCAGTTTCGTAGTCTTTAACCATCCCAATAGTCCCTCCCGTGTAAATCAGGAGGATTTTTGTCTTTTTATTTACCAAGCTCGAGCTGTTTTTGATAAAAATTTATAAATATCTACACTACAGTGCTTCCCTAATCGATGCCGCACAATAATTGCACATCATCAATACTACACCCCAAAAACCTCCTTGGAATTTGCAGTTGTAATCACCGCTACTTCTTCTATATCCTTATTATATAGTGCAGCAACCTTTTCCAACACATACATTAAATAGGAACTCTCATTGCGTTTTCCCCGAAACGGCATGGGGGCCAAATATGGAGAATCTGTCTCCAGCACAACATGGTTTAGGTCAATTTTATTTAAAAAAGTATCTAGCTTCCCATTTTTAAAGGTAACCACTCCCCCAATTCCCAACTTCATATTATAGGAAATAGCCTTTTTTGCCTGTTCATAATCTCCAGTAAAACAATGAAATATACCAAAGAGATCGTCACCCTTCTCAGATTCAAGAATTTCAAAAATCTCATCAAAACTATCCCTTCCGTGAATGACAATAGGGTATCCATATTTTTTAGCCCATTGAATCTGTTGCTTAAAGGCAATTTTCTGCTGTTCTAAAAAACTTTTATCCCAATACAGATCTATTCCAATTTCCCCTACAGCGTAGAATTTTCTAGCGGCCAGCAACTCTTCCACATGCGCCAATTCTTCCCTGAAATTTTCCTTCACATAGGTGGGATGCAGCCCCATCATTAGAAAAACATTCTCTGGATGCGCCTTCTCTAGATCCAACATAGAAGTGGTATAGGAAGAATCTATCGCCGGGATAAAAAATCGCGTTATTCCCAAATCTAGAGCTGTATTAATTACCAACTCCCTATCATTCTCAAAAAGCTCGCTATATAAATGTGTGTGCGTATCCGTTATCGTCATGGAACAAAAATAAGATTATCTTTGACAAAAAAAGTAGATGACCAATCTTAAAGCGTTTCTTAAGAAAAAAAAATACACCTGTATTCCCCTTACCCTTACTGCCACCAATCATTTTGAAATAAATGTCACTATCAATGGTATTGTCGGGTTATTTATATTGGATACAGGGGCCTCAAATACCTGTATCGGAATAGATAAAATAGATTTTTTTAAACTAAATTCTAAAGACTCCAAAATTAAGGCTGCCGGTGCAGGCGCTACAGAAATGCTAACCAAATTATCTACAAAAAACAAAATTGAAATTGGAAGCTGGATAAAAGAAAAGCACAAAATCGTCCTTTTCGACCTTGTACATGTAAATGAAGCACTTACTTCTCACCAGGCCATGCCAGTAGATGGCATTATTGGTGCTGATATATTGAAAAAGGGAAAAGCGATCATCGATTATAAGAAAACCAGACTTTTCTTAAAACAGTAAGCCCTTATTTCAGCATTAAATATTTCCCTTAAAAAATAAGGCCCGCAAGATTTAGAATCCAGCGGGCCTTTTATAATTTCAATATCGTTGCAAGACTACATCTCTAATGCCTTCTTAACATTATTGTCCATCAACAACTCCTCAGGACTCTCCAGAGCTTCCTTAACAGCCACCAAGAAGCCAACAGACTCCTTACCGTCTATAATCCTGTGATCATAGGACAATGCCACATACATAATAGGAGCAATTGCAATAGCACCGTCTCTGGCTATAGGTCGCTCAACAATATTGTGCATCCCTAAAATAGCACTCTGCGGCGGGTTGATAATTGGAGTAGATAGCATGGATCCGAATACGCCACCATTGGTAATGGTAAAGGTACCCCCGGTCATTTCATCTACAGTAATATCTCCCTCACGCGCCCTTATGGCCAATCTTTTAACTTCGGATTCCACACCCCTAAAGCTTAGGTTTTCCGCATTTCTGATTACGGGTACCATAAGTCCTTTTGGACCGGAAACCGCAATACTAATATCACAGAAATCAAAAGAAATCATTTCTTTCCCGTCTATCATTGAGTTTACCGATGGGTACATCTGCAAAGCCCTGATCACCGCTTTGGTGAAAAATGACATAAACCCAAGACCCACGTTATGTTTATTCTTAAAATCCTCCTTATACTGCTCCCTCAACTTAAAAATAGCAGACATATCCACTTCGTTAAACGTGGTAAGCATAGCCGTTTCGTTCTTAGCCGTAACAAGTCGCTCAGCAACCTTACGACGCAACATTGACAATTTAGTGCGACTCTGCCCTCTGTTGCCACCTGTTGGAGTACCCATAGAAGGAACCGACTTAATAGCATCCTCTTTGGTTACCCTTCCGTCTTTACCTGTACCTTTTATACTAGCTGGATCTACCTCTTTCTCCGCTAGAATTTTCTTAGCTGCAGGAGAAGCTGCACCTGTGGCATAACTTGTTTTTTCGGCTTTAGCCGCTACAGGTTTATCTGCAACCTTTTTCTCTTTCGGCTTGGATTCTGAGTCCGCCTCTTTTTTGGAAGATCCTTCGGGTCTCGAGGCACTAGTATCTATTAAACATACCACTGCTCCTACCGCCACAGCATCGCCAACCTCCGCTTTGAAGGTAATAACTCCACTCTCTTCCGCAGGCAATTCTAAGGTAGCCTTATCAGAGTCCACCTCTGCAATGGCCTGATCTTTCTCAACATAATCCCCATCATTCACCAACCATTCCGCTATCTCTACTTCCGTAATAGATTCCCCCGGGGAAGGAACTTTCATTTCTAAAATCATTTGTTATAATTTTAATTTTTGTTTTACCTTAATTAATTCCAGTACTATGATCAATAAGGGGATCACTTTCGTTATTATTTATTTAGAAATCCCTTAACCTTCTTTTCTAGCAGCATCTGGGGTTCTACTCATATTATTTTTTTCGATATCGAAAACATAATCGATTACTTGCTGATGACGGCGCTTGGAACGTACCGCACTTCCCGCAGCCGGAGAGGCATAAAATCTTCTGGAAGCCACCCTTAATTTATTGGCTTCGCTAAAGTGCATCACCATATGGCCCCAAGCTCCCATATTTCTAGGTTCTTCCTGGGCCCACACCTTATCGTCAGCGAATTTATATTTTTCCATTATAGCTTTCATTTGTCTAGAAGGCACTGGGAACAATTGCTCCACTCGCACCAAAGCTACATCATCCCGTTTATTTTCCTCCTTAACTGCTAAGAGATCATAATAGAACTTACCAGTACAAAATACTAAACTTTTTACTTTTTTCACATCAGCGGTAGCATCGTCTATTACCTCCTGAAACTTTCCATCAGTAAACTCCTCAACTGTAGACACCGCCCGCGCGTGCCTTAAAAGACTTTTTGGGGTAAATACGATTAGTGGCTTCCTGAAATCTACCTTCATATGTTTTCTTAACATATGGAATAAATTAGCAGGAGTAGTGACATCTGCGATATACATATTGTCCCTAGCACATAATTGTAAATAACGTTCCATTCGCGCTGAGGAATGCTCTGCACCTTGACCTTCATAACCGTGTGGCAATAACATGACCAACCCATTTTGCAATTTCCATTTATCCTCGGCCGCCGAAATGTATTGATCGATCATTATTTGGGCACCATTACTAAAGTCCCCAAATTGGGCTTCCCAAATAGTAAGGGTGTTTGGACTCGCCATGGCATACCCATAATCAAACCCTACCACACCGTATTCGGACAATAGGGAATTGTATATTTGAAATATACCCTGATCTTTAGATATATGATTAAGCAACATGACTTCTTCCTCGCTCTCCTCCACTTTCATCACGGCATGACGATGAGAAAAGGTACCCCTCTCCACATCCTGTCCGGACATACGGACGCCGTAGCCTTCCTCCAATAAGGAACCATAGGCCAACAGCTCTCCCATGGCCCAATCCAAGGTATTGTTCTTAAAAAACATATCCCTTCGATCCTTCACCAATTTCTCCACTTTACGCAAGAACTTTTTATCCTTTGGCAATTGGGTCAATACTTCCGCTATTTGGCTAAGCTTTTCTTTACTATACCTCGTATCTACAGGATCCATCATCTCCCAATCTCCCGCATGGTGAAAACCTTTCCATTCATCGGCCATAAATGGGGTAATCACCGTCTTATCTTCTTTTCTGGAATCTTCCAATTCCTCTTCAAGGTCCGCCTTATATTGCTGCTCTATTTCCTTAACATAGTTCTCCTCAATAATGCCTTGAGCCAACAAGCTTTCAGCATAAATATCCCTTGCATTTGGGTGTTTGGCTATTGCCTTATACAATTTAGGCTGAGTAAATCGTGGTTCATCACCTTCATTATGTCCATATTTCCTATACCCCAAGAGATCTAAGAACACATCTCTTTTAAAGCGCATCCTAAATTCAAGGGCAAAAAGTGAAGCGTGCACTACTGCCTCCGCATCATCCGCATTTACGTGTAATACCGGACTTAGGGTCACTTTAGCCACATCCGTACAATAGGTGGAACTACGAGCGTCCAAATAGTTGGTGGTAAATCCAATTTGGTTATTCACCACAATATGAATGGTGCCATTGGTCTTATAGCCCTCCAAGTTAGCCATTTGCACCAACTCATAAACAAGTCCCTGCCCTGCGATAGCAGCATCACCATGCACTACAATAGGTAAAACCTTTGAAAAATCGTCTGGGAAGTGAGTATCTTGCTTTGCCCTAGCTATTCCTTCGACAACCGCACCTACTGTTTCCAAGTGGGAAGGATTGGGGGCAATATTCATTTTAATCTTTTTACCGTTTTTAGCCTTACGTTCAGAGGTCCAACCAAGATGGTATTTCACATCACCATCGAAGATTTCCTGTTCATAATCTTTTCCATCAAACTCACTAAAGATATCTTTGGGTTGCTTTCCGAAAATATTGGTCAGCACGTTTAGTCGACCTCTATGGGCCATACCCATTACAAATTGTTCTACCCCCATTTCCGCTGCCTTTTCTACCATAGTATCCAAGGCAGGAATCAATGACTCGTTTCCTTCCAACGAAAATCGTTTTTGCCCCACATATTTAGTATGCAAGAACCCCTCAAAAGCAACCGCTTCGTTCAACTTCTTAAGGATATGTTTCTTTTGCTCGTTATCAAAATTGGGATGGTTGTCATTTACGTTCAACCAATTCTGTATCCATTCTACCCGCTCTGGGTTTCTGATATACATATATTCCACACCAATGGCGTCACAATAGATGATAGTGAGGTGTTCAATTATCTTTTCCAGGGTATTTGGGCCAATGCCCAATATCTCCCCTGCGGTAAAAACGGTATTCAAATCGGACTTTTCCAATCCAAATACTTCCAAGTCTAGGGATGGAAAGTATTGCCTTCTCTCCCTTACCGGATTAGTCTTGGTAAACAGGTGTCCCCTTGTCCTATAGCCGTCTATTAAACGCACTACTTGGAATTCCTTTTGCAAGACCTTGGGCACTTCCACCTCCTGTCCGCCTGCGACTGACAGTGGTCCCGTTTCTGATCCAGAATCCCAACCTTCGCCGGAATTTTCGATACCAAAATCGAAGCCTTGAAAAAAAGCTCTCCAACTGGGCTCTACACTATCAGGGTTAATTAAATACTTGTCGTATAATTCTGCAAAATAAGAAGTGTGTGCAGCGTTTAAAAAAGAATATTTATCCATGAAAAAATTCTCTGTCTTTTGAACAAAATTTAATCAAAAATACAACATTTCACATATCTAAGCTTATCTTAGACCTTAATATTGGTAAATATTTAGCAATAATTATGAAAACTGGATATTCCTTACTTAAATCACCTTTTTTACTTCTGTTTTTTAGCCTTTTAACAACTATTTCCTATTCTCAAGGAAAGCCAACTACTTCTGATTTTTGGAAAAGGGTTCAACTTGGCGGAGGTTTAGGCCTAGGCTTTGGAAATAACAGCTTCAATGCATCAGTTTCTCCTTCCGCAATTTATAGGATCTCCAATGAATTTGGCATGGGAATGGGCCTAAATTTAAATTACGCTAAATTTAACAACGCGAAATTATTGGCCTATGGAGGATCGTTTTTAACATTTTACAACCCCATTCCCGTACTACAATTTTCTGCAGAACTTGAGCAACTCAGGGTCAATACCAGGATTGAATTGGACGGCAGAAACTCGGAAAATGCCTATTGGTCCCCTGCCCTGTTTACGGGAATTGGGTACAGCATGCCGAATGTCACCTTGGGGGTGAGATACAACCTTTTACACGACGATCAAAAAAGCATCTACGCCAACGCGCTAATGCCTTTTATCCGTGTCTATTTCTAATTCAGGATCTGTATTTGTTTCGGAACCAAACTTTCTGCCATTCCCGTTTTAAGATCTCAAAACTGACCTCCCTGGATATTTCCACCACATCATTGGTTTTGATCGCTTTTATCGCTTTTTCGGGCACATCTATGATGTAGAGAACGTTTAGATATTCGGCAAATTTTTCCATGATCAAGTAGTACACTTTTTCATGTACTACTGTCTTCAAATCCATAGGGGAGATCGTATCTGGAAAATCTAAACCTACATTAGCCAAGACAAAATCTTTCCTGAGCTGCAACACCAGGTCCTGATAAAGTTTGTTTTCCTGGGCATAAATCAAAAGTGCCGTGCTATTGGGAAATTGTTGAACCATATGCTATTTACGGAATTTTCTACTCTTTGGTTTACGCCCTATTTATTAGGATTATTTTCTGATCTTTTGCTCCCAAACCCAAGCAGATTTCATGGCTTCATCTAAGGTAGATTCTGCTTTCCATCCCAAAACCTTATTGGCTTTAGTGGTATCGGCATATGCGGTCATAATATCACCTTCCCTTCTCCCTACAATCTTATAGTTCAATTTTTTACCGGAAACCCTTTCGAAACTTTGGATTGCTTCTAAAACAGAACTTCCTTTTCCCGTCCCTACATTAAACACCTCGTAATTCTCTTCATTCTTAGCGTTCAATAAACGCTCCAAGGCCACAACATGCGCCTTTGCAAGATCTACTACATGAATATAATCCCGGATACACGTCCCATCTTCTGTAGGGTAATCCCCACCAAAGACCGATATTTGCTCCCTGATTCCGGCTCCAGTCTGAGTAATAAACGGCACCAAATTTTGAGGCACACCTATAGGCAACTCACCAATCTCAGCAGTTAGATGTGCTCCCATTGGATTAAAATATCTAAGGGCAATGGCGTTGATAGCAGGAGTCACCTTGCAGGTCTCCTGAATAATTTCCTCCCCAATTTGCTTGGTATTTCCATAAGGCGATTCCGCTGCCTTTACTGGAGCATCTTCGGTAATCGGCATTTTATCTGCTTGGCCATAGACCGTACAGGAGGAACTAAAGATAAAACTTGCCCTTTGCTGCTTGGAAATTTCTTTTAGAAGATACACCAAGGTCCCAATATTGTTCTCATAGTAGAGCAACGGTTTTTCCACACTCTCTCCTACCGCTTTAGAGGCTGCAAAATGGATAACCCCCGCAATGTCTTGATGGCGTTTAAAAAAATCCTCTACTTTGGATTTCTCCTTTAGATCCAGTTTTTCAAATTGAGGTTTTTTACCGGTAATGGCCACAATTCCGTCCAACACCTTTTCACTGGAATTGGATAGGTCGTCTATGATTACCACTTCAAATCCTTTATTCTGTAATTCAACCGTTGTATGGGATCCTATAAATCCCAATCCTCCCGTTACTAGTATCTTCATTTTTCTTGTTATTACTCTTGGTTATTTACGAATTTACAAATTCTATTAGGGTCGATGTAATAAAGTCTATTTGTTCATCATCCAATTCCGTATGCATTGGCAGGGATATTACTTCTTTCACCAATTGATTGGTTACTGGAAAATCCTCTTCCTTATATTTTTCGTCTAAATAGGCTTTTTGTTTATGCAGTGGTATTGGGTAGTATACCCCACATGGAATCTGCAATTCCGCAAAATGCTTTACAAGGGCATCTCTTTTTCCGTTGGTGATCCGCAGCGTATATTGATGAAAAACATGGCAGTCACAATCCTCGCATTCCTTTGCACAAGTATTTACTAGTGCGGGCACTATAATATGTTCTTGATTTGCAAAAGCTTTAGAATATTTTTGAGCGGCCTCTCTTCTACTTTTATTGTATTGATCCAATAAAGGTAATTTGGCACGAAGCACCACCGCTTGTATTGAGTCGAGTCTAGAATTCACCCCAACCACATCGTGATGGTATCGCTCGTACATCCCATGATTTACCACTCCCCTTAAGGTATGCGCTAATTCATCGTCATTGGTATAAAGTGCACCCCCATCCCCATAACATCCCAAGTTTTTGGAAGGGAAGAAAGATGTTGCTGCAACAGTACCAAAAGTACCTGCTTTCTTGCGGCTACCATTTTTTAAGGTATAACTGGCTCCAATAGCTTGGGCATTGTCTTCAATCACAAAGAGATTGTGCTTTTCAGCGATCTCCAAAATGGCATCCATGTTGGCACATTGTCCAAACAAATGCACCGGAACTATGGCCTTGGTTTTTGGGGTAATAGCCTTTTCCAAAGCAATTGGATCAATGTTAAAACTGTCTGGCTCCACATCCACCAAAACCGGAGTTAGATTTAACAAGGCAATAACCTCTACTGTAGCCGCAAAGGTGAAATCGGCCGTAATAACCTCATCTCCAGGCTGCAACCCTAATCCCATCATTGCTATTTGAAGGGCATCGGTACCGTTAGCACAGGGAATTACGTGTTTTACACCAAGATAATCTTCCAACTCCTTCTGGAAGGCATGTACTTCTGGGCCATTTATAAAAGCTGTGGTCTCTAAAACGTTGGCTATGGAATTGTTTACTTGATCTTTTATGGTTTGGTATTGCCCAATTAGGTCTACCATTTGTATTTTCTTCATCCTCCTAAATTTATCAAAATAATATTGCAAAAATAAGGATTCGCAGTCAATGGATATTATTTAAAGAAGTGTATTTTAGCCCAAAACCTAATTCACGTGTCCAGGATTTACAATATTGCCATTCAAATCAGCTCTCTAATCTTGAGGCTAATTGCGTTATTCAACCCCAAAATAAAACTTTTTGTAGCGGGTCGAAAAGATGTTTTTCAGGTATTAAAAAACACCTTTTCCAAAGAAGATCAGGTGGTTTGGGTACACACTGCTTCTTTGGGGGAATTTGAGCAGGGACTTCCTGTTATAGAGCGACTAAAGAAAGAATACCCTACCTATAAAATATTGGTCACTTTCTTTTCGCCTTCTGGCTATGAAGTTAAAAAAAATAGTTCGGCCGCACATGCTATTACCTATCTTCCCTTAGACACTTTAAAAAACGCAGAACGATTTGTAAAATTGGTGAATCCAAAACTGGTCATTTTTGTAAAATACGAGATATGGCCAAATTACCTAAAAGTCTTGGCCCAGCGTAAAACCCCCATTTTATTGATTTCGGCCCTTTTTAAAGAAGAACAGATCTACTTTAAAAAATACGGCGGGTTTATGAAAAGGACCCTACACAATTTCTCTCATATTTTTGTACAGAATACCAATTCGGTAAAACTACTTCATGAAATAGGCATTAACCACACTAGTCTTGGTGGAGATACGCGTTTCGATAGGGTAATGGAAATATTGGAAAGGGACAACCATTTAGATTTTATGGAGCAGTTTAAAACCGACTCCCCCCTATTGGTTGCTGGAAGTACTTGGCCTGAAGATGAGGAGGTATTGGTCCCTCAAATAAATGCAGACACCTCCAATTTAAAATACGTATTGGCACCTCACAATATTAAACCTGAGCATATTGCCAAGCTAAAGACCTCTATCCAAAAGAAAACCGTACTCTACTCCCAAATGGATAACAAATCCCTGTCCGATTATGACGTACTTATCATAGACACCATAGGATTATTGACCAAAATATACAGCTATGCCAATCTTGCCTATGTTGGTGGCGGATTCGCCACTGGTCTCCATAACACTTTGGAACCAGCTGTATTTGGAATTCCCGTAATCATTGGCAGCAACTACAAAGGATTTAAAGAAGCAGAGGACTTGGTGGAACAAGGCGGAGTTTTGGTAGTTAACAGCAGGGAAGAACATCTGATTTTAATGAAAAAATTACTATCGGATAGGGACTATTTGGAAAGAACTGGTGCCGTCAACCTCAACTATGTAATAAAAAACAAGGGAGCCAGCACCCAGATTATGGAACACATCCGCACATTACTGTAAAAGGTTAGGTCGGTAATCGGCGAGAATTGAAAGCAGCTTAACGGTTCACCATAGATGTCGTTCAAAAAATATTGCCTAACGTGGGCTACCACACCTCATTAAATAAAAAGGATTTATAAAAATTGAGCTAAACCCCTTTTGGCTGCCCGATCTGACCTACTGTTTTTGGGGCCAACTTGGTAATTTACATCATCTAAAAACCAATCAAATGTATTGCCTTATGATTGGTTTGAAAGCCACATAACTTCCGCCGCTCAGGACACCTATATTTAACGCTAACACAAAAGATTCAACAGCGGACCCAAAAATGACATTCGCATTGAAAAAATAGCAGTCAAACCCCTTAAGGGTTAGAAAAAAGATCGATTTAAGGGGCGAAACCTAGTCTGAAAAAGAGAAAAAGGATTTGATATTCAGCATTTTGTCGATAATTTCTACAATTCATCTATTACTTATACTAATTTATCGGCATTTAATCGAAATGGTCATTTAAGCATTTTATAATCGATATTTATTCCTTAAATTGTATTAAAATCCTAACTATTATGATTATGAAAGATGTCGCTTACGGAACACGAGTTCTCAATGGGTTTCTAAGTATAATGATAGTGGTATTGATCGCTATACTTTTGGCTGTAATAGTATGTCTAATTTTGGCCGCTTTCGGTTTCTTTTAAACCTAAGTTAACGTTTTTAAAACTTGCTTTAGTTTAAAGGGACGTATTGCAAAGGTTTGTTGACCTTCAAACTGTTTTGCTCTTTCCTAAATAACTATCCCATCTGCTTTATATTCTACTATTTTAAATCGATTTTAAAAGCCATAATAAGTTAACATTTAAGGATTACATTAAAAACAGTTCACGCCCCTCACATCGTTATGAGGGAAATTTCTATTAAATAAAAAAATAAGGAACAAGTATAATTTCTTAGTGAAAACAGAGGTAATTATTAAGAAGAATATGAGAAGTATTAACTGGGAAAACGAATAACGATTCGGTTCAGTCCTTACCCTTATTATTTATAGCGTTTAAACTATCCATTTCCTTCCGGAATCGAAGAATCATCAAGCTATCCAGTTGTTTTCCTATACTATCGCGCATTGCCGGCCAATTGTTGGAGTTCATTTCACCGGTATAGCGCATTATTTTATTAAATCTAGCCACGTTGAATCTATTTGCCTTCCAGGCTGCCTTAGTACTCTCCTGATGTTTTAGATCCTGAAGGTAGATTCCGATCACAAACCCAAGTACAACAGTTATCATTGCAAATATCCAACGAGTATTATTTTTAGACATTAGTTCGATATTATATTAAAACAACATTTATCCATTATTTATCTTTAAAACTGGAGGTGGATAATGCACCTCAAGGACCATATCCTAGCGCACCTTATACCACCTACTATTTAGTCTAAATCTGATTGACCTGATTATTCATTTTAGAAAAATTTGTACAATATCATAAGTAAAACAACCACGACAAAAGCACCACTAAAAGTGAGAACTATTTCTATAAAAATCAACTTTTCTTTCATTCTTTATAAAAAATAACTCACTTTTTTAATCCTCCCGAGACTCTGGAGAATACAAGCTTAATTTGCCGGGTATTATACCCCAAAATTGACAATATCACGGAATCAATCACCAACGGTGTGAATTCTTGAATGAATACCGTCTCCTTCATTAGATAAATTAAGTTAATCACATTTGAATCAACTACAAAAAATCCCCGTTCAACTAACATAAACTTAGCTAAATGGTTCAATTGTTATTTGCAACACAAAAGGGGTAGATGCAAAATAAAATCTTTATACACCATAGAATGCTAGAGGCATGGTCATTGAGGATCTATTTAATAAATGCAAATTATATTTATTTAGAATAGAGCTCCATTATTTTTCAGGTTCTGGAACCAGACAATATTCTTTTAAGAATACGACTATCCAATCTATTCATTTTCAATCACAAGAATAAGCAATCAATACTACGGATCGTATAATGCAAATGAAATATAGGGTCTCCTTTTCCTGAATCTCTTATTTAGGATGAAACTATCTTAAATAAGAAATAATATGTATCTTTATAATAGCTCGAAATTTTTCAGATGTACCAATGCTTATGCATTTCCATCTTAAATAAAGTCACACTCATTAGGATGGCCTCTATTTAAGGTTAGAAACTTCCATTTTTTAAGGAGAACACATATAAAGAATATCCATGAAAGCAGCGAAATAATACAATCGCCCCATCAACCACAAGGTTTCTAAAAATAAGATCCCCGATTAAGTTCAATTTTCCCGCCAAGAACCACCGGGAAAAATGAACTTAAGTCTCATAAAATACATTCGTACTAATACAAAGGAAAAACACAATACTATGAACAACGACCCTTATAAAGTAAAAAAGAAATTATCCCTAGCAGGAAAATCGCTCGGTTACCACAGCCTTACCGAACTGAAGGACAAAGGGTATGGAATAGACAAGCTACCTTTCTCTATTCGTATACTTTTGGAAAATGTACTGCGAAATTACGACGGATTCGCCATAACCAAGGAAAACATTGAGACCTTGCTCCACTGGCAACCTAAAGGCTCCGACAAAGACATTCCATTTAAACCTGCCAGGGTTTTGATGCAAGACTTCACCGGAGTACCAGCCGTGGTAGATATCGCCGCCCTTCGTGCGGAAGTAGCCCGCAAAGGCAAGAATCCGGATTCGATCAATCCGTTGGTCCCTGTAGATCTAGTGATAGACCATTCTGTTCAAGTCGATTATTTTGGAACCAATTATTCCTACGAGCGCAATATGGAAAAGGAATATGAGCGGAATAAGGAACGTTATCAATTCTTAAAATGGGCCCAAAAGTCGTTCGACAATTTTAGTGTAGTGCCCCCGGGCATGGGAATTTGCCATCAGGTGAATTTGGAATACTTCTCCAAAGGGGTCATTGAAAGAGACGGGGAGCTATTTCCAGACACCCTGGTCGGTACTGATAGTCACACTCCCATGGTGAACGGTATTGGTGTTGTAGCTTGGGGTGTTGGCGGTATAGAAGCGGAAGCCGCCATTCTGGGTCAACCCATTTATTTTATCACCCCAGAGGTCATTGGTCTTAAACTTACCGGAAAGCTACCCTTAGGCTCCACGGCGACAGATCTAGTATTGACCATTGCTAATTTATTGAGGAAGCAAGGCGTTGTAGGGAAATTTGTGGAGGTATTTGGTTCTGGCTTGGATCATCTTTCCGTACCAGACAGGGCAACGATCGGCAATATGTCTCCCGAGTTTGGATGCACCATCACCTATTTCCCCATAGATGACAAGACCCTAGAATATATGCGCAAAAGCAATCGCTCAGAAGAACATATCGCCCTAGTAGAAAAATATTGTAAGACCAATATGCTTTGGAGGGAAAACGAGGAAAACATAAGGTACAGCGAAGTGGTAGAGCTCGATGTTACTACTATAGAACCAACTGTTGCAGGACCTAAGCGACCTCAAGACAAGATATTGCTACGAGAGTTCAAACCCAAATTCATAGACCTACTGGATAATTCCTTTGAACGTGAATATATTGAGCAGAAAGACCGTGAAACCCTTACTTCCTTAGCCAGATGGAAGGGAGAAGGAGGCAACCAACCCGAACCCCAATCCCTTCAAAATTTACCTAAAGGAGCTGTTGAAACAAAGGTAAAAAACGGCCTCAAAACAGTTTGGATAAACGAGGGAGATGATAAATTTATGCTTTCCGACGGCTCAGTGGTCATCGCAGCAATTACTTCTTGCACCAATACCTCCAATCCATTTGTTATGATTGGGGCAGGTTTAGTGGCAAAAAAGGCCCGCGAACATGGAATTGATGTAAAACCTTGGGTAAAGACATCCCTTGCCCCAGGCTCCAAGGTGGTTACCGATTATTTAAATAAGGCGGACCTAATGAAGGACCTAGAGGCCTTACAATTCCATTTGGTAGGTTATGGCTGTACTTCCTGTATTGGAAATTCAGGTCCATTGCCACCTGCCATTGCCAAGGCGGTTGACGATCATGATCTGGTAGTCTGCTCGGTACTTTCAGGGAATCGAAATTTTGAGGCTAGGGTACATTCCCAAGTGAAAATGAACTTTTTAATGTCGCCTATGTTGGTAGTGGCCTATGCCATTGCCGGGAGGGTAGATATAGATTTGACCAATGCGCCTATTAGTTACGACAAAAATGGATTGCCAGTATACCTCAAAGATATCTGGCCAACGGACGACGAAATCAATGAGATATTAAGTAGAGTCCTCTCTCCAAAAGATTTTGCCAAAAATTACGGGGAAATATTTGAGGGCAATGAGATATGGAGAAATCTAGAGATCCCAGAAGGAAAACTATACCACTGGGACAAGGATTCCACCTATATTAAGGAAATACCGTTCTTTAAGGATATTTCCAGTGAGGCACCCGCTTTGGAAGATATACAGAATGCCCGTGCCCTATTAGTTTTGGGAGATAGCATTACTACCGATCATATTTCTCCCGCCGGCGCTTTTAACGAACATTCCGCAGCCGGAAAATATCTGATCTCCAAGGGGGTGAAAAAAGAAGAATTCAATTCCTATGGAAGTCGTAGAGGTAATGACGAGGTTATGGTTCGGGGCACTTTTGCCAATGTACGTATAAAGAACAAACTCGCCGACAAGGAGGGGGGATATACCAGCTATCTGCCCACCGAAGAGGAGATGTCGGTCTATGACGCTGCTACTAGATACAAAACAGACAAAACCCCTTTAATAGTTCTTACCGGTAAGGAATACGGAAGTGGTTCTTCTAGGGATTGGGCCGCAAAAGGCACCTTCCTATTGGGAATTAAATCCGTACTGGCCGAAAGCTATGAACGTATCCATCGCAGCAATCTGGTTGGCCTTGGAGTATTGCCATTACAATACAAGGACGGGGATACCGCCGAGAAATTGGGCATCAACGGCACGGAAACATTTACAATAACCGGTATTTCCAACGGAATTACACCTATGAAGGAAGTTAGTGTCATCGCCAAGAACGCAAAAGAGGAAGAAATTAAGTTTGGTGCCGTCGCCAGATTGGATTCACTCATCGAGATAGAGTACTATCGTCATGGAGGCATCCTTCAATATGTATTACGACAATTTTTGGAAAACGAAAAAAAATAAAGTTTCTGGGTATGATTATCCATTATTACTAACCTTAAAAATAAGAGCATTATGAAACGTACAGCAAATGCCGTTTGGAGCGGTTCCCTTAAGGAAGGAGAAGGAAAACTAACTACACAAAGCAAAGTATTAAACAGTTCGAAATACTGTTTTAATTCTCGTTTTGGGGAGGGCAAGAGTACCAATCCGGACGAGTTATTGGCGGCGGCACATGCAGGATGTTTTGCTATGGCATTGAGCAACATCTTGGGAGAAGCGGGATATACCCCAGATTCCCTAGACGTTACCGCAACCGTAACCATGGATGTCAACAAACTGGAACTTACCGGATCCCATTTAAAGCTCAAAGCTAAAATTCCAAATATTAATCAGGCAAAATTTGAGGAATGTGCCAATACCGCCAAGGACAATTGTCCGGTAAGCAAGGCGCTGAGCTTGGGTATTACTATGGATGCCGTACTTGAGTGAGGATAAGTAATCATTAAAAAATAAAAATCATGTACAACGAATCCCTGTTTCCAAAAACAACAAGAGAACTTTTGGATAAAAAAGCTGCTTTGGCCCCCGATAATTTAGAAGCATGGCGCAATTTTAGTAAAACGGTGTTTAAGGCAGGTGCTTTGGACGAAAAAACCAAACAGTTAATAGCTATAGCTGTGGCACACGTAACACAATGTCCATATTGCATACGGTCACATACCTCCCAGGCCATGAGAAAAGGCGCTGCAAAAGAAGAGATTATGGAGGCTATCTGGGTCGCCTCAGAGATGCGGGCTGGGGCCGCTTATGCACACGCCACCTTGGCCATGGATGAAATGGAAAAACAACATTAAACGATATGGCATATGTCCAACGCATAAACTATCAGGCAAAAGCAACTGAGGCTCTTAAGGGGATGATGGAACTGGAAAAATATGTGGCAGATTCCAATTTGGAACGTCCACTTTATGAACTGATAAAAATTAGGGCTTCCCAAGTAAATGGTTGTGCTTACTGTATAGATATGCACAGCAAGGATGCTCGTAAGGCCGGGGAAACCGAGCAAAG
The DNA here is from genome assembly GCF_041320605.1 of Arenibacter antarcticus. NCBI lineage: Bacteria > Pseudomonadati > Bacteroidota > Flavobacteriia > Flavobacteriales > Flavobacteriaceae > Arenibacter > Arenibacter antarcticus. Next base: position 799,733 of record NZ_CP166679.1, read on the forward strand.
AATCTATGCCCTATCAGCTTGGAAGGAAACTCCTTTTTATACTGGCCGTGAAAGGGCAGCCCTGAACTGGACAGAGGCTTTAACCCTAATCCCTGAAAATGAGGTTTCGGATGAACTGTATGACTCTGTATGCGAACATTTTAATGAAATGGAACTGGTTGCCCTTACGATGGGAATAATCGCCATCAATGGATGGAACCGATTGGCCATTGGGTTTCGAACTGCCCCAGGAACGTATCAACCTTAAAAAAATAAACCTCCACGTATAACATGGAAATCATTTCGAAAATAGCTATTATAACTGGCGCTAGTCGGGGTGTTGGAGCTGCTATTTCCGCTGTTTTGACGACCAAAGGTGCCACGGTGTATGGACTGGCACGAAGCAAGGACGATTTACTATCACTACAAGCAAAATGTGGTGAATATTTTATTCCCGTGCCTATAGACATTACGGACCAAAAAGCTATTTATGCATGGGTAGCGAACACTTTCACAGACCAACATTCCCCAGACATCCTCATCAACAACGCAGGGACAGGTTATTTTGCCAAAATAGACAAGCTTTCGCTGGAACAATGGCATAGTATGATCAACACCAACCTAAACGGACTTTATTACATTACTTCTCAGATAGTTCCCTTTATGAAACGCAATAGAGACACCTGCCATATCATAAATATGGGATCTATTCTCGGGAAAACGGCAAGGTCTGAGGGGGCGGCCTACTGCCTAACAAAATACGGGATACAAGGTTTTAGTGAATCTCTCTTCCGAGAATTGCGATCAGATAAAATAAAGGTCAGCTGCGTGAATCCAGGGTCTATAGCCACCGATTTCTTCTTAGATTCAGGAATAGAACAAAATAATAATATGATCCACCCAGCGGATTTGGCCGATTTACTGGTCCAAATTTTAGAGACCCCCGATAATTTGCTAATCGATGAAATAACGTTGCGGCCGCTTATACCGAAACGATAGTTTTTGGAGACATCTACACTTCCATTGAAGAAGAATAAGCGGATAAGCGATCGCAACAATTTTGGTAACGCTATAAAACCAATGTTATGGACCTCATAGAAAATATAGTGCATTTTTTTAAAAAGCCCAAAGAGGAAACGGAAGACACGTCTCCGGAAGGAACCTGCCCGGTTTGTTGGGGCTATCAGGAATACGATCACAAAATACGCCAATTGTTCAAGGACAAACAGATCGACGTGAACAATCATCAATACAATTATATGAAGATTCAAAAATTCATGGTAAAGTATATAGACGGCATACGCCTAAAGCAAGGAGACATTAAAGAATGCCCCACTTGTGGCGGCAAGTCAAATTTGCATTATACTCCTATTGAGGAACAGCCACAAAGTAAGACAGAGAGCATCCATATTAAATACATGAAACAGTGTATAGCGCTTGCTAAAACTGCAATGGCAAACGAAAATTTTCCCGTAGGAGCTCTAGTAGTACAGAACAATAGGGTAATCGGCAAGGCATCCGAAGCGGGGAAATCCTCTAATGATGTTACCAAACATGCCGAAATAGAGGCCATTAAAGATGCCCTGAAAAACACAGGGTCAGAAAAACTGGAGGATTGTGATCTCTACACCACTCATGAACCTTGCATTATGTGCTCCTACGTAATTCGGCATTATAGATTGCGGACCGTAATTTATGGGACCGAAGGAGATCAAGGTGGCATTACATCAGATTTAAAGGTAATGCTAACAACAAATTTTTTAGCCTGGGGAAAGCCCCCAATAATCATCGGTAATATTTTAGAGCAGGAATGCAAAGAATTGTCCAATGATTATTTTAAACTAAATTAAAATTTACAACCTATGAAATGAGCATGACCGAAATCTGGTCGCAAATACGAATGAAGATATGCGAACCTGACTGTCGTCAGGCAAGCTCGCATATGAGTGTTAAAAATCAATAAATATCTACACATGAAAATAGCTATTAACGGCATGGGGCGCATCGGAAGAGCAGCCTTAAAATTAATTTTAGACACGGATGGCCTAGAAATAATATCGGTGAACGATATCATCCCAATAGAAAACCTTGTGTATCTTATAAAATACGATACGGTTTACGGTATTTATGAAAAGGAAGTTTCCCATGAAGGGCATACCCTTATCATAGATGGAACTCGGATCCACTATACGATTATTAAAAATCCCGAAGAATTGCCATGGAAAGAAAATGGTATCGATTTGGTCATAGAAAGTACTGGATTATTTACTTTACGTGAAGACGCAGAAAAACATATTAAGGCGGGCGCCAAAACCGTTATTATTTCGGCTCCTACAAAAAGTGAGGATACCCCCACTGTAGTTCATGGAGTCAATTCGGCCGAAGGAAAGGTTTCTATTTTTTCTTGCGCCAGTTGCACTACCAATAATATAAGTCCGGTTGTTGAAATTTTGGACCGTAGGATAGGCATAAAGAAAGCTATTATGACTACAGTACATGCCTATACGGCATCACAAAGTATAGTGGACGGCCCTTCTAAAAAGAATTTTCGCATGGGGAGGGCGGGCGCGGCCAACCTAGTACCTACTACGACAGGAGCTGCCATTGCCACTACCAAAGCGCTACCACGCTTAGCGGGCAAGTTTGACGGGGTCGCCATACGAACTCCCATCCCAGTGGGATCTATATCGGACTTAACCTTTGTCACCCAAATACCGGTTACGGTAGAAGGGGTAAATGCTATTTTTGTGGAGGAGGCAAATACAGACCGTTATGCCAAGGTTCTTGCAGTTACCACAGATCCCATAGTCTCCTCGGATATAATAAAGAATCCATTTGCTTCTACCGTTGATCTGAGTATGACCAGAGTGGTTGATGGCGACCTGTTAAAAGTAATGACGTGGTACGACAATGAATGGGGGTTCACCAATCAAATGATCCGGCAAATTCTCCAATTAAAGGAATCCTAAGATTCTATGGTTAGAACTACTTTTAGCCTACCAAAGTAGCTTAACAGCTGTTTTACTGACGTTTAATACTTATCAAAGTACTTTAATAAGTATAGGAAATATTGTAACTTCATTCACTGATTAATTAATTTTTAAAACGAAAAGAAATGGAGGAGAAAAATTCCAAACTTACAAGACAGACCGGGGCCCCGGTTCCAGATAATCAGAATGTGCAAACAGCAGGCCCACGTGGACCTATGCTGATGCAGGATGCTTGGTTCCTTGAAAAAATGGCAAATTTTGACCGAGAGGTGATTCCAGAAAGGCGAATGCACGCAAAAGGCTCAGGTGCTTTTGGTACTTTTACTGTGACACACGACATCACTCCATACACCAAGGCCAATATTTTCAGTGAAGTTGGAAAAAAAACTGAAATGTTTAGCCGGTTTTCTACTGTTGCCGGAGAAAGAGGTGCTGCGGATGCCGAAAGAGATATCAGAGGTTTTGCACTGAAGTTTTATACTGAGGAAGGGATCTGGGATCTGGTAGGAAACAATACTCCAGTATTTTTCTTTCGTGATCCGATGAAGTTCCCCGACTTGAACCATGCCGTAAAACGAGATCCAAAAACCAATTTAAGAAGCGCCAATAACAACTGGGATTTCTGGACACTGCTCCCTGAATCTTTGCACCAGGTCACCATAACTATGAGTGATCGCGGGATTCCTAAAGGCTTCAGAAATATGCACGGCTTTGGAAGTCACACCTATAGCTTCATCAATAAAGAAAACATAAGACACTGGGTGAAATTCCATTTTGTTACGCAACAGGGAATCGAAAACCTATCAGATGAAGAGGCCATGAAAGTAGTTGGCATGGATAGGGAATCATCCCAAAGAGACCTTTTTGACGCCATTGAAAGGGAAGATTTCCCGAAATGGAAAATGTTTATTCAGGTCATGACAGAAGAGCAAGCAAAAACGTACCGCTTTCATCCTTTCGACTTGACCAAAGTTTGGTCTAAAAAAGATTTTCCGCTTATTCCTGTTGGCGAATTTGAGTTGAATAGAAACCCGGAAAACTATTTCCAAGATGTAGAACAAGCTGCATTTAACCCTACGAATATTGTTCCCGGAATTGGGTTCTCTCCGGATAAAATGCTTCAGGGAAGATTGTTTTCTTATGGAGATGCACAACGTTATAGACTTGGCGTAAATCACTATCAAATTCCGGTTAACAAACCTACTTGTCCCTATCATGCTTACCACAGGGATGGGGCCATGCGTGTAGACGGAAACTATGGTGCTGCCAAGCATTACGAGCCAAACAGCTATGGCGAATGGCAGGAACAACCCGAGGCACAAGAACCACCATTAGAATTGGATGGTAGCGCTTATGCACATAATTTCAGGGATGATGATGAAGATTACTTCACGCAGCCAGGCGATTTGTTCCGCATCATAAAAGCGGATGGTAAAGCAGCGTTATTATTTAACAATACAGCAGCTCAAGTAGGTGGTGCAGATAAATTTATTCAGATCCGTCATATCAGAAACTGCTATAAAGCAGACCCGGAATATGGAGAAGGTGTAGCAAAAGCGCTAGGCTTAACGATGGATGAAGTAAATAGCTTCGACATGACTCCCTATGATAGATGGGCACCGAGACCGAGCAAAGGGTAGGTTCTCTGAAAAATGATGAAGTATTAGACAGACCATTGCAATTAATAAAAGTGAATTGTATTCTTATGGTAATGTATAGATACTGAACAATAAAAACATTGATGTTAGTGGCCATTATTATGGCTACCAACATCAATGTTTTGAATTAGTAAAAGACGGGCATCAAGTAGTAAAGCTCAAAAACAATAAAATGGAAAAACAGCACTATCCCATTGGAGGATCTGTGATTAAATTTGATGAGGAAAGCTTGCTTTATAAAAACCAACTATTAGGATTATCATCCTATATAAAATAATCGCACTTCAAACCATAAATAGATTGCCTATAGGCAATCCCCCCTTTTGCCATCTCATTAATTGGTAGTCTTTATGTTGCCATATCACGACAACAAAAAAATGCGTTTCACAGGTATTTATGAACTATTCCCGTGGTAAATCCATTGGGAAATTAATCCAGTGGAATGGCCAATAAGGGAATTTTTAGTTCATCAATTAAATCTTTTTTCTTATTATCGGTAAACAGTTCATAGATTAAATTTTTCTTTTTATGGCCCGCCACAACGAGATCAATATCATGCTCTTCCACAATTTTTTTAATAGATTTAATAACCGAACCTTCAATTAAAAAACCTTCAGCTGAAATATTGTGTTTTTCCTCAATATCCTTAGCCAATTGTTTAATAATGACAGCTGCATTTTTATTGTCTTCAGTTCTTTTATCATAAATAAACTGAGGCCCCGCCTCACGACTCAATAAATCCGTCGGATTGGCAGCCGCAACCTGTATTATCCAGATTTTTGCATCTGTGAATTTGGCAAGTTTCACCGCTTGAGTTATTAATAAATTTGCGTTTATTGGTTTATCTACTGCAACAAGTATGTTCTTCATGAAAAATAAAATTTATAGAAACCCAATGTAAGCAAAAAAACACATCTTTCTGAAATTGCCTTTAGAATTTACAGATGGTTCCTTGGTTAGACAATTTGTAGACTTCCCTGAGAATACCCAAAATTCAATGATCTCTAACGCAAAAAGTAAGTTCAGAACATTTGAAACCTACATTGATAGAGAAGATTCCAAAAACACTAACTTTACAATAACCATGCATACCTGTTTTATATCTATCAATGGAATATTCAATAGTGAACATGGCTTTAGAAGGCATCCAAATAAAGGTTTTATAGCACATAAAATTAAAACTCCTGCTTCCCGAACTCGCTTTCGATGAACTTTGATTTATTCTTATTTTTATTAAAAGTATACGACAAATTTAGGAATACAACATCTACCTCATACACGTAATTGGTTGTGGTATAGAACTCGTTCTTCCTAAAAGTGGTAATACGTTGTTCATTACTATCCAACAGTCCCATATCTATGTTCTGCCACTGTAAGGTAGCCACAAGTCGACTGTCTAGAAAAGTCTTCCGTAGGGACAAGCTGGGCGAATAGAACCGGGAATCTTCTCCCTGTGCTGTATTCCGTGCAGAAATATAGTTAAAAGTAAACTGCGCGGAGGCGGTATCCGAAAAATCTACCGTGCTGTTCGCATTGATAGAATAGATAAAAGCATCACTATCAACGCTCCTTCCGTCATATTCCCCATCAATGGCATACCTATAAAGATTCGCTCCTATAAAGTTCGACCAATTCTTGGTCGGTTTCAGTTGCGCACCAAGTTCTAGTCCCACTGAACGGCTGTCCCCAACATTGGAGTAGATCCGGTTGAGGATGGTATCGTTATAAATGGTATTGACCCGGTTGACCAGATTCTTAACATCCCTGTAGTATGCCGTTGCATAAACAGAATTCCCGTCCCCAAAATTCTTTGTCACGCCCAGCTCAAAAAGATCGATGAATTCTGGACGGAGGGTAGGATCTCCCTGCTCTAAGGTCTCCGAATGCTCCCTTTCTGGAAATGGGTTCATCATAAAGGTGGTGCTGCGTTCTACGCGTTTACTGTAGGCGGCCTTAAGTTTCGTATTGTTCTCAAAAGTATATTGCACTGAAGCCGAGGGAAAGGGTTTAATGTAATCATAGGTATAGGTTGTGTCTACCGTGCCCAGCTTGTCGCGCAGGTCAAAGATACGGTCCATACCCTCTACACGGACGCCGGCGGCATAGTCCCATTTATCCTTATTGCCTGTAAACTGAATATAGGCGGAATGGAGGTCCCTCACAAGGTCTACTTCGCTTGAAAAATCGGATATCAGTTCAAATTCGCCTGTGTCATTGTTCTTTCTATCATAGACAAAATCTCCTTTATGGTCCAGCTTCCGGTATTGGTACCCGGTTTCTAATTGTCCGAAAGAAAAAGGTTTCCAGGCATAGTCCACTTGTAATCGGATTCCGTTCAACGGATTGTCGTTGGTATTGTATTCCTGCTGATAAATAATGTTGTTATCTGGATGACCAAGGTTATCGTTTACCGTGGGCCCTCCCAACATGGTATATTCATATAAAAATGAGGTGGAAAGTTTAGAATCGTTTTTAAAAGTATGCCCATAATCAAAACTACTCAAAACAAAATCACTTCTTCTGATACGTAGGTTATGGTTATAATATTGAAAAGTGCTTAAACGTTCCCCGTCTTGTGCAGGGGTGATTTGGTGGTTATCAAAATAGGTGATGTCCGCCAAACGATCCTTTTGTCGCTTTCCGGCATAAAAACCCAAAGAATAGGCATTTCGCGAATCGGGCGTAAAATCTACTGTGAACCTTCCGCTGTAGTTAACCTCATCAAAACTGCGTTCCCCATTGGAGGGAAACTGGGTGAGGGTATCGTTGATAATGGTAAAGACATCGCCCTCGCGCCTACCCCCAAGATCGTTGCGCTGGTAGTTACCGCCAAGAGAAATGTTCCAATCTCCTTTAATCATATTATACGTACCGTCAATGCCATAGCGCTGGTGTATAACGGCATTGTCATATTTTTCTATGGATGGCAAACCACCCTTTACATTGATCTGAGCAAAAGCACCATCGGCGGCCCCCTTTCTGGTGATGATGTTGAGGATACCAGCCTTGCCTTCGGGATCGTACTTGGCGGAAGGTGCCGTTATGACCTCCACACGTTCTATGGCGTTGGCTGGAAGCTGGTTCAACAGTGCCGATGCATTGCCTTGTACCGGGTTGCCGTTTAGCAGCACAACAAATCCCTTACTGCCACGTACGCTAATTTCTCCCAGTCCGTCTACAGTAACAGAGGGAATGTTCCTTATAATATCGGTAGCACTCCCACCTTGGGCGTTCTGGAATTTTGTGGCATCGAATACCTGCCGATCTATTTTATTTACCACGGTGGCCCGCTCTCCCTTTACAATCACTTCGTTCAATTGGTTTTCTCCAATAAAAAGTGAGATGGTCCCCAGATGAACTGAAGAGTTCCTGTTCTGCACTTGGATATCGCGAACGATCTCGGGCTGAAACCCGATAAAGGAGGCCTCTAGATAATAGGTCCCCTTTTTTACATCGGGGATGATAAAAACACCATTGATATCGGTAATGACTCCCATAACCAATTCGTCGTTTCCCTGATCGAATAGGGCTGCGGTGGCATACTCCAAGGGATAGTCCCCATCTACTAATTTTCCGCTGATCTGTGCGGATGCCAAATGGGTGAAGCAGATAATTGTAAAAACAAATAGAATCGGTATTTTCATTAGAAATAGGACATCGATTAATAAACGTCCAAATTACGGTTAACAAGTGATTTATTTGTTTATTTTTTCCAAATATTCTTTTAAAAAACGTTGGTCATTTTTATCGGAATCACCATATTTTTTTCGCATTTCTTTTACTCTTCTGTGCATCATATCCCTAATCTTAGCATATCCCGGATCATTATAAACGTTTCTCAATTCATTGGGATCACTTTCCAAATCATATAGTTCCCATTCATCAATATCATAATAAAAGTGTATCAACTTATATCGATCTGTACGTACTCCATAATGGCGTTTTACCATGTGTATAGAAGGATATTCATAATAGGTGTAATAAATAGCATCACGCCACTCCGTCTTTTCATTGTTTAGTAGTTTACGAAAAGATTCCCCCTGCATTTTTTTAGGAATTTTAACGCCGGCATACTCCAAAAGCGTTGGAGCATAATCAATGTTTTGTACCATTCCGTCAATATCAGTTCCTGGTTTTATTTCTTTGGGATAAGATATTAACAAAGGTGTCCTAAGCGATTCTTCGTACATAAATCGCTTATCAAACCAACCGTGTTCTCCCAAATAAAAACCTTGGTCCGAGGTATAGACAACAATGGTATTTTCGTCAAGTCCATTTTCTTTTAAGAAATCCAACACCTGCCCTACTCCCTCATCTACAGAAGCAATACTTCCTAAATAATCCTGCATATAGCGTTGATACCGCCAATGCATCAATTCTTCAGGGGACATGGTGGGGTATATCGTTTTGAAATGTTCATTGATAGGTCCGTAAATAGAATCCCATGAAGCTCTTTGCGCAGCGTCCATTCGTCCTAGATTATTTTTTAAAGCCTTAATTCCCCAGTTTGAAGTTTCGGTTATTCCCAATTGCTCCATAACCTCAGGATAAATTTTAGAATCACCCGCCCAGTTCATATGATGTAGAATATTCATCTCAGCCTTCTTTGCGGCAGTTCCTCGGTTACTATAATCATCAAAGAGTGACACTGGTTCTTTAAACTTCATTTTGGTATACTCCGAATAATATTTTTTTGCTGGAAGCCATTCCCTATGGGGCGCTTTTTGATGATAAAGCACACAAAAAGGTTTGTCTTGGTCTCTATTGGCCAACCATTCCAAAGTAAGTTCGGTCGTTATTTCAGTAACATATCCCGCTAGTTGTTGCTTCTCTCCGTTGATAATAAAATCGGGGTTGTAATAATGGCCCTGTCCAGGAAGAACCGCGGAATAATCAAAGCCTTGGGGCAACCCATCCAAGTGAATCTTTCCAATTAACGCCGTTTGATACCCATTCTGCTGTAATAGTTTGGGAAAGGTCTCCTGCGACCAATTAAATTCCTGAACATTATCTACCTTTCCATTTACAAAACTATGCTTCCCTGTAAGCATTGCCGCCCTACTAGGCGCACATATAGAGTTGGTAACGAAAGAATTGGAAAATATAGCTCCGTTTTTTGCTATTCTATCGATATTGGGGGTGTTGTTCAACTTATGACCATAAGCGCTTATTGCTTGGTAGGCATGATCGTCGCTCATAATAAACACAATATTGGGTCTTTTTGAGTCTATTCCCTTATTCTGTGCGAAAGATATGGCTACCATCGCCATCATCATTAGGAAGTTAAGTGTTTTTCTCATTTGTTTTGGTTGATTGTTTTCATAAAACTATTGGACTACGGTTTACATGGAAAAATATAAGGGTCCCAGATACTTATCCTTTCCCTAATTATCCGCCAAATGGTTCGTCCCGTTCGGATCTTCTTCTATATCGAATAAAAGTAACTTATTTATTTTTAGTTAGACCAGGAGAATGATTTTTGCGACAACATAAAGTAATGCTTTTATTTGTTGGACCCTAGATCTCAAGGGAGCTTGCGAGTCTTTATTAATTCCACAATAAAGACACATTGTCTCAAATAGTAAAGCCAGACCGATTTTTCAAAAGAAATTCCCGTCTGGCTTTTTTTTTAGTATTTAAAAAATTTATTCTCCTGGGGAGAGTCTCATGGCTCCTAAATAATAGAACCCGTAGGCATTGTTATTATTCTCTCCAGCCGTAACGGTTACGGCAATGTTTCCATTAACATCGGGTTTAATTTTAGTAGCACAAGCTGTTTCCCCTTTATTATTTGCTGTTTGTACGCCTACCGTTTTTGTATTCTCACCGGAGACAATATATTTAGTTTCTCGATTGTCTTCAACCCCAGCTCTAGAACCAAAGAAGCATAAATTATAGGTGGTATCCAGATCAAGACCAGCAAGAGTAACCTGAGCTTGCTTGATTTCTAACTCTCCCCAAGCCTTCTGACTATTACCGTAAAAGGATTCGGTAGAGATATCAGCAATCATGTCAAAGTCCGAAGTGGTATCTTGTTCTCCATTTTTATTTATTGTACTAAATCTTTGAGTTACGGTCAGCGATATATTCGTGAAATCATCATTTTCATCTTTTAAATTAAAAATGGAAGCTCCTTCGAGATGGTTGCCCAAAGTATTCCATTTCGGAGCAATTTTATTTCCAAAGTTTATCAAAACATCAGCTTTCAACGGTTCTATATTACCTACCGCATAATTAGAAAATAGGGTCACCTTGTCCGGATTTAGCACCGCAGCATGAGCAGAGTGCTGTGCAATTTCAGCTTCTAAATCAGAAAGTCCGTCTGGTTTAAAAGTATTCCCCACTACACTAATTGAGGTAAGGGCTTCAAACCAAGTACAGGCAGCAGTATATCTCCCTATTCCAAGACTGAGATGATATCCATCCCGGGTATAATTATCGCCAATTAAAGTATTACGCCCATTTTGAATAGCTGTACCTGCTGGTATAAGGTAATCCATACCAAAGTCTAGCTGCGCCTTTCGCACTGCATCTACTATGGCTTCATACATAACTATTTGATCCCTTCCGTAGTTGGGAAAGTTTGCGTGAGTAGAATTTTTTGAATAAGCCCAAGTTTGATGAAGTATATATTGAACCTCGGTATTAGTACTACGTTCCTTAACATATTCAACCAAAGCTGGTAATGGGGTTATAAAAGTTTCATATTTCCCCGAATTGCCGCTCACCTGCTGAAAAGTGATGTAATCCCAGTTTTCATCCGTAACTGCAGTTTCAATAGTAGTTTCAGGGGTATTGGATTTGCTACCGTCTTCCGCAATTTTCCTGTATTCATAAGCAGCTACGTTGTCTTGAGCATTTTTCCAATGTTGCTCAAGAGAAGCTCCCCCTTTGTATACGTTTCCAATTACAATGGCAACATCTTCAGCTGAGGCGAGTTCATAAAGGTAGTTCTCTACGGCATCCATAGAAAAACTATTCCCAATGGCTAAAACTTTTAAGACACCATCATCCACATCTCCTTTAACTGTTATGTCGAAACTTGTTGTAAGCTCTCCATCTGAAGAAGAAAAAGTAATATTGGAAGTCCCTTTTTTAATAGCCGAAATAATCGCAGAATAATCCTCATTGATCTTTATTTCAACGACCTCTGGGTTGCTTATAGTCCAATCATATGTTCTTGTGGGCTTAATATTGGGCGTAAAAGTAGGTTTTACCGTTAAATCTCCGCCAATGTTCAGCGTTGTAGATTCTATACGAACCTCAACAGATTGCTCTTTAGGTTGAACTACCTTAAGGCTACCACAGAACATAAGGGTTGAGGATAAAAAAACAACCATCAATGCCTTCGAAACCCCTTTACAATACCGAATTAATCTACTCATAATTATCTAATTTATTTTAAGATGTCCTTACTGCCAACTTTCATAATGGAGTCATATGATTTTGAACAGTTTCCGTTAAGATTGTCTTTCTGTCCTAATTTCTACCTCACCCTCGTACTTTAAAGAGTTGTGTAGTAGAAAACAGCTATCAAAATTCAGACCGTTTTTCTTAATGGATTCTTATCGCATCCAATTTTCATCATAAAGTTATTTTGGCCAAAATAGTAAAGCCAGACTGAATTTTCAAAAGAAATTTCAGTCTGGCTTTTTTTTAGCATTTAAAATTTATTCTCCCGGGGAGAGTCTCATGGCATTTAAATAAAAGAATCCATATGAATTGTCATTAGTATCACCAGCCGTAACGGTTATGGTAATTTTACCATTCTCATCAGGCTTAATATTATTGGCGCATACTATTTCTGCGGTATTATTCGCCGTTTGTAAGTTTACAGTTTCTGTGGTCTTTCCAACAACAATATATTTAGTTTCCCGATTGTCGCTAACTTTAGCTCTAGAACCAAAGAAGCATAAATTATAGGTTGTATCCTGAACTAAACCAGAAAGTGTAACCTGACCTTGCCTGATTTCCAACTCTCTCCAAACCCCCTGACTATTACCGTAAAAGGAATCACTAGAGATATCAGCTGGCATATTAAAATCCGTAGTGGTAGCGCTTTCTCCATTTAAATTTACCGCACTAAATCTTTCAGTTACCGCAATAGATACATTGGTAAAGTTATCATCTATATCTTTTAAATTGGTAATACTACCACCTTCCATACGACTCTCCAAAGTATTCCATTTCGGAGCAAACTTGAGCCCAAAGTTTATTAACACATCAGCTTCCAATGATTGTGGATTAATTTGCTCATAATCAGCAAGTAGCGTCACTTTATCCGGATTAAGCACCGCAGCATGCGCGGAATGTTGTGCAGCCTCAGTTTCTAGTTCCGAAAATCCATCTGGTTTAAAAGAATTCCCCACAACGCTGATCGAGGTAAGGGCTTCAAACCATGTACAGGCAGCTGTATACCTTCCTATACCATAACTAAGATGATATCCATCTCGGTTAAAATTATCACCGATAAAAGTATTTCGCCCATTTTGAATAGCTGTACCTGCTGGTATAACCAAATCTAATCCAAAGTCTACCTTAGCCTTTCGCACTGCATCCACTATGGCTTCATACATAACTACTTGGTCGCTTTCATAGTTGGGAAAATTCGCATGAGTGGAATTTTGTGAATATGCCCAAGTTTGATGAAGTATATACTGAGCATCAGCATTAGTGCTACGGTCCTTAACATATTTAATCAAAGCCGGTAATGGAGTTACAAAAGTTTCATATTGCCCAGAATTACCGCTTACCTGCTGAAAACTAATATAATCCCAGTTTTCATCCTTTATTGCTGTTTCAATAGTAGTGTTAGGAGTATTGGTCTTGCTACCGTCTTCCCCAATTTTTCTATAATCGTACGCAGCAGTGTTGTTTTGGGCATTTTCCCAATGATGCCCAAGAGAAGTACCCCCTTTATATACGTTTCCGATTACTATGGCAACATTTTCAGCTGAGGCAAGTTCGTAAAGGTAGTTTTCTACAGCATCCGCAGAAAAACTGTTCCCAATAGCCAAAACTTTTAAGACACCATCATCCACATCTCCTTCTACCGTAATATCGAAACTTGTCGTTAACTTTCCATCTGAAGATGAAAAAGTAATATTGGCAGTCCCTTTTTTAATAGCCGAAATAACAGCCGAATAATCCTCATTCACCGTTATTTCTACTACCTCAGTGTTACTTATTGTCCATTTATATGTTTTTGTGGGCTTAATATTGGGAGTAAAAGTAGGTGTTACTGTTACTTTTTCTCCAATATTCAGCGTCGTGGATTCTACACTGACCTCAACAGATTGTTCTACAGATTGCTCTATAGGTTGATCAGCATCATCGCTATCGCAAGAGAAGAGGATAAGGGATAAAAAAACAACCATCACCCCCTTTAATACACCTTTACTTTTTCTGAATAATTTACTCATAGTAACTTAATTTAATTTATTTAGAGTTGTCCGCTGCTGTTTCAACGGCGATATAAAATGCTCCTTCCCGATTACACTTAAATTCCTCAGGAAAACACTCAAAATCCATGTAGCCTATAAGAAAAATAACATTCAAACCATCTTTTTTAGCTTCAATTACGCTAAAGAATGGCCGTAGCTGCCCATCTGAAAAGACAGTACGAAGATGAAAATCAGTTTTAAGGACTTAAAACCTAGTAAATGAATTTTCAATTTCCTCCTATTTGTTTCCTATACAGCCACTTTCTAACTAAACGAAAACAAGTTAATAAGTCACATACCTCAGGGCAATCCCATGAGGCATACGGCAAAAACTACTGACAAAATTTCGACGCCCGCCTGAACGGAACGGGCAGGCAATCGTAAGAGCATTCAAATCTCACTTAGTGCGCAAAAAAGTAGCTTTAATTTTCACGTCTTGAAATAGGATTTCAAATCCATCTACTTTTAACCTTATAGTAAGGTCAATTAATTAGAGCGCTAGTTTATGTTTACAAATGCCCCCATAATCTTTAAGCCTGTCCGGCTGTTATGTGATAAATCCGAGGTAATAATGCTCTCTTCTACTTTAGGATCTTGCCTGTCTCCAATTCTAACAAGTTCCTCCAAGTCAGCCCCATAGATTAAAGCAGGGTTATTTTCACCAACGGGTACAATTACAAAATCTCCAAGGTTTTGCAACATCGTATTATAATTAAATGTAATACCGTTACTATCCACACCATTTTGATCGAATACCATAGCTCCTAAGGTTGAAGATTCCAGTTTTGGAGGCAAGGCATCTGCTTCATAAGTATCTACGTCCTTACCATCTACCAATTGATGGTTTCCGGAAATAATTGAATTGTAAATGTTAAGCACATTTTCGCCGCTTCTTCTATAGATACCAGCCCCAGGACCTATTGGAACTGAATTATCGGTTATAGTAGAACTAATAATCGTAACCTTAGTATTATTATACATCATTATACCTCCTCCACCGTTCTTAGAAGTGCTACTATTACCGGTTATCATACAGTTGGCCAGTATAGCGATAGAATTTTGTCTTACGTAAAATCCGGCACCATAAGATTTCCCTTTATTATCTGCTACTATGGAATTGTTCATGTAGATCTCAGCATCTGGATATCCGTGTATCCCTGCACCGGTACCCCCTTCGTTTGCTAAAATCTTGGAATTAGAGATATACATTTTGGATTCACTGACCCAAATACCGCCCACATTACTGACGGAGATATTATTACTCACCTCACTATTATCCATTGTCACTACGGAGCCTTCAAAGGCATAGATTCCTGCAACAAATTTTTCCGATTTATTTTCAATAATTCGTGTGTCGCTTATATTCACAATCGCATTTCCAATGACAACACCGCCACCATAATCCCTTCTAAATTTCACGCCATTTATTTCTGTTGAAGTCGATGCGCTACCAGCATTTCCTTCGCTAATAGTCAGTCCGTGCAAGCCCACTTTTTGCCCTTCGTCCTTAGATGCAGATACTACAACTACATGATATGAGCTATCATTTCCAGAAAGAATGGTTGTGTAATTTGACGGATCGGATTCGGTATCCTTAGTCGCATTGATGGGGTAACCACCCACCAAAGTAATATTCCTAGTTATTTCAAAAGTTCGGTCCCGCTCATCGCTAGGGTCACCACCTGTAATCGTTTCACTCGGCACATAAGTCCCTTCTGCTATATGAATGGTATTTCCACTAACGGCAATGTTTAAGGCATTTGCTAAGTTAGTAGCCTTACTCCAGGAGAGACCATCCCCACTTCCATTAGGAACCACAAAGATGTCATCCGTATTCCCAGCTTCTTGATTTACCACTATTTCACGGCTAGTATCTCCACCAATGGTAATTGTTATAATACCCGTTCTTTGATCATCGTCATTTTCGACAACGGAAAAAGATAAATTAAACCTCCCATTACCGCCACTGGTTATCTCCAAGTTTATCCAATCTACATTGGATTGAGCTTCCCAAGGTTTATTTGACAATACATCTATAGCATACTGACTATTGCTATTAGAAACATCAAATGATTCCCTTGCTACGGTTAATTTTGGAGAAAATGTGTCATCATTATTTTTGTCGCAGCCAACCAAATTCATCATTATAAATACTCCTATAAAAAATTTGGCAATCGCATTAAAATGAAATTTTCTATTAATCATTACACTGTTTTTAAGTTGGTTATATTGTTTGTTATTCTTGAACCTGAACCAATAATAAAAAGAACAAAAATAATTTTCTCTAACAAATCAAATCTAGTTGGCATGCTATCCTAATATTCAAGTATAATTTTACAACTAATACTGGTTGAAACATGAGAGATAAGTATTCGCCCCCTCTATTTTGTACTCCTTAAATAATTATTGTAAAGCAGTCGATAGCAGCCTAATAATTCTTTTTCATCGTCATAGGCAGACTCAAACATAAAAGGACCTTTGAATTCCACCTTTTCCAAGGCTTCTAAAATAAGCGTCCAATTATTTTTTCCTTTACCTGAGCAAGGAGAAAAGTGATTTTCCTGTAATCCGGTACCATCTGCTATATGGAGCGATTTTAGTCGACTTCCCATTGCCATAATCAATTCTTCGGGGTTCTTGATATGATTCATATCAATTGCAGAGCCGATAGATTCTGGAAGTCTACTCATGACTTCCACTGTTTCCTGTACAGTACGAAGCAATGGTCTCTCCCGATTACTATCTCTTAAAAGCTCTGGTCCCAGCATGTTTTCGACTACCATAGTTGCATTGATTTCCTTCACTTTTTCATTCAATGCATTAGCCGATTTTATGAACTGCACCTTTCGGAGGTCCCTTTCATTTAACCCTAAATAATAACTTGGATGAAATAGAATTATTTTTGGTTTTAGAATTCCCAACAGCTCCACCAATTTACTATGCTTGGCAACCACATCTTGGCGATCCGTTTCATTGACCAATGATAGATCTATATGCTCACCGAAGGGCATATGAATCGACCAAATTTCGATTCCAGCCTCATCCGCATTCTTTTTTGCCCATTTTAGTTTTTCTGAAATTTCCGCTTCGGAAAGTTTAAAGTTCCTATTTCCATCAATAAAAGCAGATATTCCGGATACCTCCACATAATCTACACCCACTGATTTAGCGTATTTTAAACTTTTAAGTTCAAATTTACTACCCCCAATTGGGATACTGTAACCCACCTTTAATGGTGGATCTTGAATTTCCGGCGCTACTGGGTCTGGTATATTTACTGATTCTTCTGTGCCAGAATTACAGGTGATGAATGTAACAAATATCAGTACAGTTAATAATGCGGTTCGTTTCATACCAAAATGTTTTAGTTTTAAATTACCAGTTAGGATTCTGTGTCAAATTGGGATTCAAAGCTAGATCTTCAAGCGGCAGAGGATAATAATAATCCTTATTTTCATCAAAAGAGCCACCGTAACTAAAGGGGTTTAAATTACCTGAAGTCCCATTTGTCAGTGGTCTTTGCTGAATATTAATAAGAGAAGTAACTGAACTAGGTGCTCCAGAAGCATCACCATTGTGCAGGTAGACATCGGCTATACCGTCATTATTAAAATCATAAGACCCTAACCCTGAAAAATATATTCCAAGCATAGGTTGCTCTATTTTTTGTCCTTCTTTCCATCGCATTAAATCATCCCATCTTAAGCCCTCATTAAATAATTCAATTCTGCGTTCTCTCCTAATTTCCAATATAACTCCCTTATTTTGGCCTTGGGCAACATTAGGATATAGATTTTCAAGATATTGATCGGGATTGCTATTGGCGGCAGCCAATTTTAAATGGGGCATTGCAACCCTATCCCGGAGTACGTTAATGCTCTTATCCAAGTCTGCTTGGGTAATTGTTCCTAGTTCTGCTTTGGCCTCGGCATAGATCAATAATGCTTCAGCATAACGAAAAATTATTAAGTCGAAGTAAGCTCCGCTCCATTGGTCTTTAGAAGGCAGCCCCTTAATGACCCTATAGCCTGTGGTTGTACCCGCAAGAGTGACAGGTTCGGCAGCGCTTTCACCATTTACAACAAAATTGGGACCTGCAGTCGATTGTGTTAAACGAGGGTCTCTATTCTGCATTTCTTCATAATATCCCATGGTATCATAATTGGGAAGATCGGTAAAGCGGGTTCCATTTTTGTTTAAATAACTATTGACCAGATCTTTGGGAAGGCCCCATGCACCTTGCGTTGGTGCGGTCATCAAATACCCTAAATTATGTGTTGCTTTTTCACGATCAAAATCTTGGGCCAAGATGGTTTCTACCTCATCCTGATTATTTCTTGAGAAAAGGTTTCTATAAGCAGCACCGGGTCCACCAGAGGCATATAAGGTGTACTTCCCAGCGTTCATTAGCTCCTCAGATGCAGATATCGATTCGTTAAGAAATTTCTCATACCCCCCAATACCGTGATACTTCCTCAAAGTACCTTCATAAAGTGCAATCCTCGCTTTTAATAAAAGTGCTGTGGATTTTGTTATTTTATTAAGCTCCTTTTTATCGGGAATATTGTTTACTGCATAATTTATATCTGCTAGTACGGAATCCATTACTAATTCTCGCGGATCTCTAGATTTGTACAAATCCTCATCTCCTGCATTCAACACTTTATTATGCCATGGTACATCACCAAAAGACTTTACCTTTTGAAAATAAAAATACGCCCTAAAGAAACGGGCTACACCAGAATAGTGACGCTTTGCTGCCTCATCGTCTACTTTATCGTAATTTTCAAGAAAGTAGTTTATATCGCGTAAGCGCCCCCAAGACCAGCCTCCACTACCTCTGTTAGTTGGGATTATACGGCTCCCTCGGACCCTGTCAGCCGCAATCAACGGCACTATATTGTCGGAATCTTCATCTTCCGTATATACATTATGACCAGAAAGCATGGTATAGAAATCGTTCGTTGCAACCTCCAAGTCCTTTGGAGTATTGAAGAAAAATTCGGCATCAAGTTGATCTTCTGGCGGCCTATCTAAATAATCGGTTTCACAACTAAAGAACACTAAGGTCAGGAAAACACAACTAAATCTATAAAAAAATAATCTTTTCATTTCTAAATCATTAAGAATTATTACAATAATTATAAGCCCAAATTAACTCCAAGGGAAATGGTTTTCCCCAAAGGATAATCTCTTAAATCCGCCCTACCAACGGCACTACCTGGACTAGAATAATTGATAGCCGAACCTGCTTGCTCAGGATCTACATATTTAGTTAAGTCCCCTAGTCGCCATGTGAATAGGTTCTCTCCACTAAAATAGATCCGGAGTTTCCGCACACTTATTTTTGACATTATTTCTTGAGGAAACGTATAGCCTACAGTGAGGTTTTTAACTCTTACATAACCAACATTTTCCATATAAAGATCATTCATCTCATAAAGAGAGCGATTGGACCCTAATGAAGCATACCCTCTGGATATTTGAGGAAACTTGCCTCCTTTCTCAGGTGTCCATGCACTATTTACCAAATCCTTTCTCAATAATGTTAGATAGGGCCGCTGATAAGTCCCCCAATAAATATCTCCTGTTGGATACCAATTTTGTTTTCCAATTCCAGCACCAGCCATGGAGAAATCAATACCTTTCCAAGAGGTATTGATATTAAAACCAAAATTATATTTGGGCATTGCATTACCAATAGGCACTAAATCTCCGTGATCTTCCAAGGTATAGTTTCCGCGGTCTATTTTACCGTCTCCGTTGGTATCTACGTACTTAATATCACCTGCTCTTAATTTACTCCATTCATTATTCTGAACTATGTTCAAAATATATCTATACACCTGTCCCAGATTTTGAGAAGGATTATCGAAAGAATCCTGATAGGCTTTGGCCTCCTCATCGGACTGAAATTGGCCGTCGGTACGGTAACCCCATATTTGACCAAGTTCCTGACCTTCCCAATAGGAGCTCATAAGACCTTCAGGATTATCATACTTTGTGATGATTCCCTTAAAATTGGAAACACTAGCAGATGCGTTTATGGTAAGTGGGGAACCTCCAACAATAAAGGAGTCTTTGTAGCCTAGACTTAGCTCAAAACCTGTATTCCGTAAAGATGCGAGATTTTCCCTAGGTTCGGATGCTCCAAAAGTGGAAGGTAAAGGGGTACCTGGTAAATACATACCTTCAGTTTCCTTTCTATACCAATCAAATGATGCGTTAAATTTATTCCTCATAAACCCTAAATCGACTCCAAAATCAAGAGTTTTTGTAGATTCCCAGGTGACCACCTTAGGTAAGGGGCCGGGGGCAGAAACATAGTTTAAAGGTTCGCCATGATCCATCCAACTAGACTGACCCATAGGCATCAATGATTGAAAGGTATTTACTGGAACATTTTGGTTGCCGAGCTCCCCATAAGAGGCTCTTAGTTTTAAGGCACTAACTGCGTCCTCAATTGGCTTCCAGAAACCCTCCTTGTTAACCTGCCAACCAGCTGAAATGGACGGAAAAAAGCCCCATCTACTATCCTCAGGGAATCGAGAAGATCCATCATATCTAGCATTTACTTCTAACAAATATTTATTCTTATAATCATAATTAAATCTCCCAAAATAACCTTGTACTGCCCACAAAAGAGCGGAACCATCTGCTTTTAACATTTCTGTTCCAAAAGCCAAATTAGCCTTATCCCTAATCAATAATCCTCCTTGTTGTGCAAACACCCTATCTTGGTCAAAGTCTTCTTGATTGTACCCACCTAACAACTTAAAGTGGTGAGTTTTGTCAATATCTAATTTATAGGTTGCGAAAACATTCATCGCCTTATAATAATTACGCCATCTATACTCCCCAAGCTGATTAATTCCTGCAGTCGTCAGCGTAAGTTTATCTGTGGATAAATATTCAAACTGATTATAGCGATATGTATTTGCCGTGTTAGTAATCCTATTACTATAATCAAAATTTAATTCTAAATTTTTGGTTGGCGTAAGTTTTGCTCTAAACGTATTTGTAAATTGTTCGGTGTTGTATTTACGCCAGTTATTACCCTCTTCCATAGCAGGACCACCACCTTGCCCGCCACTTCCACTTCTTCCTATATCTGTTGGAATTCCATCAACTTCATGAGGGTAAAATGCTGCTAAATCGTACCAAGTTGTCGTACTCCAAAGCCCACCATAACCATTTCGGAATCCACCAAACTCCTGACTAGATTCGCGGCTAAACAGAATGTTATTCGACAACTGCAACCACTTGGTCACATCAAAAGTGATAGTTGATTTTAAGTTATATCTGTCGAAATCAGAATCCTGAATGTTATTAATGGTTTCTCGTTTATAAATTCTTCCAGACAGATATCCTTTTATTTTATCTCCTCCTCCAGAAATAGATATATTATGAATTGAGGAAGGCTGAATATTTTTAAACAGGTAGTCGTACCAGTTTGTATCATAAAAAAACTTGTGTGAGCCATTAGCTTGTTTTTGATGAAACGGTTCTATTTCTCCATTAGCGACCATTTTAATGGTTTCCCAATCCATATCATTATATCCCGTAAAATTAGATCCGTTGTAACCAAAAATTGCCGCATCTACCGTCTTCCCATATACATAAGGGTCAGATATAAAATCTGTTCTAGTAGTAGGACTGGTAAATCCATAATTACTTGTATAATCAATTCTCATATCTCCAGACTTCCCTGTCTTAGTAGTTATCAGTATTACCCCAAAAGCTCCCCTGGCGCCATATATAGCAGCCGAAGCCGCATCTTTAAGGACCGTGACATTCTGAATATCTTGAGGATTTACTCGGCCTATTTCACCTTCAATACCATCAATCATCACTAGTGGGCCGCCCCCATTAATAGAATTAAACCCACGTATATTAATATCCGGAGTATCCGAAGGATCACCGGTATTTACCTGAATATTTAATCCGGGCATTAAACCTTGCAAAGTGCTAATGATATCTGGCGCAGCTCTCATTGCAATATCATCCGCATTTATTTGACTTATGGCTCCGGTTAAGTTCTCTTTTTTCTGAGTTCCATACCCTACTACCACAACTTCATCCAAACTATTGATATCATCCTGCATAACAACGTTTAGCTTACTCAGAGACCCCAGAGAAACTTCTTGACGAGCGAATCCTAGAGAAGAAAATATCAATATATTATCACTTTTATCCAGCACCGAAATAGTAAAGTTCCCATCAAAATCCGTTATTGACCCTGTATTGGTGTTTTTTATTTGAACAGTCACCCCAGGTAAGGGCAAGTTTTCTTCATCTACTACATTACCAGTGACTACCCGCTCTTGAGCAAAACCTTGGAAGGCAGCGAAGCAAAATAATATCAGAAATACACTTTGTAAAGTTTTCTTCATCATTAATTATTTATTAGTTTAAAGATTGGTTATTTATTCTGTAAGAATGTAAGAACAGTTGCGACTCCACGCTCCCCTTCATGATCAAATTTTTTATTATCGGTCGGGTAGTTAACGACTCCGTAATTCTTCACCCAGGCAGTAGAGGATCCTCCTCCATCTAAATTTAAAGCATCCTCACATCCCAAAGCCTTCATTATTGTGGCCAATTCAGCTATAGAAACTCCATGAGCTTGTGATGCCCTACCGTCAACAACCACTGCCAAGACACGCTTATCCGCAGTAATTCCGATCGCTGTTCTAGGATGCCTGTTATCATTAAATTTATTGATACCCCGCACTATATCTTCTCCATTTTTCATCAAAAGCGGTCCCGAAACCAATAGGGTCTCGACGTTAACATCTTCCCATCCGCTCACAGGCTTCTCATTAATCGAAACTTCACCTAAAGAATTTATCCCAAATCCACCGTTTTCCCTGTGCGAATCAAAACCTGATCGTGTTTCATTTATCACATTTCCATCCTTTTTCAAAAAAACTGTAGAGCCACCGTTTGTAGTATTAAAAAATGACCCGTTAATCGCTGCTATTGCACCAGTATTAACAGCAGCATCACTAGTTTTCAAAAAACCAGATTCAACATACTGTATATCTGCAGAAACAACATTGGGAACCGCACTGATTTCTATTACCGTAACACTTTGTTTTGAAGAAAATAATTTGTCAAAATGAAAATACTTCCAAACAACCTCATCTGAAACCTCCTTAATGATCCACTCAGCAGAAGAAATGATTTCTATATCAGTTTTAGGAATTTGGACTTCTGGCGGTTCTGTTATAGCTGATTGACCATCTTGAGAACAACCCATAAAACAAGCTGCTAGTAGCAAGGAAACAATTAAATACTTTCTCATTCTTAATATTTTATTTCGCTTCTATTCATTTTAGAGCAAAAGCATAAAAAATAATTCATTTTAACGTTAAATAAGCGTGGATAATAATATCCAATCCATGAAATTAACACGTTTTTAACGTTGTCAAACTTAGCATAATTTTAACACGAAACAAATAAAAATATAAAAAAATATAAAAAACCTTATACAAAACTTAACGAAACTCCATTTTACCACTCTAGCGTAGCCGATTTCGTCAAAAACTTCATAATTATCATAGATCTAGCTTAAGCAACACTTTAATTACTAATATCTATAGAAAAACGAGGCGCTATTATTATATGGAAAAATCAACCAGAAACAATATGAAACAAAATGAAGTTTACTTTAATCGCATAGTACTACAAGCTGTATTTTGAACTATAACCCTTTTTATCTTTATGATTAATTTTAATTTAACCATATCCCTGTGCTTGAATATGGAGAAATTATTTTCATGCTATATTACGATAGATAGGCTACAATCTAAACATTCAAGTATGACGTTTAATTTAAGAAATTGTAAACAACAAGGTCACTGTAACTCAGCTTACAACTCCCTCCCCCATTCAGCTAGCCCATTTATGGATTTGCTTTATTACTATACCGTAAAATTTGCTTGATGTACCAATATTTGGCACATTAATGTAAATTTTTAATTACGTCAAGAACTGGTACGGTAAAGGGACATCCTTTACAAAGTTAAACGGACATAGTTTACACTTTTAAGATTCATAAATTACTTGAAAAAGTGATTTATCATGGTCTGGAAAGCAACAACTAAAATGGAACAAAAAGTAGAATTTATTCATGAATGGTTAACTCAAAAGTATACCATCACAGAACTTTGTAGGTCTTTTAATATATCCCGGCCTACCGCCTACAAATTGATTTCCCGATATGAAAAAATGGGCCTATCGGGACTGATCGAGCAAAAAAGAGCTCCTATCAACCACCCCAACAGAACCGATCATAAAGTTGAGAAGTCAATTTTAAAATTAAAGGGCAAACACATGCTTTGGGGGGCGAAGAAAATTCGCATTTTGTTGTTTAAACAGTACCCAGAAGAACTTATCCCAAGTGTGGCTACAGTTCACAACATCCTTTTTAAAAATGGCCTAGTTAAACCTCAAAAGCGAAGCAGAAGGGTAAAGCCGGTGTTCCCTATCTTCGATCCAAAGAAGTGCAATGATGTTTGGAGTGCGGACTACAAGGGCAAGTTTTTAATAGGCAACAAAATATACTGTCACCCACTTACCATTGCCGACTCCAAGAGCAGGTTTTTGTTTACGGCATAGGGACATTACAAAGAGAACCTTCAGTCCGCCAAGCAAGAGTTTACAAAGGTTTTTAAAAAGGTTTTTAGAAAGTACGGTATCCCGAAACAGATACATACAGACAACGGAAGTCCGTTCGGATCTGTAGCCGCCATCCAAAGATATACCAGGCTATCATATTGGTTCATCGAACTGGGAATCGACCCCGTCTATTCCGGCCCGGCACAACCGGACCAGAACGGACGGCACGAACGTATGCACCGTGATCTGAAGGCAGCTTGTGCCAAACCCTCATCCTTCGACCTAAAGGCTCAACAACGCAGCCTGAATCGATTTGTGAAAGAATATAACCATATTAGGCCACATGAATCTTTGGAGATGAAAACCCCTGCTGATTGCCATGATTTTTCCAATAGACCGTACCCTGAAAAAATTCCGAAATATCACTATTCATCGACCATGAAAGTGATGAAAGTATGCCAAAATGGATCGATGCGATGGAAGTCGTATTACTGGGTGTATCTAACCGCAGCACTTAAAGGAAAATACGTAGGAGCCGAAGATCAAGGTAACGGAATTTGGAGAGTATTTTATAGTGACGTATTTTTAGGTTACTTTAACGAAAAGAACATAAGAGACAAACAAGTATCAATTAGACTAAGTCAGAATCTAGTGTAAAGCATGTGACTTTAACTTTGTAAACTATGTATCCTAACGAACAGCTTGATTGAACAAATATCAATTAATGAAACAAAACGAAAGAATAATAATCATTGGTGCGGGACTTAGCGGTCTTACCTTAGCATATTTATTATCAAAAAAGAATGTGTTTGCAACAGTTTTGGAAGCCTCGAATAGGCCAGGTGGTAGAATACAAACCATAAAAGGAGAAAATGAAACACCTCTAGAATTAGGTGCTACTTGGTTCTCTGTTATGCATCCCAACTTAATTTCATTATTGGATGAATTAGAATTAAAAAAATTCCCTCAATATTCTAAAGGAAAATCTTTATTTCAAACCAAATCATTTGAACCAGCTCAGGAATTTTATATACCCGAAGCCGAAACGCCATCTTATAGAATTGCAGGCGGAACAGAGAGTTTAATAAACACTTTGAATGAAAAAATAGATGCTGAACAAATTAAACTAAAAACAAAAGTTGTTTCCATTGAAGAAACTGAAAATGAATTAATAGTTCAATCCAATAAAGGAGAAAAATTTATAGCAGATAAAGTAATCTTATGCTTACCTGCTCAGTTGGTGGGTTCGCAAATTAAATTTATCCCTGAATTGCCTAACAATATTTCAGCTGTTTTACCAACGGTCCAAACTTGGATGGCGGGAGCCCTTAAATTTGTTTTAGAATATTCCGAACCGTTTTGGAGAAAAAATGGATATTCCGGAATGTTGTACAGTCATGTAGGAATTGTTTCTGAAATGTACGACCATACCAATTTTGAAGAAGATAAATTTGGTTTCACAGGCTTCTTGAATGGTAGTTCATCAACCTATACTAAAGAACTCAGAAAGGAACTTGTATTAAGGCAATTAGAAGAACTTTTGGGAAAAGATGCTTCAACTCCTTTAACTTACTATGAAAAAATATGGACAGACGAATTTATTCTAAATGGTAATCGAATAATCAATATACCACATCAAAATAATGGACATCCGTTATTTCAGAAAACCTATATGGGTGGTAATTTATTTTTTTCAGGGACAGAATCCATTGATGAATTCTCTGGCTATATGGAAGGAGCAATACTTTCAGCGAAAAATACTTTAAAAAAAATATTAAAATAAAAAATCCAGCAGGTAACAATGTATCCTATGAAAAGCACTAGTCCAGTTCTCTAAAGTTAATATTTTATCCTTTAACTATCTCATAATATTAGTTTTAAACGTATTGAATTATGAATGAGGCTGTGCATCATTTAAAATTCAATACCATATAACTTGCTCGGCATCCTATATGTGATCCACGTCTTAGCAGAAGTGGTCACCAGCATCTGTATGATTATAAGTTATAATAAGCCTGGTCACTTGCTAACCGATGTGATACATGGGTAATGTCCACCTACATTGTTTTGTGATCCAAGCAAATCTACTATTCTTGGTGAGCTTAGTTATTGTATTACCGTTCATCCTCTTAATTTTATTCCAATACCCCTATCACATAAGGGGTCTCCGTCTTTATTACAGCTAATGTTCTACTTAATAGTTTCCTAGCTACCTTTACAATGACACTCTTCACATTTTTTCCATGATGCTTGCGGTAATAGCCCTGCATCACGGGATCTGTTCGAATAGCCTGCCAAGAAGCTTCTATGAAATAACTTCGTATTAAGCGGTGAGCACGCATACTCACACCGGTATGGCGGACGGTATCACCACTTTGGTAAATGCCCGGCGCCAGACCTACATATCCGGCCAAATGTTTAATATTCTTAAAACGGCGTAAGTCTCCCAATTCACTCAAAATACCACTGGCAACTATTGGACCTATCCCAGGAATACTTCGTAAAAGCATATAATCTTTCTTGAAATGTATTTTAGTATATCGACGCAATAATGTAGAAACATCACGAAACTCCTGATCAATAAACCGAAAGCTGCGCATACGGCTTCGCAAAACTTCATTGCCAGTATCATACTCAAAATCCAGACTATCAACCCAAACCCTAAACTTATGGCTCCAATGGTCGTTATCAAGATCCTGTGGTATGCTAATACCATAATACAACAACTGCATTTTGATATAGCTCTTGATCTGACGCATATCCTTTACCAAATCATTCCTACGACGAAACAAACTACGTAATTGCTCTCTACATTTATCTGGAACACATATACTACTCAGTCTGTCATCTTTTAATTCACGCGCTATAAGCTGCGCGTCTATTCGGTCTGTCTTAGTGTGACGCTCCTTGCCCTTTCTGAAAATATCGGCTGGATTGACTACCAATGAGCGCCAACCGTAACTTACAAAGCAACGATGTGCGTGGTACCCGCAGCAGCCTGCCTCATAGGCGGTAGACACTTCATAAGCTGGATAATGTTTGGTTACATATTCCAAAAGCAATTCCGCATGAGGCTGCATGCTAAAAGTCTTGCCGGATGAAAGATCAGTCGCACAATGTACTTTCCAACTACGCTTGTGTATGTCGATACCAATGAATAACTTAGGTGTAGCAGTAATTTGAGTGTTCATATCTTTAATTTTTAGTTCATCTTAAAGATACTCGACTTACTGCTTTTACATAGATGCTAACCGCAATTACAGCGGATTTGACTACGTACGAATCCACTCGGAATTACTAAAGCTAGTGCTAAATCTAAAATTAACGCATATTAATCCGTAACTGACAGTTATACGAGACCGTTACCTGCAATAAGAGCAAGGACACCGATATAAAAAATCTTCTACATAAATGAGAATTGAGGTAAAGAAAATAGCGACACTCACAGGTCATAGCGACTCAGTATATGCTTTAGATAAAGGAATAGAAGAACATCTTATTTTCTCTGGTAGTGGCGATAAGATAATCGCTCAATGGAATTTAAAAACATTTCAAGACGAAAAATTTGTAGCTAGTTATCCTACCGTTTTATATTCTATTTGTCACATACCCGAAAAACAAATATTACTGGCAGGAACTTCAGATGGCAATGTTCATATATTAGATTTAGAAAAGAAAGAAAAAATAAAAATTCTAAAAAATCATACTTCTCAGATTTTTAATATTAGGTATTCTATTAAAACCAATTGCATTTATACAGCTGGTGGAGACGGTAACTTTGCAATTTACTCACTTGACACCTTTGCCTTAATCAAGATTGAAAAACTTTGTAATGAAAAAGTACGAGATATTGATTTTAATTATAAGACTTCTGAAATAGCTGTTGCTTCAGGAGATTGCAACATTCGTATTTTTGACCTAAAAACATTACTAAAAAAAAAGGTCTTTGTTGGACATCGGCTTTCGTCAAATGTTGTGCGTTTCAGTCCTGATGGAAAATTCCTTTTAACGGGGGGTAGAGATGGTCATTTGAACATCTGGCAAGTTGGACATTATGAGAAAATAAAATCAATTCCTGCTCATGATTGGGCGATTTACGATATTGCATACAGCCCAAATTCTAACTTATTTGCTACGGCTAGTCGTGACAAAACATTAAAAATTTGGGATTCGAAAACATTTCAACTATTAAAAGTGATTAACAAAGAAAAATATGATGGACACCTATTTTCTGTAAATAAATTAATTTGGAGCACCTACAATAATTATTTGATTTCTGCAGGGGACGATAGAACTATTATAATATGGGAGATAAATTTAAATATGATCTCATGAACCAAATGACAGTTGCAGAAGGTTAGATCAAATGCAAGGTAATCTCTAAGTTATAATGCATTTTCAAGGAGAACACCGACCGAATATATGTTAAACTTAAAGCAGGTAGCAATTAATTAACTTCGTAGTACGTCGGAAAATCACAACTAATTTTCCGCAACTAACCATACACAAACGTTGGGCCCAATTAAAAAAATTCGTTATAATTCAACAATTAAGTTATTTGATCGTATCTTTGATAGCATCAAATGATAGTATCAGGAATGAAGCCTCCATATAAAATAACACCAGAAATATTAAGGTTAATCACTTCCATTTCGGAAAAAATTGGAGAGGTTAATGCCAACTTTTTAAATAGACCTTCCCCAAAATTAAGAAAACAAAATCGTATTAAAACAATTCATTCCTCTTTGAAAATCGAGGGAAATCATTTAACCGAAGAACAAATCACAGCACTTTTGGAGAACAAAAGAGTAATCGGTCCCAAAAAGGATGTTGTTGAAGTGCTTAACGCCATTGAGATTTATGAGAACTTAGGAAAATACGATCCAAACAACGAACAATCATTTCTAAAAGCTCATTTAAGGTTAATGGAAGGGTTAATTGAAAACCCTGGAAGGTATAGGAAACAAGGGGTTGGAATTGTAAAAGGTCCAAAAGTAGAACATATGGCGCCACCTTTTGATAATGTTCCGTTTTTAATGAAAGATCTAATTGAATACCTAAAAAAAGGAGATGAAATAGAACTAATAAAAAGTTGTGTTTTTCATTACGAAATGGTGTTTATCCATCCATTTATAGATGGGAATGGTAGAATGGGAAGGTTGTGGCAAACCTTAATATTAATGGAGAAATATCCTCTTTTTGAGTTTTTACCTTTTGAAACGCTAATTAGTAATGATCAGGAGAAATATTATAAAGCACTATCTGAAAGTGATAAAACCGGACAGTCAACAAAGTTCATAGAATATATGCTTAACGTTATTAACACTTCTATTAGTGAACTTTTGAATTTCAATAACAGAACATTAAATGAGAAAGACAGATTAGAATATTTCGTTTCATTGAATAAAATTGCATTTAACAGAAAAGACTAT
Organism: Arenibacter antarcticus; assembly: GCF_041320605.1. Classification (NCBI taxonomy): domain Bacteria; kingdom Pseudomonadati; phylum Bacteroidota; class Flavobacteriia; order Flavobacteriales; family Flavobacteriaceae; genus Arenibacter; species Arenibacter antarcticus. The sequence continues at coordinate 829,858 of NZ_CP166679.1, forward strand.
ATGACAATTTTTAAAAACATATCTTCAGCTACGGCAAGTCGAGATTTAAAGAAAGGCGTTGAATTAGATTTATTTGAGAAAATTGGAGAAAAGAACAAAACAATTTATCGCCTTAAATAACTGGGCAAACACAGTAAATAAAAAATTGCTATTTTTAGCTTACCCAATGTGAGTTGCTTTGTTTGCTTGCATCTGATTTTCCTTCGGAAAATCCTCGCACTCAAACACGCAACTTTCCATATACATAAACGTTATGCCTAAGCCCTAAAAATATTTCGTCTTAACCCAAACAATACCAGATTTTCAGATTTAACCTCCGAAAAATTTGGGAGATTTAAAAAACCAAAAGAGGAATAAAAATGAAAGAGATTTTTTTAAAATTCCAAAATTATTTTTTGGATATTTGCCTTACCTCCCACATAAAAACGTTTAAGAATAGTGCCGCCATTCAGTCCAATATCCTCACTAGACTGTTTGTCTTGAAATTCGGCTAAGCCTTGCGCCTTCAAATCTGAGTTGAGTTCGGTAAAATCAATAAAATTTACACCAAAAGAAATTCTGCCGCCGGGCACCTCTGAATATGCATTCATCGGCTTGCTATCCAAATGCAATCGAGATTGCAAATCTCCAAACGATGAATGTCAATCCGTGTATTCTCATCTCTTCTACTTTTTTATTTCTATCTATTTATCAACCGTTTATGTTATTAGTTTGCTTTTAAAGCCCGCATTGAACCTTTCCTGTGGAGCGAATGCAATTGCAAAGTATTGCTTTGATCTTGAATACCTAGCCCTGTATCCTTGTTTCAATAAAACAAGTAGTCCTTCCCCTCCCCTTGCCTAAACAGCTATAATTATCGTTCAGGGCTTAAAAATGTATTAATTTTACCGTCAAGCTGCAGAATGAAAAAATGATTCCTGTTTCCATTTATAAACTTCATCTTGTCAAAATAGCACATTATGGGCATGTCGTATAACATAAAAAAGAAAATAGCCCGTTTCGGCATTGCATCCAAGGGTGTGGTTTTTATTTTAATTGGTGGCTTAACGGCCTGGAGCGCTTTTGGAAGCGGCGGCAAAAAAACAGATAGTAATGGGGCTATGACGTTTTTAATCAAGCAGCCTTTCGGTCAGGTGCTGCTCTGGGTATTGGCCATCGGCTTGGCGAGTTATGTTTTTTGGCGCTTGTATCAATCCTTTATCGATCCCGAAAATGAAGGGAATGATCTAAAAGGATTGGCAACTCGTTTTGGCTATCTTTCGAATGGCTTATTTTACCTGTTTATACTTTATGGTGCTGTCAAGTTACTTCTGGGTGGCGGCAGTAGCGATGGCGGCAACGAGTCAATGATTCAAAAACTCCTAAATACCGGATCCGGCAGGTGGATAATAGCTGCTGTGGCACTCATCTATCTGGGACAAGCCATCTATCTCATGTTTCTTGCTTACTCCGGAAGATTTAAAGCACAGATAAAAGAGACGGGCATGGCTGATAAAACACAAAAACTCATGTTAAATTCGGGTCGTGTGGGCTATACCGCTTTGGGCTTGGTTTTCGGAATGATTGCATACCTTACCGTGCGGTCTGCCATGTCGTTCGATGCATCAAAAGCGGGTGGTATAAAAGATGCGCTTATATTTATTCAAAATGAATTTGGCGTCTTGGTATTAGCCATTATGGCATTTGGTTTGGCAACCTTTGGTGTATTTATGATTATAAAGGCCAGTGTGCGCGATATGAAATTTTAAGTTACCAACTCAGCCTGGCCTTATCCGATAATAGACACACTGCGAATCCTTTCATTGGCAATGAACACGGAAACTAAAGCCTAAGCATCTTAAAAGACAGGTGTAAAAAATGTATTTTCGCCCCACATGCTGCTCCACAGTTTTGCTACCCATTTACTGGAAGCAGGCACCAGTCTTTGGTATATCCAAAAGCTCCAAGACCATAGCAGAAAAACGAACTACAGAGGTATACACAAGTTGCAATAACAAACAACCAAAAGGATGAAAAATTATGGATATAAATTGGCAACTAATTTCTTTGATTAACTCTGGTTGACTTTTTAATGGGAATTACCGTTAGAAACGTCCTTATTCCATAGACTATTATGAATTTTGTCCTTCTCGGTTTAACATTAAAAAAAAGATCATTAAAAACAATTTTATTGGAAAAATCTATTTTTAATTGGTCTTATTCGGCTTGACTTTGATTTTTAGAAGAGAGATTTTAGAGTGTAAATGGAAGAAACAGGCGGCCCAAACATTGTGGGTCAAGGCATTGGATATACTGGAGCATGCTGACCCCTCTATTTATTTAGGAGCATACGGAGAATCCCGCTTGTAAACTAGCTCAAAAATGTTCTACTTTTTTAAATAGTGCAAAACTTGCATTTGTTTTGACATTATTTTTCCAAAACGAAAAAAGCCGACTCCTAAAAGTCGGCTTTCCCTTTGTACAGGCGGAGAGACTCGAACTCTCACACCTCACGGCACTAGATCCTAAGTTTTCAATATTATGGCTTTAAAAACACTCAATTAACTGCTTTTCAGTGTTTTACAAAATAACAGAAATTATTTAAAACCATATAAAGCCATTTAAAACCGTCATTTGTTGTACCTATGTTGTACCTAAGTTTCGTAACTTTATAAAAAGTTGGACAATGGCAACCATTCAGGTAACGCTTCGGAATAAGAAAAATAAAGCTGGACTTTACCCTATTTGCATTCGTATTACCAAAAATAGGAAATGCACCTTTATGTACCTAGGACAATACATTGATAAACAAAATTGGGACAAACAAAACAACAGAGTCAAGAAAACCCATCCAAACTATAAACGACTAAACAACTTTATTCTAGCTAAACTTGCAGAAATCAATAAATCGCTTTTAGATATTGAAAGTGACAACAGTCCCATCACTCAAATAGAAGAGATTAGGAGTAAGATTCAGAACAGAAATAAGAATCACTCCTTTTACGAATTTGCAGAATTCCACTTTCAAGAATTGGAACGAAATAAAAAGTATTCCAGAATCAATGCTGAACGCCCCTTACTCAATAGAATTAAGAGATATCCAAAGGCCAAGACCTTAACGTTCGAAGCTATAACACCGCAATTCCTACGAGGTTTCATATCCTATTTACGAAGCAGTAAAAACAGCATTGGAGAAAGAACCATCGTTAACAACCTGATTTTTATCCGGACCTTGTACAACAGAGCGACTCAACAAAACTTGATATCCAAGGACCTTTATCCTTTTGGTAATTCCGAAGGCAAGATCAAGATAAGAATTCCAAAATCTATAAAGATTGGCCTAACCGCCGAGGAAATCACAATTATGGAGAACCTGGATCTTTCCGACAATCCCAGGCAACACCACGCACGAAATGTGTTTCTTTTTAGTTTTTATCTCGCTGGAATGCGAGTTGCAGATGCACTTAAAATGACGTGGGCAAACGTGCAGGGGGAGCGAATATATTATACGATGAGCAAAAATCATAAAAACTTATCGCTTAAAATTCACAACAAGCTTCAAAAAATATTGGAAGAGTACCGCCCGAATAAAACTTCGGAAAAGGATTATATTTTTCCCGAATTAAAAAATGCCACCAACGACCCAAAAGATATCCTGAGGCTCACCAAAATAGGAAATAAAAGACTCAATACAAACCTCGGACAAATTGCCCATAGAGCTGATATTACCAAAAAACTAACCATGCACGTTGCCCGCCATTCCTTTGGCAATATCTCTGGTGACCGAATTCCGCTACAGGTGTTACAGAAACTCTATAATCATTCCGACATTAAGACTACCATAGAATATCAGCAGAATTTCATCAACAAAGACCTGGACGAAGCGCTGGATTTGGTAATAGGGGCTTGATATAAGTGTTTTATACAATTGAGTTTTCTTAAATCGGTAAAGCTTGCTCAATAATTAGAAGACACATATCCCTAATCCCAATGAAGCTTTTGAAATTCTTCTCTCATAGCGGGCCTGTTCTTGTATTGTTGAAGTAAAGATTCCTTTAATTCTTTGGCAGCTAAAAGCCCACCCTTCACACCTGCCATCTTTTTTAAACACCGCACCAGGGCTTTATATTCATTTCTACCGGTATTATTTGCTTCAGTTTCGATGGCTGTTTTATAATAACCCAATAGTTCTACCGAATATTCAGGCTCCAGTAGATGGGTGTATTCCATGATCATATAAATATTGTTTGAAGCCCCAACAAGTTGGAGCAGCTCGATGATCATTTGTTCCTCTATTAAAATTTGGGCCATATCGTTTAGTGGTATCCCCTGATAATGGAGATGTTGGCGATTTCTCAACTCTGCAATCAAGCGATTTCGTTCAAATTCCCAGTCACCAACGGGAATGGTCTGCTTAAAGTACCTGTAATACGCTATCTTTGAGGTGTTCTCTACAAACAGTTCTCTGGCAAGGTTACGATATTGGATATCATCTCCCTGCTGTTTATACACTTCAAGCAATTGCACTTTCCAATCATGAATCGTACCCGACTCATTTTCTTGACCTGCAATTTCAACACCTTTAAGAATTAACCCTTTGGCCTGATTATAATCGTTATCAGCTAAGGCACTGTCTACACGGATTTGGCGGAACTTACTAAAATCTAAGTACTCGTCAATTATAGCATCAGCTTCCTTGGTTTTTCCTTCGGATTGCAAGAGGTTGATTTTCTGCAATAAATATTCTTGTAAGTAATACTTTTTACTCCAACCTTCCGAATTATTCAGTTCGTTAATCTTATGCTCAAGAAACAAATGGGCCTTATCCAGTTGATTCAAAACTATAGCAGTTTCAAAAAATAGCGCTTCCAAATGATCTCCCACACCGTAATCATCATAATCGGAATTCTGTACTTGTTTATGTAACCATTCAAAAATATGATCCTGTAACGTTTTTGAATCGGTTGTGTTCAGGATGTTTCCAATCATTTCAAAAGATTCCGCTATGGCACTACCGCATGCACCGGAGGAATCGTCCATGGATTGAATGGCATTGACACCTTCCATGGCGATGGCAGCTACAATGGAAAAGGCTTCGTTAAAATTTTCTTTCCCATAATAATCCTCGGCTAGGATAAGAAAATGATTGACATCCCGCATGGCCTTGTGACTATGTCGATAATCAATATACCCCCCATATTCATAATCCTCAAAAATCCCATTGATCTGGTTTTGATAATACCCAATAGTATCGAGGCCGCCTATAGTTTCCTGCTTTGAAAAGGTTGAAGTGAGGTGCCGTCTGAACGCTTCATTTTGACTTCCATAGTCACGCAAAAAGCTCCTTAATTCATCCGCGTTGGCAGTTTCTATTAAGTGTTCCCAATTATTTTGTCGATGTGGTTGTTGCTGCTCTATATTGGTGATGGTTAGTGTTTCTATTATTGCGATGGCTACTGCGGCAACATGTTTACAAACGACACCGTCATAAGGGCAATCACAACTATAACTACGAACGCTACCTACACCATCAGCTTCAATTTCTACATCATAATTTCCGTAGTTACCTGAAACCTTTGCAGACCAGGTCCCCTTACTTTTATCATGTAATTTTAAAATATGACCATTATCGAAGTACTCTTGGCCACGGCTAACTATTATACTGGGGATTTTGCTTAAAAATTCATCCATTTCACATCCGCTATGTTTCTTAACAAAAATAGTAAACCCGTTTTATTGTTGGACCAGAAGGAGAAGCTTTTAGTATCAAAAACATCCATGTTTTGGTCACACCTCTCAAGATCTTATATACGGATTTCATCACCCATCACCTATAATAAAAGAAATTTTGTTTCGGACATGCTTTCTAGTCTTTCTCTATGGGAAGGCATTTTTTTTTAAATTTCCCTGTACGGAAAGCACAATGTTCGGTGGGTTCCATATTATATACTTTGCTGCTATTAATTATTGCAAAACTATAAATGGATGCCTATTCGTGATAATCCATCGTAAAATATCCTTCTAGCCCGTACCAACTTCAATTAATTCTTGAAGCAAATTGCCCTTAGAGCTGATATCACCAAAAAACTTACCATGCCCGTTGCCCGTCATTCATTTGGCAATATCTCCGGAGACCGAATTCCGCTACAGGTACTACAGAAGCTCTATAATCAATTATATTCTTAGATTTAAAAATAAACACGTACCTTTGTTCACTATTCACACGCGTTCACGTTCTCGTGAACACGTAAATATAGTGAACGATGAATAATCAAGGTATTGTGCAATACGCATTGGCCAATCTTCAGAAAACAGGTGAAATCGAAGCCAAATGGCTTGATTACGCCCCAGATGAAGTCCTAGATGGTACGATAACCCTTACTCTGAACGATCGGACTATTAAGTTAAGAATAGAGATTAAAAAAGAGCTGAGAAATATCCATCTACCAAAATTGGAGGCCTTTGCCAAGGAATATCCTCCTTTTATGATTGTTGCACAAAGGATATTCCCCAAAATAAAACAAGAGCTTCGCAATAGGAACATCGCCTATCTTGAGGCTAACGGTAATATTTACCTAAAAGAAGGAGAAACCTTTCTTTGGTTGGATGCCAACGAACCCATCGCCATCAAACGTAAAACTACCAACAGGGCATTTACCAGAACCGGCCTAAAGGTTGTTTACCAATTCTTATTGGACGATACTTGGGTCAACAATACCTATCGTGAGATAGCTGTAAGAACGGATACAGGAATCGGTAACATCACAAACATCTTTAACGGCCTAAAGGATGAAGGGTTTCTGCTTCCACTTACCAAGGATACGTATATAATGCAGAACAAAATTAAGTTGCTCGAAAAATGGATTATGGCCTATGAAAAAAAGTTAAAACCAAATTTGGCCATAGGAACCTATCGATTCGTTGATAATGATACTTTTTTTAATTGGAGAGACATTAAATTAAAACAGGGGAAAACATTCTGGGGAGGTGAACCCGCCGGGGATATTTACACTAATCACTTACGTCCTGAGGAATTGACACTATACACCACCGAACCAAGAAACGAACTTATGAAGAACTATAGGCTTGTTCCTGATGAAGGCGGCAATGTCAAGGTCTATGAAAAATTCTGGAAAGTAGATATCGAAGATACAAACGCCGTTCATCCGTTGCTCGCTTACGCCGATCTAATGATGCAAGGAGATAGACGATGTACGGAAACCGCTCAAAAAATATATAATGAGTACCTATAGAATAAATTTTAAACAACTCCACCAACGGCCAGATTTCTCTGAAATGCTGGCGGCCTTGGAGCGTGGTTTTCAAAAATTTCAAGTCGATTTTTACCTAGTAGGTGCAGTCGCCCGTGATCTATGGATGACGGCCATCCACCAAATTCCACCGAGTAGAATAACTAGGGATATCGATTTTGCGATCTTCATAGAGGACAAAGGAACCTACGAAAACCTAAAACACTATCTTATTGAAATTGAGCACTTTCAACCTTCAAAAGAGAATAATTTCGTACTGTTGTGGCAAGGAAGAATGCAAGTTGACCTACTTCCTTTCGGAAGCATTGTAGATGAAAATGTGAAGGTGAATTTTGTAGATACAGGTCTTACCAGTTTGAACATGCCCGGCTTCAAGGAAATCTATGATAGCGGACTGCCCGTCGTAGAATTGGAAGGGGAACATCGATTTAAGTTCTGCTCTTTGCCTGGAATAATTATCCTAAAGCTCATTGCATGGGAAGACCGTCCTGAAATCAGAGGAGATGACCTAAAGGATATCCTTACCATCCTATCCCACTTTTTCAACATGTACACCGACCAGATTTATGAGCATCATTCAGACCTATTTGGCAACGATAATTTTGGACTTAATCTCATTGCCGCCCGTGTGATGGGTCGTAAAATGAAAAAAATAGCGATCAGGAGCGACAAGCTCCATAGTAGGCTCTCCAATCTTCTAGAAAGAAATACGATTGATATCTATACAAGTCAAATGGCAAAGATTATGGCAAATTTAGCCGATACTACTGTTGAGGAAAGTCTTAGACCGTTATTGGAAATGCGTCTCGGTTTTCAAGGTGATTAAGAGCTAGTTTTACATTCAATCATAAATCCTAACTATAGCATTCTTGCGCATGGATCCTGCGGAGATTCTTTAGCGGTTCCAGGAAATAAGCCTACCTCCTTTTGGCTTTAAGATGAAAATTCGTAGGACGCAACCAAGTCTTGTCTTGGTGCATAATACCAATTTTTCCCCTATCCACAAGAAACACACCCGAAGATGCCAACTTCAATAAAACACTTCTCTCATAAAACCTACATCGTAAGCCAATTCCCCTTCTTTTTGGAGTAATCCGTAAGCTCGTCTTTAAACCCGTTAGAGGCTTCTTCCTCTTTAGAAGTGGCAGGGCCTATGAGCGTATCCAGGGCGTCCCACCCTGTCCGGAGCATGCTGGCCCGTTCTTGACGGTTCCGTTGCGTAGCAACGGCCACCAAAGCTTCCTTGAATCCGTTTGCCATATGGTGCTCCACTAGTTCGGGTGGCAAATTGGGCAATACACCTTCCGACACATAACTATACGCCACCTGTTTATAAAGTCCACGTTCCATTAAATGGCCCATCCAGAGGCTATTTAAATTATCCTGTCCTTGGGCTATCATATGATTGAGGATGAGCGGCTGTGTGGCCATAGTGCTGGGAAACTCAGAGGACGATTGCAAATAGTCCTGCATTTTTGCTGAAAGTGATACGGTAACCGAATGTTTGGAGTACATAGAGCCTACCCTTAACTTTCCACCCTGCTGCTCAAAATAAAAGCCCCTAGCATTGAAAAAAGCGATATAGTCCCTGGGCGATTTCTCAAAAGGTGCCTGCATCCGTTCGGCGTAGCGATGGTAGGCTTGTAGGGCCAAGGTATCGAACCGCTCCCTAAAGGTTGGGGCCATAGCGTTGTAAAGCTTCGGGAATACCATGGGCAAGAATAGGGCGGTGGGACCCGGTTTTATCTCTTTGGCGGATTTGTCATGCAGCAGCCCTTCCAACAACTTTTCATTTTCGCGTGCAAATCCAATTGGCATATACGGATTTACACTCGTCTGGAGTAAGTGACTGCCCAGATCGATCGGCACTTGGTGGAGCTTGGAATTCGCATAGATCAACACTCCCTTATCGTATCGTACGCCCAGACTTTGTACAAGTGTACCAAGGACCTCCCTTTGGTCCAACGTACTGGTGAACAGCCGATCCCTGGCCCGTTGGATAAGGTCGGCCTTCTTTTGCAACTGCTGTTTTTCCTTGTTATAGGCGGAGGTACATAGCTCCTCGCTGAAGGGATGGTAGTAGGAGTCGATCACCTTCCACAAGGTCTGATTATCGGTATGCAGGTATTTCTTAAGGAAGAGAAAGCGCTCCGATTTCATCATTTCCCTAACCAAAACATCTAGGAACGTCCCCATGATATGTTCCGAGAACAGAGACTTGTGCTTTAAATCCCTATAGGTCCTTTGGTAAGCTTCCCTCAAGCAACGTTGGAACTCCAATTCCAATTGCCTGCTGTCCATATACATTTGGGTGTGTTCGGTTTGGAACAACTCGGGGTTCTCATAGATACCAAGGCCATTGGCGATCTCGTCGCTGCGCAGCACATAGCCCGATTTATCATAGATGGTGAAATCCACCACCTGTCCCTGATCGTTGTAGCTTAGTCTACAATCGAGCTTTTGATGGGAGCCCAGGATGTCCGGCAGGTGCTCGGGGCGAAGGGTCCTAAAAAGCTTATAGGTGGTGCGCAACTGCTTTTCCAAGCGTTTTTTTACCATGGGCAATAGGGCCGATTGTTGATTGCGCTCGAAAACTTGTTGGAGTTTGGGACCGGAGAATTGCGGGTGTACGGTATAGCCGCCAATAAAACGGGACCGGCACCCTTCCTTGGTAGCGATGCCATAAGCTACCCCTACCCTACTGGAACGCTCCACTACCTTCAATTGGATGTGGTACTTTTCCAGTAGTTTGGCAAGTTCGTCAAAGCTCCGCACCTTATGTTTTTGTAAGGTATTGTTCAGGATGTCCTGCATATAGAATCGGACCCCGTTACCATCCTGGTGGTTAAACTGGGGAGTTTCGAGTTTTGGAAGCTCCCTGACTGTTCTTTTTTCCGGGGAGGGGGAAAGCCCAAACTGTTTCTCCAGGTGTTTCTGGGCAGCCATGCTCCTTCTATAGTCAAAGGAAAGGTTGATCTGGCTACAGTCCTCCCTGATGGTACTGGAGACGATATGCACGTGCTCGTGCTCGGTATCGTAGTGCCGTACCACGATGTAGGGCTGCTCCCAATAGCCCATGTACTCCATATAGGCTTTGGACAGGGCCAAGAAGATATCATCGTCCAGGTGTTCGCCTCGGGGAAGGTTCAGGGTGGCATGTACGTAACGCTTTTCGGAGGCATGGCGGAAGCCCAGAAAGACCAGTACCTGTTCGAAGATCCTGAGGTTGGTATCCGTATCGGAATAGGTATTGTGGAAGCCGAGGATGGTAGAATCCGGTTTCCCCAGTACGTATTTCAGTACGCCTTGCACTTTGTTCCGATATAGGAGTCGTGCGATCATTGGAGGTTCGTGTTGTTAATAATCGTATTCAAGGTAGCGACCAGTTCATTGGCCTTTTGCATCTCGTCTACAAGACATGCATTGGGGCTTCGTCTGTTCTTGTAATGGGCCACTTTTACCAATTGGTTGATGTTAGCGCCTATTTTGTTCAGTTGATACCCGATCTTAGGCGTCCTAACCGGTAGGCCTTCCACTTTTTCTACCTCCTTGTTCAAAATGAGCGCTCTTAAGAAAGGGCCCACCGTTCCCCTTTTCTGGAAATCGACATGATAAGATCTTAAAAGCGTTTTCACTTTTTCCAGCTCTTGGGTATTGAACCGGAGTGTGATGGCATGCTTTCGCTTGCTGTCCCCTAACCGTTTTCTGCCGACTTTACCAATTGCCATTCCTTTTTTTGTTGTTTTGACTGCCGAAGGCAGCCTTTTCACTTCGCTAGAAGTAGGAGTTTTGCGTTGCGCAAAACATAACTTGCTATCCGTTAAAAACGGATAATCTTATCTAAATATAAAGAACCAAAATACACTATAAAAGACTTATTTACAGTATTTTAATACTCTAAACCACATCAAACCATATAGAACCATTTAAATACAGTCCAACAGTTTATCTGGTCTTTCTATTTGTTTGAAAAAGTGAAAAAAGCGATCCAATGGACATGATTTCATAGCTAGGGAGAAAAAGGGCAAGGGGTTTTTCTCCCCTTGTGCTTTGGTGCGGCTCCGAGGGTGTCGGGAAAGACGCCCTCCACAAACCTTACTAGTCGGATCGATGTAAAGTGTGGGCAGGGGAAAGATTAAAACTGAAGGATGACCCGACTCCCGCAGAGGCTTGGTATATATTATAAGAATAATTACAACCTAAAGTCTAAATAAACCTGGGGTTTAGTAAACTCTAAAGGATTGGAGATTTGTTTCTTCAAAAGTTCATTTTATAGAGCTAAGTGTAATGGCTTTTCAATTTTTTTATTACGGTTCCATTTGCCTTTCTTTAATAGTTCCAGCAATTCACCCTTGAAGTAAACGATTTGGGGATCTTTTGAAAGAATGCATAGACGTGGGCTTAAGTAGGACTCTATTTTTTAATTCAATAAATTATCGATTGCCAATAATGTTCTGGAAAGCCCACGTATTCCTGGATTAAAATCAAGAATAAAGAGAATCATTGCTGAAAAGTTAGAAGGGAGTTTGGAAAATAGTCCTTAACACATTATTGTACTATTCTTAACTTATTCTTATGGATTTAAGGTTAGGATATATCCTACATTTAGACTTTAATTAACCAAATAAAAAGTTACACATGAAGTACAAATTACTCCTAATCCCCGTATTATTTTTTTCAATCAATTTAATAGCCCAAGACTTAAATTATAAATGGAGTGTTGAAGCTAATTACCCTATTTCTGTTGGTGATGAACTTGGTAATGACAATCCTGGCATTATCGATTTAGGGTTGAAGTATCGTTTTGTTGATTTAGATATTGTTACTTTCGGAGCAGGGATCAGTGCTGGAATTTTTCATGACAATATCAATTCGGCTACTGAGAATGGTATAGATTTTGACGAAACGAACCTATTTATACAACCAAGAGTTTTTGCAGAGTTTAAATTGCCTACTATGAAAAGGCTACATCCTAGTGTTGGTTTAGGATACACCGTAGTGAGATCTAAGTTTGATGGCACCATTGGCAATTTTGCAGAGACCCCAGATGAAGCAATCGTATCTGGGACAGAATCAGATGGGGGGGTTAATATTAATTTAGGGCTTTCTTATGATGTTAATAATAGGTTTTACATTCAAGCCCAATATGATTATATCCGATTGAATGTTCGTCCAGATAATTCTCAATTAAATAAAAATCAAAATTTGGGTCTTTTAAAGTTAGGTTTCGGCTTTAGGTTTTAAAATCGTAAAAAGGTATCCTTTAAAACGGCCGTTTGATGGTGCAAAATAAATTTAATTGAGGGCTAAGATATAATGGTCCCATTTACGGTCACTTAAAGTAGTTTCGTTACTTCACCTTTTAAGGAACTAATTGAGTTTGTTAAACGGGACTTGAAGTAAACAATTGTCGATTTTTGGAGTGTCTAAATAAACCTAAGGTTCAAGCCAACCTTAGTGGATTGGTGTTTTATTCCTTGAAAGGTTCGTATTGTGGGATATCGGAAAAATGATTTATTCTGGAGCAGAAGCTATAAAAACTGTGATAATCAAAAGTGCAAGGTTATTTCGTACATTTAACTAACATAAGACTTACCCTGCACATGAAAGAGTATTTGGTATACCTGTTTTTTGTTATGTTTTCCTTGAGCGGAGTTAGCCAGGAGTTTATTGAGAAAAGTGGTATTGAGTTAAAGTCTTCCCAACGGCTCTCCTTTTCGGGCTTAAGCTATCCCGAAGGGGTGAACGGAGAAGTGTTCAAAAACCTCAAAATAGATTATAAAATCTCAGAAAGATTGATGGTGCAGTTACAACATTTCTATGAGAAATTCGGATCGCATGAGGAAACAAATTCATCGTTTTTAGCGAAATGGAAAGTTAAAAAGAACCTTCATTTCTATGTAGGGCCAGAATCTAAATTTCAAATCAAACAGGTAACAGGTGAACATGAGCTCATGAGGGTCAATTTAAATGTTGGCTTGGGCTATGAAGTAAATCCCAGTCTATTGTTGGAGCTGGGCTATCCTATCCATACTAATAAGGCCGCATTAGAGACGTTCGGAAACAGGGCAAAGCCAGCTAAATTTTCATTACGGGCGAAATTTTAGTTAATGCCAGGAATAAAAACTGTTTCTTATAGCATTAATAATCTGAAATATTTTCTAACAAAGGAATGCCTAATTAAACTATTATCCTGCATGTGTATTAAGTGCGTACACATTTCATAAAACCATAACTACTATTCTAATAGAGCCCCTTTAAGTTGAAATTTGCCAACACCAGGCATTAGGAGAATAAATGTTTCACTTAAAAACTTACAGACAATATTCAAACTGATTTTAAGAATTGGGACGGACGTTAATAGAAATATCTTCGTCCAGTGTCTATGCAAAAAGTGTTGAACAGGTTAATGCATTCTGAACCCGGTCCAATAAATTTATCCTGAAGGTAAACACCAATTCAAATACGGCATTATTGTCTGGGGCCAAAAAATTGATCCGGAAATATAAAAAACATGGGACAAAGTAAAAGGGGGCGATACGGCCTCTAAATCAATTAAAACCTATATCCTATTCGCAAATGTAAATTAGCTTAGGTGCTGCTTCACTATCATTTTCTACGTATCCAGTTTGTTTGGCAAATACATATCTATATCCTATCCCGATTCCAGTTTCATAGGTAAAATGTTTTCCTAAAATTCTTCGGATTCCCCAAGTCGGAACTATTGAAATATCATTTATAATACTAATATTGTTGGTGTTAATTTGGTTTAAAAGAACTTATATTAGCCTGATTAATCAATATTGTCTACTACAGATTCCCCTGTTAAATTATTGAAGAACAAACCCGTCCAAGTACCGTCCAATTCTAATATTTCCCCATTATTGATTTCCCTGAAGGTCGCTAAAAAACTAGCCTTATTTTTCCTGAGAAAAACAGTGTAATTTGATGTTAACGTACTTCTTGGGTTAAGCATAAGGGCATTTTCAAAATAATAAGAAAATGGAAAATATGTTTCTTCTTGTGTTAAAGGCACTTCAACACCGCCTACTAGGTAACTGTAGCGCTCAGATAATAGACTCAACTCTTTTGTAATAGAAACCTGAACTTCCTCATAATTAAGTTTTGAGAAGGCTATTGAGTCATTAAATCTGAATAATGAACTGCCTTGCACATCCTTAAGGGGTTCAATAACTACCTCCATAGGTGTTTCGGAATCATTCCTAAAATGTAATTCTGGAATTTTTTCTTCTACTATACTTTGCCCATCGGTTAGGTTTAGCTTCCATTGTATATTAATTAATTCAAAAGATTTTAATCTTTGCTCATTATCAATTAGAGTATCGTCGTCACTACACGATATAAAACCAATGGATAAAAATAATGTAATACATATTTTAGTTAAGTTCATTTTTTCAATTTAATGTTTTTTTTAGAATGAATGGCAACGGGTTTGTGTCTAGTAAACAAGGGTCTTTATTTTTAATTACCTACGGAATTTAATTTACAATTTCAAACTCGTCATATTGGTTCCTAATTTTGATTAATTTATTATTTTTAAAAAATAGCGTAACCGAGTTTCTTCCATCTTTTGATGAAGATATATTCTCAAAAAATGTAAAAAACCATTCATCATAATTTTTCATATCCGGGTCATATGGTTTTTCTAACGATTTAGGAGGGAGAACAATTTGAAGATCTTGATACATTGGTATTTGATATATGGCAATTAATTTTCCCATTATACTATCAAGTGGGTCATTAATATTGATAGAAATATCACTTGGTTGATCTTCTGGCCAATTTTGAATAGGATCCAGCATGCCCCCTCCTTTTTCTATCGAGGTTACTTTATTTTGATCAAATTGGATTAATACCCTTTCTAAAACTCCTGTTGTTGTTTCTAGGGTGATTGCATTGTACAATGAAATATCACTTCGTATTTCTTCCGGTTTCGAATATGGTTTTTTGTAATTTATATTTACACTATGAATGTTTTTTTCAACGCTTATTTTTTGAAGTTGTTTGTAAACTTCTAAAGGGGAACTACCAATTTCCAGGGTCCATTTTTTTCCCTTCGTAATGTTCTCAATCTGTGGAAAGGAATCATCCTTTATACAGGAAAATAAAAACAATACAGAAAAGACTAATAAAATTAGTTTAGAGAATAGATTGATTTTGGTGAAATTCCTTTTCATGACTTTAAATTTTAATTGATATACAAATGTATATCAATTTTCCCAATAACGGGAAAATTAAATTTTGATGGTTTGAATTTTATGATTGTTCCAGTGTCTATCCTTACTAAATTACATCGATATCTCTTTATTAATTATAAAAATTACATAAGTTTGACATAAAGGTTTACTATGGCAAAAAAAAGGTACCAAGGAGAAATTAATGATAAGGAACGATCTAAAAAAAAGCTTATAAATGCTGTTGGTAAGGTACTTAAAACCAAAGGTTACATAGGGTTGTCGGCCACGAATATAGCAAAAGCGGCCGGGCTAAGTCGCCGCTTGATTACTATATATTTCGATTCTGTGGATGACTTGGTGGAAACTTATGTTCGGCAAAAAGACTATTGGATTTCAGCTTCTGGAAACACCGTGGATATGATTGCGGCCAATAAAGGTAAGGACACAAAATACATATTGGACTACATGATTCAAAACCAACTAGATTATTTTTTCAATAATCCAGAAATGCAAAAACTCATCTTATGGGAAATCAGTAAAAAAACGAAGATAATGTATGAAGTTTGTGAGGATAGGGAACATCTAGGATCAGAGGTTTTTAAACTGACCGATGTAGAGCTTCAGGGCAAAAATATTGATATAAGAGCAGTAACAGCACTTTTGGTAGCTGGCATCTATTATATGGTCTTGCACGCCAAATCGACCGACACCACATTCTGCGAAATTGATATTAACCAACCTGAGGGAATGGAAAGGATTAAAAATGCCATAAGTTTAATATTAGAAAATGCTTATAATAATTGATTTGCATTAAAAAGGGGGTCTGGCCACCTCCTTCCAGAAACATCTAGAATGGGGTTAAGTACCATAAATTGTCTGGTAAAACAGCCATTTTACTAGACGGTTTATCCAACTCAACCAATTTTTGGGCGGAGTGTCCCATTTCTGGTTTTTTAAATAGTTGGGCTTCATACCCCTAGTTCCGGTAATACACTTTTTACAGAACCAGCAAAGTATATTTAAACGACCATATGATCTACAGTAATAAAAGTCAAGTACTTTTCTGATGCTCAGAATAAACATAGTTTATTTTTCCCGTATCTTTAATTAGTTTACACTTTTAACCTTTAAATGCCCAAGATGGATTTTGGATATGTAAGAGTTAGTTCCAAAACACAAAAATTGGATTTACAAGTTGATGCTCTATTAAAAGCGAAGGTTCTCCGTAAGAATATTTTCTCAGATATAGTTTCAGGAGTAAAGGCCGAGAGAAAAGGTCTTGATGAATTACTACCAAGATTAAGAGAGGGAGATACTTTAATTGTCTGGAAAATGGATCGCGTGGCCAGAAGTCTTACCCATCTAATAAAGTTAATGGAAGACTTTAATGATAAGGGCATCAATTTTAAAAGTATTCAGGAGCCTTTTATTGATACAAAGTCCCCTCATGGGAAATTTATATTTGCCATATTTGCTGCCTTTGCACAATTTGAACGGGATCTTATCATTGAGAGAACTAGGGCAGGGCTTGAAAGTTCAAGACGGAAGGGTATTAGACTAGGAAGAAAACCGGGACTTGGCGATGAAGCAATAAACAAGGCTATACTTGCTGAAAATTATTACCGGAAATACGATTTATCGGTTGAGGATATCATGAAATTAATTGAAGTGCGCTCCAAACGGACCCTATATAAATATTTAGCATATAGAGGCCGAAGGAATTGTGCCATCTGCAGAAGTATCCTATGGGACCAAAAGCAACCAGTTGATGGTGCCTTTTGTAAAACTCACAACAAAAAGGTTTTCAAGTTTATTAATGACCGTTGTAAATTGGATACACCAATTGGAGATTTAGCAAGGGAAATGGTAAGTGATGGAAAGTTTCCTACTAAATCCGAAAAAGAGATTTTCAAATACTTAGAAATAAAAAGTATCGCTGGAAGAATCCACCCTCTTTTTTTAGAATTTAAAAACGAATACAAAAGGTTTAAATAAGAATACGATTCTTTCAGGATACAGACCGGGCCCTTCTCATATGCTGATCAATACTTGTATTTTTTTGGAAAAAAATTACAACTTTTTCCTAATGCATTGAATAGCCCTACTTTTTGCATAGTATTTAAAACTCCAGAACCGTCATGATCTCTCTAAACCCCAAAATGTTGTACCTATGTTGTACCTAAACGAAAAAAGCCGACTCCTAAAAGTCGGCTTTCCCTTTGTACAGGCGGAGAGACTCGAACTCTCACACCTCACGGCACTAGATCCTAAGTCTAGCGTGTCTACCAATTCCACCACGCCTGCATTATTTCCGATTATTATCGGGATGCAAATATAAAGCAATTTTTCAATTCTGAAATACTTATGCAATAAAAAGTTCTTTTTTGTATTTTTATCGTTTATACATAATTATAATGCAACAATTAACAGAGTACCTCAACAAAAACAAGGACCGATTTATCAACGAACTGATAGAGCTCCTAAAAATGCCTTCCGTAAGCGCAGACCCTGCTTTTTCACAGGATGTTTTAAATACCGCCGATGCGGTAAAATCCGCTCTTTTAGAGGCTGGCTGCGACACCGTAGAGATTTGCGAAACCAAAGGCTACCCTATTGTGTACGGGGAGAAAATAATAGATCCGACCTTGCCCACCGTATTGGTTTATGGACATTATGATGTACAGCCCGCAGATCCCATAGATCTATGGGACTCCCCTCCTTTTGAACCTGTCATCAAAAATACCGACGTCCATCCCGAAGGCGCCATTTTTGCCAGGGGAGCCTGTGATGACAAAGGGCAGATGTACATGCATGTAAAGGCTATGGAGTTTATGGTTAGGACCAACCAATTGCCCTGTAACGTAAAGTTTATGATAGAAGGGGAAGAGGAAGTAGGAAGTGAAAATTTGGGCGAATTTGTCGCCAATAACAAAGAAAAACTTTCCAATGATATTATCCTTATCTCAGATACCGGAATGATTGCCAAAGACGTACCTTCCATAACTACCGGATTACGCGGGCTTAGCTATGTAGAAGTAGCCGTTACAGGTCCCAATCGCGATCTGCACTCCGGTCTATACGGTGGCGCCGTGGCCAACCCTATTAATGTGCTCACCAAAATGATCGCCTCCCTGCACGATGAGAATAACCATATTACCATCCCTGGATTTTACGACAAAGTAGAAGAGCTTTCCCAAGAAGAACGCAACGCCATGGCCAAAGCACCCTTTAATTTAGAGAATTATAAGAAGGCATTGGATATTAAGGATGTGTATGGCGAAAAAGGATATACTACCAATGAGCGCAACTCCATCAGGCCAACTCTGGACGTTAATGGCATTTGGGGCGGCTATATTGGAGCAGGAGCCAAAACGGTGATCGCCAGTACGGCCTACGCCAAGATTTCCATGCGCTTGGTGCCTCACCAAGAATGGGAAGAAATCACTCAACTCTTTAAAACCCATTTCGAAAATCTAGCCCCAGCAGGAGTCACCGTTAAGGTGAGTCCACATCATGGCGGCCAGGGCTATGTTACCCCAATAGACAATGACGCGTATAAGGCAGCCGAAAAAGCCTACGAAACTACCTTTGGGAAAACCCCTATCCCACAACGTAGTGGCGGCAGCATCCCCATCGTATCACTGTTTGAAAAAGAGCTGAACAGCAAAACCATCCTTATGGGCTTTGGTCTGGACAGCGATGCCATACACTCACCCAACGAACACTTTGGGGTATGGAACTACCTGAAGGGAATAGAAACCATCCCGTATTTTTATAAATACTTTACAGAGCTTTCCAAATAACTTTTTACAATCCGTTCTTTTTAGAGCGGATTTTTTTTTATGGGCGTCCCCCTATCGGGTCGCTCTTTCCGCTGAGATAGTATTGAGTACAAAGTAGTGAGTATTGAGATGAGTATAGATTAGACAATAAGCAAAAAACAAGAGCTCCTTCCCCTAAGAAGGGGAAAGGTGGACCGCACCCTGATAAGGGGGACGGGACGGTAGGGGTTGAAACTATGACCCCCAAAACACTCAAAAGTGCAAAGCAGAAGAATTGAACAAAATCAAAAAAATTACCTCTACACTTGTAGAATTTAAATTATTGTTCTATGTTTGTAGAACACTAACAAATTCAGTTCCCATGAAGCTATCAAAATCAGAAGAGGAATTAATGAACCATCTCTGG
Organism: Arenibacter antarcticus; assembly: GCF_041320605.1. Lineage (NCBI taxonomy): Bacteria > Pseudomonadati > Bacteroidota > Flavobacteriia > Flavobacteriales > Flavobacteriaceae > Arenibacter > Arenibacter antarcticus. The sequence continues at coordinate 849,494 of NZ_CP166679.1, forward strand.
AAGCTGGATAAAGCTTTTATGAAAGATTTATTAGAAGCCTATCCAGAACCAAAACCTGCCACCACTACCGTTGCTACATTATTAAAGCGAATGACGGATAAAGGCTTTGTAGGCTATAACCTCTTGGGAAATGCACGGGAATATTTTCCGCTCGTAAAAAAGAAAGACTATTTCTCCAAACATTTAAACGGACTCATAAAAAACTTTTTCAACAATAGCGCCTCCCAATTTGCTTCTTTTTTCACCCAGGAAACCGACCTAAGCAAATCAGAATTGGAAGAATTAAGGAACTTGATAGATACCGAACTCAAAAACAAATAGTCATGTGGATGTATCTTCTAAAATTTAGCATTTGCCTTCTGGCGCTACTCCTATTCTATATATTGGTATTGGAGAAGGTACATATCCATCATTTTAAAAGATACTATCTTTTGGCAGTATTTGTCATCGCCCTAGGAATCCCACTAATTACGTTTACCGAATATGTAACCGTGGTAGCGCAGCCTTTATCCCATCAAACAATTACAAATCCAAATTTCCATCAACAGTTCACATCACCAGAGGAAACCAATATTCTATCGTTTATAGGATGGGGCATCTATTGCTTAGGCGTAGTAGCTTTCGCAACTAAATTCCTCCTAAACCTAAAAACAATAATCAGTAGTATCCGCAACAATCCTAAGCAGCGATCCGGAAAATTGCAGCACGTGCTCGTAAAAGAACAAATTGCACCACATACCTTTTTTAGCTACCTCTTTTTCAACCTAAAAAACTATAGAACCTATAAGATACCACAGGAAGTATTTTGGCACGAGGAGACTCATGCAAGACAAAAACACAGCATGGACATACTGCTGCTAGAACTGCTTCAAATAATTTTCTGGTTTCACCCGCTTATCTATTGGGCAAAACACCTGGTAAAACTAAACCACGAGTTTCTGGCAGACCAGGCCGTGTTGAACAAAGGAGCAGTAATTCCTGTCTATCAAAATCTAGTACTGGCATTCTCATCAAATGCTATAGCACCAACATTGGCAAATGCCATTCATTATTCATCAATCAAAAAACGAATCGTTATCATGAAAACACAAACCTCAAGAAAAGCCATCTGGCTAAAAAATTTATTACTCATTCCATTAATAACTCTTTTACTTTATAGTTTTAGTACGAAAGAAATTCTCCAAATAAAGAAGGTCGAGAATGAAATTATACTTCCTGATCATTTAAAAGAAAAGAAAACAGATCAGGAAATATTTTATGAATCTAAGATCCAAAATATCCCAGAACAAGAAATTTTGATATCCATAAATAAATATGGACAACTATTGGTCAAGGATGATTTGGTTAAGATTGACGACTTAAAATCCCACTTGTTAAATTATAACCAAAAGCTGACCAAAGAACAAAGAAGTCAAATCGTCAAAGCCTTAATTCAGGTAGAGAAAAAAACACCAGACGATATCATTAAAAAAGTTGAAGCCATCTTATTGGACTACGGTGTAGCGACAATTGACATCAAGGAGGTTATAAAATATCAAAACCAAGAGGAAGTTACCAAAAATGAAATCAAGGAATTCAACACCCTTGCTAAAAAACACAATGCACAGCCTATAAATGAACGGGTTGTAAAAGGTAAAGATTTAAAGCGTTTAGAATATATCTATAACCGCATGAGTGATGCCCAAAAGAAAAACGCCCAACCCTTTCCCGAATGTCCAGCTCCGGCTCCGGCACCTAAGGTTATGAAGAATTCAAAACTACCACCACCCCCACCAATACCTCCCACAGCCCCAAAAGCAGAGCGTGAAATTTATGAAAGAACGATTCAGGCTTATGAAAAAGGAAATCCTGGCATCATCAAAACTAAAAAGACAGCGGATGATAAAATAATTGAAGTCATAGAAATTATAGAAGACCAAGAGTCCCTACCTCCACCGCCACCACCTTACAATATTCCCGACCAAAAAAAACATTCCAAAGCCTTACTAGATGCTTTTAAGAATTTTGACGAAAAAGCCAATACTTATGGTAAAGCGGTTGGCGCATATATGAAAAAGAAAGAGGGCACTCTTTTCAATCTAGAAGCTCTGTACGAAGAAACCATGGTCTTATATGACAGCTATGTAGTGCTAGCGATAAAAGAAGACCTTATGAAACCAACACCTCCCTCGGCAACCAAAGACCAAGGGGAAAAAAATCATCCCAAAATTAAACAATAATCATATTGCTAAATAAGTGTTCCAAGAACTGCTCCTGACCCATCTTGAAGCCATTTTGGCTTTGTCAATAACCTTAAAACCCATAAATAAAAGATGTTTATTTATGGGTTTTATGGTTAACTCCTACGCATTAATATTGATCCAACAAGTAATTCAATAAATCCGTAGTGGTTACAATCCCAACCAAGTCCCCATCATCAACCACGGGTAAGGCATGAAACTCCTGCTTAGCTAAAATTTCCGCTACTTCCTTAATCGTTTTGTTAGAAGATACATGCACAGGATTATTCACCATCACCTGCTCTATACTCAACATGTTATAGATAGCAGTGTCTACATCGGAATCGTCCTCCCCATAGGTATCCACAAAACTTATCCGCAATAAATCCGTTAAACTTAATATCCCAACTATCTTCTTATTACTTACTACGGGAATATGGCGAATTTTATATTTTTTGAACAATTGCTCTGCCTCCACTAAGGTGTTAGCGTGATTTATCGTGATTAAATTGGTCGACATTATTTTTGATACTAGCTCTCTTTTTTTCATTTCTCTTCTTTTTAGCCCATTATTTTAATTACTTAAAGGTCATTAACTATAGAAACAAAACACATGATAAAAATCAGCTAAATAGGGAATGTTTTATGACATCCTTTAAAATATAGAAAGTGTATTAACTCCTTAATCATATCGATCTAATTTCAAAATTTTAAGGGTTTTTATGTAACATTTCTCCCATCATTACGTTCTAACTGGTATCGGATCTTTCCACGAAAAGCTATGTTAGACAACACTTACACCGCTATTACCGAAAGTATTTGACAATCATCATCAATCAAAAAATCAGAACGTTATGTTACAAAAATTCTTTATTCTCTGCTCTGGGGCAGATGCAGACATCCTTAAAACTTGTTCCAAAGGGGAGCGGAACAAATACGCCGGTATTGGCGCTACCGTATTCTTTACAGCCGTTATGGCGTTTATAGCCAGTGCCTACGCCCTATTCACCGTCTTCGACAATATGTATACCGCCATTTTCTTCGGGCTTATTTGGGGCTTGCTTATTTTTAACCTAGACCGATTTATTGTCTCTACCATAAAAAAGAGCAGCAGTTTTAAAAGTGAATTCTTACAGGCCACCCCACGTATCCTATTAGCTGTAATTATTGCCATTGTCATCTCCAAACCATTGGAAATGAAAATTTTTGAAAAAGAAATCAATCAAGTTATCCTAGAGGAAAAAAATGAAATGACCCTCACCAACAAACAGCAGATTGCTACCCAATACTCCCCGAAAATTGATGAAATAAACACCGCTATTTTAGGACTGAAAAATGAGATCGCCGATAAAGAAGCCCAAACAAATGCCCTTTATGACACCTATATTTCTGAAGCCGAAGGCGCGGCAGGAACAAAACTCCTAGGAAAAGGTCCGGTATACAAAGAAAAACGGGATAAGCACGATGTTGCCTTAACTGAACTACAGACCTTAAAGCAAAGCAATACGGATAAAATAGCCACCCTAGAGGCGGAGATTGCGGCTTTAGATCTGGAATATACAGATCAGGTAACCCATACACAGCCTATTATCGACGGTTTTGATGGCCTAATGGCACGGATAACCGCATTGGATAAATTGCCATGGATACCCTCTTTTTTTATATTTCTATTGTTTCTAGCCATAGAAACCGCTCCAATTATTGCAAAATTAATATCCCCAAAAGGATCCTATGATTACAAATTGGAAGACGAGGAAAGCGCGGTTAGGACCTGGGTGGTCCAAAAGCTAAGACAACGGGAAAAAGTACTGGAAACAGATACCACTATAAACCATAAAATATACAGTGACCTCGCCGAGGAGGAGGAAATCTACAACTACAAAAAACGGAAAGCAGAAGAGTTATTAAAACTACAGGCCAATGCCTTTCATGAAGTTCAGATAAAAAGCTTATAACTTCTTTATATAAAAAGCCACGAACAACAACCAGGATAGGATACAAGCCTCTGCTACCCTTTGATACACCCCAATATAAGGACCCGTTGGATCCTTAAACAACAGCACAACAAAACAATATGCTAGGACTCCGCTGGCCAAGGAAATGATGCGCATTTTGGAGCTAGAACCCAACCCCACCAATAGTAGGCTCAATGGAACCGTGATATAGGTAAGCCCCCCTATAACAGTATGGACAATTTGGGAGATGGATGGATCTATAAATTCAGGATTGCATCCTGTATCACAGGGGAAAAATGCTACCATAATAGTTCCTATCCCATAAAAAATACCGACTCCCCAAAACCCTAAGGCTACCAACCTCGACTTTGGTAACACAAGTGGCGCGAGAAAGGCAAAAAGAGTGATTAATATACCACTGGGAATGTATCCTGCCCACCTAAGAAGAGGTCCATATTCGGTACCATTGGCGTATGATTCGCTGATTAATTGCCGGACATGACTGTATCCATCCATAAAAACCCCGCCTAAAACCGTGGCCATCACAAACAAAAGAACCCCGGCTACTGCGAACCAAAAGATCCACTTTTTTATTTTATTAGGTTGATATGTCATCCGAAGACCCATTTAATATCAGTATCCTTAAATTCCCCATATCCTTACCCATAAGGCAGATAGGAGTCGCTTTGCATCTCTTTGCAGTTTGGGAGTCTCTTCTACTATCAAATCCCCTTTGGTAGGGATTAGCTTATAGTTAAAGGCAAAACGCTCCTCCTCTGTCTCCAAACTCATCAGGCCAAAGCGAAGGTCATTAAAGAAGAGCTCACCATTGTTCTCTACAATAGTAAACCAACCCCCCGTAATATTCTCTAACCGAAGTACTTTATCATTTGCTGCCAAATCCCCCAGTAATTGGTGATTTTTGGGATATCGACTGAACTGAATGGGCTGCTGGTCGAAAAAAGAATAATTTCCGATCAAATAGGCATCCCCTACATCAATATTGGCAGACCAAAGAATGGTATTAAAAGGTGATGGTCTTACTGCCATTTTCTGATAGTCGATTCCCTGATCCTCCAAACCTTGGGTGATTTTTATGTACGCAACTCCTTTTAACAATAGGGTAACTCCCAAATACGCCGTACTTACTATTAATCCCAACCTATTATAACGAGCACGTTTTGGTGATTCGCGCTTTTGCATCATGGCCAAAACAAGAAACACCAAAAAAGGGATAGTATACAGGGGATCTATTACAAATATGCTCTGAAAGGCCACTTTATAATTAAACGGCCAAAATATTTGTGTCCCCCAAGTGGTAAAAGCATCAAGAATAGGATGTGTAAACAACCCCCAAAACATAAGTCGGGTCCAATCTTTCCAAGTAGCAGGTTGCTTTCTCTCCAGCGCATGAATCATCCATCCAAAAACAGGAGCAAACAGTAGGGAAAAGAAGATAGAATGACTAAATCCCCTGTGCCATTCTATAGCCGTTACGGTATCAGTAAAATAATTTGCTAAAATATCTAAATCGGGGATGGTACCGGCAATAGCTCCGTAAAGCATGGCCTTATTTCCGACTTTTCTGCCTAAGACCGCTTCTCCAACCGCGGCACCTAGTACTATCTGTGTAAGTGAATCCATTTAAAATCTTATAATCATCAAAGCAAAACTAGCTATTATCTGTCCTAGCGCCTTACCTTCCCTCAATTAAAGTGGGCTACCATTATTCAACAATTTCCATTTTTTTAAGTAAGAAGGAAGCATTCATATTTTGGCACACCCCATCTTTAAAAGTATAATCGAAGTGCAGTTCATTATCAATTATTTCTGCATCAAAATAGTGGTTCCTAATTTGTGGTAGATCTGCTGAAGCTTCACACAAACTTAAATCGTGGGTAGCAATGATACCAGTAGATTTGGAACCCACCAATTTCTCTACAAATTTTCTAGAGCCAATGGCCTTATCTAGACTGTTGGTCCCTTTCAAGATTTCATCGAGTACAATAAAATAATTGTCTGTTTTAATCTCATCTACAATGAATTTTAACCGCTTTAATTCCGAGAAAAAGTAGGATTCATCATCGGTAAGGGAGTCGGTGGTCCGCATGCTTGTGATGAGTTTTATAGGATTGTATTGCACCTCATCAGCACAAAGTGGAAGCCCCATATTGGCCATTACAATCTGTAGGGATACAGTCCGTAAAAAAGTACTTTTCCCCGCCATATTGGCCCCAGTGATAATAAAAAACTGTTCTCTTAGTATATCGATATCATTGGGTACCGCTTTTTTAGGATCCAACAATGGATGTGATGCCTTGGTCGATTTTAATACTGTCTCACTATCCACCAATTGTGGGTAGGTATACCCTGGATGGTTATAGGCAAAATTCCCCATGCTGTTATACGCATCAAAAAAGGCAATCGTATTAAACCACTGCTCCACTTTAGAACCGTGTTGGGCGATCCATTGCTCCAATTTATACCCTTGACGAAGGTCCCATAGGAAAAATCCGTTCCCTAAAAATCCGAAGATCATATTATTACGTTGATCTAGCGCACCCAGGATGGCTGAAAACTGTTTTAATAAATTTGAGGCTGCTTGGTCCTGAGAAAGCACAGTGTTTCTTTTCCTTTTTAAAATGACGGCATTAAACTGGACCTCCTCTATCTTTAATACTAGTCTTTGATATTGCTGAAAAGTACTTTGTACCCTATTGGCATCAGAGGCCAGTTTACTTGTTTTCTTTAGATAAATACCACTGAGCAATAGCCCTGCGAATAATAGAATAAAAATAGGATACCCGGGAAGTAAGCCCAGGAAATAACCGTCAAGGAATACTATTGAAATCAGCGAAAATATATTCGGTATCCATCGCATCACCTTAGGCACATAAGTACTGTATCCCTTCAGCCAAGAGGCAATGGTTTTTGTGGTGGCATCGGCCTTTACCAGAGTAGCAACAGCAGAAAAATCCTGTCGCCAATCGGGCATTTGTGAGAGTTCCTTAACTGCTTCTTGTTTGGATGATATTCCATCGATACTATTCGATAGAAATAGTGCTACAATAAGGTCGCTCCCGTGTGGTAAAGCGGTCCGATTACTATACTGATAAAAAGAACCTTTCCCAAATAAATCGATGTCCTGGGCGAAATAGTGACTATCATCCCTATATTCCAAACCATCTGGCAGATGGTGAAAGTTGCGGTTCAATACTTGAATTTCGGTTTCGTTTATAGTAATCAAAGCCAAAATCCTATCCCTTTTATACTGTAGGTCGGTATGCTTTCCTACGAGATAAAGAAAGATGGCAATGGTAACAATGATAATACCTAGTACCAGCTTGGTATTTCCTAAAAAGAAAAACACCCCAAAACTTCCCAATAAAAAAACCGACAACCTTAAAATACTAGAGGTTAAAAGTTGGTTCTTAACCTTCTGCAGCAACTCCTTTTGTGTTGCTATTCTTTTATTATAAAACGATACTAATTGATCCATATAGGGAATTAAATAATACTGATTGTTACAGGCACCTTACTGGTCCCTAAGTTGGGCTTGCAATTTTTTGGTGAGTTTGGCCACTACCAAATCATAAGAATGGTCTATTAATTCCCTCACTAATACTGGCGACAAGTTTTCCAAATAGCAGGTATTCCAATGAACTTTGCTCATATGATAACCTGGAATTATAATCCCGTCATGGATTTCTCTTAATTCAATGGCCTTTTCCGGGTCGCACTTTAAATTGGCACTAAAAGGAAGCTGCTCCAGAGAGGTAAGGGCAAACATTTTCCCTACCACCTTAAACACCAGGGTTACAGCGTTAAAAGGGAACTCTTCAGTGACCCCTTTTTTGCTGATGCAATACTCTCTAAATTCCTCTACGTTCATTTTTAAATCTAATTTGGTGGCTAACATCACTACATAAGTATGCTACCCTACCCCTTGCCAACGCGCTTACAAGATTTGTTAAATACCTTTGGAATCATAAACGACCACCTTGGTCCAAAGTTCGCTAGATTCTTCAATAAATAATAAATGGGGTTCCTCGGTCTGATACTTCTCCTGTGCTTCCGAAGATTCAAAGGTCACTACCAAAGAGTAGGTAAACGATCCGTCTACCACGTCTCGGGATGCCTTTGGAGGAACGCCAATAAATTTGGTGTTGGCATATTGGGAATGGTCAAGAAATTTTTTGAGAGAAGTCTCAAACGCCTTTCTTTCGTTAGTGTTATTAGGGTTTTTTAACCAAAAAAACACGGTATGTACAAAATTGGAATCAAATTGCTTCATTTTTTCATCTGTTTGCCCGTTGACAAGGGTTATCGTTAAAAATAATAGTCCAAAAAAAATGCCTTTCATATATAGTAATTTATTGTTTTCTAAGGGTCATACTTCGACTGCCTACCGGCGAATGAACCTAATTGCGATAGGCAAACTCCAGTACAGGCGTGCAATCCTTCTTACGGCAGTTAGGTTCGCATATCTTCATTCGTGCTTGCTGCTAGTAGTGGGACATGCACATTCTATAGATTCCTTTCTATAGTAAGCGGATCACCACTGCCTTATTAATTTAAAATCCGTTTTCTTTTATCGCTCAATTCCAAACTACTATAATCCAATTTCCAGCCAATGGTCTCTACAATACTCTCGATCAAGAGTACCGCTTCCAATGCTTCCCTATTAGCGGTGTCCATTAATCCACTTGCGGGTATCTTTTCTTCAATGTGTTTCTTAGCCTCTACGTTAAGAGAGGTGAGGTCCGAGGGGGTAAAGACATTGAACAGCCCGTTTTTTATATCGTAAAATTGAAGGTCGGGGGAAATAGACAATATTTCGGGTTCAGGGAAATTCGTCAGAAATATTTTTTTCTTCTCATTATCCGCATGTAGACGCAGTTTTTTAAGGTCGAACCCTATATGCACTTTAGCATTAATGACAATTAAGGCTTTCTTTTTACTACTTACCAAACTTAGAAAATGCTCCCTAGTATTTTCATAACGATATATTTCTGCAAAATCACCCTCCACAGTAATCAGCTTACAAACGCTCTTAATCTTATCCAATAAAATGATAGACTGATGTTCCGTAAGTTCCTTGTTCCGCTTTTTTCGAAATAAGGAAAACACCCAGTACATGGAGATGGCTCCTAAGATAAGACCTAAAAAAAGTTCTAAAATTTCATTCATTTTTATTGCCTATTTCACCTAAATGGGTGTATTTAAACCCCTTTTTATATTTTAACCCATAACCAAAGATCCTATCCATAGAGGCGTGGGAAAATAAAATTATACCGATAAGCTGGAACAAAGGTAAGGAAAGATAAATCCCTATTAAATAAATTGCGATGGCTAATCCCTTATGATGAAAGACATTGTACCCTAATGCACCCGCTTTATTCCCCATCAAATAGCCTAACATCCCAATATCAGGGGTTAATATCAACCCAAAAAACCACCACCAGCTATAGTCCAGTAGACTAAAAAAATATACTCCCAATAAGAACATTAACAATTCTTCCACTTTTAACAGGGACCTCATATATATCCATTTTTATTCTTCAATCTTGTACAAAACCGGCCTACTGGGACTTGCATCATTTTCAAAAGGGGCCACTTGAAGGTTTAAAAAGTATTTCCCATCCAAAATGGAATTTGCCACAAAGATCAGCTCTGTAATCGTGGCATTCAATCGGACTTTCCCATCATAGTCCCAAAATGCCTTATGAGCCAATAAATTGCCTTCATCCTTTTCCTTATCCACCGAAGGAAGGTCTATCAACAGGTGCTCTACCCCCTTATCCAATAATAATTTAGCGGCATCTTCCAACATATACGGCGGATTGGTATGGGAGTACTGTCGGGACTTCTTTTCACTTAAATTGGGAAGGGTCCTTATAATTACGGCTTCTCTATTTTTATTTCCCAAGGCATACTGTAATTGCTTTTTAGAAATTACAAAATCGTCCCCAATTTTCTCCGGGGCAATGGTGATCACTTCGGCCATAAAGAAAAATTTGGACAAACTTTGGTTCACAGATTGGAATTCTTCGGTAATATGCCCCACACATTCCGTATGTGTACCATGCGAATGGGGATTAAAATAAATATCATTAAAATTGGTAGAACCTCCCTGAGAAACCTTTCCAATAAATTTACCCTCACTATGTGGCTCTATTTTCGGAGGCGGTAAATACCATGAATTTACATTGGTATTACCACCAGTAATCGGAATGGATATATCCAAGGGCTTGCTAAGGTCTATTGAATATTTTATTGTGTTGTGTTTTATAATTGTCTTCATGTATGCTGAACTTATTTCAGTTTCTAATTTCAGTTTCTACGCTAGAGTATATTCCAACTTATTATAATTCCTGGCTAAATTGAGTTCTTAAATCCATTAACTCCGGATTCATTTCCTTGACCAAATTCCATTTCCACTCTTTATACCAATTTTTTAATTGCCATTTCCTCTTAAAGGCCTCGGTTAAAATTTAAAATTCCTCAAAATACATCAACTATTTGAGATGGTATTTCTTTGTAAAAACTGAAGTCCCGCCAAGTTCGTGAAGCATTAAGCGTTAATGAAGGTCTTTAGTTGCACCTAAATACAATAAGGTTCTTGTTGAATTGCTTAAAATATAGACCTAACCTTCTGCCGTAATTGGAGCTTATGCCCTGAATCAAGTTCAGGACAAGTTAACTATAAATAGATCTGCCGCAATTCCGTCGCTTAAAAATTTACCTTTTGGTGCTACCAAAAGGTGATCATCTTCTATAATCAACAGTCCCTCTTTTATTTTTTGCGCTACTTGTTTTAATAAATGGGCATAAAAGTCTAGGCCAAAATCGACTTTCACCTGCGTCAAGGAAACTCCCCAAATGGTACGTAGTCCGGTCATTATACATTCGTTATAACGATCGGTTTTAGACAACACTTCGGTCTCCATAGGCAGGGTATTTTGAGAAATGGCCTTAATATACTTCGCATTGTTATTTATATTCCAACCTCTTCGGGTCCTATCATAGGAATGGGCGGAAGGTCCTATCCCTATATATTTTTTTCCTTGCCAATAAGCAGTATTGTTCTGCGAAAAATAATTCTTTTTCCCAAAATTGGAGAACTCATAGTTGATATATCCAGCTGTTGTAAGCTTTTCTACTAAAATACGGTAGTGCGCTTCGGCCAGCTCATCATCTACCGGCGCTATAATCCCTTTATCTATAAACACTTTCAAGGCAGTTTTGGGCTCCACAGTAAGCGCATAACTAGAAATATGGGGGATGTTAAAGGATAATGCCTTTTCTATGTTGGCCATCCAGCGTTCATTGGTCATCCCGGGAACACCATAAATTAAGTCGATGGAGATATCATCAAAATAGGTTCTTGCCAAGGCAATGCACTCCTCCGCTTCTTTTGCATTGTGGGCCCTATTCATCAATTTTAGATCTTCCCCAAAAAATGATTGAATACCAATACTTAGTCTATTGATGGAGGTACTGGCCAGTTCTTTTATTTTACTCGCAGATAAGTCATCGGGATTTGCCTCCAGGGTAATTTCCGGCGCTTCAATTACCGTGTAATGTTGATGGACCGCAGCCAATATCCGGTCTATTTCCGAGGCTTCCAAAACTGATGGGGTACCACCTCCAAAATAAATGGTACGCACCTCTTCGTTGGAAAATTCGGTTTTTCTCATTTCCAGTTCCCGTATCAAGGCCAAAACCATAGCCTCCTTCTTCCCCATATTGGTGGAGAAATGAAAATCGCAATAGTGACATGCCTGTTTGCAGAAAGGGATATGGATATACAAGCCCCCCCCGCCCCCAAAGGGGGAGCTTTCTTGACTATTCATAATAATTAGCTTTTCTTTTTTCTAAGATCAATAATGTCTGCTTTATTGATTCCCTTTTGGGAACCGGAGGCCTGCCCTCCCCCTTTGGGGGCTGGGGGGCTATTTTGCTTCACAAAAGCATCCCATCCGCTATAACCTTTGCCCACTTCTATACGGCCTTCGTTATAAAAGTGGCATACTGCTGCGGCAAGTCCGTCGGTGCTGTCCAGATTTTTTGGGAGCGATTTTAGTCCAAGGACACTCTGTAGCATTTTGGCCACCTGTTCCTTACTGGCATTTCCGTTTCCGGTAATGGCCATTTTTATCTTTTTAGGCAGGTATTCGGTAATGGGAATTTCACGAGATAATCCCGCGGCCATAGCTACACCTTGTGCACGACCCAATTTCAACATGGATTGTACGTTCTTTCCAAAAAAAGGAGCCTCTATAGCAATCTCATCTGGGTGGTAGGTATCTATCAATTCTATGGTGCGTTCAAAAATAAGTTTCAGCTTGGTATAGGGGTCGCTGTATTTTTGCAAGAGCAATTCGTTCATCTGAAGAAACTCCATTTTCTTGTTCACCACTTTTATTAGACCGAACCCCATGATAGTGGTTCCGGGGTCGATCCCCAATATAATTTTTTCGTGTTTCAAAAAAGCTATGTATTAATTACTATTGAGTACAATAGGAATGCGGAATTTGGCACTTACTGGAATGCCTCGTTTTAGAGCGGGCTGTATTTTAGGCATACTCTTAAGGCTCTGTGTTATAATGTCATTAAATTCGGGCATTTGATCATCTATATTAGCGTTTTTCCGAATCCCCAATACGGAAATAGCTCCATTTCTATCCATCATAAAATCGACGAATATGGTATCTTTCACCTCGGTTTCGATTACAAAATCGAAGTCTTGCAAGGTCATTGAAAAATGCATGAGCAAGGTATTCTCAAAACATTTTTTTTGTTCCTCTTTAGAAACCATTTCATCACAATCAGAAAACATTGGATAACGGTCTACCTCATTAAAATTTATATTCTGCATTTCCTCATGCACCAATTCTTGGGTTTTTCCTTCTTTAGAAGTAAACCAATCACAAGAGGTAAAAAGACAAATACAAGCCAAAACCACAACTTTCCTCATGAATGCCATATTCTAGGGCGGAAATTACGATAATTTGATCAATTTAGTGGGTATTCATATGAATTTCCTCCTTTATTTCAGATATTCTTTTAGAAGCAAATTCGGAGAAATAGTCTTTTTGGTGTCCAAACTTCTGTTGATACTCCCTATAGCATTTTAAGGACTGTTTGGGATTCTTGTAGTATAGGTCCGACAATAAACATATTTCATATTTATATAGATAGCCATCATAATTTTCCTGATAGGCTTTTATATAATAACCTATAGCCAATTTTATATCGTTTTGCTCCACTGCTAATCGGGCTAAAGCATTATATTCCTTGTCCAGCGTCACTTTTTGTACTTCTATGGATTTTTGAATGTACGTTATGGCACTATCCAATTCCTGCAATTTCCAGAAGGAAGTTCCCACCCCATATAATGCCTTTGGATTTTCTTCATCGAACCCTAGTAGCTTAAAATAGGCGTCTTTTGCTTCGGTATACCTATGCATTATTAAATAGGCATGCCCCATTCTTTCATGAATATACTCCTTATCCTCTCCCAATTCTACCAATCTTTCAAACAAAGGAATGGCTTGCCATAAGTAGTGGTCATTATAATAGGCCAGTGCCTTCAGGTTGATCAAACTTACATCGTTTCCATAGAAATGAAGTCCTTTGTCCACATATTTCAATACGGAGTCCCGCTCTCTTTGCATTACGTAATATTTCCCCAATTGAAACAGGCTTCGCAAATGGGTACTGTCAATTTTTACGGATTGCTTATAAGCGGTAATACTCTCCGGAAAGTGATCTAACTCCTTTAAGGACTCTCCCAGATAATGAAAATACTCTGGATTCTGATCATTTTTTTTAATCAACTGAGAAAATACCGCCTGAGCAGGGGTGTAATGTTTCAGCTTAAGATACAATCTCCCCAACTCATATTTCGCCAGTTCCAAGGATTGGTTGCTTTGTACCAAACTTATATACTGTGCCAAGGCCTTGTCAAAATTCCCAATGGCATTGTAGGCCCGTGCAATTTGCAATTGCGCGTTGGGCGACCCTTGTTTGGCATATTCATTTATGGCCAAGGTATAGTTCGCTGTTGCAAAAAGACTATCGGCAATAGTATTGGAAGTGGTTTGGGCAACTCCCTTATTTCCAAGGATAGCTAACACACAAATTAGAACTAGCTTTTTCAATTATGGATTTCTTTGTTCTACTCTCTTAAATTTATTGAAGTTTAAAGGTGATATGAGTGGAATAAGGCACCCTTACTTTTTTACCTTTTTGTTTTCCTGGGGACATTTCCGGCAAAAGAGAAACCATACGTCTTGCCTCTTCCTCAAGAAGCTTGTCCGGCCCCTCCAACACCACATTTCCAATGAAGCCATCTGTGCCGATCATGAACATAATATTAACTCGGCCTTGAATGTTTTTCTTTTGCGCTTCCTCGGGATATCTGAAGCTTTCGGCAATATGCTCCTGCATCATTTCATTAAAGCAAGCTCTTTTATCCTCCGCATTCTCACAACCGGGAAAAATAGGAACCTCTTCAACAATTGCAAAGGGCACAGCAGGCATTTGATCAGTCTCCATGGAAGCGGGAACCGCTGTAATCTCGGGGTCCAACTTAAAAGTGATTGGAATGGAAAACGGTACCCGCGCAGCCTTACCTCTATGTTCGCCTGGGGTCATTTTGGGTAGTAAGGAAATAATACGTGCTGCCTCTTTTTCTAAAAGCTTATCAGGTCCACGCATCCTAAGATCACCTATACTCCCATCCTCTTGAATAACAAACATAATATTAACCCTGCCTTCAATTCCTTTCTTTTGGGCCTCTTCTGGATACCTAAAATTCTCGCTGATATGTTTCTGCATCATCTGATTAAAACAAACTCTCCTATCCTCCGCATCCTCACAACCGGGGAAAAGGGGTGCCTTTTCAATGGTTGCAAAAGGAATATATATATCATTAGCGCCGATTTGTTTCTGAAGCGCCTTTAATTGTTGGTCTAAATTGACAATTACCGGGTTTTTATTATTAGAGTTCCTCAACAATCGCTCCCGCTCTTTCAACAACTCATTGTATTTAGCAGCCATATCGGGAGCTGACGAATTATCGATTAAATCGAAGTCCTCATCTCCTTGTAATTTAAAGGTAATGGGAATGGAAAACGGAATCCGGACCTTTTCCCCTTTATATTCGCCCGGGGTCATTTTGGGCAGTAGGGAAATAATGCGTGCTGCCTCTTCTTCCAAAAGCGTATCAGGCCCCCTCATCCGAAAATCGCCTATGCTCCCATCCTCCTGGATAACGAACATAATATTTACCCTTCCTTGAATCCCTTTCTTTTGGGCCTCTTCTGGATACCTGAAATTCTCGCTGATATGCTTCTGCATCATTTCATTAAAACAAACCCTCATATCCCCTGAATTTTCACAACCGGGAAAAACGGGCACCTTTTCTGCTACGGCAAAAGGGACATCAATTGGATCTTGGTAGTTAATTCCGATGGTTTCAAGGTCTAGATCTGGGCGAATAGTAGAGGAAGCTTTACCCTCCATAGAAGTGTAGACCAACATCCCCAATACCAAGGGCAGCATTAATAAATACTTTAACCTCCAGATTTGTTTTGATTGTGTTTTTTGTAACATGACGATTCGTTTTTTGATTAATGAACTTTTATAAAAATGATTGATAAATGAAATGTTTTGGGTCTGAAAGACCTGTGACAATAGCAACTGATACTGCTCTGATTTATGGGTCTTGGCAACTTTTGCATCGGCGATGAACTCGTGCACTTCGGAAACCCGGTTTTGATAGACATAGACCAAGGGATTAAACCAGCCTATAATGCGCATGAGCTCAAAGAACAATAAATCCAAGGAGTGGCGATGTTCTATATGCACCAACTCGTGCTGAATGATACTATCATGATCTTTTTCCAACACTTTGTCCCCTATGAAAATGGACCTGAAAAATGAAAAGGCCATTTGACTATTGTGCATCATTATTCTGGTGAAATTTTCAAAGTATCGGATTTCTCCCTTTCTTTTAAGTCGATAAAGTTGATACAGTTTAAAGCAAAACAACACTGCTGCTATGAGCATTCCTGCATACAAAACCATTTCGGTGATGGAAAGGTGAAAGGAAGCCGTGGGCTTAGCTGCCCCCACAAACCCTGAGGACATATCCATGCCCCACAGATATTCTGGGTAAACAAAAGATTCTTGAGATACGGTGGATTTTAGCGCTTCAATCTTAATCCAGGGGAGCAATAAGGAAAGTACAAAGGAACCTAGAAGGTAGGCCCGGTTCCATTGAAAAAAGGTTTCCCTTTTTAAAAATAGGTCGTACACTATTAAAAATAATAGCTGAAACACCATGCATTCTAGGATATATTGTATCATTCCTTCTCCTTTTTAATTTCCTTCATAATGGATTCCAACTCCAATAAGCTCATATCGTTCTTTTTCATAAAGAAAGAGACCATACTTTTAAAAGATCCTTGAAAATAGCCATCCACTAATTTATTAATGGATTGGTTCCCGTAATCTGATTTCTTTACCAAAGGAAAATATAAATGTCCCCTTCCCTCCTTCTCGTGGTCTACGAAGCCTTTGCTCTCTAGTATTCGGACAATAGTAGACACTGTATTATATGCCGGCTTAGGTTCTGGTAATTCGTCTATGATTGCTGCTACATTACATTTTTGCAACTGCCATAAAACTTGCATTACCTCCTCTTCGGCCTTGGTCAACTGTCTCATATAACTAACTTTTTAGTTTAACTGCAAATCAAATATAACTAAAACCTTAGTTTAAACTAACTATTTAGTTGTTAAATTTTATGTTGAAGTGATTTTGTTTAAGAAAGGTGTCCTAATTCATAGATAGTCCCTCCCTTAAAAGAAGTAATATGTGCGACTTCTCGTCGTCCTGAAAAAAGGACTCTGTCGAAGTGACTAACACGGTCATTTCGACAGAAAGGGAGAAACCGAAGGTTCACGAATACCCCTAAAATAAAAATATCATGAGCTAAATCGCACAAGTAGCTAAACGATAACTTCAATGAAATGAAGGATGTAACTATATTGGATATGACTAAACTAAGATACCCTAAAGCCATTCTTGTGTGACTTCTCAATCGGTGCGAAAAGCACCTCATATCGAAGTGACCTCAACAGTCATTTCGACCAGTATGGAGAAACCGAAGGTTCACGAATACCCTTAAAATAAAAATATCATGAGCTAAATCGCACAAGTAGCTAAACGATAACTTTAATGAAATGAAGGATGTAACTATATTGGATATGACCAAACTAAGATACCCTAAAGCCATTCTTGTGTGACTTCTCAATCGGTGCGAAAAGCACCTCATATCGAAGTGACCTCAACAGTCATTTCGATCGACAGAGAGAAATCGCACAAGTAGCTAAACGAAAGCTTCAATGAAATGAAGGATGTAACTATATTGGATATGACTAAACTAAGATACCCTAAAGCCATTCTTGTGTGACTTCTCAATCGGTGCGAAAAGCACCTCATATCGAAGTGACCTCAACAGTCATTTCGACCAGTATGGAGAAACCGAAGGTTCACGAATACCCTTAAAATAAAAATATCATGAGCTAAATCGCACAAGTAGCTAAACGAAAGCTTTAATGAAATGAAGGATGTAACTATATTGGATATGACTAAACTAAGATACCCTAAAGCCATTCTTGTGTGACTTCTCAATCGGTGCGAAAAGCACCTCATATCGAAGTGACCTCAACAGTCATTTCGATCGACAGAGAGAAATCGCACAAGTAGCTAAACGAAAGCTTCAATGAAATGAAGGATGTAACTATATTGGATATGACTAAACTAAGATACCCTAAAGCCATTCTTGTGTGACTTCTCAATCGGTGCGAAAAGCACCTCATATCGAAGTGACCTCAACAGTCATTTCGATCGACAGAGAGAAATCGCACAAGTAGCTAAACGAAAGCTTCAATGAAATGAAGGATGTAACTATATTGGATATGACTAAACTAAGATACCCTAAAGCCATTCTTGTGTGACTTCTCAATCGGTGCGAAAAGCACCTCATATCGAAGTGACCTCAACAGTCATTTCGATCGACAGAGAGAAATCGCACAAGTAGCTAAACGAAAGCTTCAATGAAATGAAGGATGTAACTATATTGGATATGACTAAACTAAGATACCCTAAAGCCATTCTTGTGTGACTTCTCAATCGGTGCGAAAAGCACCTCATATCGAAGTGACCTCAACAGTCATTTCGACCAGTATGGAGAAACCGAAGGTTCACGAATACCCTTAAAATAAAAATATCATGAGCTAAATCGCACAAGTAGCTAAACGATAACTTTAATGAAATGAAGGATGTAACTATATTGGATATGACTAAACTAAGATACCCTAAAGCCATTCTTGTGTGACTTCTCAATCGGTGCGAAAAGCACCTCATATCGAAGTGACCTCAACAGTCATTTCGACCAGTATGGAGAAACCGAAGGTTCACGAATACCCTTAAAATAAAAATATCATGAGCTAAATCGCACAAGTAGCTAAACGATAACTTTAATGAAATGAAGGATGTAACTATATTGGATATGACTAAACTAAGATACCCTAAAGCCATTCTTGTGTGACTTCTCAATCGGTGCGAAAAGCACCTCATATCGAAGTGACCTCAACAGTCATTTCGATCGACAGAGAGAAATCACACAAGTAGCTAAACGAAAACTAGATAGTAATGCAAGATGAAACTACCCTACTAAAAGACAAGACTAGGATGTCCAAAAACCTATCTTGTGCGACTTCTCGTCGTCCCGAAAAAGGACTCTGTCGAAGTGACTATTGGTCGTTTAGAAGACGTAATTATAAAGACAAGCTAGAGATTAATTTCTATACCAGTTAAAAGATCTGATTATTGAGGGTTTCCCATTTAGGATTAAAAGTGGAAATAATACTATTTTTCTTTTCCCTACGCCACTTTTTAATTTCCTTTTCTCGGGCAATAGCATCATTTGGGTTTTCAAAACCTTCATAATATACCAAGTAAATACAGTTATATTTTCCAGCAAAGGATTTTTTGGAATTTTGACTATCAAAATAGTGTTGGGACAGCCTACGTTGGATATTGTTAGTCACCCCTACATATAGCGTTGTACGGTATTCGCTAGTGGTTATATATACAAAGTGATTGTAAAACAATTTAAAGCTTGGATTGAGGTTACTCTAATATAGTATTTTATTCCAATTGATCATTTTGTGGATGATGAGACCATAAAACAAAGCGTAAAACACTTTATATAAAAATGACAAAAACAGTCATTTCGACCGAAAGGGAGAAACCGAAGGTTCACGAATACCCCTAAAATAAAAATGTTATGAGCTAAATCGCACAAGTAGCTAAACGAAAACTAGATGGTAATGCAAGATGCTAATACCCTACTAAAAGACAAAACTAGGATGTCCAAAAGATTATCCAGTGCGACTTCTCGTCGTCCCGAAAAAAGGGACTCTGTCGAAGTGACTAAACCTTGCACACCCAAAAGGAGAAAAAGCATGAAGAATCTGCTAAACTAACTTAAAAGGGAATACTATATTGGATTGAAAAATTAATTTTCATCCCTATCTTAGCCACAACAAAAGCGCATCTTTTCTAAAAATATCACTAATTACCAATGGATATAGTATTGCTAATTCTTGGATTTATTTTAATGTTTGTAGGAATTCTAGGAAGTTTTCTTCCCGTTTTACCAGGAACACCGGTAAGTTGGATTGGTTTACTCCTACTGCACCTTACCAAGGCGGTACCAGAGGATTGGGTGTTTTTGGGCATTACCCTGTGCATAGCGCTTCTAGTTTTCGCGCTGGATTATATTATTCCCGTATGGGGAACCAAAAAATTTGGAGGCAGTAAATGGGGAATGATAGGAACCACTATTGGACTATTAATTGCCCTGATCTTTCCGGTACTCGGATTCTTTGGAATTATCATCTGGCCGTTTCTGGGTGCATTTGTAGGGGAATTGATCAATAAAGCAGACCAAAAAACAGCCCTGAAGGCTGCTTTTGGATCTTTTCTAGGTTTCCTGACCGGCACCTTTATCAAATTTATGGTCACAATGGTATACCTAGGATTATTTATCTATAAGGCTTGGGAATATAAATCGACCTTGTTTCCGTTTTTTTAAATACGTCTAGTCACTACATCCAAGTCACTTTTTCTTCCCAAGAACCTCTATCAACCTCGGGGATTTCTCCCTCGTAATTACCCATATAGAAAAATCCAAGACATTTTTCACCCTCGTTCAAATCAAAAAAATCGTCCATATACTGTATTAATCCAGGGGAGCTCCAATAACATCCAATACCCAAATGGGTGCAGCAGAGCCACATATTCTGAACCGCCATGGCGGTTGCCGCCACCTCTTCCCATTCTGGCAAGCTTTCTTTGGGATCGCGCTGCATGCAGATTGCAATTATGGCACCCGCTTTTTTTGGATTGGAAATCAATTTTTCTACCTTAAATTGTTTAGGCTTGGGGTCCGTTTCCATATACTTTAGGGACAAAAATAATCCCAATTTATCCTTAGCCTCTCCCTGCAAGACCTTAAATCGCCATGGTTCCGTTTTTTTATGGGTAGGTGCACAATTGGCTGCTTCCAATACTTTTGAGATATCTTCTTTAGAAATTGGAGTATCTATATACTGTGCCGGGAAAACCGACCGTCTTTCCTTAATTACATCAAAAATCATAATTCCTATTATTTAAAAGTAACTATCTATTAAAAGGTTCTAAAATTACATTATCAATTGGCATTCGATGCCTGCTCCAACAATAAATTAACACAATGCCTCAAAGCTGGATTCCTATTGTCCTCTTTCCAGACCACCGATAATATTGCTTTCTGAGGGATTTTCTTCAATTCTATAAATTTCACTTTCATCTGAAACCCGAATTGCAAGGAGGTAGGAACTATGGCCACTCCTAAATTGTTCTCTACCAACTTAAAAATCGTCTGTGCATGTACCGATTTATGGGATACCTTAGGGGTAAAACCAGCATCTTCACATATACTCATTATAGTATCGAAGTACAACGGACTATAATCCTGAGAGAACAGTATAAAATTCTCTTCTGATAATTGACCAACATCTTCAAAATCCCTAGTCAGCAATGGATATCGTTCTGGCAAAACCACAGAAAAGGTATCCTCGTATACTGGTTTAATATTAAAGCCATCTGGAACCCGGGACAAGCGAACAAAACCCATATCCAATTTATCCTTTAGCAAGGAATTAATCTGTGCATTGTTGGAAACCTCCTCCAAACTGGTACGGATACCTGGAAACTTATCCTTAAGCTTGAGTAACAAATCGGGAATTACTTCTTGCATGGCAGAGCCCAAAAATCCAATCCGTACCTCTCCAAAATCGCCCTGACTTATATATTTCAACTGCTTTTTCGTAACCTCAAGATGATTTAAAATAAATTCAATTTCCCCTTTTAGGTATTCCCCTGCAGCGGTAAGCGCTACTTTCCTTTTACTCCTAATAAATAGTTTCACCTTCAGAATCTCCTCCATCTGCTTTATCTGCCTACTTAAGCCAGGCTGTGAAATACACAGTTTTTCCGCGGCTTTCCGATAATGCAATTCATCTGCTACCGCTAAAAAATATTTGAAATGTCGTATTTCTATTTGATAACCCATGGTTATTAATTATGTAACTTATTGGTATTGGCAATTATCAAACTTAATCAATAATTTTATAAATATAAAAACTTATCCATGTCCAGTTCAAAAAAAGTATTTCTATTCGGGGAAGGGTATCTCACCGCCGGAATGGCACTTTCCATAGCAAGGGGAACTACCAAGGGAGAAATTTCCACCATTGCTAGAAAAAGCATAAAGTCTAGCTGCGATGTTGTAGCTAATATTGTAGAAAAAGGGGAGCCTGTTTACGGAATAAACACTGGCTTTGGTCCTTTGTGCACCACCAAAATATCCAAATCGGAGGTTAAAATATTACAGACCAATATTTTAAAAAGTCATAGTGTTGGGGTTGGACCGCCTATAGCAACCGAAATTGCCAAACTGATGTTGATTCTAAAGATCCATTCTTTGGCCAAAGGGTATTCTGGCATCGCAGAAACTACTTTGGACAGAATATTATGGCATGTGGATAATAATGCTGTTCCAATAGTCCCTTCCCAAGGTTCCGTTGGGGCATCAGGGGATCTGGCGCCCCTTTCCCATCTGTTCTTACCCTTGATCGGATTGGGTAAAGTAAATTATAAAGGGGAAGTGATGACGACTGCGGAGCTCCTCAAGAATGCAGAACTCCAGCCACTGGAATTGGGACCAAAGGAAGGCCTAGCGCTAATTAATGGCACCCAATTTATTGCTGCCCATGCCGTGAAAGTGGTCGAAAAAATGCAGGCCTGTCTTACTCAAGCAGATATCATAGGCGCCATGATGATCGAAGGCCTACAGGGAAGTGTAAAACCATTTTTTAAAGAATTGCATCAGCTGCGTCCCTTTAAAGGGAATGACCATGTTGCTGCAAACATCCGGTTTTTATTAAAGGATTCAGAAATTTTGATGGACCACGTAAATTGCGAAAAGGTTCAGGACCCCTATTCCCTGCGATGCATCCCACAGGTGCACGGCGCCTCTAGAAATGCGTGGTTGCACCTTAAGGAATTATTGGAAATAGAACTAAATTCCGTTACCGATAATCCCATTATCATAGATGAGGAATTAACGATCAGTGGGGGCAGTTTTCATGGTCAGCCCTTGGCCATGGTGCTCGATTATGCTTGCTTAGCAGCCTCCGAACTAGGAAATATTTCAGATCGTAGAATTTACCTGGCCCTGGAAGGGAATAGTCCCGGAGTCCCAAAATTACTGATGGAAGATACCGGAATCAATTCAGGTTACATGATACTACAGTACACCACGGCAGCTTTAGCAAGTGAAAATAAGGGACTTTGTTTTCCTGCCAGCGCAGACAGCATTCCTACCTCCTTAGGGCAGGAAGACCATGTTAGTATGGGATCCATCAGCGGAAGGAAGGCCCTGCAGGTTTTGGGAAATGTAGAAAAAATATTGGCCATAGAACTGCTGACCGCAGCTCAGGCATTCGAATTCAGAAAACCAATGAAATCGGGCATTATTCTGGATGAAGTCCATAAGGAAGTCCGTAAAAAAGTAGCCTTTGCAGATAAGGACCGAATTTTTTCCGATGATATTGAAAAAGGAATCGAACTAATTGAGAATAAAACCCTCATCCGCATCGTACAGAAGGTAATGAAACAGAACAAGTTTTTACCGAACAGTCCGTTTGAGGGAGAGTTTGAGCATTTTTAAAATAAATAGGCAAAGGGCAGCCAAATCAAAAATTTAAACATGAAAAAATTTACACTTATAGGTCCATTTAAGCAACTCCTAACCATGTCCGGACTACCGATAAAGGGTGCCTTACAGGATCACCAATTATCGATTATAGAAAATGGGGGCATTATTACCAAGGACGAAAAAATTTATTCTGTAGGATCGTTTTTAGACCTAGAAAAAGAAGCCCATGATTTAAGCGCTGAAATCATAAAGATTGATTCTGATATGGTAGGTCTGCCAGGATTAATAGATGCCCATACCCACATCTGTTTTGGGGGAAGTAGGGCAAACGACTATTCCCTTAGAAATGCTGGTAAAACCTATTTAGAAATTGCCAAATCTGGTGGTGGGATATGGGATACGGTTACCCAAACAAGAAAATCGAGTTCCGCGAATCTCGTTAAAGGCATAATAAAACGAGCCAATAGACATTTGCAGCAAGGAGTGACTACCATAGAAGTGAAAAGCGGGTACGGGCTGTCGGTAGAGGAGGAATTAAAAATGCTCATTGCCATTGCCACCGCCAATAAGGCTATTGATGCCGATCTTATTCCTACTTGTTTGGCTGCACATATGGTACCCAAAGATTTTAAGGGCACCCCGGAAGAATACCTATCGGAAATAAGCACCACACTTTTTCCAATTTTAAAAAAAGAAAATCTGACCCATAGAATCGATGCGTTTTTGGAGGAAGGGGCCTATTCTGAAGCCACTATTGCCACCTATTTTGAAAAGGCAAAAGAGATGGGATTCGATATTACGGTTCATGCAGATCAATTCTCAACAGGAGGAAGTGCGGTAGCCGTAAAGTACGGGGCCATTAGTGCCGACCACTTAGAGGCAAGTACGGAAACCGAAATTCAACTTTTGGCCAATAGTAATGTAATCGCCACTGCCCTACCCGGAGCCTCTATGGGCTTGGGATGTAACTACACCCCTGCCCGCCAATTATTAGATGCCGGAGCCAGTGTCGCCATTGCAAGCGATTGGAATCCGGGTTCTGCCCCTATGGGCAATCTGCTAATGCAGGCAGCAGTCTTAGGGACTTTTGAAAAGCTCACCAATACCGAAGTGCTATCGGGAATTACCTATAGAGCTGCGGCAGCCTTGGGATTAAAAGACCGAGGAAAAATTGAAACTGGATTACTAGCAGATTTCATAGCATTCCCAACTACTAATTACAAGGAAATATTGTACCAGCAGGGTATGCTACAACCCAAAATGGTATTTAAAAAAGGAACACTAGTGGTTGGCCTTTAACCCTTAAAAATACTGCACCCGTGATAAAAGATACTTTTAGAAATCAGGTACTTCAAGGAATTCCCAAGGAATTACCTCTCAAAAAAACCTATCCAAAAATTGCCAATACCGCACCTAAACGCAAGGACATACTTTCTAAGGAAGAAAAAAAACTAGCCATTAGAAATGCATTGCGCTATTTTCCTGCAGTATGGCATCCAGAGCTTGTCATAGAGTTTGTAGCGGAACTAAATACCCTTGGTAGGATCTATATGCATCGCTTTAAACCAGACTACCCCCTATTTGCACGACCGATCAGCGAATATCCTGCGCAAACACCACAGGCCGCCAGCATTATGTTGATGATCCAAAATAACCTCGACCCTGCTGTAGCGCAGCATCCCGAGGAACTGATTACCTACGGGGGCAATGGGGCCGTTTTTCAGAACTGGGCACAATACCTGTTAACGATGCAGTATTTGTCCAGTATGACCGAGGAGCAGACCTTACACATTTATTCTGGCCACCCTATGGGATTGTTTCCTTCCTCCAAAGATGCACCAAGAGTGGTCGTGACCAACGGAATGATGATTCCCAACTATTCCAAACCGGACGATTGGGAGAAATACAATGCGCTCGGCGTTACCCAATACGGGCAGATGACAGCCGGTTCCTATATGTATATTGGCCCACAAGGAATTGTTCATGGTACCGCTATCACCCTGCTGAACGCCTTTAGAAAAGTGCTTAATACCAAAGAAACTCCTGCGGGAAAAATATTCCTTACTGCCGGACTTGGTGGTATGAGTGGGGCACAACCAAAGGCAGGGAATATTGCAGGTTGTATCACCATTTGCGCAGAAGTCAATCCAGCCGCCGCAGAAAAAAGACACCAGCAAGGGTGGGTAGATGAACTTATAAAAGATATAGACCAATTAACCACACGGGCAAAGAGGGCTATTGCTAAAAAGGAAGTAGTATCCCTAGCGTATATTGGCAATATAGTGGAGGTTTGGGAAAAGTTTTATGAAGAAGAAATAGCTATTCACCTAGGTTCCGACCAGACCTCCCTGCACAATCCATGGTCGGGAGGGTATTACCCGGCCGGACTCAGTTTTGAAGCGGCAAATTCCATGATGAGCAAAGACCCGGAAACTTTTAGGGAAAAGGTACAAACCTCTTTACGAAGGCAAGTGAAAGCCATAAATAAACATACCGCCAAAGGCACCTATTTCTTTGATTACGGCAATGCCTTTCTACTAGAAGCCTCCCGTGCTGGTGCAGCTATCATGGCTGATAATAAAATCGATTTTAAATATCCTTCCTATGTTCAGGATATTCTGGGACCTATGTGTTTCGATTACGGATTTGGACCATTTAGGTGGGTCTGTACTTCTGGCGAGAAGTCCGACCTACAAAAAACAGATGCCATTGCCTTAAGGGTGATGGAAGAAATTAAAGTCACGGCTCCGCCAGAGATACAACAGCAGGTACAAGACAACATAAAATGGATCAAAGAGGCCGAAAGCAACAATCTGGTTGTAGGCTCAAAGGCCAGAATCTTGTACGCAGATGCTGAGGGAAGGGCCAAAATAGCAGAAGCTTTTAATAGGGCCATAGCCTCCAAGGAAATTACCGCACCCGTTGTATTGGGACGCGACCACCATGATGTAAGTGGTACCGATTCCCCATTTAGGGAGACCAGCAACATCTATGATGGGAGTAAATTCACAGCTGATATGGCAATGCACAATGTAATTGGAGACAGTTTTAGGGGAGCTACCTGGGTTTCTATCCACAATGGTGGCGGAGTAGGCTGGGGCGAGGTCATCAACGGTGGATTTGGAATGGTGCTGGATGGATCTCTAGAAGCCTCCAGAAAATTGAAGAATATGTTGTTCTATGATGTAAATAATGGGATTTCAAGAAGAAGTTGGGCCCGTAATAAAGAGGCCATGTTCGCTATAAAAAGAGAGATGGAACGCAGTCCGCAACTAAAAGTGACTTTACCCAATATAGTAGCAGATGATTTGTTGGAGGGATTGTTTAAATAAGCAACAGGTTTGGTTAAAGCCACTCGACTATTTCCATCTAAATCCCCCAGATAAATCTGGAGGCTATTCAAAACAATCCTTGATAAGCATTAAATTCAATAGCATAAAAATAAAACAGTAAAGTATCATTGTCTTACCCTAAATCCTTAGCGTCCATTTGGCGAATACATCAATATTAATCTATATTGAATTGCCACTAGCTTTAGCCTGAGGATAAAAAATAATGATCCATTATGGCTTTAGTCAATCCAATAAATAATTATTATATTCAATTGCAAAAGAAATTCCATTTAGCACTTTCATTCTTATGAAAAACTATATCCCTACAAACCCTGAGATCTGGACCGGAAGAACCTCCGACAAAGAACTCTACCTCCATGAAAAGGTGCGTCATATTAATTTAAAAGAAGACGGTCTCTCCAAATTTACCGACCAAACCTTTGCTATTTTAGGTTATGTATGTGATGAAGGGGTAAAAAGAAATCAAGGTCGGATCGGTGCTTCGGAGGGACCCGATGCTATCCGGAAGCAATTGGCAAAAATGCCAAACCATCTAAGTGACGATACCGCACTTTTTGAAATGGGCAACATTCAATGTATAAACGCCAATATGGAAGCTGCCCAAAGCTCCCTAGCAGAAACAGTTTCTCGATTATTGGAACTAAATACCTTTCCTATTCTTTTAGGAGGCGGACACGATATTGCTTACGGGCATTTTAACGGAATTAAAAATCAACTTGCTTCTCGAAGCAAGAACAAAACTATTGGCATCGTCAATTTTGATGCACACTTTGACCTACGCTCCAACAAATCAGGGAATAATTCTGGCACACCTTTTTATCAAATTGCACAGGACCTAAGTGCGGAAAATACGAAGTTAAAATATTTGTGCCTTGGCATTCGTAAGGATGCCAATATAAAATCTCTTTTTGATACCGCAAAGAATTTAAACGTGGGCGTTATTGAAAATAAAAATTTCAATCTGCACCATTTAGCCAACATCAAAATTAAATTAGAGCGATTTATAAAAGAGGCAGATTATTTATGCACTACCATTGATCTAGACGGATTTTCCTCTGCCTACGCTCCTGGGGTCAGTGCGCCATCGCCAATGGGGTTCTCGCCAGAAATAGTTATGGAATGTTTGGAAATTATTAGGGATTCTGAAAAAATGATCAGTTTAGATATTGCAGAAATGAATCCTACCTACGATATAGACGATCAAACAGCAAAATTGGCTGCTTCCTTAATCCACTTTGTATTGCATCAATAATAAGCAGCTCAAGACCCTATTCCAACCACGATTGGTAATAGTTACCATCATCAATCTCCATAGCGGCCTGAGTGAGTTGTAAGGGTTTAAAAGTATCTACCATTACTGCCAATTCTTCTGTTCTGGATTTTCCTATACTGGCCTCATAGGTACCTGGATGTGGCCCATGAGGTATTCCCGCGGGATGCAAGGAAATATATCCCTGATCTATATTCTTTCTACTCATAAAATCTCCCTCCACATAATACAAAACCTCATCAGAATCTATATTGGAATGATTGTATGGAGCCGGAATGGACTGGGGGTGATAATCGTACAACCTTGGCACAAAGGAACAGACCACAAAGGCTGAGGTCTCAAAAGTCTGATGCACTGGGGGCGGTTGGTGTATTCGGCCAGTAATAGGTTCAAAATTATGGATAGAGAAGCCATAGGGATAGTTATAACCGTCCCATCCAACTACATCAAAAGGGTGCGAGGCATATACCAAATGATGCAACTGTCCTTGTTTTTTAACTTTTAACAGAAAATTCCCTAGCTCATCATGTGTTTGCAAATTAGAAGGGAGCTTAAAATCGCGCTCGCAAAACGGTGCATGTTCCAAGTGTTGACCAAACCAATTCCGATATCTTTTAGGGGTGTATATTGGGTGATAGGATTCCGTAATGAACAACCTATTTTCCTCGGTCTCAAAATGTATTTGATAGATCATTCCCCTCGGAATTATAAGGTAATCGCCATATTTAAAATTAATCTCTCCCAACATGGTCTTTAAAGTGCCACTTCCCTTGTGCACAAACAACAATTCATCGGCATCCGCATTCTTATAAAAGTATTCGGTCATGGATTTTTTGGGAGAAGCCAATGTTAATTGTACATCGGAATTGAATAAGACCACTTTTCTACTATCCAAGAAATCATCTGCGGGTTTAATCTCAAAGCCTTTTAGCAATCGCGATTTTATATTGTGGTCTACCGTGGCCCTCGGGGAGATATCCAATGTTTTGCCCACCTCCTTTACCATCGTAGGTCGGTGCAGGTGATACATTAAGGAGGACATCCCTTCAAAACCTATAGTTCCAAAAAGCTGCTCATAATGCAGGCCTCCATCGGGCTTCTTAAAGATGGTATGTCTTTTCTGAGGAATATTACCTAGCTTATGGTATAATGGCATTGCTGTAGGTTTATTGTTAGGAACCCCTTTCCAAGGTATTCTGTATTAAAAATACAATAAATTACAGCGTATTGAAAATATTAGGAGCTTAAATAAAGAGGAGGACAGACTGTCCTAAAATAAAAAAAGCCCCCCAAAATGGAAAGCCTTTCATCGGTTATTGTTGTACTGGAAATACATCCAGTAGATCTCAACAATTTCAACCTAAGTCCCAATTCTCACTGGGACACAACACAACATTACAAAGATAGGAAAGGTTTCATTATAAATCCCTTTTGTAGCATCTTATTTCTTCGCATCAATAACTCCCTGTCTTACAAATGCTAAAGCACAAAATTAAACCCTGACTTTTCCAATTTTTTATATTTCCTATAATCGAACCGGTATAAAAATGCTCCTTTTTTAGAGGTAGACTTATCTTTCTCATCCAATTTAATAAGGAGATCAAAGGACAATACTTTCTTCCTGAAATTCCGATCGTCCAATTTTTTTTGGAAGATAGATTCATATAATATCTGGAGTTGTGGAATAGTGAATTTTTCAGGCAACAGTTCAAAACCAATGGGCTTCCTGGTCGCCTTTTGCCTAAGGTGATCCAACGCATCTGAAATCATGTTATTGTGGTCTAAAACCAGACCTGGTAGCTCATTCATGGCAAACCATTTGGCCCCATGACCTTCAACCTGCCCCTTATCATAATCATGAATCCTAATTAGGGCGTACTGTGCAATAGAAATACACCGGGCACCGGAATCGCGTTTTACATCGCTATACACCTTCAGCTCTTTCAGAAAAATATTCTCCAGCCCTGTGAATTGATACAATACTCGCCTGGCCGCCTCGGTTACACTTTCTTCTTCCTCCACAAAATTACCAATTAAAGACCATTCCCCTTTAAACGGTTCTATCCTTCGCTTAAAGACTAAAATTTTTAACACTCCCTCGTCAAAACCAAAAACAATGCAGTCCGTTGCCACTAGAATTTTAGGATGTCCGGTATAGCTGATTTTTGTGTCCAATAGTTGAATTCAATAGTTTACTTGATGAATATCAAAAATAAGACTTTAACAGTAAACTAATTATTTTATAATTTTGGTTGTCAATAAACCTGACCCTCATTTAATTCCTACCTATACGAGGTAAAGGAGTTTTTTACTTAAAAGACAGTCCAACACCAGCACTTACCCCCTATTTTTAGTATTCCCTTAACAAGGAATACTATCTATTTTGAGTAAATTAAGAATAAAAATGAGAAATACGGCTATAGTTTGGGTGATGACCACAACAGCAGTATTGGTCATGCTGGCGATAATGGGCGCTATGAACTTCCCCTTTAATTGGGTCTTTTACCTTACGGTAATAGGACAGATTATGGTTATCTATATGGTCTATAAAGTACTGACCGACAATTATACTACTGAAAAAACATTCGAAGACTTTTATGAGGATCATCCTATTGATCCATGAGGGTATCGGTAACGGATCCTTGTTTTTTGTGTTTACTATGTGGTGGGGTTCCCATACCTAATTCTGGAATGACCAATAACGGGATTTGGGTATGAAAGGCCATACGTTTTATTACCGGCTCCCTGGTCATTTTCTCCATATAACTATGTTGGTAATTTAACATGGCCAACAAGTGAATTCCCAGTTCATTGGAAAAAACCTCCAAAGTCTTGGAAACGGAGTTTAATTCTGAAACGGTATGAACATAATGTTCCACTTCTTTTAAGTACTTCCGCAACATATTCAGATTAAATTGCTGAACTTCCGTTAAGGATTTAATTTCGTATTGTACGTGCACTATACGTATTGCTGCCTTAAAAGATTTTGCCATCTCCAGTAGTGGCTGTAGTTCTGATGTAGTATAAAATCTATTGAAATCTGTTGCAAAGGCAATTTCTGAAGGAGTTTTAAATTTAAAATATTGGGGAATTGCCAATACTGGGCAATTCTTGACAGATTTAATGATCCTAACCGAATTGCTGCCCATAAAAACCTCCTCTAAGCCTGTAGCTCCTTTGGTCCCGGTTATTACCAGATCAATGTTTTTGGCTTCAATTATATTCTTAACCTCATCTACCAATAAACTAAAGGAAGAAATGGGAACGAACTTATGTTTGGCATTGGGAAATTCTTTCTCAATCCTCTCCAAAAGTTGCTTTAATCCTTTTTCCGAATTACATTTTACCACATCCTCACAAGCTTTTCCAGTAACGGCAGAGGCCATAAATCTGCTATGAGCAATAGTAGGTGTATAAGTATTCAGCACATAAAATGTACATTCTTCGTCCTTATAAAGGGAAATTGCATACTTGGTAGCATTCCAAGCATTTGCAGAAAAATCCGTTGGTAATAATATCTTTTTCAATTCCTTTTAGGTTTTAAATACGCGTTGATCCAACAATCTATTATGAGGTAAAATTAACGGAACTAAGCCGCTATATCTATGACTTTTATCATATTACATAGGGATTATACCTGGTCGTTAGATTGGTAGTACAAACAAATCCGTAGCACGGATATATCGGAACCGATAAATAGGAGATGAGATAAAATAAGGAATTATAGTAGGCAAATAAGGTAGGTGTACTGGAGAAAAATCTATATGATTTATTCGCTATTAACCTACATCCCCACTATAAGATCGGCAAGTCCTTTAGGGTTAATAATGCCTATTTTCTTTCCGGAAGCTTTGATCAGACCCATCTTTTTAAATTCTGAAATAATCCTGATAGCAGATTCTGTAGCTGTTCCCACTACATTGGCAATATCCTCCCTCGATAGGGTAAGAGCCAAAAATCCTTCATTATCCACCCCAAAATTATCGTCTAGATAAATAAAGGCTTCTGCAACCCGTTGTTTTACCGTTTTTTGGGACATATTTACAATAACATCATCGGCTTCCTTTAAATCGTGTGCCATATGCCGTAATACCTCAACAGCAAAATTGGGATTACTATTTAAAGTGTCCACAATAGCATCCTTAGGTATAAAACAAACTTCCATATCATTAATTGCAGTAGCGCTAAGATTGGATAATTCTTCGGCTATAACAGAACGTTGCCCCAAGACAGAACCCTTGGTCGCCAACTTTACAATTTGATCTTTACCATTTGGACTTAACTTGGAAAGTTTAGAAACTCCTTCCCGCACACAATAAACGCCGTTTAGCTTTTCCCCCTCCTCAAATATGGTTTCGCCTTTTTTAAGTATCTTGGTAGTTTTAGTGTCCGAGACCTTTTTTAATTCTTCCTTGCTCATTGCCCGCAAAGAATTAAATTCGCGAATAATACAATTTTCACATCTACTCATATACTAAGATTTTACCTGACGCAACAAATTTAGGAATTATTATTTAGGCCAAAACTGACGATTGTCATGTTTTGCCGCTGCCGAGGTAACCATCTTTGCAGTTGGGGATAAAGCAAACATGATATGGATACGCCAACTTGTTACCATTGTGGTGATACTTGTGGGAACACTACTATAAACTATGATGATAGAAGTTTTTGTTGCAATGGCTGCAAAACAGTTTACGAGATTTTCTCCAACAATGACCTATCCTATTATTATGACCTACAATCTGCTGCAGGGACCACACCCAACGAAATGGAAGGGAAATTTGATTTTCTTGAGTCTGAAAAGATCCAGGAAAAACTTATCGAATTTAACGACAATGGTCTTCAAATCGTAAATTTACAAATACCACATATACATTGTAGCTCTTGTATTTGGATATTGGAAAACCTAAATAGATTGGCTCCGGGAATTTCAAGTTCCCAGGTAGACTTTCCTGAAAAGACAGTAAGAGTCAACTATAATTCGGAAAAAACACCCCTAAAAGACGTAGTACTACTTTTGGCAAGGATTGGGTATGAACCCTATATTTCCTTAAAGGATTTTGATAACGTTAAAAAGATTAAAGACAGGAGTCTAATCTATAAATTAGGTATTGCAGGGTTTGCATTTGGCAATGTGATGTTCCTTTCTTTCCCTGAATATTTTGATGTTGGAGAGTATTGGCTGGAACAATTTAAAGTCGTTTTTAGATGGCTGATGTTCGCATTCTCCCTACCTGTGGTTTTTTATTCTGGACAAGATTTTTTTATTTCGGCATACAAAGGTTTAAGGTCGCGTTTCCTTAATATTGATGTCCCAATTGCATTGGGAATCTTGGTCCTTTTTATCAGGAGTACTGTTGAAATAATATTTGATTGGGGTTCCGGTTTCTTCGACAGTCTTACCGGATTGGTGTTTTTCTTGCTTCTGGGCAAGTTCTTTCAGCAAAAGACATACTCCTACCTATCCTTTGAACGCGATTATAAATCCTATTTCCCTATTGCAATTACGCGAATTACCAAAGAGAATAAGGAAGAAAACGTACAGGTCTATGATCTGGAAAAAGGCGACCGAATTCTGATACGCAGTGGTGAAATAATTCCTGTTGATGCTATATTGATGAGCGGCAGTGCAAAAATAGATTACAGTTTTGTTACCGGGGAATCTGAGCCTGTCCATAAAAATTCTGGCGATAAAATTTTTGCTGGAGGCAAGCAATTGGGCAGTGCCATTGAAATTGAAGCCGTAAAATCCGTTTCACAAAGCTACCTTACACAGCTTTGGAGCAATGCCGTTTTCCAAGAAGACAAATCGAGCAGTTTTAAAACGTTGACCGACCGTATTGGCAAGCGATTTACTATTGCAGTACTTACTATAGCCTTTGTATCTTCGGCCGTTTGGTTATTTCTAGACCCAGGGAAGATAATTAATGTGTTTACCGCAGTACTTATTATTGCGTGCCCATGCGCCATAGCCTTAGCCGCACCATTTACTTTGGGAAATATGCTGCGAATCTTTGGACGCCATAAATTTTACCTAAAGGACACGAAGTCCATAGAGCAATTAGCACAGATAGACACTGGAATTTTCGATAAAACAGGAACTATAACCACTGCAGCTGATAGCCAGGTTCATTACGAAGGGATGGAATTGACATTAGAGGAGGAATCCTTGCTTAAGAACACCTTGCGGTCCTCTAACCACCCCTTAAGTAGAAAACTTTACGAACTTTTGGCAGACCACGACATCATTACGTTAACGGATTATGAGGAGCAATTGGGGCAAGGAATAACAGGCACTACTGTACATGATAAAATAAAAATTGGCTCTCCCTCCTTTGTGGGTAGCAACCTAAATAATCCTACCGAAAATACTGCCGTACATATTAGCGCCAACGATCAATACAAGGGCCGATATATTTTTCAGAACCACTATAGAGAGGGAGTCGAAAAAATTTTCAAAGACATGTCCACCGATATGGAATTGGCCATACTTTCGGGAGATAACGATGGCGAAAGAGCTACCCTCTCCAAATTGCTGCCCAAAGGAACTGCATTGTACTTTAACCAAAAGCCGGAAAATAAACTGGAATTCATAAGTAGGCTTCAGGAACAGCACAAAAAGGTTTTAATGGTTGGAGATGGTCTAAACGACGCAGGGGCCTTGGCACAAAGCGATGTAGGTATTGCCATTTCAGAAAACATAAATGTATTCTCCCCTGCCTGTGACGGAATTTTAGATGCTAAAAACTTTAAGCATCTATACCTATATATTTTAGCATCCCGAAAAGCCATTAAAATTATAAAGCTAAGTTTCCTTCTCTCTTTGATGTACAATGTGGTTGGACTCTATTTTGCGGTTACCGGTCAATTAGAGCCCGTAATAGCGGCAATTTTAATGCCATTAAGCTCTATCAGCATTGTAGCTTTTACAACGGTATCTACCAACCTATTGGGAAGAAAATTGGATAAATAAGTAATTTTTAAAAGTGTTTTTTATCTCGGGTATGGGCTCTAGAATAGTGTTGCACTTTTAAGGGGTTACCTTATATCAGAGACGTACAGGTCACTAAATACTGCTAACTGATTTTCCGCGTTAGCTATTGCAGCGGCATCCTTTTTTGGCTTTTAACCCGATTGCTCCTAATCTTGCAAGGTTTCGCAAACCTTGTAGGTATTGTAGACAATGCCCATTTAATGCACAAATAAGCATTTGTAAAAACATCCAAAAAAGATATAGCGGAAAGAGCGACCCGATAGGGGAACGCCAAAAAATTCGACCTGCTATGATTTCTGACTAGCATCCAAAAAAAAAGGAAGCAATCTCTAAAGATTGCTTCCTTTTTCCTCAAATAAGTCGGCCTACACCTATGTTATGACCAAAATAAATCTCTTATTTCTGCTGCTCCAGAAATGCGATTAGGGAGGCGAATTCCTCATAACTAAGTGAATTCACTAATCCTGGTGGCATCATAGAGGTTGATAGCTCTTCTCTTTCGGCAATATCATTCACCTTAAGTTCTGTAGCTATCCCGGCAATATTACGTATAGTTAGGTCGCTAGCCGATTCCTCGGTTACAAATCCTACATGGATGTCTCCACTCTTAGTCGCTATCCTTACCGTTGAGAACCCTTGGGATATGGATGCGTTTGGCTTTAAAATGGACTCTGCTATCTGCTCCCTATTCATAATAGAACCGATCTGCCCCATAAAGGGTCCTTTCATCACCTCACTGGTGCTAATACTGTGACACGCAAAGCAACCTTGACTTGCATAGATTTCTTTTCCACTTGCTGGGTCGCCCTTAATTTGCTTAAGTGCGATCATGATATCTTCTATAGAAGCTTCGCCTACCTGTCCTTTTTTATTTTTAATTTTATCGAAGTCCACTATTGGCAAATCTTCTTTTGGTTCTCTTTTCTCCAAGATTCCAAACTCCTCTATCCCCAATCTGTATTTACTATTAAGCTCGGCATACAACTCCTTCTTATCCTCTGCTGCTTTTTCCCATTCTTGGGTAAGGAAAGCGCGTATTACTGGGGTGTAATCCCAGTTTACGGTCTTATAATAGGGGCCGTGTGTATCTGGTCTTGTGCTCCACCACCAAGAGGTATCATAAGGGGCTTCCTGATGAAAAAGTCGAGCCAAAGTATTGCTTATTTTCTCCCTAAGTACTTCCTCGTCGGTTTCGCCGTAGGCTTTGATAAGCCCGTCTACTACCTTTGGGGAATGCATATAACGCATGGCCCATAGCGCCAAGTCCTTATTGTTAGTATTTAAAGCTTCTACAATTGCATCCTCCGCATTTAACGCAACAAGGGATTTTACGGCCAAGTGAGGCGCTAAAATCTCTGAATTAGGTGTGGCGTGTGGCCCTTCACTTCCCAAGGTTGGTGCTCTAAAGGAATTAGGAACCGGAACATCCAATAAGTGTTGTGCAAGCTCCTTTCTGCCCAGTCTTCCCAAACCTACAATAGCTGCAGCCTTCACTCGGTCTGTACCAGATTCTAATGCCGTTATAAAGGGCTCTGATGGAACATTTTCCACTGCTCCCAAACGGTCTGCCAATGCTCTTAAGGCAAATTCCTGAACCTCCGGGTCATTGGTAAGCGACACCAATTTATCTATTCCATTTTCTCCAGCCAATTGAGCATAGGTAAAGATAGCTGCGGTGCGCACTTCCAAGGATAATGATTTATCCTTTGCTAAATTTAAAACAGCACTTGCTCCCTTGCCTCTTTTAATCAATTCGTATTGCGCACTTAATCTAGATTTAGCGTTTCCTGATTTTAACAAGTCCACCAAATTCTTGGTCCAAAAGATATTTTCCACTTGTGGAAAGGCCTCATATTCCAAATTTTCCGGTGTTACCCTTACGATATACCCTTTATCCGGGCTTCCAGAATACCCTGCACCATCCCAAGCGGATAGGTACATAACCCCAGCGGCGTCTACATCTAGATCCGTTATCTGTGGAAGTCTTATAAACTCCTCTTCTTTTTGGGTAAAACTGATGTTGTCTTCTGTAACCCTATGCATATATAGGAAGCTTCTTCCCCAATCTGCCATCATGGGTACATTGTTGTATTTTTCTGGCCAACGATTATCGTTCATAAACAATGCCCCTGTTCCAGATCCGCCTCCAACATCTACCAAGGCAGGGATAATTTCTTCCGTAAAATGTTTAAAAAGCATAGGGTAACCGTATTCCCCAGTTTGTATGTGATGTGCAAATCGAATATTCCATCCCCCACCATCATTGGTATTTCCTCTCGTAAAGATATTCATGAAGGGATCAATTGCTACGTCATAAATATTTCTCAAGCCATGGGTATACACTTCCATTTCGGTGCCATCGGGGCGTACACGAAGTACTCCTCCGCCCAACATAGTTAGCTGAGTACCCTCACGGTCTGTAGCGTTATGGAATCCAAAGTCGCCCACTGCGATATAGATCCACCCATCAATTCCCATTTGAATTCCGTTGGTAGCATGATCGGTACCTCTTTCCTGAAGGTATTTAGAATTACTCAGGTTCTGGATCAATACTTTCGCAGGGCCATCGGCCACGCCGTCATTATCCAGATCCTCAAAAACGATCAAGTCCATATTATTGGCCTTTCCCGTTTCCTCAGTAAAGGTGGTATGAAGTACAAATAACTGATTTCCAATAGGCAATATTCCCCTTGGATTATCTACTTCCGCAAATTTGGTATAGGAATCCATTACTCCGTCATGATTGCAATCTACCAAACGTTTGATAAATCCTTTTCCCATATCCTTCCCAAGCGAGCCCATCATATCTACTCCTACAAAGACTTCACCTGTAGCTGCCACCGCCATACAAGCCGGACTAGGAGTAAGATCTGGACCGGCAAATCCGGTTATTTTTAAATCCTTTGGCCAGTTAAAAGCCTGTGCCAAAGAATCTGCCATGGGATAATCAATCACTTCACTACTTAGGGCACATGGGACCTTATCCTCTCCACAACTGACAACAAGCAGCCCCAACAATAATAAAATTCCAATTTTTTGAAACATAGTTTACGCTATTAATATATTAAAATCACATACTCTTAAAATGAACTCCGGCTAATATTTACCAAGTTTTCAACAAGAAGTCGCAAAACTAAAAATCTTTCGCAAAAACCCTTTCATTAATTGAATTATTCGAACATAAAATATATTTTCCTAACTTAATCCCCATTGAACGTTTCGTTTACATTATAATTCTAAAATAAAATTTAGTGATTTTATTTTAGAAACTATTTTTTCTCTAGGCGATCTTCATAACTAATGCATACGTTTACAGCGAATTACATCCTATTTAAAAGTTTACACAAGCCTTATTAACAAACAATACACTACGTTAACTTGTTGAAAACTGAGAAATGTCATATAATTACAAAAACAGCATGTATAATTTTACGGCGAAATTCAGGCAGGTATGAGTGTTATTTATCTATTATTGGCGCTAAGCATTTTAGTGGCCCTAGTTTTTTTCATTGCATTTATAGTCTCTGTAAGGAGTGGTCAGTATGACGATTCCTATACCCCTTCTGTTCGTATGCTGTTTGAGGACGAACTGGTAAAGGGCGCTTCAAAAAAAGACCCAAAAGAAAAATCTAACCAAATTATTGAAAGTCAAAAATTGTAATTATGGAAGTACAACAATTCTATTACGATAATAAGATCGTAAAAAAATTCCTTTATGCTACTATGTTCTGGGGAATTGTGGGAATGTCAGTCGGGCTCTTGCTCGCCTTTATGTTTCTTTTCCCAAACATTACGGATGGAATATCCTGGTTAAGTTTTGGGCGCTTACGACCACTACATACCAATGCCGTGATTTTTGCTTTCGTGGGAAATGCCATTTTTGCAGGTGTCTACTATTCCACACAGCGTTTGTTAAAGGCAAGGATGTTCAGTGATGGTTTGAGCAAATTTAACTTTTGGGGATGGCAGGCAATTATAGTAGCAGCCGCCATTACGTTGCCTTTGGGATATACTTCCTCCAAGGAATACGCAGAACTAGAATGGCCAATAGATGTGGCAATTGCTGTGGTCTGGGTTGCCTTCGGCTGGAATCTAATTGGCACCATGCTAAGAAGAAGACAGCGACACTTATATGTTGCCATCTGGTTCTATCTCGCCAC
Organism: Arenibacter antarcticus; assembly: GCF_041320605.1. Lineage (NCBI taxonomy): Bacteria > Pseudomonadati > Bacteroidota > Flavobacteriia > Flavobacteriales > Flavobacteriaceae > Arenibacter > Arenibacter antarcticus. The sequence goes on from NZ_CP166679.1 coordinate 888,790, forward strand.
CTTTGTAACTGTTGCCGTACTTCATATATTTAATAGTTTATCTATTCCAGTAAGCGCCTTTAAAAGTTATTCGGTGTATGCTGGTGTACAGGATGCGCTGGTGCAATGGTGGTACGGTCACAATGCGGTGGCATTCTTCCTGACCACTCCATTTTTGGGATTAATGTATTACTTTATTCCAAAAGCGGCCAATAGACCAATTTACTCCTATAGACTTTCTATTGTCCATTTTTGGTCCTTGATATTTATTTACATCTGGGCAGGTCCACACCACCTTTTGTATTCTTCCTTACCGGAATGGGCACAAAATCTAGGGGTAGCCTTCTCCATTATGTTACTTGCGCCATCTTGGGGTGGTATGATTAACGGATTATTGACCCTTCGAGGAGCATGGGACAAAGTGAGGACAGACCCTGTTCTTAAGTTTATGGTAGTCGCTATTACGGGATACGGGATGGCTACTTTTGAAGGCCCCTTGTTATCCTTAAAGAATGTAAATGCCATTGCCCACTTTAGCGATTGGATTATTGCACACGTACACGTGGGTGCATTGGCATGGAACGGCTTCCTAACTTTTGGTATGATCTATTGGTTAGTACCAAGGATGTTTAAAACAAGACTATATTCTGTTCCCTTAGCCAACTTTCACTTTTGGTTGGGTACTTTGGGAATCATATTATATACATTGCCCATGTATGTTGCTGGATTTACCCAGGCATTAATGTGGAAGGAATTTAATCCTGATGGTACTTTGGTGTACGGAAACTTCCTGGAAACCGTAACCCAGATAATGCCGATGTATTGGATGCGTGCTATTGGAGGCTCCATGTATATAGTGGGGGCCATGGTAATGATCTACAATGTTGTTATAACAATAAGGTCAGGTAGCGAGGTAGAGGACGAATTGGCAGAGGCTGCGGCCCTAACAAGAGTTTCCAAGAAAAGGACTGCAGGTGAGACCTTTCATACTTGGTTAGAACGCAAGCCCATTCAGTTGACTATTCTGGCTACAGTAGCCATCTTAATTGGGGGAATCATTCAAATTGTACCTACTATTTTGGTGAAATCAAATATTCCCACCATCACCAGTGTAAAACCATATACCCCCTTGGAATTAGAAGGTAGAGACCTTTATATTAGGGAAGGTTGCGTAGGCTGCCACTCTCAAATGGTAAGGCCCTTCCGAAGTGAAGTGGAACGATATGGCGAATACTCAAAAGCAGGGGAATTTGTGTACGACCATCCTTTCCTATGGGGAAGTAAACGTACCGGTCCCGATCTTTTAAGGGTGGGCGGAAAATATTCGGACAGCTGGCACTTAAACCATATGTACGATCCACAAAGCACATCCTCTGGCTCCATAATGCCTGCTTATGCTTGGTTGGTTAGAGATGAACTTGACAAAAGCGATATACAAAAAAAGATGGAAGTTATGGTTACTTTGGGGGTACCCTATAGTGAAGATGAAATAACCAACGCTTATGAACATATGGACCAACAGGCGACTCAAATAGAAAAAAACCTATATAGCGACCCTGATTTTGCATCGAGCTACGAGGAGGACAAAAAGTATGCTGCGGAAAATGGGGAAGATTTTATAGAAATGAAAGACCGAGAAATTGTAGCGATGATCGCCTACTTACAGCGTCTGGGAACCGATATTAAAATCAAGGAAACCAACGAGGAAATCTCCCAAAATTAGAAAGTTATGTTCAAATTCGTAAAAGGTTATATGGAAAGTATTGATGGGGTAGCTATCTACCCCATGATATCACTACTGATTTTCTTTGTCTTTTTTACCGTCCTTTTCTGGTGGGTATTTACGGCATCCAAAGAACACATCAAGGAAGTTAGCGAACTGCCGTTAAAAGAAGAGGAATAAAAAATTAGTTAAAGGAACAAAACAACAATTACAACCATAGCAAACCAATTAAAAACAGTTAAAATGAAAAATCACTCACCTTGGTGGATCAGAATTCCGCTAGTTTTCTTTTTAATCTTCGGATTGATGGAATACTTCGTAGACTCGGGAGACAAACCGGCATTTATTGAACATCCTATAACATTGATCTTTATGGGAGTCGTTCTATTTTTATTGGTAGGGATAGAGCTTATCATAAAGTCCGTAGAAAATGTGATGTTCCAAACCTTGTCCCCAGAGGCACAAGAGCGGTATTTGGAAACCAGTTCCAAACAGTGGGAATGGAAATGGGCCAAGAAGCTACGTGAAGATATGATTGGTGAAAAAGCGGTAGCAGAGGAGGGGGAAATAATCCTAGACCATAATTATGATGGAATTCGGGAGCTAGACAATGATCTTCCGCCATGGTGGGTATATCTGTTTTATGCTTCCATTGTCTTTGCCGTTGTATATCTAGCACGTTACCATGTTTTTAACGGAGAAAATCAGGATATGGAGTACGAAAGGGCCGTTGCAGAAGCCCAATTGGAAATTGAAAACTATAAGAAAACCGCCAAAGGCCTTGTAGATGCGAATACGGTAGAATTACTAACCGATGCCTCGGACATTAAAGCTGGCGAAGCGCTTTACACCGCCAATTGTGTGGCTTGCCATATGGCAGATGGAGGCGGGGGAATTGGACCAAACCTAACGGATGAATATTGGATACTAGGAGGAGGAATTAAAAATGTTTTCCATACCATTTCAGAAGGCGGCCGCGCTGGCAAGGGAATGGTGGCCTGGAAGCAAATCCTTAAACCCGCGGAAATGGCCCAAGTAGCCAGTTATATTCTTGAGGAATTAGAGGGTACAACACCGGCGAATCCCAAAGATGCCGAAGGTGAAGTTTGGGTAGAGAGTAAATAAAACATTTCAAGAATTTTTCTAAACAGGTTCTTGGAGTAGATTGTAATAACAGATTGGATGAGGTATCCAAAATTATAATACATTTTTACAAAGATGGCGCAGGACCAAGACAATTTTAGGGATTCTATAGGAACTATAAATGCAGAGGGAAAAAGGGCTTGGGTATTTCCAAAAAAACCCAGCGGTAGGCTGTATGAATATAGAAAGTATGTAAGCTATTTTCTCTTGATATTTTTATTATTGGGTCCATTTATAAAAATAAATGGCAACCAATTTCTAATGTTCAATGTCTTGGAACGCAGGTTTAACATCTTTGGATTTCCGTTCTGGCCCCAAGATTTTTACTTGTTTGTGATCTCCATGATTATTGGAGTTGTTTTTATTTCCCTGTTCACTGTTGCTTTTGGCCGAATTTTCTGTGGTTGGATATGTCCTCAGACCATTTTTATGGAAATGGTATTTAGAAGGATAGAATACTGGATCGATGGTGACCGAGGTGCACAAATTAGGTTGGAAAAACAAGCCTGGAACGCAGATAAAATCAGAAAACGCACCCTGAAGTGGTTTATTTTTTTCGTGATTTCCTTTATCATCGCCAACGTATTTCTCGCCTATTTGATAGGAAGCGATCAGCTGATACAGTATATTAAACAAGGGCCCACGCAACATTTGAGCACCATGGCCTCTCTTCTGATCTTTACCGCAGTATTTTATTTTATCTTCGCTTGGTTTAGGGAACAAGTCTGTATTATTGCCTGCCCCTATGGCCGTATGCAAGGAGTGTTGCTAGACAACAAATCTATTGTTGTGGCCTACGATCACAAACGCGGAGAGAGTGAAAAGGGCAGAAAAAAATTTAGAAAAGGGGAAGATCGGGAAGCTATTGGCCACGGAGACTGTATTGATTGTTTCCAATGTGTAAATGTTTGCCCCACTGGTATAGATATAAGAAATGGGACCCAACTAGAATGTGTTAACTGCACCGCTTGTATTGATGCCTGCGACGATATAATGGAGAAAGTAGATCTACCTAAAGGTTTGATACGCTTCGCCAGTGAGGATAATATTGAGAAAAAGGCCAAGTTTAAGTTTACGCCCCGACTCAAAGGTTATACTGCCGTATTGGTCATCCTTACCGGTTTACTGATTGGGATGCTTTTTTTAAGAAATGATCTGGAAGCCAATATATTAGGACTTCCAGGGCAATTGTACGAGCATAAGGAAGGGAATATTATTAGCAACGTATATACATTTAAATTGGTAAACAAAACCAGTATGGATATTGCCGATGTTAGCTTTAAACTATTATCGCATAAAGGAACCATTAAGCTTGTTAGGCATAATAACTTTACGGTTCCCGCTCAAGAATTGATCGAAGGGACCTTGTTCATCGAAATAAACAATTCCGCCTTGGAAGGCGATAAAAACAAGTTAATGATTGGAGTCTATAGCGGGGAGAATAAAATTGAAACGACCACTGCAAGATTTATGGCACCAAGAAGCTATAAATAAGTAAACCGTATGGACACCATTAACCCTAAAACGGGGATAACAATCACCTCCCAAATTATGGAGAGAAAAGTAATTAGGTAACCTTGAAATCAGCATGACCAAAATCTGGTCTCAAATACGAATGAAGATATGCGAACCTGACTGCCGTCAAGTTCGCATATGACCGTTAAAAATCAATAAATATCTACAAATGAAAATTAATTGGGGAACAGGAATTGTACTAGCATTTATAGGATTCATAAGTTTTATCCTATTTTTTGTAGTGCGAATGGGTATGGACGATAGTACGAATCACGATTTGGTCAGGGAAGATTATTACAAAGCCGAAATTGGATTTCAAAAGGAATTGGACGCCGAAATCAACGCTAACGAAAACAATGTCAATCTTAACATGGTAAGAACACCAGCAGGCATAAAATTAGAATTTCCAAAAGATCTGGATCAAGCAACTATTAAAGGAACTGTGTCCCTTTATAGACCATCTAACAAACAATTGGACTTTGATTTTCCCATTAGTTTGTCTAACAACCATTTAATTATACCCGAAAATCGTTTAGTGGACGGCAGATGGGACCTTAAAGTTTCATGGGAATACAATGGCGAAGCGTATATGTACAAGGAGAAAATTACTCATTAAAAACTCCTATAATTCTACTAGAAAAATAAAAAACAAACCATGTTAGCATCCGCTCTTATATTAGGACTAATGGGGAGCTTTCACTGCGTTGGCATGTGCGGCCCCATTGCTTTTATGCTTCCTGTAGATCATAACAGACCGGGGAAGAAATTGCTACAGGTTTTTCTATACCATTTTGGGAGATTAACCGCCTACGGTATTATAGGACTGGTCTTTGGATTTTTAGGCAAAGGTCTATATGTTTTTGGGCTACAGCAAAAGCTCTCCATTATTATAGGGGTACTAATGATCGCTATAATTCTTATTCCTTATAAAACTTTCAGCAAATACAATCTTTCTAAACCTATTTATGGTCTCTTGTCCAAACTGAAAAATAAAATGGGCAAAGAGTTGAAAAAGAAAAGTGCAGATACCTTTATAACCATTGGTTTCCTAAACGGGTTTTTGCCATGTGGCTTGGTATATATGGCCCTATTTGGCAGTATTGCCACTGCCAACCCATGGTTAGGCGCCCTATTTATGATATTATTTGGATTGGGTACAATCCCCTTAATGACGACCGCCGTCTATTTTGGTAGCATGATAAAAGGTAAGGCCAAAAAATCTGTTCAACGCCTAATCCCTGTATTTGTAGTATTAATTGGTCTTCTTTTTATACTAAGAGGAATGGGACTCGGCATTCCCTATATCTCCCCAGCACCAGTCACAGAAGTAGTCTCAAGCGAGGTGGAGTGCCATTAAAAGCCCCTTCCAATAGCTGTAAATCAAATTTGTGATAGTTGTGAAAATAGTGTAATTTTCTAGTGCTTAGAAATACCCTGTTCATAGACTTTTACAATTTAACTGCACTATGGCCAGTAGCAACCAAACCTTAAACCACTTAAAATGAAGAAAGCCCTACTGATCTGTTATCTTATTTTAAATGCAAGCCTTTTATTTTCACAAGGTGAAAAGATCAACGTAATTGTTTTTGGAGCACATCCCGATGATTGTGATATTGACACGGGTGGCACGGCCATATTACTGGCCAAAATGGGCCACAATGTAAAGTTTGTATCCCTGACCAATGGTGACGCTGGTCATTATGCCATGGGCGGTGGAGAACTTGCCAGGGTTAGGATTGCAGAGGCCAAGGAAGCAGGAAAAAGATTTGGAGTAGCGTACGCAGTATTGGACAACCATGATGGGGAATTGATGCCTACTTTGGAAAATCGTTTAAAAGTGATACGAGAAATTAGAAAATGGAATGCCGATGTGGTTATTGCCCCACGGCCAAATGACTACCATCCGGACCACAGGTATACTGGCGTGTTGGTACAAGATGCAGCCTATATGGTCATTGTTCCCAATGTAGCCCCAGAAGTACCACCACTCAAAAAAAATCCGGTTTTCCTATACTCCGAAGATGGTTTTCAAAAGCCTAGCCCTTTCGAACCCGATATCGCAGTTATTATTGATGAGGTTTTTGACCAAAAGATATATGCCATGTCAGCACATAAATCCCAGTTCTTTGAATGGCTTCCCTGGACCGCCGGCAATTTAGAAAAAGTACCCAAGGAGGATAAGGACAGACTGGAAATGTTGGCCAATTGGAGATCTAAGGCTCCCAATGATGCATTTTTGAAATGTGCAGAAAAATGGTACGGAAATAAAGCCTCCAACGCTAAACACATAGAAGGATTTGAAATATGCGAGTACGGAAAGCAACCCACCGATGAGGAAATAATGAGGCTATTCCCTATGCTTAAAAAATAGTCGAGAACGCAACTATAGTGATTCTTAACTAGTCAAGTATCCTTTTGGTATTTTCGTTATATACTTATTTCAAAACTTCATCGCTACCTCCCAAACCGGTAAAGGACCACTACTAGGAAGATATATTCTCATCGTAAAAATGCGCATCCTCGCTTACTAAAATACAAAATGTTAGTTCGTACAATTCGGAGTCATTGCCTATGGGGCAAAAACCCCAATTTCTTGGGAACTTTACTAAAATAAATTAATGTATTTTTAGACCACTATATTAGATTCCCCTAGAACAGTTATACAGATAAAATACATAATAGTTGGCAGAGGCTGCCTGCCCCAAAAGAAATAAAAACATTAGCACTAAAGATCGTTGAACAAAAATGGAAGTATGGAAATTTTTAGGGGTGTTGGTCATTGCTCAGCTGACTTTTCACTCCAACTATGGTCAACAAAATCCAACTAAACTACCCGAAACAAGCAAGTCCCAATTTTCTATTGGAGTAATCGCCGATTGCCAATATCACCACGAACAAGGAACTGGAATAAGGAAATACGCGAAATCAGAGCAGAAACTAAAGGAATGTGTTGTGCATTTAAATACCATGGATTTAGCCTATACGGTGCATCTGGGTGATTTTATAGATCGGGATTGGGAAAGTTTTGATGTTGTAGGTCCAATCTACAACCATCTGAACATGCCTAAATATCATGTGCTTGGCAACCACGATTTTTCTGTAGTGGATGATAAGAAGAGCGCTGTCTACAAAAAGCTAGGCATGCCCTCCCCCTACTATGATTTTAAAATTAAGGACTGGCGTTTTATAGTGTTAGATGGAAATGACATTAGCTTTCATGCCTATCCAGCCGAGAGCGATGGATACAAAATTGCAGAGAAGTATTATAGGCAAAACCAAATTGAATCCCCTAAATGGAATGGGGCAATAGGACCAACCCAGCTACAATGGCTGAGATCTGTCTTGGATAAGTCGTTACAAGATCAAGAAAAAGTGGTGCTATACTGTCATTTTCCAGTATATCCACTAAACAAACACAATCTTTGGAATGCCGATGAAGTTATTGACATTCTAGAAAGCTATCCACATGTGAAGGCTTACATCAATGGACATAATCATGAGGGTAACTACGGAGTGAAGAATGGAATCCACTATCTTACTTTGCAAGGAATGGTAGACACCGATGAAAATTCATATAGCGTGATAAACATCCACTCCGATTATCTGGAAATAATAGGTTTCGGGAGAGAAGTTAATAGAATACTTACCACCAGCAGGTAGTTTCAGTGCTGTAAGATAGCACCACTTGCATATAAAAACTATGACCCCATAGATTGCTGTTGCAAAAAATAGGACCATATTTTTTTATTTAGGGTCAGTCGCCTTTGTTTTGGACAATACCTTTTAGAATTATGTTTGTTGGACACCATTTTTGTCCATGGAAGAAATTTAACCCTTATAATTTAAAAGTCATTACAGGAATCTTGGAATGATTGGCAAGGTCTTCTCCAATACTCCCCATAAAAAAGCGACTAATTCCCTTTCTCCCGTGGGTGGGAAGTCCAATTATATCTGCATTTCTACTTTCACTAAAGGCCAATATTCCTCTTTCTACAGCATAGTCGTTGTAAATCTCTACCTCCAAACTGGCTTTAGCTTCGTGCAAAAATTGATTAATTTTCCTAAAGGCATCCTTAGTACTTAAAAAGTTATCCCCAGGGGTATTTATATTCACTAAGATAAGTTCTGCTGAAAGTTTATCTGCCAAGGTTTTCGCCTTATGGAAGGCAGGGAGATTTTCAAGCTCAAAATCACAGGCAAAAACAAATCTTCTCACCTCGAAATTCAATATTTCATCTTTAATGATCAAAACAGGAATATTGGCATTTCTGACCATTTTTTCCGCATTAGACCCCACAAATATTTCTTTTAGCCCATCCGATCCATGTGAACCCATAACAATAAGATCTGCATTATGCTTTTCAGCTATAGCGTTTACTTCGCTATACACCTTATAATGCTTTACAATGGGAGTCACTTTTATACCTTTTAGATATGGTTTATTCAAAAACTCACCGAATCTCTTTTCCGTCATTCTTATTAAAAACAAGGCCTGCTGCTGGTGTATTTCTTCGCTATAGGTCATATAGGCATCGGACATTTCCAACATATGTAGCACAAAAATTTCAGAACCGAATTTTTTAGCAATGGATGCCGCTGTTTTAAGGGCAATTTCAGAAGGTCCAGAAAAATCGACTGGTACAATGATTTTTTTCATAAAGACATGTTTTAAACATTAATAATCAACAAAGTTTCCCATTCCCTATCATAACCCCTAAATTGTCATGGAAAACAATCTGGTTTCCGGGGCTTTTCTGTGCAACAAAAGGTCAAAAGCCATACAAATATTACGCACAAATGGCCTTCCTTTCTCGGTTACAACAATCCGTGTAGCGTGTATTTCCAAAAGTCCGTCCTTCTCCATCTCCACCAGTCTTTCCTTTACCCCTAACAGTTCTGGGAATACTTTTTCATTGGTCTCCCAAGAAGTATTAAATCTACACATTAAATTTAATATATGGCTACGGATGATTTTGTCTTCTTCCGTTAATATATGTCCTTTATAAATGGGGATAATATTATTATCTACAAGGTGTTCGTATTCCTCCAAGCCTTTTACATTTTGCGCAAAGCCATCCCAGCTATCACTAATACTGGATACGCCTAGGCTAATCATTACTCGGGTTTTGGAGCTGGTATATCCCATAAAATTCCTATGTAAGCTCCCGTTGTCCATAGCTTTATACAAAGAATCGGATTTTATGGCAAAATGATCCATTCCAATTTCGGAGTAGCCTACCTCTGCCAATAGGGACTTCCCTTTTTCATATTGATTACGTTTTTCATCCGGGGTGGGCAGATCGGAATCTTGGAAACCTCTCTGTCCGTTTCCTTTTAGCCATGGGACATGGGCATAACTATAGAAAGCCAGTCGGTCGGGCATTAGCTCCTTGGTCCGCATGATGGTCTCCTCTACATGGGCCTCTGTCTGAAAAGGCAATCCAAAAATAATATCGTGCCCTACAGAAGTATATCCAATTTCCCTAGCCCATTCTGTGGCATTTTTTACATTTACAAAAGGTTGAATCCTATGAATTGCAATCTGCACCTTCATATTATAATCCTGCACCCCATAACTCACGCGTCTAAAACCAACATCGTAAAGTGCTTGCAAGTGTTCCTTTGTCGTATTATTGGGGTGACCCTCAAAACTAAACTCGTAATTATCAGCTTTATCGGCAGTCTTAAAAATCCCTTTGATCAGTCGGGTTAAATTATCAGGAGAAAAAAATGTTGGAGTACCTCCTCCTAAGTGAAGCTCCTTCACCTTTGGTTTTTCAGGCAGCAACTTACAATAGAGCTCCCATTCCTTTAACACATTGGTTATATAGGGACTTTCTACCTCATGGCGTTTGGTTATCCTTTTATGGCATCCACAAAATGTACATAAACTCTCACAAAAAGGTAAATGAATATAAAGACTGATTCCTTCGGAACTATTACTCTTTATAAAACTTTTAACCAAGGAAGACTCCCATTTTTTACCTGAGAAACCTTCCAAATCCCAATAGGGCACCGTTGGATAACTAGTATATCGAGGTCCAGGTATATTGTATTTCTGAATTAAATTGGCCATGCGCTGATCATTAGTTGATGAATATCACAAAATTAGCTTTCAAAAACCATTTAAAATATGACCCATATCAGGTTTCACATACTACTCTAGATGTGGAAATAGTCTACCGATCTAATTATGCTAATAACAAATACCACCAAATTGTTATAAAAGTGGTTTTCTAACCGACTTTTTTTTTAATAAACTGTTCTGCTATCAAAATTATATTAAAATCCATATTTTTGCAGTCTTAAAAACAGCCAATTATGACATTACTTTTAATGGCTGCCGGTAGCGGTAGCAGATATGGAAAACTTAAACAATTTGATACATTGGGTCCAAAAGAGGAGTTCCTGATGGAATTCAGTATTTATGACGCCCTTAAGAACGGCTTTGAACATATTGTTGCCATAACAAAAAAAGAAAATGTAGACTATCTTAAGGAATATCTTTCCCCGAGATTGCCTAAAAACATTAAGCTGGATGTTCTTGCCCAAGAGATCAACGATTTACCACAAGGGGTAACCTATACTGGGGAAAGAGTGAAGCCTTGGGGTACCGCACACGCTGTATGGACTGCAAGGAACGTAATTTCAGGCCCCTTCGCCATTATAAATGCAGACGATTATTACGGAAAAAATGCGTTTAAAAGTGCATCAGATTTTATAACATCCAATAAAAAGGAGTCTACCTACGGATTGGTCGCCTATACCTTAAAAAATACCTTATCTGAACATGGTTCAGTATCGAGGGGTGTTTGCAAATCAGAAAACAACAAACTGACTGCCATTCACGAGCATATCCAATTACAAAAAACCGAGGATACCATTACAGATTTGGATACAGGAGCCAAATTTAACGGAGAAGAATTGGTAAGCATGAACTTCTGGGTATGTCAACCTTCCATATTTTCCTTTATCACCGGATATTTGACCGACTTTATAAATAATAACGACAATATCGCAAAAGGGGAAATATACCTTCCTTTCGCTATCAAGGAAATGATTAATCAGGACCTTATAGATGTAGATGTACTTCCTTCTGACAGTCAGTGGTTTGGGGTTACTTACGCCAGTGACAAGGAAACTGCCGTTTCAGAATTACAACAAATGACCGCTAAAAATGAATATCCATCTCCAATTTGGGATACTATTTAAAACAATTAATTGATGATAGCAGTCAAGGATACTATGCTCAATAATGTATTGGGCAACTTTAAAATAGACCAAAAAAACTATCAATTCCAGGATATAAACCAGGGGTATATTAACGATACCTATCTGGTACTGGACCAGAATGGACCATTGTACATTTTACAACGGGTTAACCATAATGTTTTTAAGGATATAAAGGGGCTAATGGGGAATATTGCAAATGCCTTCAGCTACCTCATCGATACTGAATACACCCCCATTGCCTTATTGAAAACCCAGGCAGGGGACCCCTATTTTGAAGAAAAAGAAAAAGGGTTCTGGAGATTGATGACTTATATCAACAACACCACGGCTTACGATAATGCAACGGATGTTAACATAGCCTATGAGGCGGGTAAGGTGGTTGGAAAATTTCACCAACTTTTAGCCAAGGCTCCTTTGGATAATTATGTGGATACCATTCCACAATTTCATGACCTTTCTTTACGTGAGGATCAGTTTAACGCTTCCTTAAAATCTGCCAAACCAGAAAAATTGGAAATCGCCAAATCGGCCATTTCCTTTGCCAAGGACACTCTGGAAAAGTTAAAGGTAATTGACAATTCCAAGCTTCCTCAAAGGATCTGCCATAACGACACCAAATTAAACAACATTCTTTTTTCCAAGGAAAGCAATAAGGCCCTTTGCCTAATTGACTTGGATACCATAATGAAAGGATATTTTTACTACGATTTTGGTGATGCCATAAGAACGGTTGCCAATCAGGCTATTGAAGATGAACAGGATCATCGTAAAATTACCTTTGATCGCCTCTTGTTCGAAGCTTTTGTTGACGGTCTAGGAGCAAACGGTCCTTTTTTGCATCACGAAGAATTAAATACTTTGGCCTGGGGAGCAGTATTTATGCCCTTTATTCACGGATTAAGAGCACTTACAGATTATCTGAACGATAATATTTACTACAAGGTTTCTTATGAAAATCAAAATTTAGACCGTTGCCTAAGCCTGTTTCATTTCACGAACAAAGCGCTGCAGGAAGTAGATTATATGGATCAGGTGATAAAGAAAAAGCTAACACCCCTTAACTAAATCATGTCGCGGTGCTACTAGCTTATAATTTTTTGGTAGAATCGCGTACTACTAAACTTGTTTTGATGATTCGGGTGGAGAAATCCTTCCCGGTTCTACCTTCCATTCTTTCTATCAGAGTATTTGCCGCTGTTTCTCCTAGGTAGGTTCCATGTTGGCTGACGGCGGTAAGAGATGGGGTCACATAACGTGACAATTTACCATTGGTAAAACCGATTACGGAAATATCCTCCTGCACCTTATACCCTCTGGCCTTTACTATTCTTAAAACCTCAACGGCGGTAATCTCATCCAGAGCCATAATGCCATCTATCTGTTTGTAGTTCAATAAAAGGGACATCAATAGCTCTAGATCGTCCTTTTTACCCAGCCGAAGTATTAAGCGGTCGTCAAAAGGGATATCAGCTTCACTAAGGGCTTTTTTATATCCATCTACCCGTAACCTACCTACGCTAGATTGGTCAATTGCAGACACTACGGCAAGGGTAGTACAACCTAAGTTTAGAAAGTATTTAGCAGTGCGATACCCTGCCTCATAATCGTCCACCACAACCTTGTCACACAAAACATCATCAGAAACCCTATCGAACATCACCAAGGGAATATGCTCGTCCAATAAATTTTGAAAATGGTCCATCTTGCTTTTGAACTGTGTTTCCTCTGCCATGGAGACAATGATACCATCTACGGTACCACCTCCTAAAAACTCCAGTGTTTTCACCTCTTTTTCATAAGATTCATCACTGATACAACTCAACAGATTATACCCTTTTTCATTCGCCACTTTTTCTATCCCAGAAAAAACCTGGGTGAAAAAATAATTCAGGATATTTGGCACTACCACTCCAATGGTCTTGGTTTTCTTCTGACGTAAATTTAGAGCCAGCTTATTGGGCCGATATTTATTTTCCTTGGCGTACTGTTGAATCTTAGTCTTTAGCCCATAGCTAATTTCATGACTATCATTAATGGCCTTAGAGACTGTAGAAATGGAAACATTAAAAACTTGAGCTATCTCTTTTAAGGTCATTTTCTTCATACGATTACAATATAGCCCAAATTAGACTAAGCCATATCAATGTTGCCAATAGTAGTTAAGCCCTATACCACTCGTTAGGTAAGGGAGGTGCTTTTTATAGTATTAACTTTTACTTAAAATCCCCTCTTATTTCTGTCAATACCGATTCTAGGTTATCCCTACAAAAGCACCCCTCTTTTAAAAAGAGGGGTGTCCAAGGCGTTGGACGGGGAGATTATGCGCGATTAAGTATCCCGAGGTATCAGCATATGCTTGGACTGCTAATCCCTACGTCTTCCTTTAACCAAAGGGAGGAGCAAGAACCCCAATTATCATTTTGTCAAAATTGAAATACCCTAACCTTTAAATATATTGGTTGATAATATTTTCGAACAGCTCTTGTTTTCCACTTTTTAATGTTAGCTCTCCATTTTCTTGGGCCAAACCGTATAAATCCGTAAGACTGAGTTTCCCATTTTCAAACTCCTTGCCTTTTCCTGTATCAAAAGAACTATATCGCTCTTGACGCATTTTATCATATGAGGAAGAAGTAAGGATCCTATCTGCTGTTAACAAGGCTCGTGCAAAGGTATCAGCTCCTCCTATATGGGCATGAAAAATATCGTCCAAATCAGTGGAATTCCTTCTTATTTTGGCATCAAAATTCACACCGCCACCTTGTAGGCCACCAGCCTTTAGAAAAACCAACATGGCTTCTGTGGTTTCTTGGATATTGTTGGGAAATTGATCTGTATCCCATCCATTCTGATAATCCCCTCTATTGGCATCTACACTTCCCAACATTCCTGCTTTAGCAGCTACGGCCAACTCGTGCTGAAAGGTATGCTGTGCTAAGGTGGCGTGATTTACCTCGATATTTATTTTAAAATCTTTATCCAGGCCATATTCCCGTAAAAATCCTATCGCGGTAGCCGTGTCAAAATCGTATTGATGTTTGGTGGGTTCCATAGGCTTGGGCTCAATAAAAAAGGTGCCTTTAAATCCTTGGGAACGGGCATAATCCCTAGCCATAGTTAAAAATTGGGCCATATGATCCAACTCCCTTCCCATATCGGTATTTAAAAGTGACATATACCCTTCCCTTCCGCCCCAGAAGACATAGTTTTCCCCATCTAGGGCTATTGTAGCATCCAAAGCTAATTTTATCTGTCCCCCTGCCCGTGCAACCACATTAAAATCTGGATTGGTTGCAGCCCCGTTCATATATCGGGGATTGGAAAAACAATTGGCAGTACCCCATAGTAATTTTATGCCCGAAGCAGTTTTCTTTTCCTTTATGTAATCGGTAATAATACTCAAACGTTTTTCGGATTCTGAGAAGGTGGCCCCTTCTTGGATAAGGTCAAAATCGTGAAAGCAGAAATAATCGAACCCCATTTTACTAATAAATTCGAAAGCGGCATCGGCTTTATCCTTAGCAGCTTGTATTGGGTCCTTTGCTTGATCCCACTCAAAACGCTGGGTCCCTGGTCCAAAAGGATCTCCTCCCTGCCCGCAGAAGGTATGCCAATAGGCAATAGCAAATTTAAAATGTTCACGCATGGTCTTTCCTGCAACCACCTGTTCTGGATTGTAGTATTTAAAAGCCAGGGGGTTGTCAGATTCTCTCCCTTCAAATTTAATATCCCCAATACCTTTAAAATATTCCTTGTTTCCGATAAATGCCATCTTCTTATTTTTTACTGTTAATACTCATTTCCAGTTCTTCCTTCCAAATATTAAATGCCTTCACGTATGAGGCCTTCTCCTTACTAGGTTTAAAGGTGTGTATATGGTCATTGTTGGTAATATAAGTGCTAAATTTCTCAAATCCACCCTCATATATACCTGCCGCTCGTGCTGCACCGATTGCTCCGGTGGTATCATAGATCTCTATTTCTTGATCTACCAAGCTGGCCAAGGTATTAGAGAAAATTTCCGACCTGAACAGATTATCATTCCCGGCACGCATTGTTTGAATCTCAATCCCGTCCGATCTTAAGATTTCCATGCCATAGGCAAAGGAAAATGCGACGCCTTCTAAGGCTGCCCTACAGATATGTCCTTTATGATGATTATTGAGATTTATATTCAATAATCTAGAGCCTATATCCCTATTGTTCAGCATTCGCTCTGCCCCGTTTCCAAAGGGAATTAAGCAAACCCCATCCGAACCGACAGGAATTTCCTTAGCCAAGGCATTCATCTCCTCATAAGAGCCAACCTCTAAATTGTTCAATAGCCATCGGTACTGTATACCTGCTCCATTAATATTTAACAATTTACCAATTCGGGCTGTGCTTTTGTTGTAGTTTACATGGGCAAAATTGTTCACTCTAGTACTCTCCTTGCCAGAAAGGCTATCCGTAACGGCATATACCACGCCCGAAGTTCCCCCTGTTGCCGCTACTTCCCCAGGGTTAAATACATTTAGGGACAAGGCATTATTAGGTTGGTCACCTGCTCTATACAATATAGGAGTTCCTTTCGCCAAGCCACTTTCCAGAGCTCCTTGCTCATCTACCGTGCACTGGAGACTAAAGGTATCCACAATGTCCGGAATAAAAGAGTTGGGAATACCATAATGCTCCAGTAACAAATTGGCAACTGAATCCTCCTTAAAATCCCATAAGATTCCTTCGGATAGTCCGGAAATAGTAGTATTCATTATTCTAGAGAAACAATAGGCAATATAATCGCCGGGCAGCATTAATTTATGGGCTCTACTGTATAAATCAGCTTCATTCTCCTGTACCCATTTTAATTTAGAAGCCGTAAAATTCGCGGGGGAGTTTAGTAAGCGCGACTTACAGTTTTCTTCCCCTATAGTTGCATAGGCTTTCCGCCCTATTTCCACGGCCCTGCTATCGCACCAGATAATAGCGTTTCTAACTGGTTTACCCTGCTTGTCTAGCAATACCAATCCGTGCATCTGATAGGCTATCCCTATTCCTTTAATCTGATCTTGATGAATATTGAATTTTGCCTTTATGTTTTTAATTCCCGCACAGACATGCCTCCACCAATCTTTGGGATCCTGCTCAGCCCATCCGTTTTTTAAGGCAATAATATCCATTTCAGATTCAGGCTCCTGTACCACCCCTACTTGTTTGCCATTAGCGATTTCAACTAAGGCCACTTTAATGGAAGAGCTTCCAATATCCAATCCCAAATAATACATAAATCACTTTTTTTAAGGGAAAAGCTCCCAATTTGGCAAAACCCAATAGGGTCTCTCAAATATATCAAAAACTAGTTCAATGAGTACTATTTGGGTGGTTGGGAATAAAAAAAATCAAATGCCACCATTTAGTGAATCCTCATTAAAATGAAGTCAATTACTTATAATTCAGACTGTTGCATTGTTTTAGTGAGAGTGCAAAACTTTTCGAAAACGGTTTCGTAAAATAGGGAAGTGTATAGCGTTATTCCAAAAACTCATGAATAGATTTGCAGGCATCAACCGATACGATATTATTTTTTTTTGTTGACTAGGCCTTTCGTAAATTCATTTAGGGTTTCCACTTTTTCTTCGAAATCACCTTTAATCGTTTTTCGAAATTCGTTCAGATTTTTCACCAGGTCATCTATATTTTCCGGAATTACATCCTCAAAGAATTGCCGTAGACGCTTGGCAGTGGTAGGGGATTTTCCATTGGTGGAGATGGCAACTTTTACATTGCCTTTGGTAACGATACCGCCCATATAAAAATCACAATAAGGAGGATTATCCGCAACATTCACCAAAATATGCCTTTCCCGACAATCATGATATATCTGTTGATTCACTTCTGTCTTATCGGTTGTAGCGATCACCATATGCCTGCCTTGCAAATAGCTATTGTTATAGGAGTCCTTGGTTATTTTTACCTGATGATTTTGTGCGAGTTCCAAAGTTGCATCCAAAAAATGGGGTGCAACCATTTCTACTGTAGCATGGGGGCTCGATTTCAACATAAAGGTCAGTTTTTCTAATCCAACATTCCCCCCCCCAATAATTAGTATGTTAAGCTGGGAAACCTTTAAAAAAATAGGGTATAATTCGTTCCTTTCCATAGTAAATCTCTAAGAAGGGGTTTAGGCTTCTAAATTAAAATAAGGGCACATTCAAAAAATCAGTCAATTCCCTCTAGGCGAACCCATGAGGTATGGAATGAAAACTATCATTGAAATTTGGACGCAAGCGTGGGCGCATTCAAATCTCACTTAGTGCGTAAATGGGATAATTAACTTCACCATCTTACTTCCATCAAATTGTCCCTTTCCCCAAAGATAGCGTACAAATGGAAAATAACTCTTAAGATTTGGGTGAATTCTTCAGAAGCTAGACCCGTTTTATAGCATCAAGCAATCACATTAAAGTCGGAAAGAAATCCCTAAGGTTAAATTAGAAACTCCAAAACCAACTTCCGCAAAGGCTCCAAAATTATCCGTAAAATACCATCTACCCCCAACAAAGGCGGTTGCTCCCAATTCGTTTCCATAAGTACCCTTTGCGCTATAGCTCGTATCGTAGGACAGGATATTATAAGACAGCATAGCGCCACCATAAACATCTAGATTTTCTACCTCCAAACCATTAAAATGATAAGCTCCTCTAACCCCTATTATGGTATAGTTCCACTTATCGTCATTGTCATATTTATAGGATTTATGACCTAGATACCCTCCTAAACTAACCACTCCAGGACCGGGAACATCCCATACTCCATGCTCATAACTAGCGCTTATGGAAGGATTTTGGCTAGGTGAACCAAAGGGTTCAAAATGTCCTCCAAACCCAAACCCGACGTTGATTACATTGGATCCCTGGTTAAATTCTTGCGCAATGGCCATTGAGCTGGTAAATAGTGCTATAACAATATAAATAAACGACTTCCTCATTGTTCTATTTTTAGGTTGAAATCCAGTAAATACGGGAATTTACGGCGAAGATAACAAAAATTTAAGCCGATATTGTAACATCTAGAAAACACTATGCCTATAGAATTATTACGTCACTATTTATAGCCCAGCCGTTACAAAAAGATTTTAAAAGTTCATAGTGGTTTTATAAAAAAAATAGACAGCTCCACAAACACTATTGTGTCTGCGAAGCTGCCGTTAAATTACATAAAGACAAGAATTACTCCTAGGAGTCTTAGTCTCTTATTTGTCCATTTCCGTACACGTAGTACTTATTAGTCACTAGTTGCTCCAAGCCCAATGGCCCCCTGTGATGCAACTTATCCGTACTGATGGCCAATTCTGCACCTACACCCATTTGTCCGCCATCGGTAAACCGTGTGGAGGCATTGTGATACACTGCAGCACTATCCACTTGGTCCATAAACTCCCCGGCCATATCTTGATCTTTGGTCATAATGGTTGCCGAATGGCCCCCGGAGTATTTATTGATAAGACCAATGGCCTCCTCCATATTTCCAACTGAACCAACAACACATTTCATAGCCAAGAACTCTTCATACCAGATGGCTTCATCCTTAATTTGTTCATTGTCTTTAAGAATATTGGAAGCTGATTTATCGACCAAAACAGAGACACCGTGTGAATTTAAGACTTCGTTCAGCTCTTTCATTTTAGTGGCATAATCGTCGATATTGGCATTCACCAAAATTTTATCCAAGGCGTTGCAGGCCGAAATCTTTTCGATTTTGGCATTGAGGATGACTTTAATACTATTTGCCCAATCGGCCGTCTGGTCCACATATAAAAAATTGTTTCCACGTCCGCTCACCAATACCGCACATTTGGCATGTTCCTTCACAAAGGCAATCAAACGCTCACCACCACGTGGTACGATCAAGTCTAATTTTTCCGTAGGATTTCTTAAAAACTCCTGCGTTTCCTCCCTGTTCATATGGAGTAATTTGATCCAATCTTTATCTAGCCCGTTTTCTTCCAAGGCTTGATGCCAACATGCTTCTAGGGCCAAATTACTATGAATGGCTTCCTTACCGCCTTTCAGCAATATTTTATTATTGGCTTTAAATGCCAAGACCGCCGCTTCTATGGTTACATCCGGTCTGGACTCATAAATAATCATAATGGTTCCGAAGGGTGCGGTTTTGTTTTGGATCTTAAGTCCATTTTCTAGCACCCGCTCCGATTTAATCTTACCCACTGGATCCTCTTGTTGGAGAATCTCATCAATGGCCCCAATCATGCTATCTACTTTTTTTTCGTCTACTATGAGTCGATCGTACATGGCTCTATCGGATTTATCAAAAAGATCTAGGTCTTTTTTATTTGCAGCTATAATTTCATTTTTACTGCCATCCAATATCCGCATCATGGACTGTAATACCTTATTTTTAATTTCTGTATTTAACAATTTCATTTTATAGGTATATTTTTTAATTTCTTTCCCTTATAACGTAATCTTGGTCCCCACACTTTTTCCTTCCATAATATCCAATATCACTCTTTTTCTTTTACCGTTTGCAATATAAGTGGGTATATTTTTGGAGGCGGTCTGTTTTGCGATATTTAATTTGGAACCCATACCTCCCTTACCTTCGGCTTCGCCCTTGGCAATGGTCTGAATATATTTCTCCACATCTTGATCTACGCTAACGTTTTTTATGACCTCGGTGCCCTTTGCATCGGGATGTCCCGAATAGAGACCATCCGTATCTGTAAGGATGATCAACTTATCTGCCTTGGTAAGCTCAGCAACCAGACTGGCAAGCTCATCGTTATCGGAGAACATGGATTTGGTAAGGGAAACGGCATCATCCTCATTAGCGATTGGCACCACTCCTTCGGATAATAATCCCTCATAGCAATTCACCATATTATCCCTGTGGTTTCCTGGGTTAAAATCGCGTTTAGTTGCCAAAACCTGGGCGCATTTCATTCCATAATCTTGAAAAATATTATAATAATGGCGCATCATCCTTGGTTGTCCAATGGCAGAAAAAACCTGCCGTCTTGTTGCCGTATCGGTTAATGTGCTTTCTCCCATCACTTCCATTCCCGCTATTACGGAACCAGAAGACACTAGAATGGACATTATATTACGTTCGTACAATTCTGCTATCTGCCATACCAAATGATCAAGGACAGGCTTCACTATCCTATTGTCCTTATTAGTCATTACATTGGTACCTACTTTAATAACTACTCTTTGATTATACATTTTATTTTTCTTTTCCTAGTTCGACCGCTCTATTAAAGGCGGAATAAGCTGCTTCTTTTATAAGTTCCTTTACATTATTATCTTCCATAGAATCTAATGCGGCCCTAGTGGTCCCTCCTTTAGAGGCCACTCTTTCCATCCATGAATTGGGAGAAAGGTCCGACTGGTTAAAGAGCTCTACCGCCCCCTCAAAGGTCTTGCTTACCAAAACCTTGCTATCATTTGCGGAAAAGCCCATTTTCAAGGCTGCTTCCATCATACTTTGCATAAAATAAAAAACATATGCCGGACCACTTCCTGAAATTCCAGTGGAAGCATCAATAAAGTTTTCGGAACTCACAAAAATAGATTTTCCGGTAGTATCCAATAAACTTTCAATGGTCAAAAGCTCTATCCTGGAAACCTCCTTGGAGGCGGTATAGGAGGTGACCCCTTTTCCGATCTGTGCCGGGAGGTTTGGCATGGCTCTAACAATCTTTTGCACTCCCAGAGCTTCCTGCATAGTATTTATGGTAACCCCCGCCATTATCGAGATTATTATCTGCTCTTTATTTATCAGTTTTTTTATTTTCTTAAAAAGGTCTTCACTATGGAA
This sequence comes from Arenibacter antarcticus, assembly GCF_041320605.1. NCBI lineage: Bacteria > Pseudomonadati > Bacteroidota > Flavobacteriia > Flavobacteriales > Flavobacteriaceae > Arenibacter > Arenibacter antarcticus. Next base: position 910,202 of record NZ_CP166679.1, read on the forward strand.
AGGTTTCACCGCAAGAAAAATTAAATCTGCTTTTGGAAGACATTCTTCCAAATTATCATAAACCTCGAAATGTGAAATCTTTTTTAAAGACGTGGTTTTTTCCGGGGAATTATCCAAGATCATTAAATTTCTCTTTTTTAGAAGTTTTGATTTTGACATAGACTCCGCATAGGTCAACCCCATGTTACCCGCCCCAATTACTAATACTCTCATGTAATAATTTTAGTTAATACTATTTACACTACCATAATGCACAAAAATGATGCGAAACCCTAGGCTTAGCGATAGATTTTATCTGTAGTAACTTCATTCACATAGGAAAAATCTATACGCTGGGCGTAGCTACCACTCTGATTGGGAAGAGGAATTATGTAAAATAGAGATAAATTTAAAGGAATATTCAAATCAGACACCATAATCGAATTCTATATGCCGACATAATGGCAATTACTAAGATTTTATTGAGCTAATATTCTAATTCTGGCACAAAACCAAGGGGTGATTTGCCGTAAATTGCATGTAAACCAGCTTTCCACAACACAACTAGAATAGGGAACGAAAAATTAAATGGACCCGATTTTGACACTGCAGTACGACCATTCCATCCTTATATAAGGGGTATACTTCTTAACTACAAGAAAACGCTTAGGTAGGGAAAGTCGATTTCTTTTCAGTGAGAAAGGAGGAGATATACTGATACACATTTTCCTTCATCACCTTAATCAATCAATCCAAATGCCCTTGGCAACCATAAGGATAACTCCGGAAAATAGGTGAGCATCATTAAAACACCTACCATTGCCCCCAGCAGTGGCATTAGCGGTTTAATTACTTTAACCACCGGTACTTTGGCCACCCCGCTACCCACAAACAATAAGGTTCCTACAGGTGGTGTACATATTCCAATACATAAATTTAAGACTATTACCATTCCAAATTGCACTGGATGCATGCCCAAGGCCATCACCACAGGTAGAAAAATAGGGGTAAAAATAAGAACGGCTGGGGTCATATCCATAAAGGTACCCACTACCAACAAGGTAATATTGATAAAAAGTAGCACCAATAAAGGGTTTTTCACCGATTCCAATAAAAAGCCTGTTAAGGATTGTGGAATGGATTCGAATGAAAACAACCAGGACATGGCCATGGAAGTAGCTATCAGAAACATAACAATAGCTGTAGTCCTGGCACTACGCAATAGGATAGGCCTAAAATCGGAAAATTTAAGTTCCCGATTAATAAAACCCAGTAAAACAGCGTAAACCACGGCAATGGCAGCCGCTTCCGTAGCCGTAAAAATCCCAGCTACTATACCTCCAACCACAATAACTAATAGGGTTAGGCTTAATATGGCATTTTTAAAATCGCGAAACAACTTTTTAAAACTGACACGCTTCTCCTTTGGTAATCCTTTCCTTAACGCATAGACATAAACTACGCCCATAATAGCCAGCCCTACCAATATACCAGGAATATAACCAGCAATAAATAAGGCAGCCACTGAAGCGGTACCACCACTAGCCAAAGCAAAAATGATCAATACATTACTAGGTGGAATCAACAGGCCGGTCGTAGAGGAACTAATATTTACGGCTGCACTGAACTCCCTTGGATAACCGTCTTTTACCATTTTTTCTGTCAATGTACTTCCTATTGCAGAGGCAGCTGCAATAGCGGATCCCGATATGGCTCCAAATAACATTGCAGAAATGATATTTACATAGGCGAGACCTCCTGGAAGGCTTCCGATCAGTGATTTAGCAAACTCAATCAACCGATTGGCAATGCCCCCCCTGTTCATTATCTCCCCCGCCAAAATAAAAAACGGAATGGCCAAAAGGGCAAAATTATCGATACCCGTGGTCATTCTTTGACTTATGGTAGTAGTGGCCGGCAAATAGGGAATATTGATCAATAAGGTAAGAGTAGTGGCTATTCCAATAGAATAAGCCACGGGAACCCCATAGGCCAACAGCCCCATAAAGCTGACAAATAATACCAGGATACTTATGGTCTCAATACTCATTGTGGTTGGGGTTAAAGGTTATTTTGATATGATAAATGGAAAAGAATATTATGATGAGACCACAAATGGGTACTATAGCATAGACAAACCCCAGGGGAACTAATAAGGCAGGTGACAATTGCCCCAATTTTAGGGTGATATAGACCAAATTTCCACCGCCGATCACCATCACTCCAAGGGCGAAAATGGCCATAAAGATCTGAATGACCTTATTTCTTTTATGCTGTCGCTTTTGAGGGAGTTTGGTCAGTAAAAAATCCATGGAAAGATGCCCTTCCCTTTGTCCGTTTATATAAGCCGCGCCTAGCACAGTTAACCAGATTAGAGAAAAGCGGGCAAATTCTTCGGTAAAAGAACTGGATTGCCCTACTACGTATCTAGAAATCACTTGCCATACTACATCTAGTACCAATAAACTAAATATAAGCACAAGCATTCCCTCAATGGTCTTGTTTAAAATTTTATAGGTGGTCTGCATTAATAGTCATTAATTTGGTCGATTATTTTTTTCATTATGGGGTCTTTCATCAGCTCTTCCAAGATGGGTTTTGTTTTGGATATAAAGGGACTTTTATCGGGGGTATAGATCTCTACATTGGCATTCTTTAAGACTTCCATATTTTCTTTGACCGTCTCTCTCCAAAACACCTTTTGTTTTGCAACACTTTCATCAGCAGCGGCTTGCAACCATTCTTTTTCTATATCGCTCAGGGTATCCCAAAATTTAGTTCCCACCACTACAACATCGGGGGTCATGGTATGTTCATCAACGGTATAGAATTTACATATTTCATAGTGGTTGGAAGTTACAAAGGAAGGTATGTTATTTTCGGCACCATCTACCACCCGTTGCTGCAGGGCGGTATATAGTTCCCCGTAAGCCATAGGCGTAGCAGATCCTCCAAGATCATTGACCATATTTACAGCCATTTGATCGTTCATTACCCTTATTTTTTTTCCCTTTAGATCCTCCGGTGTCTTTATAAAACCGTCCAAGGTGTAGAAACTTCTAGCTCCAGCATCATAAAAACAGAGTCCCCGAAGTAGGTATTCGCTACCGCCTTCCAAAATTTTCTTGCCTACCTCTCCTTCTAAAACACTGAACATATGGTCCGAATCCCTAAACAAGTAAGGAATCCCTAACACTTTGTATTCCGGCGCAAAACTGGACATAGAGGCAGCGCTTACCTTGGTCATGGCGACACTTCCTATCTGTAAAAGCTCTAACATCTCTCTTTCCGATCCCAATTGGCCATCAGGAAAAATTTTAATCTGAAGTTTTCCCCCAGACTTCTCCTTAAGGGTCTCTTGCATGGAAAGAATTCCTTTATGCACTGGATGGGTAATAGGAAGGGAATGCGCGAAAAATAATGTTTTATGAGAGGCCCTTTCAGAACAAGAGATAATAAAAAGGCAAGCCACAGCCCATATCACTCCCAATAATTTTCGTTTTACGTTTTTAAATTCCCGCATATATTTTTATTATTACTTTTCTAAAGATAACAACCTTAGCGTTTTAATTCTATAAAATCACTAAAACCCTCTTTAATAGAACAGCTAGCCCTCTTTTTTTGAAATACTGAAAATATTTTTCTATTTTTTTTCTCGCATGGTTTGCTTTATTTATGCACTAGGTTTCATCCTCTAACAACAACGTTTCCCTTAATCCTTTCTCTAAACCATAAAGCTGTGCCATACCAATTCCCCTACCAATAAGGGAATAACCGGGATAAAAATCGCCCATTCTTTTTTTATCGTCCAATAACACATGGCCGTGATCCGGTCTAACGGGAATGGCTACTTCGCCTATTCCGCTACGATGTCTTCTTTGCTGCTCCTTAATTAGAGCTTTCATAATCTTCTCCATAGGTATGGAGCCGTCTAAATGGGCGGCTTCATAAAAACTGCCATCGGCCTTACGGGTCACGTTCCTTAAATGTAAAAAATGAATCTTTGATCCAAAGTCCGCTATAATTTTCAACAGATCATTAGAAGCGATCGCGCCCAATGATCCTGAACAAAAGGTTATACCATTACTTGGAGAGGAAACACAATCCACAATAAATTTCAGATCCTCATAGGTAGAGGCAATCCTAGGAATTCCAAAAACGGGGAACGGCGGATCATCTGGGTGAAGGGCCATTTTAATCCCCAATTTTTCCGCCTCCGGAATAATTGCTTTTAAAAAATAGGCCAGATTCTCCCTTAAATCAGGTTTTTCTATTCCACTCACCTCTTCTAAGGTAGATTTAAACACGGAAATAGGTATGGCTTCTTTGGAGCCGGGCATTCCCGCCAAGATAGCATTAATCAGTAATGTTGTTTGTTGAGTACTTAAAGAGTTAAAGTAGACTTCTGCTTTTGAATAGGTTTCCACATTATAAAATTCCCTCGCATTCTCCCGTTTTAGGATAAAAAGATCAAAAGCAGCAACGGCAATGGGATCGTACAATAAGCTTATGGCACCATTCGGGAGTTTATAACTTAAATTGGTTCGAGTCCAATCAATCAGCTGCATAAAATTGTAGCAGACCGTTTTAATATTGTTGGCGGACAAATTCTTAAGGGTATCTATATACTTCTGGATATAATTATCGCGGTCCGGCAACCCATACTTAATAGCCTTATGGATATTTACGCTTTCTACCACCGACCACTCTAGCCCATGGGATTCTATCTCGGCCTTAACGGATTTAATGGCTTCTACAGACCAGACTTCTCCAATGGGAATATCATGGCAAGCAGTTACTACCCCCACTGCCCCAAGTTCTCGAATATCTTGTAGGGACACCCCAAATTGGGGGCCAAACCACCGTAATGTACTTTTTAAATATTTCATAGTTTACACCCCAGAAAAAGAACTAAAACCACCATCAATATCATAAATGGCTCCAGTGACAAAGGAGGAAGCATCGCTGAGCAGATAATGAACCATCCCATTTAGTTCTGAGGCATCCCCAAAGCGAGCCATAGGGGTATTGGTGATAATTTTTTCTCCCCGGTCCGTGAACGACCCATCTTCGTTGGTCAATAGGCGCCTATTCTGATTTCCGATGAAAAAACCTGGAGCAATGGCATTAACGCGAATCTTATCGCTAAACTTTGAAGCAAGTTCATTGGCCATCCACTTCGTGAAAATGTCTATGCCCGCCTTAGCTAAGGAATAGCCCAGTACTCTGGAAATAGTTTGTTTGGCGGCCATGGAAGATATATTTATGATAGATCCATGCCCCTGATCGGCCATAATCTTGCTTAGCACAATTGTTGGCAACACCGTTCCCATTAGGTTAATATCTACCACTTTTTGCGTATCTCCAATTTCTATATCGTAAATAGTCTGCTCTGGTTTTAAGGTGGCCCCTGGAATATTACCTCCAGCGAGATTTATTAAACCGTCCAACTTCCCAAACTGGGATACTATTTTATCACGCAAATCTGTCAATCCCTTTTCGCTCATTACATCCACTACGTAAAAATGGGCACTATCTAAATGAAGGGAATTCAATTCCTTGCATTTTTCTTCTAATTTATCTTGAGAACGCCCCAACAATATCACTTTAGCTCCATTTTCCACAAGATAGGTGGATATAGATCCCCCCAAAGTGCCAGTTCCTCCAGACAAGGCATAAATTTTATTTTCTAGTGTAAATATTTGACTCATAAAATTAAATTTTTTTTTGCTATTATGTATTTTAATAATTGATAGCATATATTATATATCGATACTCATTTAGATTAGATGAATAATTTCTATTCTTCCTTCGCCATTTTATAACCCTCTATGGTGGTGTAATATTTCGTCAACATGTTTGGCACCTCCCATTCGGGTAAATTTCCCTGCTTTAAATATCGTAAATAATTTTGGGTAACCTGTGCAAAATGTGCTTCATGACCAATTTTATATTTTTCAGGAATGTGGATCTTCCAAAGGGTATCATTTATTTTTTCTGATGTGATTCCAGGATATATGGATGCAATATCCCCCTGCAAAGCAGCTGCAATTTCAGATTTAAAATCTCCGTCTTCTTTTAGTTGGATATACAGTGTAGGTTTAAAATTTTCTTCTGGCCCCTGTTTAATGACTAGGTCGCTCTTGGTCCCCCTCATAATACTGTAATGGGTATCCCCAGTCCCTTCCGGTGCTTTATAGTTCCATATCACTGAAACCTTGGCATATTTTCCTTTGATCTTATACACCATTTCTCCGTTACAGTAGACTTTTAACTTATCTCCTTCAATGTCTTTTTTTAGGTAATCGGGAAAAGCATCCAATCCGGTAACCTTGCTAAACTCTTCCAACGAAAGATCCGTTGACCATCGTTTGGCACTAATCATTTCTATATCGGTCCTCTTTATCACTTGTTCTGGAAAAAGCTCCCATTGCACCAAATCTACCAAATGGGTGGTCACATCCACAATGCCCTCCCCTTCTTCATTTACATCAAAAAACCAGGCGGGTCTTACCAATGGTTCTCCGGACACATATTTAAAAAAATGATGCACACTTTCCTTGCTAATAGCAGGTTCCAATGGAGTCCCCTCCATTAATTCCCCAAAAACATTCGGCACGGCAGACAATAGTCGCTGCATATCAGTAGTAACCTCAAAGCGTTCGGTCATTATATCATAGATCAACACCCCCTTTTCCTCGGCAACCTTAAAGGCTTCCTCTAATTTCTGGAATCCTTCTGGATTGATGACCAATGGTTTATCCGCATACACGTTGATTCCAGCTTTTACAGCTGCAAGGATATAATCTATTTTTTTCGAGTTTTTACCCGCTACTATCATGACATTCCCTGGCTTTTTGGCAATCATATTTTCCAAATAATCATTCCCAAAGGAAGTTTCCACCTTCCAGTGGGTAGGTGCTTCGGATCTTGAATTATAGGATTCAATTTTATTTAAGAAGTCATCTACCTCCGGCCCCTTGGGTGCAAAAACATAAATTGTGGAATCTACCTCTGGATACATGATTTTTTGTACCAAGGCGGCATGGAAGTGTCCGGGATCCAGAGTCATTAATTTTACTTTTCCCTTATCTTCCATTTGATCGTTCTTTACTTTTTTGGAATTTTCAGCACAAGAAAAGCACATAGAAAGCAAAAGAATAACTACTAATTTCTTCATTTTTAATTACTAATTTAAAACGGTATTAATTGATAATGTCCCCACTAAAATAACCCATTAATTCTATTAACCTTGGCACTTCATAAATAGGCCCGACTTTTTTCGACTCCAATAGTTGGGCTAAAGCGCAAACCCAAGTAACATTGGTGCCCGAAATCCTGAATTATAAATTAAGCTCACAAGCCAATAATTCTATCTATTAAACTTTAATATAGTTGGTTCCATAGGGTGCTCTTTGCTCCCTACTCAACATGGCGTTTGCTTCATCGTCATTGACAAACAATTCCTTCTCATTGTCCCATTCCAGTTTTCGATCAAATTGCATCGCAATATCACTTATCAAACAAACTGCACAGGCTTTATGACCCTTTTCTATTGGAGAAATAGGTTCCTTTCTTGTTTTTATGCAATCTAACCAGTTCCCGTGCTGATCATCGCTTTTGTAAAGGTGGATTTCATTTTCACCTATTATAGATTCCAATATTTTTGGATCGGAAGCATCCAAGGCTTTACTACTCTTTTCTTTATCCACTGGATCTGATGCTGACGCAATATAATTGCCACGTGATACAAAGATCCAACCATCCGTACCCTCATAGCGAATACCGTTGGTATAGCCTCCACTGGTATATACGGTTATCCCATTTTTATATTCCTGTTTTACAAAGAAATCGCCATGTACATTCCACAATCCTGATTTCGGAAATTCGGCCAAGGCCTCCACGGATATGGGGCCTGTTAGCTCAGTATCCATACCCCACGCCGCGGAATCATAATGGTGTTGTCCCCAACCGGTGATCATCCCAGCGCCGTAACTCCTCTGCCGTAACCAACCCGGCCTACTATATCCCTGTTGTGGATGCACCCCAATTTCGGTATAGGGAACATCTGGCGTAGACCCCAGCCATGCGTCAAAATTGAGATTTGAAGGGATGGGCATAGGAGCAGCTTCCGGTCCGGATGGATCTCCAGGTAATCCTATTTTTACGGTATGGATTTTTCCGATCCTCCCGTTACGTACCAATTCTGCCGCTACCCGAAACTGCGCCATAGAACGCTGTTGGGTACCTACTTGCAAGATGACGTTGGATTTCTCAACCGCCTCACGTAATTGTTGTCCCTCTCGTAAGGTTAAGGAAGTAGGTTTTTGCAGGTAGATATCTTTCCCCGCCAAGGCCGCTTCCATTGCAGGTTGGGAATGCCAATGATCGGGGGTACTTATAATTACCGCATCTATATCTTTGTTAAGAAGCATTTCACGGTAATCGTCATATTTTTTTACATCAACGTAATTATTCTTCCCGGTTTTTTCTTTGTAGTAGGTATTTATCAATTGCTGGGCATCCAAAGCCCTATTGGAATCAACATCACAGACCCCTACAAATCGGGTTTGATCGTAACGGATGGTATCCTGAATATCATGACCACGAGCTATTCTTCCACAACCGATTTGTCCTATATTTATTTTGTTACTGGGGGCATTTTTCCCGAATACGCTTGCTGGTACAATAGTTGGGAATCCAACCACGGCAGCCGTGGTCAACAGTGATTTATTAATAAACTTTCTTCTTTGCATTTTTTGGTTTTTTATTAATTAACTATTCAGTGGAAAGCTTAGCTTATCGCCTCGCTTTATTATTTACTCTTTAATTATTTTAGGCATCACGGCAAAACTCTTCCAATACGATTCCGCTTCATCGGCCGTAAGTTTACCATCAAAAACCACCATTCTATATTTTAACTCATATTCCTTATTAGGTTCTATCTGCCATTCTTCATGGCGAATAGGGCAAAATTCGAAGAACATATCCCCACGGCCACCATTGCCATCAATAGGCCAAACGCGCATAGGTTCTGGGTGCGACCTATTTTCTGGGTAGCTCAAAAACAAAATGCCATTGGTCCCTTTACCATCGGCAGCTTCCCCCGTTACCATACACCAACGGGCGTTAGTCCCGTCTGCTGTGAGTCGGTCATTACCCTCAGAAGTAAGTACCGTGCAATTATCCCTATGCCAACGTTCGGTAAAACGCATTCCAAGGCCACCCCCGTAGCGATAGGCTTCAAACAAGATTCCAGAATTTAATGGGGTGCTAAAAGTGCTGGTGTAATCTACCATATATCGATCTGACCTACCCAAGTCCCATACCTTAACCTCTAGGTCTTCGTTTAAAGCAATTCGCTTATCCTCCGAAGCTTTTAAGTTAATATGTTCTTGATGGGCATTGAAACCGCCATAGACTGGTCCAGAATAAGTATCATTAAAATCCTTAAAAAGTACGGTCCCTTGTCGCTCTGCTAAATTCCAAAAATCGACCCGCTCTCCCTCTATCTGTGTATGCGTCCAAGGGCCCCATATACCATAATGATGATAATGATCTGGAGGTTGAATACGAGAAAGGGTGTCTCCCGAGGGAGAAAGCAAAGGATGAATGTATCCGGATTTCCTAAAAATGGAATCTACTCCTTCTGGCGGATAAGTCATTCCATACCTATAGGTAAGCAAGGGAATGGAAGCTTTTGACAAATGAAGATTACCATTATTCTTATCTATTTTCACCCCTTCAGAACTATAGTCCTTTCCTTCTTCCTTTACTATTTCATAAGAACTGTTATTATTGGACGAATGGATAAACCAAAGCTTTTTTTTATTTATATCGATTTGAAATGGAACTTTACGGTCTTCATAGGATAGCACTAAATCCTCTTCCCAATCCAAATCACCATTCCCCAAGGCCTCAACATTCAATGCAATAGGGGTAACCACAGAGGCCCCCTCACTTCCGGCGATTTGAAACTTATAACTTCCCTGTTCCGAACACGCCGAAGACAAAATTAGCACATAGCAGTAAAAAATACATTTCATTGGTTTGGTTTGGTTTGGTAAATAAAATTTACATAAAGTAAACTTTTATATTGCAACAATCATCTGGTTTTTCTGATCTAAACTGTAAATTATCATCGCTTTAACATCAAATCTAATTAATCAAGATTAATTATGCAACCGATTGCAACAAAAACGCTACAACAAATTGCGACCTCAACATCAACTAAATATTCAAAAAACACTGAAAAGACCTAATAACATTAATGATATAATATTACACCAAGCTTATGATATAAAATTATTACTTACTTTTATCGCAACATTTGCGCAACAAATACTCACATGAATAAAAAAATTACTATATACGATTTAGCCAAAACCCTAGGTGTTTCCGCTGGAACGGTGAGCAGAAGCCTAAATAACCATCCTTCCATAAGTGACAAAACCAAAGCGCGAGTGGTCGCTAAAGCCAATGAAATGGGGTATAAGACCAATAAATTTGCCGCCAACCTCAGCAAGCAACAGACCAATACCATAGGCGTCATAGTACCCAAACTTAACTCCAACTTTATGTCTACCATATTAGCGGGCATAGAAAAAACAGTCAATGAAGCTGGCTACAATTTAATTATTAGTCAATCCTTGGAATCTATGGAGAAGGAAAAATTAAATGCCAAGACCTTATACAATAGTGGGGTTGATGCCTTACTGGTATCGTTGGCATATGACACTTCCAACTATGATCATTTCACACCTTTTATACACCATAAAATTCCATTATTATTTTTAGATCGGGTACACAATTTACCCAACTCCTCTACCTTTATAATCGACAATAGATTGGCAGGATATGAAGCTACAGAGCATTTGATCCAACAGGGTTGCAAAAACCTACTTTATATAGGGGGAAACTTAAAACGCAATGTATACTCGGAGCGACTAGAAGGGTTCAAGGAGGCTCTTACTAAACACCAATTGCCGTTAAATAACAATCCCGTCTTGGAATCCGACCTTAGTTCCGGGGATGTGGACTCAGTAGTACAACACATTAGGACTTTAGAACATTCTGTGGACGGACTTTTCGTGGCCAATGATAATTTTGCAGCACACCTTATTAAGGCATTAATCACGGCAGGATATAAAATTCCGGAAGACATAAAAATAGTCGGTTTTAATAATGACCCCATCTCGGAATTGGTGACGCCCAGCTTAAGTACCATTGCCTACCCTGGGTACGAAATGGGCGTCTTGGCAGGCCAGAGTGTAATTAGTCAATTAAACGGCAGTATCAATTTTCAATCTGCCAATTCCATCACTCTAAGGCACAAATTAATTAAGCGGGAATCAACTTATAAATCATAAATACAACTCATGAAAAAAACAATTTTAAGCAGCTTGACCCTTCTCTTTATTGGAACCATCTGGGCCCAGAGCATAGAATCTTTTCCAGTAACAGACCAATGGCTTGCAAAAATAGAGAGTAGCGCCCCTTCCGCTCCACGCGTAAAAGCAAACACAAAGAAAGTACTTGTCTTTTCGCAGCACACTGGATTTTATCATTGGACGGCACCACACAACAATGAAATGCTAAAAATATTAGCTAAAAAAACAGGCGCATTCGAGGTTCACATTGCCTATGACATCAACAGCTTCGATAGAAAAAATCTTAAAAAATATGATGCCATTATATTGAACAATTCCAATCCAGCAGGACCTAAGCGCGATTTGTTCTGGGACCTTTTAAAAAAGAACAGCAGCCTTTCTGAAGACGCTATTGTAAAGTTGGCAGCTGAATACGAACAAAATCTAATGGATTATGTGGCAAAGGGAGGGGGTCTAATGATATTACACGGAGCGATTACTGTACAGAACATTTCTATAGAATTCAGTAAAATGACCGGCGGAAGTTTTGATTATCACCCCAAACAACAAAAAATGCACCTAAAGGAAGTAGACCCCAACCATCCATTGGTCGAGGCTTTCAAAGGTAAGGGCCTTACGCATGTAGACGAACCCTATTTTTTTAAGAACGCCTATTTCGATTACAATTTTCGACCCCTTTTGTATATAGAAGCGGACCAACTGGAAGGCGTAAAAGAGGCGGTTAGCAATAACACCATTTATGTCTCTTGGATAAAGCGACATGGGAAGGGGAGAGTATTTTACAGCTCCCCATCCCATAATGCCCAAAGCATGGAGAATCCAGAATTACTCCAGTTCTTCTTGGATGGCATGCAGTATGTTGTAGGAGACTTAAAGGTTGATGACAGTCCTATAGGTAAACCCTAACCTATTGTTCTCAAAAAAAATTTATTTATAAAAAATGCGCATCCTAAATAGATGCGCATTTATTGTTGTATTCCATATCTAGTCGCTCTATAAGGGCTTCCTGTAACGTGAATTATTTATTAAAATCAAAATAGGTTTTGGCGTTATAATAGGAGATATCCGAAACAATCTTGCCCAACCATTTTTCATCGGCGGGCAATTCGCCCTTAACCACATCCTTTGCGATTAGATTGCACAATATTCTTCTAAAATATTCATGCCTGGTAAAGGACAAAAAGCTTCTAGAATCGGTCAGCATTCCTACAAAACAGCTCAATAGCCCCATATTGGACAAGGTATCCATCTGTTCTTCCATACCGTTTTTTTGATCTAAAAACCACCAGCCAGATCCAAATTGCACCTTTCCTTTTACCGAACCATCGTTAAAATTTCCCACCATAGTGGCTATAACTGGATTATCTGAGGGATTAAGATTATAGATTATGGTTTTCGCCAACTGATCGGAACTATCCAGTTTGTTTAAAAACCCACTTAAAGCCCTGGCTTGGGAAAAATCGCCTATGGAATCAAATCCCGTGTCTGGACCCAATTGGGTCAATAATCTTTTGTTATTATCGCGTATGGCTCCAAGGTGAAACTGTTGCACCCACCCCATTTCATGATACTTTGTCCCCAAAAATAATAACACTTGTGCTTTAAAATAGTGCACTTCCTCTTGAGAAAGAGCAATAGCATCCTTAGCCTTTAAAAATATATTTTTCACGTTGAAGGCGCCCTCTTTAAAGAAATACAATTGCTCCAACCCATGGTCCGCCAACCTGCAGCCGCGTTCATGAAAATAATGGATCCTATTCTCCAAAGCAGCCAACAAATCCTCATAACTGTTGATCGTTACTCCGGAGGCTTCCCCCAATTGGTCCATATACTGCAAATAGGCCTTACCTCCCTCTATCGCAAAAGTTTTATCTGGTCTAAATGTTGGATAGACTTTAGGGGAAATTCCTTGCTCTAAAATACTTTTATGATGTTCCAAAGAAGATATTGGCTCATCTGTAGTACACAAAGATTCTACGTTCTGCTGCTGCAACAACCCCAAGGTGTAATGCGATTCTTGTTTCAATTTAGCATTGGCTCTTTCATAAATATCTTCTGCCGTACTAGGCCCCAACAATTCGTGGATACCAAAATAACGCTGTAATTCCAAATGTGTCCAATGGTATAAAGGATTCCTTACGGTATAAGGGACGATATTGGCCCACTGAACAAACTTTTCTTTATCGGTAGCATTTCCCGTAATATATTTCTCATTGACCCCCATACTTCGCATTGCCCTCCATTTATAATGATCTCCTGCCAACCAAGCTTCACTAATAGTTTCAAACTGATGGTTTACCGCTATTTCCTTAGGAGATAAATGGTTGTGATAATCTATGATAGGCAAACTTTTGGCATAATCGTGATATAGCCGCTCGGCAAAATCGCTTTGCAATAGAAAGTTTTCATCTAGAAAATTCTTCATGATTTAAATGCATTTAGGTTATTATGGTACGTCTGGTAATTGCTATACTATATTTAACATCCACAAGATAAAACATCCACAAGTAAAAGTGGTAAAATCAGCCATTTTCCTTAGGGAGCGGGTTGAATCAATTCTTTTAATTCTGCCTCGGTGTACTCCATACCGCTTTTCGACTTTTGATCGCGAAGCGATTTAATTTTCGCAGCTTTCAAAGAGCGGGACCGATTGGAAAAGGCATTGGTTATGTATGAAATTATATCAGCAATATCTTGATCGGATATATCCCTATTATTCATAAGACCAGGCATTTGATGATCCAAATCGTATAATTCCCCATGTATTAGCAATGGCCCTTTTAAACCGTGGAGCATTATTAAGCCTAACTGTTCTAAATGTGTGGAAATATACTCGGAACCAACCAGCGATGGCGCCAATCCAGTAATTCCCTCTCCACTGGGGGAATGGCAAGATGCACATATCTGCCTGAACAGGGTTGCTCCATTGGTCCTTGAATCTGCTTTTGCTATTTTTTGAGAAAAGATAAAATTAGGCTTATCATTATTTTTACGATCTATACTTGTCGCTAACAAGGTGAGTTCTCCCGAATTCTCATTATCTCTCCTCTTCTTTAGATAAATATCCAGTGGCTCTAAAATAGATTCAGCACCGCTTACAATAGCCTCCTGGACTATTTCATTGTCGTGATAATTTTGAACCAATTGATATACAACAGGAAAAAATAATTCCTGATCCAAATCTGCCCAAACCCCAATAGTTGATGATAAGTATAGATCTATCATTCCCTCATTGCGACCAAGCAACTTCTTAAAAATATCATGGGCCTTGGACAGATTTTCCTTTTCCACAAAGTTTTCCATTAAAACAAGCCCATGTGCCACCACCTCAGCACTAGAATCTTGTACCACTTTGTATAAAAAGTTAAAGGTTAAGGCATCTAAGCCATGCAAGACATACAAAGCGTGTATTTGGCCCAAAGGATTATTGCTATCTATAGCCAATTTCTGTATTTCGGGAACGACCTCTAGTTTGCCTTTATGGATTAATAATTGTTGGGCGCGATCGCGAATCCATCCATTGCTATCCAATAAGGCTGTAACAAGTTCCTTCCCTGATAATACACTAAGATCTATAGCTTCCCTTTCTGGTACATTGGAATTTTTAATTCTCAGTATCCTACCGTAATCCACAATAGTATCCAATTGCTTTTGGGCCGATATTTTTTTTAAGTAAGGACTTAAAAAAGCATAATGCTGAATAACCCCTCGATGCATATCTACCACATACATATTACCATCTGGTCCGTTGGAAAGGTTTACAGGACGGAACCCTTCATCGGTAGAAGCCAAAAATTCTTTACCCTGCCATGCCTGATTGGCCTCTACAAGACCGTCCTTAAATGAAATGATATTTCTTTTAATTGCATTTATCTCAGGGATGCATACAAATACGTTTTGATCATAATCATCAGGGAACATCCCTCCTCTATACACCAAAGGGCCACAGGCAGCAGTTACTCTGGTCAATAAACTATCCTGATCCAGAACACCTTTCTCATAACCCCTATTAACCGATGCGGCATGTAGTGGGTAAACGCGTTGATCTTTGGTCAGTACCTGATCCACCCCATATTTTGGAACCATAAATTTATTTCGAACCAATCTATTGGGCAACACATGATCTCCCATTAATTGGGTGGAATTATTGTTGTAATAGAGTCGGCCAAAATTATCATGGGAAATTCCCCATTGTCCTCTTAGGGTTGTGGGTTCCTTTTTCCAAACACCATTTTTTCGCTGATATCTAAAGTTCGATTTTGCATTGTAGATCCAATTGTCCACATTCATCATTAGACCATTGGGCTGATGCTCTGGGTTGCCTACGGTTGCATACAACGAATCTACCAACACCTTGTTTTTAGGTTTATCATTTTCAATTTCCACATACCATAAATTGGGTGATTCCACATACAATAGTCCCCCATAAACTAAGGCCAATGCGCGTGGCATCACTAGGCTATCCAAAAAAGGTTTGGCATGGTCCATAACCCCATCCCTATCCAAATCCTCCAAAATCTTGATAGACCCAGTGCGAAGTGCTTCCCCTGTGCCCTCCAAATTCCGCATAAATCCGGGCATTTCGGCCACCCAAATTCGCCCTTTATCATCAAAATCCATGGCAACGGGGGCCACCAAAAGCGGTTCTGAGGCAACAACCTCTAAAGCAAATCCATCTTCTATGGTATAATCTTCCAACAAAACCACTGGCTCATCAAAAGAAGGGCTACAAGAAACAATAAGCAGCAGCAAAAAAAAATATCGTGTTAATCCCATAAATAGTAATGACATAGTACTTTTTTATAGGTATCCTGCCGGAATAGAACAATTTACTTACTAGTAAACAAGGCTCTATCAACAAGCTATAAAAGCACCAATAAATTAAAGAACACTAAAATAGCACAGTACCTTTGAAAATGCTAACCTAATAAAATATTTTTAAGCTATAAAGGGAATAAAAGAGTCATCCGATTTTTAATTTATGGACATAGAGGTTGTGGGAATGGATTTATTAATTTTAAAGGCGGCTATCATCTGTCTCCAATTGATGGATCAAATTCTTTAATTTTGTATTTGAAAGGGGTTTTTCAATAAAATCCCTGACCACCTCATATGATTTGGCCCTTTCCAGATCCCTAGCATCTATGGAGGAACTCAGCACAAAGATGGCCACCTCACTGGCCTTGGGAAATTTACTGAACTCATCCAAAAATTCCCAGCCATCCATTACGGGCATATTAATATCTAAAAATATAAGGTCGGGCAAATTTGTAATAGTACTATTTGCAAGCACCATATTCTCAAGGGCCTCTTTCCCATTTTTATACACCACCACATTGGAGCAGTAATTATTTTTCTTGAGCATTATTTTAATGCCAAAGACAAATATAGTATCGTCATCTATTATGCAGGCTTGCTTAATTGTTTTCATGCCTAAAATAAGTTGTAAAATTCGCCCCCTTATCTACTTCGCTTTCTACTTCTATTTTACCCCCCATAGCCTCCACCTGATTCTTACATAAAAATAACCCTATCCCTCGAGCATCTGGATGTTCATGAAAGGTCTTGTACATCCCAAATATCTTGGAACCATATCGTTCTAAATCGATCCCCAACCCATTGTCCTTAATACTTAAAAAGACAAAATCACCATCTATGCCAGCAGAAATAATTATTTTATGAGCTCGATCTAAAGACCTGTATTTCATGGCATTGGTTAACAAATTAAGGATTACGCTTTCTAAATAAGCATGGACCACAAGCACTTTAAGATCTTTATCGACGTGGATTTCTATAGCTGAACCTGATTGTTTGGCCAAGGGTTCTGTTGACTTAACCGCATTTTTCACATTTTTCAACAGGTTTTGAAAACTTAGAGTAGAACTCACTTTTGAGTTTATTTCGACTATTTCATTTAAGTGATTAATAGTTTCATTCATATTTTCCGAAACCTGTTTTACATTCTTATAATATTCATTTTTAACCACTCTGGGATAATCCTGCTGTGCCAAATCTAGGAGCATTGAAATATTACTTGTATGGGACCTTAGGTTGTGGGAAACTATATGTGCAAAATTGATCAATCTATTATTATGCTCGGAAAGATTATCTGTCAGCATTTTTTTATCCGAAATATCCTGAATCTGAGATACCAAGTGCGTAAACTCGCCCGAATCATTTCTAACAGCGGCCAAAGCAATCTGGACCCATACGTATTTGCCATCGGCATGGATATATCGCTTCTCTATTCTAAAATTTTCCCGCTTGCCTACCGCTATCTCCTCAAACAAATTAAAGGTTGTTTCTCTTTCCTCGGGATGGGTTAGTTGGAAAATAGATTTTTTGAGGAGATCCATTTCTGAATATCCTAAAATCTCACAGATCCTAGGATTTACCTTTTGCAATTCTCCTTCCAAATTAATTACCATCATCCCGATTGCGGCATCTTCAAAAGTCCGTCTAAATATTTCCTCGCTAAAACCAAGATTTAACTGCATTATTTTGCTTTCATTTATATCCTGTATAAGCCCTGCCAAGCGAACGCATCTACCATTTTTAAATTCGGGCACACCGATCATTCGCATCCACTTTAAATTTTTTACCATGGTAATTATCTCTATCTCAAAGTCGAACTTCTCCCCATAATCAATAGCATATTGAATGGCATTGGTTAAGGCTTTACGATCCTTTTCCTGTACGAAATTGAGAATAGAAAAATCGAGAGAGTGTGGCTGGTAATTATCTGCCTCCAATATTCGTTTTAGATTATCGCTCCATTCTACCATTTTTGTTTCGGGGTCTATTTCCCAAGATCCCAATTTCCCAATTATGTGAGACTGTTCTAGTCGGTCTTTATAATTCAATAAAAGAAGCTCGTTTTTCTTACGCTCCGTAATATCCTCTATTTGGGAGACAAAATGAAGGTACTCCCCTTTTTCATTCTTTACGGCCGATAATGAAACATGAGCCCAAATAATATGTCCTTTTTTATGGATGTACCGCTTCTCTAGGGTATAGAAATCCCTTTTCCTATCCATAAGCTGGGACATTAAGTTCTCAGTCTCCTCTAAATCGTCAGGATGGGTAATATCAAAAAAAGACAATTTACGTAACTCCTCTTCAGAATAGCCAAGAATAGCTGTTGTCCTAATATTCGATTTTTGCAATTTTCCCTTTAAATCGATAACGGCCATTCCAAAAGGGGAATGTTCAAAGGTGAGGCGCAACTCTTCTTCTTTTACGGCCAATTCGTGTGCTGCCTGCGTTTCCTTATCCACATCCTGAAAAAACCCGTACAACTTTGTGCATTTACCATTTTTAAAATCGGATATCCCTATAATTCGAGACCAAAATGTTCTTCCGGCAGTATTGACTACTTGTAAAACATGATTAAAATCTTCCCCTTCTTCCATCGCCAATTTCATGGCATTCCTCATTATTTCACGATTTTCTCCTTCCTTAAAATAGGAAAATATATCATCTAGAGCAGGGGAATAATCTTCTGGCACACCTGCCATTTCTTTGATCAAGGAGCTCCATTGAGCGGTATTTGTTGCCATATCTAACTCCCAGATTCCTATTTGTGCTGCATCATTAATTCGCCCTATTAGAGCTGCATTATGCTGCAATACCATTTCATTCTGTTTGCGTTCCGTAATATCCAGCACTTGTGAAATATAATGTATAACCTCACCTTCTTCATTATATATGACAGACAGGGTGGTATTTGTCCAGATAACAGATCCCTTCTTATGAATAAACCTGTAATCCATCCTTAAATGTTGACGTTTACCTTGCAACAATTTTTCAATACACCCCCTATTTAGTTCTAAGTCCCCGGAATGGGAAATTGCAGCCAGATCTATTTGCTGCAATTCTGCTTCGGAGTAACCCAAAATATTACAAAAACTGGCATTTGCCTGCAATAGTCTATTTTCCTTACTCAAAAAAGCCATTCCTACCGCGGAGTGGTTAAAAGTCTGCCTAAACTGCTCTTCCTTTAATATAACTTTTAGTTGTGACTTCTCTATCTGATCTACATCTTGTAAAAGGCCATATAACCTAATACACTGTCCATTTAGAAACTCTGACAAACCTGATAGGCAAACCCATTTTACATCCCCATTGTTCGGTTTTATCTTTATCAACTCTTTAAATTCCATGGGCCTAAGAGTCGCTTCCTCAAAAAGTGTTTGAATATGAGCCCGACTTTCATCGTCCACAATAAACTCTAATCCACGTTCTAATGTGGGCTTAAAATCTGCTGTCACCCCATGTATTTGTCTGGTCATTTTACTCCAAAAAATACTATTTCGCTGAAGGTCTACTTCCCAATGGCCAATATTAGCTGCCTCATTGGACCGTTCCAAGAGGTCTTTATATTTAGTAAGAAGTAGTTCACTTGTCTTCCTATGGGTAATATCATAATGCATCCCAGAAACTACCTTAGGATACCCCTTATCATCGTATTTTGTAATTTCACCTTTACATAAAACCCAGATCCATTGTCCGTCTTTATGTCGCATACGAAACTCAAGTTCATACAATTCCCTTTTTTCAATATGATTATCTAGGCAAAGTTGAATTGCCTTTTTATCATCAGGGTGCACGAAGTCATAGAATACCTCAATGGTAATCGGAGGTAACTCGGCCAAGGTATAACCTATCATCTCTGCCCACCTTTCATTACAAATTACCTCACCTGTATTTAGATTACCTTCCCAAATTCCAAGGTTTGCACCTTTAATGACATTTTTGAAGCGTTCCTTTTTCTGCTTGAGCTGTTTTCCACTTTCCACATATTTATCCAAGCAGATTGCAATGCCTAATAAGCGATTAGTTTTGGTGAATTCATCATATACGATAGCCCCTTTTAAATTTAAGGCTATGGTATGGCCCGCTTTGTGTTTGCATTCTATATCTACGTTAAAAGGATATGTTTTTGGATCGGAAAGATGGCTATGATAGGCATCAATAATGATTTGTAGATTTTCTTGGTTTATTAAGGAATACCAATCAAATGTTTGTTGCTGTGTAGGTACTGGATCAAAACCTAGCAGTTGCCATAATTTAGTATTTAAAAACCCATGTTTTGGATTCTCAAGATTCCAATACCACAATCCATCAAGAATATCCTGGCCCATTAAATTAAAAAACAGACTTTCATTCTCTGTCAAGGCATTAAACTCCTCTTGTAAACCATTCATATGCGCATCATAAAAATAAACCTATGTTCATAAATATATTGAATTTTAATCAAAATAGTTTCAATTATAATAATCCAGTATACCTTTAGTTATCCTTATCGACAACCAGTTATATTTAATCGTTGAGCTCCATCAAATATTGGCAATCATAATATCGACACCATTAAAAGGGATAACTATATTTAGACAAAATATCTTTATAAATCAGAAAAATAGCTTCTCCACACCATGAAGATGAATTTATATTACATATGGCCCTTCGCCTGAGTTATAGAGACAAACCTGTTGAAAAACAAATAAAGGCTCCAAAATGAAATTTCTGGAGCCTTTATTAAAAGTAATTTACAATGTAATACAACCGATAGTTATGCCGAATTTCGACTTGCGTTAATATTACCGTATAAGGACCTGATCACTATCTTTTCATACAGATCATTAAATTCTGAATCCTTGCTCATTTTCTGAAGGGCATATTGTTGTATGACCAACAATGGCAGCACAATATTTTCCCTAATTTTTACCGATTCTCTAGAGATGGGTTCCTTTTCCATTAGAATTTTGGAGTCAGAAATAAGCAATAGCATTTCCTTGGAAAGCAAGTATTCCTCGTAGAGGATCGTCCAAAACTCCCCGTACTCCTTATCATCTTTCATATAACTGGTCAATTCAAAATAGCATTTTGCCAATGACATCATGCTATTCATCATTAGGGCCCTAAACAAGGGCACATCCTGAAACAATTGCTTTAGATCTTCTAATTTGCCCTGGTCCTTTATCGTTTTTATGGCCGTTCCAATACCAAAGTATCCTGGAACGTTTTGTTTTAACTGGCTCCACGACCCAACAAAAGAGATTGCCCTTAAATCTGAAAGCTCTAACTTTTTCTTGTGACCGCGTTTCCCTGGTCTACTTCCAATATTTGCTTTTTGATAATATTTTAAAGTACTCTTATTCTCTAAATAAGAAATAAACTTGTCATGGTTTTTGAGCGCATCGTACTTTTCAAAACTAAGATCCGATAACTGCTCCAACAATTCCCTAGACGCTGTTGATATAACATTCTCCTCCCCAAAAAGGTTATTGGAGAGTCCTGCTGTAAGTAATTGCTCACAATTGTGTATGAACTGTTCTTTGGTGCCATAAGTACTGGTTATGGTCTGCCCCTGAATGGTAAGCTGAATCTCGTTATTGGCAATTTCTTTTGTCTGTGCCGCATAAAAACGATGTGTTTTTCCACCACCTCTTGCTGGTGGACCTCCTCTACCATCAAAGAATATCGCTTTAATGTTTCTTTCTTCACAAATTGTAGACAATTTCTCTTTGGTTTTAAAGATCTCCCAATTTGCCTTAACATATCCACCGTCCTTGGTACCATCAGAAAAACCGAGCATTATGGTCTGTTTTAGTTTGCGCTGATCCACATGAGCACGGTACAAGGGAATATTGAATAATTCCTCCATGGTTTCACCTGAACTTTCCATTCCCTTCATGGTCTCGAAAAGTGGGATAATATCAAAGGTTATTTTCTTAGCGTCCCAACCACACCATCTAAATAGTCCAAATACAAAGAGAACAGAGAACACATCTTCCGAATTACTAATTACATAGCGGTTACAGCCTTCCTCTCCATTTTTTTCCTGTATAGACCTTAATTGAAGGATGTTCTGGATGGTTTCCTGAACAATATCCAATTCAAAATCTTGCTGTTGTAGGTCTATATCTTTATTTAGAAGAACATCTATTAATGCCTCTTTAGTTAGTTCCTCTAAATTTTCACGAATAACTCCGTTAGCCTTTAATATCGTCTCTACTACTTGATAATGCACGCTATGATCTTGCCTAATATCCAAAGTTGCAAAATGCGTTTTAAATATTTTCACCTTGTCGATCATATGATCTAGATCCTTAAGGTACAGATTATGGTATTTCTCCACCAAAATGGTTCTCACCTTTTGCAAGGGGGCTAAAATTTCATCATATTCCAAATACTTATCGGCATGGAACATGGTCTTGTACAGCCGATCTCTTAAAAGGCCAAGTTCGTCCTGAAGCTCCCTAAAAGTTAGTTTTTGCTGTAAATTCTTTAGATCGTGGTAATAGCATTTCATTAGGGTGGTTCGCAGTTCGTTGGCCACATCCTTGGTGATACTAGAAGTAACAAAAGGGTTACCGTCCCTATCCCCACCGGGCCAAAAGCCCAATTTCATTATATTATGGTTGTTAAATTCCACATCCCCAATATTCTCCTTGATATAGGCATAAAGGTTACCAATAGCTTCGTAATATACATTCCTAAGGAAATATATAATATTTTTCGCCTCATCTAAAGGGGTCGGTTTCTTGGCATTTATCAAAGAAGTAAGTCCCAATTGCTGCAGAACAAGGTCTATATCGTTAATTTTGTTATCTAAAATTAAGCTCCTAAGATTGCTAATAATATCCAAGACCGCAGGGGTATAGAACTGCGTGGGGTGTGCAGTTAATACGATACGGGCACTAAAGGTGGATAATTTTTCCGACACCTTCTCCCATTTTTTATTCTTGTCCACCAACTGAAAATAATCCCTAATAGTAAGGGAATTACTGTGCTTCTGCAGTTCAGGGAAAGCGGCATCCTCTACACTGTCGTACAATACTACCTGCCTTTCCACGTACTGTATGATGCGGAACATAAAATCTATCCTTTCCCGCTCAGAACCAAGGTTGGCATATTTCTGAAAAAACGTATCCAAAATCTCCTCTGGATTCTTTCCAGATTTTAATCCACGATCCGCCTGATCTAGCAATAAGGGAATCAACATTCCCACATTTTCTATATTCTGATAGGGTAAATTAAGAAATAGGCTATTGTAAATATTGAATTTATTGTTGACCGATTTTTTAAACTCCTCTAATCTTTCCGATTGATGCATATGTATCCTTAAGTATTATTGTATTTCTATGGTCCAAATTTGTGCAATGATGACCAAATCAATTTTAAAAAAATAAATATCGGCATATTTTTATTCAATATGTGCCAATTGTTATCTAAACAACAAATTTAATAAGGGATGCTTTAAAATTAACCCGATTCCCAATATAAATTTTAAAAACACCATCGCTCAACTTAGATTGACCCTTATAACACAAAAGCGATTTTTTCATTTTTCTAAAGTGTTCTCGTAATAGCGCCTTCTCCGCTTGGAAAAGGCGCTTTGAAATTTAGGAATATAGTAAGGTTGGCAAAAATTCTGCACCTACAACAATTTCTCAATTCCAATCTAAACCTTAAAATGCAAACCTTTGCATAAGAATTATCGCCTTAACCACATTATTATCACTATCTTACTATTTTTAAAAGAGGAATTTCTTTTCCTTCCTAAAGTGTTAAAGGATATTTTATTTTAGTATTCCGACAACTACTTGTTATCCCCACCTCGTATTTACTATCAGACAAATAATCCTAGGAGCACCTAAATAAATCCAGGCATGCATACCTTATCAAAAATAACCTTGCTACTTACCATTTTTCTTTGCAGTGCCTTTATACGGGCACCGCAATCTCAAATGGATTCTATTAATGCCTCGGAAATGATCTATAAAAACAAATATCTATTCCAGATACCGCCTGCATTCACCTTAAAGTCCGAGTTGCGTTTAAAAATGAAGGATACTACAAATGCACTACTTAATTATGGAAGGAGCATCGAAGCTGCTAAAGAAATTAAAGCTTTCGATCTTAATAAACACAATAGCCCCCTCCTGAGCGACCTATATTCTAGCAAACACCAACAGCCCAAAGCTGATGAATATAGTGCCTTAAACAAGACCATGAGCGACTCCCGTTTCACTAAAGAGACGGAACAAAAAATTCTGCTTTTAGAAACCAAAAAAAACATTAAGGAAATTATCCAGGAAAAAAAAATCCTAGAATTGAAAAACGAGGCTCAAAACGACAAATTGAATTCCATTATCATAGTGCTCGTCCTTTTGTTTATCATAAGCAACCTCGCCGTTTATTCTTATCTTAAGGTACGGCACAAAAACAATTTATTGATTATGCGCACCATTGAACTTGCCAAAGTTCAATTAATAATGCAAAAACATATTTCTAGTTATCCAAAAACCGAAAACAATAGGAATACCAATGGCACCGACCCCAATTTACATAAAACTCAAACCCTAATAGACGAGGATGTTAAGGATATAATTATGACTAAACTGGAGAAATTGGAAAAAGAAACATTTTTCATAGATCCCAATTGCAGTTTACACTTGTTATCGGAACAATTAAAAACCAATCCCAAATACCTCTCACAGGTGATCAATCAGGAAAAAAAATTGAATTTCAACAACTATATCAATGAGTTGCGAATAAACCACCTTTTGCCCAAATTACTCAAGGACGAAGAATACAGGAACAGTAAATTAAGTTATATCGCCGTATCCTTAGGTTATAATAATCTGAATACTTTTAATGCGGCATTTAAAAAGAGAATGGGTATTCTTCCTTCCAAATTCATAAACGAACTGAACAATTCCCTTCAATTAAAGGAGAATCATAGGTGAATTTTCTTTTAGAAATAGAATGCAGTATCCCGTTTACAAACACTGCATTCTAAACAACTGTAAAAATAATCAACCAAACTAAATTGTTCAATACCTCTAAAAAGCTTCTTTATTTAAGAAATGGCTTTTTTAATTATACCCTGGATTTTGTGGTGTTAAATTTGGATTGTTAATCATTTCCTGTTCTGGTAGTGGAAATAATAAATGCTTCTCTTGCAGCGCCTGATCGGAGCTTAGGTTTATATGCCCAACAAAATCATCGAACCCGCCTGTGGTACTGTTCAGTACTTTTCTGATACGAATCATATCGAACCATGTTATCTGTTCATAGCTGAGTTCATGCCATCTTTCTTTCCAAATAGCTTCCCGCAATGATGCTTGGGTAAATGCCCCCAAGGCAGGGGTAGTCAACTGTGCGCGATCTCTTATCCGAGTCAGTGCATCTACAGCGGCCTGATTGGGTCCTGTGGCTTCGTTGGAGGCCTCAGCGTATAGCAATAATACTTCGGCAAAGCGAATGATGGGCATATTTAGGTTGTCTTTAGCCGTTCCAGGTACACCTAAAGTACCGTTTGCCGTCACATTAAAATGTTTAAAGATAAAAGGGGCTCCTAAGTCGAACAACACACCATCCCCATTGGTATAGTAACTGGTATAAAACCATCCTTCACGGTCTACTGCCCTAAGGTCGCCGGCCTCGTAGGAGTTATAAAATTCAATTTCGGGCACTGTACTTCCTGTTCCAGATGGTCCGCGATAAGTTACCGGTTGGAAATTAGGAAACATGTTTCCCATAGGGTTTCCAGACACTTCATCATTATATTGAAGACTAAAGACATGCTCTACCTTATTCCCCAAGCTTTCATCATGAATTTTACCATAGGTATTAAAAAGATCTATAGGGCCCGCATTGTCTATCACCTCTTTAGCTTTACTAGCTGCATCCGCATAGCGTGCGGTTTCATTAAGTGGATTTCCGGCCATGGTAAGATATACTTTGGCCAATAAGGACTTAACAGCAGCTTGGGACACCCTACCACTCTCATCAGTCCATGGTAACCCAGCACCTTCGGCCTCCACCAAATCGGCTACAATTTGATCATAAACTGCTTTCTGGGGGCTACGAGTAGGATTAAAATCTTCGGAATTAGCACTTTGAGGCAGGGTAATCAAAGGAACATCACCCCAAAGTCTAACGACGTAAAAATAAGCCCAAGCCCTAAAAAACCGTGCTTCTCCCAATACTTTGTTCTTTTGTGCCGCTTCCATTTCAATACCAGGTACGTTTTCAAGTACCAGATTGGCATTGGCTATCACCTTGTATGCCCCACGCCACCAATTTCTGATATGTAGCGTATTTGCATCATAGGATAAGGAATACAAGTTGTTTAAATCTGAATTCTGTGCCGTTTGAGTGGTAGAAGTTCCAGTAACTGCTTCTAACAATTGCCAGTTGGACGAGAAAATACCTGCGCCATCTCCTACGAACCTAGCATCTGCATATACCGCAGCTATAGCCGATTCAGCATGTTTGGCTGTAGTATAAAAGCTGTCGGGCGTAAGGTTGGACGGGTCGGATTCATCCAGAAAATCGGAACAACCCGCTGTTGTTAACAACATTAGCGAACAGAGGCAAAACTTTCCAATGTGTTTTGTTATATCAAATTTCATAGTATCTTATTTTAAATTTTATTAATTACAGACCGACTTGCAAACCAATTACGAATGTTGTCGATTTAGGATATTCATGCCACTTCATCCCTTGTGAGAATACATTATTGCCCTCACCACCACGAATGGGGGTCACCTCTGGATCACCGAGAAGCTCGTCGTTCACCAACAAAAAGAAATTCTGTGCCGAAGCGTACAGTCTCAATCTATTTAAATGAATACGATCTACTAACGCTTGACTGAAAGTATATCCTAGCATAATGTTCTTACCACGGACAAATGAGCCATCCTTTACCCAATGAGAATCCACATTGGTTACATAACCTGCACGGGTATCCCTAACCTGGGCGATCATTGTATTCTGATTGTCCGGAGTCCAAGCATTTAATACCGTAGTATAACTATTGGCTAGCGCTTGTCTGTCCTCACTTGAGTGAAGGTTCATATCCATTACATCGTTACCCCAAGAATATTGAAGTTCCAAGGTGAGATCTATATTTTTATAGGAAACGTAATTTGTAAACGACCCCCAAGCTGTTGGGTAGCCATTACCTATAATGGACCTATCCTCATCATTAATGATATAATCCCCATTGAAATCCTTGTATTTTATATCACCTGGTAAGATGGTGAGTCCGTTTCTATAACTCCTAAATTTTGCAGCTTCTGCAGCTTCGTCGGTACCCCAAGTTCCCAAACGGGTAAGGCCCCAGAAAGCACCTACTGGTTCACCTACCCTAATAATACTGGTTTCGTTAGTTATTCCAGGACCACCTACACCAAAGATATCGGAGGGTGTGGCCAAGGAAAGCACCTTGTTCCTATTCATGGATATGTTGAATGAGGAAGTCCAGGTTAGATCAGGGGTTACTATGTTTTTGGTAGACAACCCAAGTTCAAGACCCTTGTTCTCCATGGAACCAACATTCCGTCTTATGGTGGCATACCCACTTGATTGTGGTACAGGGGCATCCAAGAGCATATCGGTAGTTTTCCTGTAGTAATAATCAGCTTCCAAGCTAATTCTATTATCGAAGAGGCCTAATTCTAAACCAACATCGTACTGCGCGGTCTTTTCCCATTTCAAATCCGGATTTGCCAAACGGTTTAACCCAGTTCCACCCACTCGGTTATCGCCCCAAATGGCAGCATAATTGGAACTCAATAGTGATAAGGAAGAATAGGGTGGAATTTCGGAGTTACCTGTAACCCCATAACTTGTTCTAAGTTTTAGGTTGGAAATCAGATCGTTATCCACAAGAAAATCCTCATCCGAAATCCTCCATGCAACAGCTGCGGATGGGAAAAAGGAAAATTTATTGTTGTCTCCAAATTTCGAAGAACCATCGGCCCTACCCGTCACGGTGAACAGGTACTTGCCCATAAGGTTATAGTTCACCCTTCCAAAATAAGAATTTAAGGCTTCCCTGTCTGCAAAAGATTGTACCGCTATATTATCTGATCCTGCCCCTAAGTTGTTGAATTTAAAAAAATCAGTAGGGAAATTTCTAGAATCTGCGTTGACAAAGAATTGATTGGACTGTTGCCAAGATAAACCTAGCAAGGCGGTCAATGAATTGTTATCATTGATTTTCTTTGTATAGGTCAAGTAGTTTTCAATGGACCAGAAGGTTTGCTTTTCGTTACTTGATTGTGCTCTGGCTACCGCATTATTATCTAGAACACTATTTCGGAATTCATTGTTTTCCTGGGTAAGTATATTGGTCCCAATAACCGTTCTCATTTCCAATTCTTTCGTAAAGTTAAGATTGGTATAAAAACTTCCAGCCGTTGTTTGAGTATTTAAAATGTATTCATTATTAACAAGCCAGTTCACCGAATTACGGGTACCCTCCGCAAAGGGATAGTCCCTGTTATTGGCATACAACCCTTCCAATGGTCCTCCTGTATGCTTAACAGGGTAAAACGGATAATCCTCAACCATTCTACGTGGTACTTGGTCATTGGTATCTGCCAAATTCTCTGTCTGGTTATTATAGCTTAGAGAACCTCCGATTTTTAACCAAGTCTTAATCTGATCATCAATAGAAAACCTTCCTGAATAACGCTTCAGGTAGGTATTTTTGAAAAGACCTTGGTCATCTCTAATTCCAAGTGAGATGGCATAGGTTGTTCTTTCATTACCCCCTGAGAAACCCAATTGATGGTTTTGCGATAATTTATGTTGCACTACTTCCTTAGACCAATCGGTATCATAGATTGCCTTACCATTACTATCGAACAGATAAGCCACATTGGGATTAGCTCTTTTTAGTCGAGGCTCGTATTGGGCATATTCCCCAGCGGCCCATCCGTCAGGGTCAAATTTTTGTGTATTCTCCCAAGAAAGTTGTTCTATCATGGCATACTGTTCGGAATTTAAAGCCTTCGCCCTATTAGGACCATATTGATTTACGCTATAATCCACATCGTAAGTAACCCTACCCTGTCCTGCGCGACCTCTTTTAGTGGTCACAAGTATAACACCGTTAGCACCACGTGCACCATATATAGCCGTTGAGGAAGCATCCTTCAACACTTCTATAGATACTACATCATTAGGATTTAAATAATCTATAGCTGAACTAAACTGAGCCTGATTACCTTGTGGTAGCTGCACTCCATCTATGACATATAGCGGGTTGTTTGAAGAGTTTATAGAACTAAACCCTCTAACCCTAATATTCGACTTACCACCCGGACGACCCGAATTGGTGTTTACCTGTACCCCTGCAATCTTCCCGGACAATGCTTCATTAAGGGAGGTAGCCGGACGCTCCTGCAACTGTTCTGCTCCTACCTGACCAACGGCTCCCGTAAGATCGGATTTCCGCTGACTACCGTACCCGATCAGTACTACCTCATCCAATTCACTAGCATCCACTTCCATTACCGCATTTATGGTAGATTGTCCATTAACAGGTAGTTCTAACGTTTTATACCCTATATAACTAAAAACTAATACCGCATTGCTATTAACATTGTCCAAGCTATAATTACCATCAAAATCTGTTTGGGTCCCATTGGTCGTTCCTTTTACCAATACATTCGCCCCTGGCAAGGCTTCGGATTGGTCCGAAACACTTCCAGTAACCGTTTGTGCCGCTGCCATCCCAAAACATAAAAATGCTCCAACAAGCAAAAGGCATTTACCTAGTTTAATCTTCATAAAGAGTTGAATTTAGTTGGTTAATTAATGTATGGCGCTAAAAGCCAAAAATTAAAACAAGGCTCTTAGAATACCTGTTACACGAAGTATTAAATGTATCCCAACGAAAATAAACAGCACTAGCTTCTAACGAAAAGAACCCTAAAATTCATGAATTTTAGGGTTCTTGTTAGGTTAACAGAAATAAACAACCTATTAGGGTAGATGATAGTCATAATCACTCCATGAATAAGGTTTCAGAAATATAAATAAAGAATTTAAAGTGATTTTCAGTGAAAAAATAAACAGCTATCCATTGGGGTATCCCAAACCGTTGTTCAGCGCCATTTTTACTATTTTGATAAATAATGCTTCAACCAAGCCATAATTTCTTGAGTATGGAGTTGATAATCGATAATTTCTTTTGGTATTCCATTCTGCTCTCTCAGTAGTAAACAAAATTCCTGAACGTCTTCCATAGATCCAAAAGCCTTACTATCGATTAATTTTTGGGATAGAAAGGTAGCGATCAGCGCCATTTCCGAAGTATTAAATTCAGGATGGTATTGCACTCCAAAAAACGATCCCTTTTTAAAGTCGAAGCTCATGGCCTGCACCTTCGAATGGGAATTACTAGCCAAAATAAGGGCATTCTCAGGTACTTGTGCCACTTCATCATAATGGATACAAAGGGCCGAGTACGGCTTCTTACGGTGCGATAAAAATGGACTTTTCCTTCCAATAGGGGTGATTTCTATTGGCTTGGAGACTCCAAACTCCAAACCCTTCTTGCTCAACGCCACTTTGCCCCCAGCGACAACCGTGGCTATCTGCATGCCCCAACAACTACCGTAAAAGGGTACGCCGCTTTTAAAAACCTCATCGGCAAAATTCAATTGCCGTTGAACATCTGGAATATCATCTAAAACACTAAGAGAGCTGCCAGTCCACAGCACACCATCATATTTTTCCAATTGTGATATCGTGGGCAATTCACTTGCCACATCTGCTGGAAAAGCAAAATCTGTCTGCGCCCTAGGAACCAAAACCTTTAGCATTTCCTGAAAGATCAGATGATAGGGCCTTATCCCAAAGGCTTCCCTTTGCAGGCGTGTTTGTTCGTTATTCCCTTCTACTATTAATAGTTTCACGCTTACAATCCATTTAGATTTCCTGATACCGCAGCCCTAAAAAGCTGTTCCAGATCCTTTGCATTTACTGGCTTAGCATTGGAAGGAGTGGACGGGTCTTTATAGGCCATCTCCCCAATTTCAATAGCATTATCAGCATTAATGTCGATTTCTTTAAGTGTATGTGGAATATTCAGTTCTTTTCTCAGACTGATTATATAGTTGATAATTGCATCTGTACCCCACTTTTCCAATCCCAGCACTTTGCTTAAATGCACCATTTTATCCTCTATAACCGCCTTATTCTGTTTTAAGGCATATGGCAATATGATGGCATTGAGCAAGCCGTGTTGTTTATTGTAAATGGCTCCCAATTGATGGGCCACGGAATGCACGGAACCCAGTCCTTTTTGAAAGGCCGTTGCTCCCATAGAGGCAGCTACCAGCATTTGTCCACGAGCCTCTAGGTTGTTTCCGTCCTTCACTGCAATCGGCAAATAGTTGGCAATTATACGGATGGCTTCAATAGCAATACCTTCCGCCATTGGATGATATCCCGGAGCACAATAGGCCTCAATAGCATGTACCATAGCATCTACCCCTGTCCAGGCGGTGATGTGTGAAGGCAGGTCCAAGGTCAATTCGGGATCGGATATCACTATTCCCGGCAACATTTTAGGATGAAAAATGATCTTTTTAGTGTGTAATTTTTCATCCAAAATCACCGATGCCCTACCCACCTCAGAACCTGTCCCGGCAGTAGTTGGGACCGCTATAATGGGAGCAATTCCGGAGAGGTCGGCATAACTCCAATTGTCGCCCACATCTTCAAAATCCCAAAGAGACCTTGTCTGTCCAGACATAAAAGCGATTGTCTTGGCGGCATCAATAGCAGAACCACCCCCAAAAGCAATGACCCCATCATGATTATTCTTTATGTAGTGGGCCACTCCATTTACCACATTTTTTTCGGTAGGATTTCCTTGTACATCACTGTATACCGTAAAACTAAACCCTTCCTTTTTTAATATGTTTATAGTTTTTTCTACTATATCCAATTTCACCAGACCATCATCGGTCACAAATAAAGGATTTTTGATTCCCAGTTTTTGGCATGCCTGTGCTATTTCATTTATCCTACCATTTCCAAACCAGATTGTGGTAGGATAATTCCAATTTGTATTTGCTAACTGCATTACTTCTTATTTTTAATTCAATAAATTGATTTATAAATTTTATTCCCCTTTTCGAAAATTAAATGACTTTACCCGAGTAACATGGTCGTAGCCCATTTTTGATAAGGTAACGCCAGAGCCAGAATTTTTAACCCCTGTCCATGCTAAGGCTGGGTCCAAATAATCGCAGCGGTTCATAAACACAGTACCTGTTTCAATTTTCTTTCCCAAACTAATAGCCCTATCCATGTCGGTGCCCCATAAAGAAGCGGTAAGTCCGTATTGGGAATCATTCATTAATCGTATTGCTTCCTCATCGTTCTTAACCTTCATTATCCCTACCACTGGTCCAAAGCTTTCCTCGGTCATTACTTCCATGCTATGATCTACATTCACCAGTACATGAGGGGACAAATAGGGACTGTCTTTTTTAGATGCCGCGAACAAAGATTCGGGTACCAACGACTTTGCACCTTTAGCCATTGCCTGCGCTATTTGTTTTCTTACGTAATTGGCAGCATCGGTCTTTACCATTGGCCCCAGATTGGTTTCCGCGTGCAAAGGATTCCCTAACTTGTACTGTTTTGTAGCGGCTACAAATCCATCCACAAACTTATCGTAAAGGGACTCGTGCACATAAATCCTTTCTATTCCACAACAAGATTGACCACTATTAAAGAATGCTCCGTCCACCAAATTTTCTACACTATGTTCTACATTGGCATCGGCCATTACATAAGCAGGATCTTTTCCACCCAGTTCCAGACCACAGGGAATAAATTTGTTCAATAATGAATTTTGAATTGCTATTCCACCTTTCACAGAACCCGTAAAGTATACCCCCTTAATTCTACCATCGCCAACTAATTGAGCCGTATTTTTATGGTTCAAGTGCACTATTTGAAAAACTCCTTTTGGCAATCCGGCCTTGGCTGCGGCTTCAGCATATCTTTCCGCCACTAAAGGAGTTTGGAATGAATGTTTTAAAATCACCACATTCCCCGCCATTAAAGCTGGGACAATTGCATTTACAGAGGTCAAAAAAGGATAGTTCCAAGGGCTCAACACACTCACGACGCCGATTGGAACACGCTCTACCCATCTTTTATCTGGATTGTCTTTATCAATTAACCTATAGTCGCTTAAAGCTTCTTCCGCCACTTTTATCATATAATGAGCTCGGTCCGCAAAGCCCTTTATTTCTCCGGGGGATTGCCCCAAGGGCCTCCCCATTTGCCAGGTTATTTCAAGAGCAATATCATTTTTGTCCTGAACAATGGCATCAACGAACAATGTTATATACGTTGCACGTTCAGCAATAGATAGATCGGCCCATATAGGAAAAGCACTTTCGGCCAAATTTAACGCCTGCTCAATATCTTTAGGACCATGTTCCTCGGCTGTATAATAGATAGATCCGTCTATCGGTGATATAGTATGTATCATTTTTTTTATATTATTTCGAAATAACGTTTTAATTGCCAGTCTGTTATAGCTCCAAGCTGCTGTTGATCTTCCCAAAGTCGGGTATAGGAATAATGATCTACAAACATATCGCCAAACAAGTCTCGAGCAATTTTAGAATTCTTAAGTTTTTCGGCAGCATGGGATAAGGTCCTAGGCAACTGAAGCTCCTGAGAGAAATCTACATCGTAGGCGTTTCCTTTTACCGCCTTGGTAGGTTCTATTTTATGCTCTATGCCCCACAAGCCAGAACCAATAGCAGCAGCAAGTGCCAAGTATGGATTAATATCAGCGGCAGACACCCTATATTCCACTCTTTGGCATTTTTCCGATCCCGTGATGGCCCTAAGGGCACATGTTCTATTGTCCATACCCCAGGAAGCAGCTGTAGGAGCCCAAAAACCTGGAATAAGACGCGTATAACTATTGCATGTAGAGGCCACCATGGCCAATAATTCGGGCATTAATTTTTGTTGTCCCCCAATAAACCATCGCATAACATCGGAGATGCCTTCGGACTTACTATCATCATAAAATGCAGATGAGCCGTCCCTATTTTGCAATGAAATATGGATGTGTCCAGATTGCCCTGGATAATTTGAAGACCACTTGGCCATGAAACAGGCCATTAAATTATGTTGCTGTGCCCAAACCTTCACAAAGTTTTTAAACAAAGCACCATTATCAGCTGCCCTTAACGCTTCGGAATATTCAAGTGCACCTTCAAGCACCCCCGCACCCGTCTCGGTATGGAGTCCTTCCAAAGGCATACCCATCTGTTGGGAAAGCTCCATTATTTCATGATAATAATTGGCGTGGGTAGAACTCCGCAATATGGAATATCCAAAATTTCCAGGCGTCATAGGTTCCAAATTATGGTAATTTTTATCGCGAATGGATTTCGGGGTTTCAGTGAATAAGAAAAATTCAAACTCAAAGGATGCACTGGCCTTAAATCCAATCTTCTCCAATCTATCCAAGGTTTTACGAAGTATGGATCTAGGACAAACACTGGCGGCTTTGCTCTCCGAAAAATCTACTAACAAAATGACGGACTTGTAATCTTCCGTCGGTAAAATCCTCATACTGGACGCATCTATTGTAGCTTTTGCATCTGTAAAGCCATCTGCCCAACCGGTAAAGGAATCATTCTTATATAAAACATCATTGGAATCCCAACCAAAGACAACACTGCAAAATCCAAATCCCTTATCCAATGCGGAAAGAAACTTTTTTGAATGTACGTATTTCCCTCGGAGAACGCCATCAACATCGACAACGGCCAACTTTATATTTTCAATTTGATGTTCTTTAATATAACTTTTAACCGATTCTATGGTCATTTTATGTTCATCCTTATGCATCTGGTTGTATTTAGTTGGTTTTAAAAAGGTGGTTCTATACCTATCAGGAACAGTTGTTAACCTCTCTCCCTTGTATATTTATAAGTAGTTTATGAGCATTTGCGAATACATATTCTAATCCCACCTCTTCTATAAAATTATTTATTTATGTCCAATTAACGTCACAAAACTTATTTAATTACCAATGACTTTTTAGTTTCGTGTTCTAAGGCAAATTCTTCCTCAGGAGAGAGTATCAATCGGTGCCTACCTTTAATCCCAAAGTAAACCAAGCCTATTACCAAATAAGCCATGGATATAAAAACGGCAGTTCTATAAGATTGATCTTGCAGTTGAAAATAAATGATTAGACTGGCGAGAAAAATAGTGGTCCAGGCGCCGAATTTCCCAAATGGGCTAACATAAGGTCTTTCCAGATCTGGCTTATTCTTCCTTAATAACAAAAAGGAACCACACTGAAGAATATAGGATAACATGGCGCTAAAGACCGCAATGTTAAGCAAAGCACCTCCAATAAAAACCTCGCTTTCATTACCGGCCAGAAATTTAGTGACCATTAAAACCACAAATCCAATTAACGAGCCCAGAATCAAAGCGGTATAGGGTGTTTTTCTTTTACTATGTGTCAAGGATAGCATTACCGGAAAATATCCTGCCCTGGACAAGGAATAGATTTGTCTACCAAAAGCAAAAATTATAGTATGGAAAGATGCCAATAGGCCAATTGATGCGACCAAGGCCAAGAGCTTAGCTATATTATCCCCATACAGTACTTTAAATCCGTCCAATAAGGGTTCTCCAGATTGAGAAAGGGCAAAAGACCCCAAAGGTATAGAGGCATTGAGCCAAATAATTAAAAAGGCTGAAATGATCAACGTGATAATCCCATAAGTCAGTCCCTTGGGCATATCTTTTTTGGGATCCACAGATTCTTCGGCAGCTAAGGGCAATTGCTCAATAGCCAAAAACAGCCATACTGCAAAAGGCATAGCCTTGAGCGCTCCTTCCCATCCCATAGGGAATAAGGAGCCACCTCCTCCTGGTAAATGCTCGGCATTACCATCGGCACCCATTTTTATGTCCAACGCGTACGTCGTGAAATCGGCACTACCGATAGATGACACCCAAAATACAACCAAGCATCCCAGAGCCAGTAAGGTTAGGGCCACGGTAAATCGAAAAGAAAGTTCTACACCTACAATATTCAATAAGGTAAAGACAGTATAGAATCCAAACCACCAAAAAGGCAGCATATCTGGGTCAGTACCAAAGATTCCCTGCATATAGTTACTGAGAAAAAAAACGATAACGGCTGGTGTAAGGATAAACTCCAAATTTTCTACCAGTCCTGTGAAAAATCCACCCCAGGGTCCCATGGCCGATCTTGCAAAAGAATATGCTCCCCCAGTATGTGGCAGGGCGGGAGACATCTCGGCAACACTCTGGGTAAGACCAACGTACATTACCGCTACAATACAAGCGGCGACAAACATACCTCCCCACCCGCCGGAGGCCAATCCCAGGTTCCATCCGGAGAAATGCCCAGAAATAACTGCCCCTACTCCTAAGGCCCATAGCGACCAGACCCCAGCATGACGCTTTAGTTCCCTGGATTCAAAATAGGATTTATCCATTTTCTTATACTTAACTCCTTTACTCATAACTATTTACTTGGTTTTGGTTTGGTTGTATATCTAAAATTTCAAGCTTATATTCTATGAAATAAGAAATATATCACCTCTTATTTTTGGGAATAGAAATATAATTTAATCAAAAGACCATAGGGAAAGGATCCCTATGATCTATTAAATTCTACATAAACGTAATTGTCCTTTTAATTCTTAATGGTGACATCCACTATAGACACTTAAAATTTCCCTATGACCTAGTTTCCCTATAGGTATTCAAATTTATATGGTGTCAGAAATTATTCCAACCACCATGGTATTACACGAATATTATCATTCCCCGTCCCAAACTGTCTTTCAATGGCTGCGGATACGTTTGCAGTATTGTTGAGATACTCTGAATTTGGGTACATCCATCGGGTAGGAGGAGTAGCACCTGGCAAATAAGAGAAGGTGGGGTATCCTGTCCTTAAATGGTCAAAATAAGCTCTCCATCCTGATTGCAAAAAGGAAGTAAAATACTTCTGGGTTAAAATAAGCTCTAGCTTAACCTCGGTGGAAAGCGCATTATCGAAAGCAACTTCAGTTCCCAAAAGATACGCATCCGCATCCGCAGGCTCTACATAGGATTCAAAATTCTTAGCAAAATCGTTATAAAAACTAAATGAAGATTTTACCCCATTTTCATAATGCTCCTTTGCATCAGTGGTTATCCATCCGCGTACGGAGGCTTCGGCCAATACAAACTCCAATTCCCAATACCCCATTAAATTGTGAGGCTCGGTTGTAGGATCTGTCGTATATCTCAAATTTACTTTGGAGACATCACCTGCTGCAGCCTTGTCATTTACCTCAGCATAAGGCGCTAAAGGATCACCGCCTTCATAGGCTGAGAAATCATCAATTTCGAGTCCGGCTTCCTTGGCATTTTTAGTCTGTCCACAATAAATAAATAATCGTGGATCTTGTCTATCCTGTAACCTTTCTATAAAGGTAGAGGACATATACATTCCTGACCCATAACTACTGGAGTTAAATTCTGAATATCTACTTCCTTCCTCATCTAGAAAGACCAACTGACCATTGTCCTCGTTGGAAACCATTATGGGCTGGCTATTGTATATACTGGCAAAGGTACTTTGTACGTTCAAGTCCGCATCCCCTTCTTTTTTAGACAAGGTCATAAGGACTTTTAGCCTAAAAGAATTAACAAGTTTTTGCCATTTAGCCGTATTACCTCCAAAAATAACATCTCCAGCGATAATGTTTGTATTGCCTTCCAAAAGATCATTGGCTTCTGACAACTCATTTAGGATTCCAACAAAAATCTCCTTTTGGGTATCGTACTTAGGCAGATATTTCTCTTCCACTTCTCCCATAAGAGCTTCACTATAAGGGATATCCCCAAATGTAAGACTAAGGTTGTAGAAGTAATATGCTCTAAAAAATTTGGCCAAGGCTATGTATTCATCACTTTCAATCCGCTCTGCCTCCTGCATCATTTTAGTAACTTCCCCGAGCATATTATAATCATTAAAACTAGCGCGGTCCCAGCTATAAATTTGATTGCTGTTTTCACCATCGGTTTGCACCAAAATTCGTGTAGCATATAAGGACCCTGTACCATTTACGCTAAAAGCATTAGCTGCAATATTGGTCAATAATAGTTGTGGATGTGTTTCACTAACATTATTGGGGTTCTCGTTTAAATCTGCAAGATCTTGACATCCTGTAAGTGCCATCAATACAGTTAGGCTGAATAAAATTCCTATTTTTTTCATTTTTTGTCTTTTTCTAAAATTTAACATT
The DNA here is from genome assembly GCF_041320605.1 of Arenibacter antarcticus. NCBI lineage: Bacteria > Pseudomonadati > Bacteroidota > Flavobacteriia > Flavobacteriales > Flavobacteriaceae > Arenibacter > Arenibacter antarcticus. The sequence goes on from NZ_CP166679.1 coordinate 948,714, forward strand.
AACGCCTATACCTATGTATCTCGTGGAAGGATCTTGTAAGTTGTTATCGTTCCCAAAATCTGGATCAATAATATCAGCTTTCTTCCATTCCAACAGGTTGTATCCACTAAAGGTCACATCTAAGTTCTTAACCCCATTGATGTTGGCCAAATCGGTAAAATCATATTTGAAGGATAGCGTTCTCAATTTAAAAAAGCTTCTGTCAAAAATATTGGCAAACTTTTTATTTTCCTTGTAAGTCACAGCTGCTCTGTAGGGATATTGCTGAGACCAGGATTGCCAGCTAACCGCAGTTGTATTTTGGGCGTATGTCCTAGTATCTGAAATTACCTCCCCATTTACGTCCTGCACCAAGTCACCACCTGTAACCTGTACCCCCTCCGGAACATAAACTGGTACCCCGGCAGCGTATTCTGCATCTCTAAATTCGGTAGAATAAGGGTGCTTACCACCCCACCACATTTTCTCAACGGTCAATGAACGGATTAAACCACCCCAAACACCGTCTATACCAACATTAACAGTTAACTTTTTATATTTAAAACTATTTTGCAGACCCAAGGTCCAACTGGGATCATTATGTCCCAAAAGCTGTGGGTAACTATCTCTAATAGGCATTCCATTAGTCCCTAAAATTAAATCGCCATCAGCCGACTTTTGCCACACTGTAGCATAATAACTATCTGCCCTATCGTTTAGCCTAAGGTTATTATAAGTGGTATTGTCCTCATATATCTCCGTAAGTTTCTTAACCTGTCTACTCCAGTTGGCCGTTACGTTCCAGGAGAAGTTATCCGTAATTATTGGCTTGGCATTAAGGACCATTTCAAAACCATTGGTCGTATATTCATTACCATTTACCTTTCTGTTTTCAAATCCCGAGGTGTTGGAAATAGGCAAATCTATAATTTGATTGGTGTCTACTACATTGTAATAAGTTAGATCTAAACCAATCCTATTCTTTAAAAATGCTGAACTTAAACCAAGCTCAAACGAGTTTGAACTTTCGGGCTCTATATTGGAATTTACCAATCCGTTGGGATATTGCAATCTTATATTTCCTCCAAACACCCCACTATTGGTATAGTATGATGATATACTATACGGGTTTAAATCACTAGACACTTTTGCCCATGACCCATATAGCTTTAAATAATCCACGGCTTTTGGCATGGTTAAATAATTGGAAATCACTGTACTTAAAGAAACCGATGGATAAAAATAAGAACGGTTTTCCTTCGGCAAAGTGGAAGACCAGTCGTTTCTCGCAGCTGCGGTTAAAAATACTGCATCATAAAGATCTAACCCCAAAGTAGCATAGACACTATTGGTTGCTCTTTCCTCGTAATAGGTGGTCCCAGCAATATTTCCACTAGTATTATTAAGACTATACACAAATGGAACAACAAGGCCATCAGTAGAGTTATATTCTTGGTGGTATTTTCTATAAAATGTAGAAGCACCGGCGTTAACATCGAAGGAAATATCTTCGGTCAAGGATTTTGTATAGGAGGCCAAGATATCATAATCTACAGTCAATCTTTTCGAATTCCACGTTTTGTAATCCCCTTCCCTAGCGTCTCCATAGTTTAAATAAGTCTTAGGGCTTTGTCTATCCTCAAAAATATCTTGCATTACAGCTGAAGCTCTTCCTTGCAAATTAAGCCCTTCGGCTATATTGTATTTCAACACCATCTGGGCATTGATCAAGTCTGCATCGTATTTTTGATTCAATTCGTTGGCAGCAAAATAAACGTTATTATACCAAGCGTAGTTATAGTTGGCTTGCCTATATCCTTCCTGTCCAGGAATATACATATGATCTCTTAATTCTTTACCGTTAACATCATCTCCCATCCAAATTAGAATGGTATACATATGGTTTTTTGGACCGTATCCATGCCTAGGATAGTTAGGGGAATACACTTTATTATAGGATAATTTACTATCCAAAGTAAGTGATTTGGAAAGGTTGGTCGTCGATTTAAAAGTCAACCCTCCTGTTTTAAGTCCCGAATTGGGCACTCTATCCTTTTGGTCGGAATAATTTCCGGACAAACGGAACGACCCTTTTTCGGACTTGCTTGCAATAGAAAAATCAGTGCTGGAAATATATCCTGTTCCCATGAAATCCTTAAGGTTATCATGATATTGCCAAGGGGTCGGCACTCTGGAATAACGTGATTTATCATCATATTGAGTTCCATAGACATCACCCCACCAAGGAATAGATTCACCAGAAACATTGTCCAATATAGGACTGTTCCATTGAGAGACCATAACTCCAGGTTCAAACTTAGGACCCCAGATCATATCCCCATCGGAAATACCACCATCCTTACCATCCCAGAATTCATATTTTCCATTAGAGCCATTACCATACTCACTTTGCGTTTCTGGAAAAACAGTAAAGCCAGCAGAAACCATAGTATTATGGGAAACCGAAATTTCTAAACCATCTACTTTGGCATTCTTGGTCGTTATTAATATGGCACCATTTCTACCTCTAGATCCGTAAAGTGCCGAGGCCGTTGTTCCTTTTAAGACGTTTATATTGGCTATATTATTGGCAGAAACATCATAAAAATCGGTTTCAACAGCTATACCATCTATAACAATTAAGGGTGATTTGCCCCTAAGGGAAAAAGACGGCTTTTGAAACAAACCGGTGGGATTGCTTACAGTTAATCCGGCTACCTGACCAGTAAATAAATTTCCCACGTTGGGAGCATTTATTTCCTCAATAATCTCTACATCCATTTTTTGGGTGGCGTAACCAATCTTCTTCTCAGCTCTGGTAATGCCCAATGCCGTTACCACAACTTCGTTTAAGCCCGTAGCACTTTCTTCTAGGCTAATCGAAACATTTGATTGACTATTTACAGCGAATTCCTTACCTGTATATCCAATATAGGATATCACTAGAATAGCATTCTGACTACTAACATTTATAGAAAAATTACCATTAAAATCGGATTGTGTCCCGTTGGTGGTTCCTTTTTCCAGAACGTTTGCCCCTGGCAAAGGATTGCCATTACTATCCAAGATGGTGCCATCAACGTTAAACTGCTGATAAGCATCTATTTTTCTCACATCATCATTGGTCTTGGAAGAATCATTTTTTTCAGGCTTAAGAACAATCTGTTTATCCAATACCTCATAGGTAATGTCCATCTTTAAAAAAAGTCTTTCCAAAATTGTAGTTACCAATTCTTTATCAGCACTTACAGAGACAATTTTTTTATAATTCACCTCCTTATTATTGTATGTGAATTTGAATTCTGTAAGCGACTCAATTTTGTTCAATGCATTTTCGAGACTTACATTCTCAAGATTCAAAGTGATTTTGGTCTTCGGACCATAGGGTTCGATGGCATGAATTTGAAAAATCGAAACAGTCAACAGTAACAGTGTAAAAAGTTTCATTTTTAAATGATAGTGTAGCCGAAAATGGGATTCCCTCCCCAACTTAATTTGGTTTTTCATATTTTTAAAATGGTTTTGGTGGTTAATAACTTTAATCACATTTTATTAGGAAGTGTTAGTTCACATTCCGAATTCTTTGTGTCACATCCTATAAAATAGGTGGTTAGCCCAAGAATGTGATTTACTTAAATCTTAGAAAGTCTACTTCATTAGCAGTTGGTTTGTTTAGTTAATTGTTATTTGTCCTTCGTTAATTTTAAAGTCCATTTTGCAGGTCTCATTGACCGCTATAAACACGTAATCAATGGCTTCAACCTCAAAACTTGCCGTAAATAATTCTTGGTTTAATTTTTAATTATATTTTATAATATCTTACAATTTAACAAAATTTTAAGTTTTAATCGGAATTTATAATCAGTTATTTTAAAATAATATTGATTTAGTACAACCATAATTAAGAATGTATTAAATCGCTACTTCATCAATCCGAACCGGCCTATTTTCCTTGATAGATTTTATGGCTGCCAAGCCAATTTGTAAAGACATAAGTCCATCTTTACCACCAACCGGGACTAGCGCTCCATTTTTTAGGCTGTTCACAAAATCGAGCATTTCCGTTTTATAAGCTGCTGCATACCTTTCTAAGAAAAAATGCAAGGGCAGGGCTGCCTGAATACCTTTATTTGTATAAAGACGATGGGAATCCATAAAATTATTATTGGCCTGCACCATGCCCTCAGATCCAAACACTTCTATCCGTTGATCATAACCATAGGCCGCCTTCCTACTATTGTCTATAATGGCCATAGTTCCATCCTCATAGGTCAAAGTAACTACTGCGGTATCTATATCGCCGGCCTCTCCAATGGATGGATCTATAAGAACCGCCCCTTTCGCATAGACCTCAATCACTTCCTTACCCACCACATATCTGGCCATATCAAAATCATGGATGGTCATATCCAGAAAAAGACCTCCAGACTTTTCTATATAACTTATAGGGGGTGCTCCAGGATCTCGACTAGTAATTTTCACCAAATGGGGTTGTCCTACGGCTCCTTCCTTTACCAGCTCATGTACCTTTCTAAATTCTTTATCAAATCTGCGGTTAAAACCCAGCATCAATTTAATATTTGCTTTTTCTACGACATCAAGAACTTCCATTACTCGCTGCAAGGAAAGGTCCAAAGGTTTTTCACAGAACACATGGACCCCCGCTTTTGCTGCCAATTCAACATAATTGGCATGGGTATCCGTGGGCGAACAGATGATAACAGCATCGAATGGGGTAATGGTCAACAGGTCCTCGAAGGTCTTTGTTATATTAGAAATATTCCTTTCCCTGGCATATTCCCTACATTCTTCCATTGGATCCATTACTGCAACCACCTCAACCTGTTCCATCTGAAGCAGGTTCTCCAAATGAATCTTCCCAATTCTCCCCATCCCTGCCAAGGCAAATTTAACTTTCGTCATAGGTTTAATTTTATTTATGATTATTTCTTCAATTTTCCTTCAATTAGAGCCCTAAGGTTTTTAAATAATTCCTATTGGCTTGGGCACATTCTTTGGGATTGCCCATCCCTGGCAATACGTCCTGTTCCACTACGATCCAATCTTTGTATCCTTTTTCCTTTAACAGACTTACTACAGCTTTAAAATCTACATTTCCTTTCCCCAGTTCACAAAACACCCCTCGCTTAATAGCATCAAAATAATCGCCATCAACAGCTTCTGAGGCCTTGGCTGCAACTGGACTATAATCTTTAAAGTGTACATGCCATATCCTTTCTCCATACTTTTTTAGAGCCTCTACTGGATCACCTCCACCAAACGCATAATGTCCCATATCCAAACACAGTCCTAGCAATTTAGGATCGGTCATGGCCATCAATTGATCTATTTCTTCTGGAGTTTCAACATACCCAGCACAGTGATGGTGAAAAACGGTGCGGATTCCATAAGCCTCCTTAACGGCCTTGGCAATCTTTTCCGCCCCTAAAGCATATACGCGCCATTGCGCTTTAGTGAGTCCCATTTTAGGGGTTATCCTCCCCGCATTTTTAGTCCGCTCGGCTACAGATCCATTATCATCCGCCAATACCACAAAGGCATCTTTATATCCGGCATTATGCATCAGCTGAGCTACTTTTAGTGCCGTATCTACCCCTTTGTTGTGCATGGTCTCGTCGACCAAAGCAACAGGAACGAAGGCTCCTAAAAGCGACAGTTTCCTGTTGTGTAGTTCCGCTTTTAATTTACTTGGATCTGTGGGCATAAACCCCCAGTCCCCAAGTTCAGTTCCTATATATCCAGTTTCCTTTATTTCATCCAAAACCTGTTTAAAACCTATTTCTTCAGATTTCTCCTCTAGATCAAATTCCAGGGCTCCCCATGAACAAGGAGCATTCGCGATTTTCATCATCCTATTTTCCAATTAAAATTTTCTAGACCAAATATTCGGCCATCTTTCAATGATTACTTTGGTCTGGGTAAAGAATTCAATAGCGTGTTTCCCTTGCCCGTGCAGATCCCCAAAAAAGCTGTCCTTCCATCCGCTAAAAGGGAATTGTGCCATTGGAGCGGCTACACCTATGTTTATACCAATATTCCCTGCATCGGCCTCGTTCCTGAATTTTCTGGCATTGGCCCCACTTCCCGTAAACAAACAAGCCATATTTCCATAACTTCCACTGTTAACAAATTGTAGTGCCTCATCAATATTTTTCATCGATATCAAGCTCATCACTGGACCAAAAATCTCTGTTTTAATGAGCTCTTTATCCAAGGCCACATTTTCTAAAATGGTAGGGGTTAGGAAATTTCCGTTCTCATATCCGGAAATACTGGTATTTCTACCATCTAAAAGCAATTTGGCCCCTTCATCAATCCCTTTCTGAATTAGACCTTGGATTCTTTTTTTGCTCTCAGGAGTAATGACCGGTCCCATATTTATATCCTTATCTAGGCCATACCCAGTGGTCCGGGATTTTACCGCTTCATAAAGGGCATCCTTTATTTCTCTTTTATGATCGTCGACGGTTATTATGGTGGAGGCCGCCAAACACCTTTGGCCAGCACAGCCATAAACGGAATCCGCAATGATTTTTGCAGACATTTCTATATCGGCATCGGGTAGTATTACTACAGGATTTTTAGCCCCGCCCTGTGCCTGAACTCTTTTTCCGTTTGCGGTTCCCTTGGAATAAATATATCTGGCTACTGGGGTACTCCCTACGAAACTTATGGCTTTTACCGCTGGATGCTCCAAAATAGCATCTACAGAATCCTTGCCTCCATGAACCAAACTAACGAGTCCTTTTGGAAGGTCTAATTGATCGATCAATTCGAAAATCTTCATCATAGTCAGCGGCACTTTCTCCGAAGGTTTTACGACAAAGGCATTCCCTGTAGCTATGGCATAAGGAAGGAACCAAAAAACGATCATACTTGGAAAATTGAAAGGAGTAATACAGGCTGCCACTCCCAAAGGCTGCCTTATCATCATTTCATCTATTCCTGTGGCGATATCTTCTATTACGTCCCCGGCGATCAACATTGGAGTCCCACAAGCAACCTCAATATTCTCTATGGCCCTTTGGATTTCTCCGACCGATTCCCCATACGTCTTTCCGGATTCCTTGGTAATGGTTTCGGCCAAGGATTCCGTATTTTCTTCCATCAAAGTTTTTAATTTGTACAATACCTGCACCCGTTTAAGTACAGGAACCTTACTCCATTCCTTATACGCCTTGGAAGCAGCATGCACGGCCAGATCCACATCCTTAACGGTACCAGCACCATAGGGTACCTTTGCCAAAACCTCCTGTGTTGCAGGGTTCACCACTTCTCTTGTTTCCTTGGAGTCACTTGAGGTCCAAACTCCATCGATATAATTTTTTAATATGTTCATTTTCCTAGTATTTTAAAATTAGATATCATCAATATTTAGTTGTTCCACAACAACACATAAATTAGAACGGTAACAGCACACAAACCAATAGACACAGGAACAGTGTACTTCCAAGCAGTTAGGTTCACTGCCCCAACATCTGTAATTTCGTAAGTATTGGAATTGGGATAAAAATGGGAAACTGCATACATAATGGCGACATTCAATACAAATTCTATTCCCCAGAGATGTACAAAATGAATCCCGTGGCTCGTATAGCCCCATGTCATAAATGTGTAAAAACACAGTCCGAATATCAGCGCCGATTTTGCTCCTGTGGCGGACACTTTTTTCATAAAGAAGCCTGCTAAAAGAATGGACGCGATGGGAATAAAGAAAATTCCGTTCAACTCCTGTAGCAATTGATACAATCCGTCCGAAGCATTTGCCACCATTGGGGCTGCAAAAATGGCTATTACGGCCAATATTGCAGAAGTAAGCTTCCCAATTCTCACCAGTTTAATATCACTGACATTTTTTGCAATATGCTTCTTGTAAATATCCATACTGAACAAAGTAGCCACCGAATTCAGTACAGAATTAAAAGTACTTAGAACTGCTCCCAAGATTACCGCGGCAAAAAACCCGATTAACCACACAGGCAATACTTTTTTTACCAATTGGGGATAAACGGAATCTTGCTGGTCAAAATAGGTGTCTTGAAAGTAGTAGTAGCAAATTACTCCCGGGAGTATAATTACCAAGGGAATCAGAATTTTAAAAAGTCCGGTCAACAACAATCCTTTTTGGGCCTCTTTTAGATTTTTTGCGCCTAGTGCCCTTTGGATGATTGTTTGATTCATCCCCCAGAAATAAAGCTGATTAATAATTAAGCCTGTAAATAATACTTCAAAAGGCAAAACAGAATCTCGGGCTCCCACTACATTAAACTTCTCAGGGGCATATTTGTATACTTTTACCAATCCGTCCACAATATTATTGTCTCCAATTGCCATCAGGGCTAAAATTGGTATCAATAAGCCCCCTAACAAAAGTCCAATTCCATTTATGGTATCCGAATAGGCCACTGCTTTTAAACCACCAAAAATGGCATATATGGATCCAATTACTCCTATCACCACTACGGTAATCCAAAGGCCCTCCGTTTTGTCTACTCCCAAAGCTTCAGACACCCCAAATAGGCTCTCTATACCAATAGCCCCAGAATAGAGCACAATGGGCAACAGCGTTACCACAAAGGAGAAAATAAGAATGGCTGCTACCATGGTCCTAGTTGCGCCATCAAATCTTTTTTCCAAAAACTGTGGAATGGTTGTCAAGCCCATTTTCAGGTACTTGGGAACAAAAAATATTGCGGCTATAACTAAGGCTATGGACGAGGTAACTTCCCAAGCAATTACAATAAAACCGTTCACATAAGAATTCCCGTTCATCCCTATAAGGTGCTCTGAGGAAATATTAGTGAGCAACATAGACCCTGCGATCACTACACCCGTTAAACTTCTACCGCCCAAGTAATAACCATCTAAGGAGGCCAAGTCGGTTTTCCTGAGACTATACCAGGTAAAGAAGGCAACCCCTCCAGTAAAAAGGAGGAAAGAGCTTAAAATAATCATCAGATTGGTATCCATAGAGTGGGTGGGTTGCTTGGTTGTTTGGTTGTTTGGTTGTTTGGTTGTTTGGTTGTTAAATTCTACAAATAATATTTTTGTGACTTCTTATTCTCCCTGTATGATTTTAGGGACTGCTTAACGGCATCTTTCTCCGATACTTCTGCTACGGCAACATCCCACCAGGCAAATCCCGGAACTGCCTTTTTCCTATCCACCTCTATATAAATTAAGGTCGTTGTTTCTATGGTTTTGGCTTTTTTTAGGGCGGCATTAAATTCCTTCAAGTTTTTAGTTTTAATAACATGGGCACCCATACTTGCAGCATTGGCAGCATAATCTACAGGCAACAGCTCCCCATCTAACTGATGGGTATCCTCGTTTCTGTATCGGTAATAGGTCCCAAATCCTTCACTACCCAAGGAACTGGATAAGCTTCCAATGCTAGAATACCCGTCGTTGTTCAATAGAATGATGGTCAGTTTTTGTTTCTCTTGTATAGAGGTAACTATTTCTTGGGACATCATTAGGTAGCTTCCGTCACCGACCATTACATAGATTTCGCTATTTGGCCTCGCCATTTTTGCTCCCAGACCGCCTGCAATCTCATAGCCCATACAGGAATACCCATATTCTAGGTGAAACCCTTTAGGATCTCTGGTGCGCCATAGTTTATGAAGGTCTCCGGGTAGGCTACCTGCTGCACAGACCACAATATCTTCTGCATCGGAAAAGGTATTCACTGCGCCTATTACTTCTCCTTGAAAAGCCGGAATCTCATTTTTCTCTGCATAAATTTCCGAAACAAAACTGTCCCAACTTTTAGTGTACTCCTCCACTTTTTGGCGATATTCTTTATCGACCTTAAATTGGGAGAGCTCTCTTTCCATAACTTCTAATATAGCCTTGGCATCCCCTACCAATGGAAGAGCCCCGTGTTTAAAGGAGTCGAATTCAGAAATATTGATATTTATAAATTGCACCTCTGGGTCTTGAAAAGCCGATTTGGAAATAGTGGTGAAATCGCTATATCGGGTTCCAATACCGATAACCACATCGGCCTCCTTGGCAATGGCAATTGCTCCTGGGGTGCCGGTTACGCCCACTGCACCTAAGTTCTGCGGTTCATTAAAATCCAGGGATCCTTTGCCTGCAAAGGTTTCTGCAACGGGAATCCCAGTGGTATTGACCAATTTTTTTAAGATTTCTGTAGCCCCGCTATAAATGGCTCCACCACCTGCAATAATTAGTGGGCGCTTGCTGTTTTTAATTAGCGAAATGGCCCTTTCCAAGAGTCTCTGATCGGGCATGGGTCTTCCGATATACCACACCCGTTTCCTGAACATTTCCTCTGGAAAATCATAGGCTTCCGCCTGAACATCTTGTGGTAGGCAAAGGGTAACTGCACCGGTTTCCGAAGGGGAGGTAAGTACCCGCATCACTTCGGGTAATGCCGTAATAAGTTGTTCTGGTCTATTAATTCTATCCCAATATTTGGAAACAGGCTTAAAAGCATCGTTAACAGAAATGTCCTGTGTATGGCCAGATTCCAGCTGTTGCAATACCGGAGCTACCTGTCTTGTTGCAAAAATATCCCCTGGAAGCAGCAATACCGGGATTCTATTGATCGTAGCTGCGGCGGCACCGGTAATCATATTGGTAGCTCCCGGACCTATAGATGAGGTACAAACAAAAGTCTGCAATCTATTTTTCACTTTGGCAAAGGCCGCTGCGGTATGTACCATTCCCTGTTCGTTTCTGGAAACATAAAACGGGAAATCTGGGTTTTGGTGTAAAGCCTGTCCTATTCCTGCTACATTCCCATGTCCGAAAATACCTAGACAACCCGCGAAAAAACGATTTTGTTCCCCATCGCGTTCCACATATTGATTTTTTAGATATTCTATAGTTGCCTGGCTAACAGTAAGTCTTTTTGTTTTCATGATCTTTTTATTAAAATCCGCCTTTTTCAGCTATAAATCTCATAGATTCCTTTAAAGTGGGCATAAAATTGGCACATCCTTTTTTGGTCACTAGCTGTGCCCCACTGGCATTCCCCATTCGGCACGCCTTCCATAGGTCCCAACCTTGAAGAATCCCATATAAAAATCCGCTTGCAAAAGCATCTCCCGCTCCCAAAACATTTAGCACCTCAACAGGAAATCCGTCTACCTGCTGGGCCACTCCATCCTTATGATAAATAGTGGCCCCTTTTTCCCCTTGCTTTACAATCAATGTTTCTATCCCCGATGCAAGAAGTTGTTTTATGGAGGCCGATATATCCCCCTTAATTTCCGGTGCAGAAATCTGCTGATCTTTAATCGTAACTTGGGAAGCATGGCTCATGGTTGCTGCCAAAATTTCCTCTTCAGTACCAATCGCAATTTTTACCCTAGGCAGAATTGCCCTAACGGTAAGTCCAAATGCCCGATAATCATGCCATTGGTCCGCTCTAAAGTCGAGATCCAACACTACATCTACCTTATTCTTATTGGCAATTTCAGTAGCGTAAAAGGTGGCACTTCTTGTAGGCTCTACATTAAGCGCGGTACCGTTTATCAATAATATTTTATGCTCGGGTATGCGGGCCTTGTCTACATCATCTATATCAACTTGACTATCGGCAGCATTATCCCGATAATAAACTAGTGGGAATTTATCCGGAGGTTCTATTCCCAAAACAACAGCACTACTCCTAGTCCCATTTTTCACTGGAATAAATTGGGTATTTACCCCTTCTTCATTTAAAAAATCGAGAATAAAATCGCCTACCTTATCATTTCCAACGGCTGTCAACAGACTCGCGTTAACCCCCAATCTTGCACAGCCTACGGCAATATTTAGGGGAGAACCTCCCACAAAGGCATCAAATCCTTTAATTTCGCTGAACGGAGCTCCTATATTTTGCGAATACAGATCAATGGACGACCTCCCAAAAGTGATGACATCAAATTTTTTCTTGTCCATTTTTCAATTTTTGGTGTTGTTCATTTCAGCCGTTACCAAGGGCAATCTTTTATCTTTTGAGGTCCAGGAATCATATATCCATTCATGGTCGGGGTCGGTAGTATTGGCGAGACATTGGTCAGTACCCGCTAAAAAATTTAGATAGTAACAATGAAAACCGTGTTCTGCCACCACAGGGTGGAATCCTTTGGGAATCATCACCACATCATTGTGTCTTGGCCTTACAATCTCGTCCAAAGACCTGTCTTTGGTATACACTTGTTGAATGGCATAGGCTTCCGGTTTTTGGAACTTATAAAAATAGGTTTCCTCCTGGATGGGTTCCAATACATTTCCCTGATCGTCCAACCTTCGCTCATCGTGTTTATGAGCTGGAAAGGAACTCCAATTTCCAGAAGGCGTATATACTTCACGAACTACAATTTTGCTGCAACCAAATCCTGGAGGAACTAGGTCATTAAACTGCCTAGTGGCATTGTCTCCCCCGAAAATAACTACTGGGGTTACTTCCGGGGTCACAAATTTCGCCGGAAAATCCTCATTAGTTTTGCACCATCCATAGGCAATATCCAAAGTATCGCTCATTGCCGTTAAGGTAAATGTGGTGTTTCGAGACAAGTAAAGTGTGTGGGCAATTCCACTAAAAACATCTTTTCTACCGTTTTTGGTCTCCCAATTACCTGGGTCACTTTCCACCTTAAAATTCCCTCCCAATAGAACGATCACCATTTCATTATCTTGGGTATTGTGTTGCCAAGTTTCCCCTTTATTCATAAGCCTGGCCTCAAAATTAAGGTAGTTCCAATTTGCTGTTTTTGGCGTAATATGATGATAGACTTGTGTATTGGATTTTGCTTTTACCTGCAAAGAAGACCGATGTTCCATTGTGTTATTTTTAATGTTTTAATTGACTTGATTTTCCAGTGGCTTTGAACAGATCGAATTTCTCCAGCATAAATTTCTCATATTCTTCCATATAGACCTTCCCTGGGATTACTGGATCAAAAAGCTCTGGAATGTCTCTGAAAAATTCCCTATGCACTCGGGTCCATAAAAGTCTAGTATCCGTAGCAATATTGATTTTGCACACGCCAAAGGCGATAGATTGTACGATTTCATCAGCAGGGACCCCGGAGGCATCCTCTCTTAATTCCCCACCTGCTTTATTAATTCGGTCTATTTCCACTAAATTAACCGCCGACCCCCCGTGCAATACAATGGGGAAATTTGGTAATCGACTTTGAATCTCTTTCAATATGTTAAACTGTATGCCTTTACCTCCAGAAAATTTATAGGCCCCATGACTGGTCCCTACGGCCACGGCCAAACTATCACAACCAGTGAGCGCCACAAACTCCTCTACTTGGGACGGCTGGGTATATTTTGCCAATTCCTCTGCGACAGACATATCGTCCTCCACCCCGCTAAGCACTCCCAACTCTGCTTCCACCACTACGCTGGATGCATGAGCCTTCTTTACTACGGTTCTTGTTTTCGCCACATTGGTCACGAAATCTTCATGGGAAGCATCGATCATTACCGATTGATAGTTACCTGATGCGATGGCATCCAACGCATGGGTTTCATCCCCGTGATCTAGATGAACGGCATAACTTACTTTGGGATATATTTTTACAGCCCCCTTTATCATAGCCTCCAACATCCTTGGATCCGCGTAATTCCTGGCGGCAGGGGTAAGTTGTACTATAAAAGGAGCATCGGCCTTTTCACCGGCACTAAATAGAGCATGTACCTGCTCCATCGTAAAAACATTTACTGCGGGAATGGCGTATTTGCCATAACAATTTTCGTAAAATACTTTAGGAGAAACCCGCATCTATATTCTTATTTATTGACCATTAGAGCCATAACTGCCTCTCCAAATAACAACAAATAATTGACCCTCCGAAGAAAACCCATTCAAAACTCTATGCAAAGGTTTGCATAACACAAGGCAAACTTATCCGCCCTGCATCCTTGTTAATTCGCTTTTGAAGAGCTGCGGATTACGAGTTCTGGTATAAAGATTTCTTTGCGATATTCCAAAACGGTATCGGGGCTATTTAAATGGCTGAGTAAAATTCTCGCGGAAAGCATGCCAATACTATAAACTGGTTGCCAAACAGTAGACAAAGGCGGAGTAAAAAAGGAGGAATGGGGTTCATCATCAAAGCCAAGTATGGAAATATCTTCGGGTATCCTTAGTCCCATTTTTTTGGCTACGTGCATAGCAGAGATTGCAATATTATCGTTCATTGCAAAAATTGCATCAGGCGGATTATCCAATTGGATCAATTTTTTGGCCGGTTTAGATCCATCTTTATGTGAGAATCCAGGAACATGCACAATATACTCTTCCCTTATAGGCATATTATTCTTTTTTAAGGCATCCAAATACCCGTTTAGCCTATGCCCTGTGGTACTCAAGTTTAGGGGGCCACCAAGGTGTGCTATATTTTTACATCCGGTAGCGATTAGGTATTCTACGGCTTGGAAGGCCCCTGAATAATCGTCCACCAACACCTTATCGGCTTCGAGTCCGGGACAATCCCTATCAAATACTACTACGGGGATGCCATTTTTTTGAAGCTTGCGCAAATGATCAAAATTCTCCGTCTCTGATGAAGTTGACACCAACACCCCGTCTATTTGCATATTCATTAATTTCTTAACGAGAACCACCTCCTCATCATAGGATTCATTGGACAAACAGATCATAATATTATAATCCGATTTTCCCACAACGTCCTGTATTCCAGTAATAATAGCTGAGAAAAAATGACTGGTAATTTCTGGCACTATAACGCCGATGGTGTTCGATTTTCTATGCAGGAGACTCAGAGCCAATAAATTGGGCTGATAATCCCATTTCTCTGCCAATGCCCTAACGGCATCCTTAGTTTCCTTTCTTAAGCCGGGATGATCTTTTAAGGCCCTGGAAACAGTAGAAGGGGAAATATTGAGTTCGCTTGCGATATCGGTAATTGTTACGCGATTCTTGTTCATAATGGGGTGCTATTTTTTACTCCTTCCTTGGTTAACACTACAAACCTATTTGGTTAATATCTAACCAAGCAGCAATTTGACTGAAGGCTGATGTACATTTCAAAACAAAATACAATAAAAAATATTGATCTAATTTATACCACCCCAAGGTAAGAAGGAAAAGATAAGAACT
This sequence comes from Arenibacter antarcticus, assembly GCF_041320605.1. Classification (NCBI taxonomy): domain Bacteria; kingdom Pseudomonadati; phylum Bacteroidota; class Flavobacteriia; order Flavobacteriales; family Flavobacteriaceae; genus Arenibacter; species Arenibacter antarcticus. Next base: position 963,808 of record NZ_CP166679.1, read on the forward strand.
CCTAATAAAAACATTTGGCAATAAGAAATTGAAGAAAATAAAAAGGCAGGTGTTTTGAACACCTGCCTTTTTATCTCAAACTAATAAAATTATAAATCGAAAACTTGTTTAATATCCTGCATTTTGAATCAAATAACCATCAAGAATAGAGGCGCCATCAACGGCACTTTGAGGAATTGGCATAAGTCGTTTTTGCGGATCAGAATTTGTTTTTTCGGTATATGAGTCCTCATATTTCCCAAAACGGATCATATCTGTCCGCCTTTGAAATTCCCAATAAAATTCAAAGCCACGTTCACGGTACAAAATATCGAGGTCCATTGTCAGCAGTGCAGGAGCAGTATGCCTTGCTGTTCTGGAGGCCCTAACGAAATTAACATCGGCCAAAGCACTGCCAGCATCTCCTTTCCGCAATTGCGCTTCTGCACGCATTAGGTATATATCCGCATAACGTAGGACCACTAAATCTGCCTGTCCTTTATTTCTCCCAGAATCTGAAGTTTTGCTGAATTCATATTTTTCTACCCTATATCCATTACTATGGGAGCTATTGGTTGTGAAATCAACTTCTAAAGTATGAAAAACAGGATCACCTACATCTGACCTACGATTTTTCACCAAATCAACTACATATTTATCACCTTCACATCGCTCAAAAGGATCTCCATTTTGATCATGTTGCAACCCGTATAATAGTCCCCTATAAATACCTCTGTCCGCTTCAAAATCTGCTGCACTCACACATCCAGGTTCATTTATTAAATTATCCTTATGAAATCGGGGATCAGCATCTGCTGGATCCACATCGCCATAAGCATCTACCCAAGTTTGATAAAAATCCGAAGTAATAGCAGGACCATCGGTTCCATTTGCTTTGGGAAATTCCGGTAGCGGATAAAAGTCTCCAGACATAGAAAAATAAGCCATCCGATTATGACCATCCAGATCTGGACGTTGGTCGATAGCAAAAATCAGTTCTTTGTTGGTATGGTTTTCGTCATCAAAGATTTCAAAATATTCTGCAGAAAGGGTATGCTCACCAGAATTAATTACCTGGTCGGTATATTGAATTACTGCATCCATATCTGCGGGGCTGAAATTAGGTGTTCCGTAAGGATCTCTATATACGGCAGCATTTAAATAAATTCTTGCCAATAATGCCTGCACCCCTGTTTTTGTCATTCTACCCGGCCCTACTGCCGTAGTTGTTGACAGCTCCGGTTCAACTGCCTTCAGTTCACTTATTAAATAATCAACCGCTTCACTCCCTCTTAGTATTACCGATTGATCATCAATATTATCCTTAACAAACACAAGACCAAATGCGTCTAATAAAATATGGTTATAAAGTGCTCTCATTGCCTTGGCTTCCGCCAAATAAACCACCGCCTGAGGGTTTGTTTCTGTTAAAGGGGCCAAAGCATTTATTGCACTTACCGATCTGGCTATATGCTTGGTGACCCCGTTCCAAACGTCCTTCATAATGGCATTCCCCGGAGTCATAGCATGACGGTATAAATCTGAAAATTTTCCACCATCGCCCCAGTCGGTACCACCTCTATAAGGCAATATTGCTTCATCTGTAGAGATTTCCTGCATGGCAAAATATATAGTGTGCCTATAAATGTCATTATTTGCATTTGCATACACAGGAGCTATAGCTGCAACAGCTTCATCAATACCTTCGGTACTAGGATTCAAAGATTCGTCCAAAACATTCTCTTCAAGATCCGTACAATTCCAATTCAATAATATGCTGCCAAACAACAATGCTAATTTTATCTTGTTTTTCATATCTAATTTTATTTTTTATTAAAAGGATACATTCAAACCAAAAACAAATGTTCTTGCCTTTGGATAGGCGAACTTATCTATACCAGAGGATTGAGTTCCATTAACTGAACTATCCGTATTTACTTCTGGATCATACCCATCATAATCCGTAATTACAAATAGATTTTGACCTGTAAAACTTAGTCTAAATTCTTGAAGCCAGTTTGAGGCCCAAGCCATGGATTTTGTATCGAACGAATATCCAAAGGTCATATTATTCAATCTTAAATAAGAACCGTCCTTTAAATAACGTGTGGAAACGGCAGCTGAATTAATAATACTTTCTTCAGGATATTGAATGGCTATAGCTGTTGTATTGTTTGATTTGCTCAATAGGGTTTTATAAAAACTTCCCATTGCCGTATGGTCATAAATTTCATTCCCGGATACTCCATTAAAATTCACATTAAAATCAAATCCTTTATACTTGAAATTTGCATAAAAATTATAAGTCAAGTCTGGCAAAGCGCTTCCAACAATGGTCCTATCTTTTTCGGTTATCTCACCATCCCCATCCGTGTCCGCAAATTGAGAAAGACCATCAGCGCCAATTCCTATAAATGTCTGCATATAAAATGCGCCTATGGCTTCCCCACTTACAAACCCATTAATAGTAGCATCCGTAAGACCTTGACCAGATGCAGATCCTGTAGTTACAATGGTAAAAGGAGAATCCTCTACTAAATTGTCAATAAAAGTGGCATTTCCTCCAAAGCCATATGACAAGCCATCAGGATTGCGTTTTGAATAATCAAGTGCAACTTCAAGTCCTTTGTTGGTAATGGTCATGTCAGGAACATTTGTCCAATAGGTTGGAGCTGGTACAATAGGATCTACCGGTACAACCTCCAATAAGATGTTATCGGAGACTTTATGGAAATAATCCACCGTACCTGTTAAACTACCATCGAACAATCCAAAATCGATACCCACATTAGATTGGGTTGAAACCTCCCATTGAATGTCTGGGTTGGCAAAACGAGTATACTCAGATCCCACTGGATAAGCACCATTCTGATCTATTGGATAACTTACATTACTAGAGTTACTAACTCTAAAGGAGGCTTTTGTAATTTTCCCCGGAATTTCTTGGTTACCAGTTTGTCCCCAGCCTGCACGCAATTTTAAATCGCTAAAGATGGAGCCCTTCATAAAGTCTTCTTCAATTATTCTCCAAGACCCTGCAAAAGACGAGAACAATCCATATTTGTTGTTTTTACCAAATTTTGAGGATCCATCTGCTCTTACCGTTGCAGTAAAGAGATACCTGTCCATAAAGCTCCAATTGGCCCTACCAAAATAGGACTGTAATTCGTCTTCAAAGGTATTTCCAGTAGGTCTATGGTCGGTAATATTGGTATCCCCACCTAGACCTGGGTTGTCACGAGGGTCTATACCAGTATCAGATGGAAATTCGTCTATTGACCAACTACTATTTCTTGCAAATGTTTTTTGATAGGAGTGACCTCCTAGAACACTTAGGTTGTGCTTTCCAATATCAAAAGTATAAGTCAAGTAGTTCTCAATTAGGTTATTTTCATATTTTCCAAAGGACTGTCTTAAAAAGCCTAAATCATTTCTATCACTATTGGCGATAGTTTGCTGATCCCTATCTGAAGATCTATTTTCATAGCCATAATTAAGTTTGTATACTAGACCATCCAAAATTTCGAAAGAAGGTGCTATGTTGATCAATATTCTTCGAGATTCAGAAAAGTCTCCATTATATTTATTGGACAATAAAGGATTGTTCCAATTAAGCGGATTGTTAATTTCCCCATCAGCAGTATACGCGTTAAATGTAGGATTGGTGGAATACCCTAAATTATTGTTTCTGGATTGATCGGTAAGTGTTGTATTTAAATTATAATCAATTCTTAATCGATTATCCAATAATTTTTGGGTTACGTTGATCCTGGCACTTGTTCTTTTTAGGTCGGAATTATATACGATCCCTTCCTGATCTTGAAGGCCTAAGGAAGCATAATAATTTAATTTATCGGTGCCTCCAGATAAAACTAGGTTGTAGTTTTGCGTAATCGCTGCCCGGGTCAGTTCCTCTTGCCAATCTGTAGAGCCTCCTCCATCTATCAGTTCACTCCCAGGAATTGCCGCCACTTGCTTACGGAATTCATCAGCACTGAATACATCCAATTTACGAGCAAGTGTAGAAACACCTACACTGGTAGAAAGTGATATTTTTGAAACACCGGCCTTACCGCTTTTAGTTGTAATAATAACCACTCCGTTAGCACCCCTTGAACCATAGATTGCTGTTGCCGAAGCATCTTTTAGCACATCAATGGATTCAATGTCATCTGGATTTATAAAATTCAAAGGACTTTCCCCTGAACCTGTACCTGCCAAACCAAGTGGAAAACCATCCAATACAAATAATGGTCCTGACCCTGAACGGATAGTTCCCTGTCCACGAATAACAATTCGCTGGCCACTGCCAGGCTCCCCACTTGAAGAGGTGACATTTACACCTGCAGCTTTACCCTGAATAAGTTGCCCCGCATTATTAACCACTCCTTTATTGAAGTCTTCACTAGTCACCCGTTTAACAGCACCGGTTACATCCTTAATATTTTGCGTTCCATAACCTACCACCACCACCTCATCCAATTGGGATGAGTCTTCTTGAAGTACTACGCTCACATTGGCCTGACCGTTGAGTAAAATTTCTTTACTGGCATACCCTAAAAAAGATACCGCAAGGATTGCGTTTTCATTGGACACTTGAATAATGAAATTACCATCAAAATCGGTTGTTGTTCCATTCGAAGTTCCTTTTTCTAAAACGGTTGCACCTGGTAAGGGAACATTCCCGTCATCGAATACCGTCCCAGTAACTTTTGTCTGCGCCCATGAGGTCATTGTTATGACCATCGCAAAAAATAGGATCAAAAATTTAATTTTCCTCATAATTGTTGGTTTAGTAGTGCGTGTTTAATAACTAATTAACAATAAAAAAGGAAGCCCCAGAATTATTCCATCATAAAACTCTATGCAAAGGTTTGCATAAGTTGCTATTACTTAATTCGTTAACATTTATGAGACCTAATACAAGTCATTGAAGATTTTATAAAGTGTTTCTTTTCTTAAGCTTGCCCACTTAAAGTCTGCCAGTAATCCATAAAAATACATTGCCATTGGAATTCAGCAATAAGTATTGCCACCTAAAAGCCTCCCGATCAAATGGCCAATGACTGACATAAATCGTCATTTATATTCCTTTTTTATTGTTTATTTAGCGTCAAAACTAGTACTAAAAACAAGATGAAAATGGCAATTTAGATAGCTTTACATTGGCTTTACCATTTCATAATACTACAATGCTGGGTGTCCAAATTAGATTTGGGAATTTAAGATCTTTCCCAAGGTGCCGTTAAAAGTCAAAAGTGTACATAATACCAATACTGATGGTGTTCCAAGATTTTTCTTCCAGTTTTATTCCCGTGTAGGAAACATGGGCTTCGGCCTGTGCGCCCATTAAATATCCCAAGGTAGGCCTGTAGTAGAATCCCCCTTTGTTCCCCTCGTTTATACCTAAAGCCTGACCAACATCCGCTCCAAAGGAAAAGGAATTGGAGAGCCATATTCTCACCGAACCAGCCAAAGGAACAAACTGAATACTGGGTAAATCCGCTCCATAATCCAAATGATATTTTTCTGAAAATCCATGTACAAATCCGGTCATTACGCCAAAATCTACCACCTCTCCCAGTGCAAATCTATAACCTACATCTAACCCCAACACAATACTCGCCTCTTCTTTAAATTCATTTATGGGTAAGCCCCCATGAATTCCTATTTTCATTCCACTTTGACCATAAAGGCCCATTCCTAGGATACAAAAAATGAGGATTGTGATACTTTTTTTCATGTTTGGTGGTTTACATATCCCTATTGAAGGAGATTCTATTGGTTTCCCTAAATCTAAAACCTTTGCTAAACAGGACACTATTTTTGTTGTAAAACGGACAGAAAAAGTGGTGGGATAATCATTTTGGTCCTTACTGCGCATTTTAAGCGATAAAAGATGCTCTTACGGGATACGATCCCAAACCCTTAAAAAATGGATCCACACTCACACCCCAATTAACTATATACTAATAAGTTATCTATGGATCATGATCAATTATTGTGTTTATGCAAAAATTATGGTTAATCTGTAAAGGAAGAATTCTATATTTTTCACAGCTCCAAACTGTGCCCTAAAGGCTTTAAAAATCTTATACCCCAAGGTAGTTATCTAGTAAGTAACGGGTGGTTTGTGGTAATGGTAAATCGGATCTTGACTAATTGTTGTGTTTATGGAAAAAAATGCAATTTATGTGTAAATACAAATTTTACATTTCAAATACATTTAACAGTGTTTTCATTTGATTGTTCTTTCATTTTACTCAAGGTGATTTTTATTTTTTTTATCGGTTTTCGTGAATCTCCGATTTCTTTGCTTGTCCAAAGAAAACGAAACAAAAGAAAAGACACCTTCTCCTATGAATTTTTTAGATCAAATCTAAAAATCGGCTTCAAAACTCCGGGCTTTTTTAAAAAACAAAAAGCTGGATCTCGGAGCTTTTGAAACCTATTCTACGGATTAGGAAAGACAGGCGAGTAGCTTTCAATACAGGGTTTTAGCCTACTTTTCCCTTTATTAGTAATTCAAGGAGTTTCAACGTTGGCCGAAGGAAGGCGTCCGGCAGCGTATCTTCACCTTAGTGAAAGCGGCCTAGTTGCTGTAGCAGCAAGACAAAAACGGCACCCCTATAACTTTAACAAAATTTAGGAGCGCTGTTAACTTTATTTAAGAAAATTTAAAGCAACATTCCCCTCTCTACCTTATCTTTGCCCAATAAACCAACAGAAAACTGTTGGTCCTTTTTTTTTAAAAAAATTTGATTGAGAACATGAATGTTATGGAATTTTTAGAACCAATAATGCGTTTTATGGATAATTATCCACTTATCTCTATTGCTTTTTGCCTATTGATTGGCATTGGAGGGATTGCCCATGAAGTAAATAAAATCATGCAGAAAAAAATTAATAAGCCCCAAGTTTAGCCATAAACCGGGGAAGCCCCCTCTTACTCCTTCATTCTATAACTTAGGGATCTTTAGCAAGCCTACGGACTTTCGTTTTCACCTAATGAAAACCATACCACACTTCTAAAATATACCTCTAAACCCTATGGTACCAGGTCCCATTTCTAGGTTCCAACTAATCCTATTTTTGGAAAATTTATTTTCCTCCCCAGAATTTTTCAAGAATTTATCAATAGAATCCACTACTACCACGCTTACCGCAACACTTAAGGCTACATCGGTAAGCCAGTGGGCACCACTCCACAATCTAGACACCGGGGAAATCATCCCAAGGGTATAAAATCCGCCTTTGACCCATGGGTTATTAAACTGCTTGCCTATGGCATAAAAGGTAGTAAAAGACAAAATAGTATGTCCTGAGGGAAAACTATGGTAACCCGCCTCCTTACTAAACGGTTTAAAACTCGCTTTTCCCAGTCCAGCGACAGGCCTTGCGCGTCCTACGAAAGTTTTGCTTATGCTCTGAATTATCCCTACGGTTGCGGAAGCAGAAAGCAAGAGTACTCCCGTCCGTCGTATTTCTTCATTCTTGCTAAAGAGACCGAATAAATACACCCCACCGTTTATAGAATAATTGTACAAGGGTTTACCTAGGTAATACCCCGTTTCTTTAAGCAAACCGGGGACATCATCTTCCTGCTTCCTAAACCAATCGGAGCTATCCTCGTCAAAGGTATACAATGCCGCACTCCCCAATATTATGGCCCCTGCGTTAAGAAAATCCTTACTTTTCCATTGTAGCGGACGTGAGTAGGCATATTTTAAACCCCCGAAAGCACTTTTAGCATCAGCAACTAGCAATTCCTTAGTACTTAATGTATCCTGCGCAGTTCCCAAAAAAGCATTAAGCAGAAAAAAAAGACTAAAAAACAAACTCTTAAAAGATAGGATACCATTCATTTAGCAACAGATTAAAATTAGATATTACAAAGCAATCCCTTTAGATTGTACTGTTCATTACCGCCTTGTTCCATCCTTCTAACAAAAGTAAGTATTTTTAGTAGCTAAATCGAGCTGCACTAAAGTGAATAGATTAAACTATTTTTGACACCAATTACGTCAATACATTATTCCAAAAAAGAAATAAAAGTGGAATGAGCAGGGTCAGTTTTCTAGGCCAACAATTAATTTTAGTGGCTAAACCTTTGGGAATTGGAGGGACACTAACATATTAATACTATTTTAATATTTAAAAAAACTACTAATGCCGAAGCTTGAAATAGTATATGAAAACAACGATTATATCGTGGTAAATAAAATGGCCGGACTTATTAGTGAGAAGAGTCCTTTTGAGGAATCTACAGTTGAGAGTCAAGTTCTAAACCACCTTTTAAAAAATAAACGAAAACCCTATATTGGAGTAATTCACAGATTGGATCGCGTTACCAGTGGCGTCTTGATCTTTGCTAAGAAAAAAAGTATTCTTGTGGAATTTAATACTCTATTTAGTAGCCGTAAAGTTCAAAAAACCTATTTGGCCATTGTTAAAAACAAGCCCCCAAAAGACAAAGAAAGCTTAATTAATTTCCTCGTTAAAAACAACCTAGAAAAAAGAGCCGATATAGTCCAATCTAAATCCAAGGACTCCCTACAATGCATTCTTTCCTATAAAGTGATTGGCAAAAACGATTTTGGTTATCTTTTAGAAATTAAACCAAAAACTGGCCGATTCCATCAAATACGAGCTCAATTAGCACATATAGGGCTCCCTATTATTGGAGACGAAAAATACGGATCAGACCAAGAATACGTCCCGCTATCCGTTTGCCTTCACGCATGGAAATTAACTTCTCAAGAATTTGGCCCTAAAGAATTGCAAACCTTCGAAGCTCCATTTCCAAAAAATGATTTTTGGAAATTCTAGTCCTTTTATAATGCTACTCCGCTTAAGGAACTCCTATTAAATAGGGGCTACCGTTTCGACTTACTGATTGCTAAAAGGGTGATAAACAAAGTAATACTCACAATTCCTAACGCCTACAATCGGTTACTAAATGATGGTAACATCGAAAAAAAGGTAAGATTTAATAAAAACATACTGAAAACATTGTAAAAAAAGAAAATGAAATCGCTCATTTTTAGGGGTTAAATCTTAATTTTTTTAACAAAATATGACGGCTTCTAAAGAAACTCCTGTAAATTTGTAGCCCCTAAATTAAATTGTACAATACAAATTACCCAGTGATTATATCCCATTGAATTAGAATGGTATGTAGATCTGTTACAATCATGAGAAAAACCTACTTTTTAAGTGCACTTTGTGTTATCATGGTGTTCAATACCCTATTGTTTTCAAATACATTTCAGTTATCGGATGTATCAAAACTGAAGACTCTTTTTGTTAGCTCCAATACTTTAGAAGCCTCTATATCTGGGGAAGCTAGTGTGTGTATAGACGATAACCGTCCCAAGGTGACCATAACTGTTCAGGGTGGTGAAGTTCCCTACGAAATTGTATATACTGTAAATGGTGAGGTACTTACTGTAACCCATCACAAACCTGAATATACAATTTTTGTTGAGACCAGCTCCTTAGGGTCCTTTACTTATTCTTTAGTATCGGTAAAGGATAGTACTTCCCCAACTCCTCAAACGCTTCAAGTTGATGAAGATGATGTTACCGTTAAAATTACGGCGGCACCGCAGATTACGGAAATTTCCTTTGACCAAGACGTTTGCTCAGGTGAAGAGGTTATTTTCTCTGCTTTGGTAGACGGGGATGAGCCTCTTATTTACTTTTGGAATTTCGGGGATAATACAACAGCTACAGGTCAAAATGTGAAACATACCTTTAACGGTTTAGGCTGTGGGCAGAAGGAGTATACGGTCTCTTTAACCGTAACAGATCAGAATGGTTGTGCCGTAAGTGAACAGCGAACAATTACTGTAAAGGAAAGACCAGAAATTAACTTTAAAGATGTAACCACTTATTTTCCAGAACAGTATTTTAACAATTGCGGAAAAATTTCAGCAAACAATCCCAATTACACTATAGGAGTAGAAAATTTAACGACATCGAATTGTGTCACTTCTTATAAAATTGATTGGGGAGATAACAGTAGTTCTGAAAATGTAAGTTTTCCTATGGAACACACCTATACCAGCTATGGAGCTTTTGAAATGACTATAACTGCTACAGGTGATAATGGTTGTGAAAGCACAAAAACCTACACGGTTAAAAATGTATCCAATCCAGCAGGTGGGATTTCGAGCCCCGGTGGTACACAAAATATTTGTGCTCCTACCGAAGTAATCGAATTCCTTATTTCCAATTGGGGTGCTAATTCCTTAGACACTGAGTATATAATAGATTTTGGCGATGGAAAATCTACAACATATACCCAAAGGCAGATGCAGAACTCAGAGTTCTACAATACGCTAGACCCCTATAATTCAGCAAATTACCCCGTTTTTCATTCCTATGCCGAAACCTCTTGTCCTGGTGAGTATACTGTAAAAATAACGATTAGGAATGCCTGTAAAGAAACAACGGGAACAATTGCGAATATTCTAGTGCTTCAAACCCCAGAGGCCGATTTTATGGTACCAACGGCGGGCTGTACCGATTCAGAAACAATTCTGGAGAATACCACTTCGGTAGGCTATGGTGCAAGTTGTAATAAGTCCATTTTGTATACTTGGGACTATGGGGACGGCAGCCCGGTAGAAGAGCTATTTTCCGATGGTGCTACTAATGGAGATGGGCGACATAATTATAAACTTCCTGGGACATATACCGTTAAGCTAACCGCCGATAATGGGGTGTGTCAGAAAACAGAAATAGAAAAAGAAATTTGTATTGAAGCTCCCTTGGTACCCGACTTCAATATAGACATCCCTCTTGGTTGTGGCCCTTTAGAGATCCAAACAACCAATACAACAGACGATAATGGGCAATGCCAACCAGCCACCTACGAATGGTCGGTAGAATTTTCGAATGATTTTTGTGGTAATGATCCGGCTATCTGGAACTTTACCAACGGAACCGACAAAACTTCCAAAAACCCGACTTTCAATTTTGAAACCGCGGGCACCTATACCATTTGGCTAACCGCTAAAAATTCTTGCGGGGAATTCAAAAACGTTAAGGAGGTACAAGTTACAGCCCCGCCTCAAGTCAGTATAAACCCTATATCCGATAGCTGTGGAACTACTGTAATTAAGCCAACAGCCGAGGTAGACCACTGTAGCCCTCTAATAGACCAAACCACCTATCTATGGGAATTTCCAGGAGGAAATCCATCGACCTCCAATCTGGCCACCCCTCCCGAAATAACCTATGATACTCCGGGAGCATACGAGCTGTCTTTAACCGTTACTAACGCATGTGGTTCAGAAACAACCTCTGAAAAATTTATTATTAACCCTATTCCCGCCCTTACCAATACCACCCTACAACAGGAAATATGTTCTGGCAATACTATGGAAGCCATAGCACTAGAATCATCCACGGATACTACAACCTTCAACTGGACCTCTACAGCAACATCTGGAATATCGGGACATGAAAGTTCGGGAAATGGAAGTGAAATTCCAGCTGCAACCTTAACAAATAGCAATAATACCGTAGGTTCGGTAATTTATACCATCACTCCAGAAAGAGAAGGATGTATTGGGCAACCGGTAGATTATTCTATAACCGTAAATCCTAGTCCATCTATAAATCAGCAACCCATAGGGGAAACCCTTTGCCAAAATGGCCCTAGTCCAATATTAGAAATTGGGGTTGCCAATGCAATTTACCCGGTACAATACCAATGGTTTGAAAACGATAGTGAAAACTATCTAGGAGCGCAACCAATTATCGGAGCAGTCAGTAGCACCTACGAGGTACCAACTACAGCGGTAGTTTCCAAGTACTACTTTTGTGAAATTAGCTTTGCCCAAGGTAGCTGCGATGCCCAGAGAAGTGATATAGTGATGGTGGCCATACAGCCCCAACCAGTAATTACAGGACAACCAGCGACTAACCAAGAATTGTGTATTGGTGGAGCATTGACGGAGGCACTTCAGGTGACTTATAATGGCGGGGAGGGAACTCCCTTGTTTCAGTGGTTTAAAAACACCAATAATAGCAACAGTGGGGGCCAAAAAATTATTGGAGCTACTTCCGATAGCTATACACCCAGCGTTTTTGAAGCAGTAGGCACTTATTACTACTATTGTGAAATTGGTTTCGATGGAAGCGGATGCGGCAATGTCACCAGTGAAGTGGCATCGGTGACTGTAGTCCCAGATCCCGTCATTAACAAACAACCTTTGGCCAGCCAGACCTTGTGTCAGGATGCCAACCCTGCTCCTTTAACCATAGACGTTTCTGGAGGAGTCAATACCTCTTATAGCTATCAATGGTATAGCAATACCACCAATAGCAACACTACTGGTACGCCGCTTAACAATGCCACACTAAGTAGCTTTACCCCATCTACCAATGTTGCAGGAACCGTGTATTATTATTGCGAAGTAACCCAGGCAGCCGGTGCCGGGTGTGCCATAAATAGTGAGGTAGCTGCCATTGAAGTAAAAGAATCCCCTATTATTGACCAACAACCACAAGGTAGTGCAGTCTGTGTTGGTGGGAGTCCTACTATTTTGGAAGTAAGTTTTAATAATGGGCTAGGCTCGGCCAGTTATGAATGGTATAAAAATTCAGAGAACAACACCACTACAGGGGCTGTAATTCCTGGAGCTACTAACCCAACTTACCAACCTGTGGCTAGCGAACCGGGAACTACTTATTATTACAGCATAATCAGTTTATCGGAGGGTGGTTGTAACTCCATAACCTCCCAAACTGCGATGGTAGAAGTTACCCCTCAGCCCATAGTGACTTCTCAACCCAAGGCGCAACAACAATTGTGTGTTGGTGGCGTACTAGAGAACCCATTGGAAGTAGCTTATAGCGGAGGTTCGGGTGAGGCCACATACCTATGGTACCAAAACACTGAAAACAACACTACTAATGGCAGCCCAATAGTAAGTGCTACAGTTAGCAGCTATGAGCCGCCTTCTTTTAACAGTCCTGGTGACTATTATCTATATTGTATTATCACTTTTAAGGGCAGTGGTTGTACTAGTATTGTTAGTGAAATGGCCCAAGTTACTGTGGTTCCCGATCCCATTATCGACAAACAACCTTTGGCCACCCAAACCTTGTGCCAAGATGCCACCCCTGCTCCTTTAACTATAGAGGTTTCAGGAGGAGTCCATACCTCTTATAGCTATCAATGGTATAGCAATACAAGCCATAGCAATACTGGAGGCACGCTACTTAACCAAGCTACACAAAGTAGTTTTATTCCTTCCACCAATGTTTCAGGAACTGCGTATTATTACTGTGAAGTAACCCAGGCAGCCGGTGCAGGGTGTGCCGTAAGCAGTACTGTGGCTATGATTCAGGTAAACGATGCGCCAACCCTAACGGAACAACCACTATCTTCTACACTTTGCCTTGGCGAGACCGTAGATGATCTAAAAATTTCTTTTGCCAATGGGGTTGGAACGCCTCAATACCAGTGGTATAGTAATACTGTAGATAGCAGTAGTAATGGAAAACTAATAGCGGGTGCTACTTCGGCAAGCTTTTCTCCAAACCTAAGTGCAGTAGGCACTACTTATTACTATTGCGAATTGGTTTTTACCAGTGGTAGTTGTGCTAAGGTGACTTCAGAGATTTCAAAAATCAGCATTCTTCCAATTCCTGACATTCAGAATTTTACCGAAACTATTTGTGGTGGGGCTTCCTTTAAAATTACACCAGAAAATGCTACCCACGGAATTGTTCCCCAAGGAACTACCTATAGCTGGTCGGCTCCGGTTTTCAGTACTGATGGAGCCATTGTTGGGGCCTCAGCCTCCGAAGGCTCTCAAAACAATATTACTCAGACCCTAAGCAATATTACCGAAAACCCCGTTACAGCAACCTATACGGTATACCCAAAATCGGGGCGCTGTGAAGGTCTTCCCTTTGAGGTGGTGATTACCGTAAATCCGGCAATTACAGCCAATGTGGTTACTAAAAATATGAGTTGTCACAGTACTAATGATGCTTTTTTAAGCGCCACCATCACTGTAGGTATTCCTTTTAATACAGGAGCTCCTTATAAAATTTTATGGACTGGTCCAGCGGGATACACGGCATCTACCTCGGAAATTGGCAATTTGAAAGTCGGGACATACACCCTTAGTATAGAAGATGACGGAGGTTGTTCTTATGTGGAATCTTATGAGGTTACTGAACCTGAAGTATTGGCGTTTGATGCTATTTCTTATAGAGATATAAGCTGTTTCGGGTTAAATAACGGAAGTATAGGTCTCCATATACAAGGAGGAACTACGCCGTATACCTTTCAGTGGACAAAAGACAATATACCTTTTTCTACGAGTAAAGACATTGCTAATTTGAGCCAAGGAGCGTATAAAGTGGTCGTAAGTGATTCTAATGGTTGTAGTGCAATCACCCAAGAGTTTACGATAACGGAACCTCCTTTATTAGAGGTATTCCTTGAAGACAGCACAAATATATATTGTTATGGTGCCAAAACTGGGAGTATAGCTATTGAGGCACTAGGAGGAACTCCTTTTCCTTTGGGCCCTAATACAGAACTGTATACCTATAGATGGACTGGACCCAACGGATTTAATAGTACTGATAAAAATGTATCCAATCTTGCCTCGGGCACCTATCACCTTGTAGTTACAGATCAGCAAGGCTGTATGGAAAATCTCTCGGTTACTTTAAGTCAGCCACAAGCCATTGCAGTAAAAGTCACCACTACGGATCTTAGTTGTTACGAATCCAACGATGCTTCTATTAGCTTAGACATCGATGGAGGAACTGCGCCATATGATATAAAATGGAATACGCTAGCCTCCGGTAATTTCCAAGATAATTTAGCGGCAGGAACCTATACCATCACCATCACCGATGCCCGTAATTGTAGTAAAGATATAGTCGTAGATATTCCTCAAGCGCCAATTTTCACCACTAGGCCTGTAGTAAAGGAGATATCCTGCTATGGTGCTAATAATGGAAGTATCACCCTGAATATTGTAGGAGGAGAAGCCCCCGTTAGCCTAGAATGGGATGATAATCCTACAGCAGGAAATCAGCGAAACAACTTAGGACCAGGCACGTATACGGTTAGAATAAAGGACGATAAACCTTGTGAGATTGTTAAGACATTTACATTAATAGAGCCGGGTCCCCTTGCGCTTTCTTCACAGATTATAAATGCTTTGGAATGTGATACTCCTAATAGCGGCGCTATAAACCTTATGATTACCGGAGGAACGGCACCTTTCTCTACTATATGGAGCAGCGGCGAAACTTCGGAAGACCTGAGTGCAGTGCCTCCAGGGGATTATCAGGTAAAGGTGGTAGATGCACGTGGTTGTGAAACGAGTGCCATTTTCACAATAAGTAGACCTTCTCCTTTAAAAGTAACCGTTGCAACAGAGACTACCTATGACTGTGATACTAAAATGGTCCGCCAAGATTTTATAGCAGAAGCCTCAGGAGGGGTTCCCCCCTACCAGTACAGTTGGTCTAACAGCATTGAAACGGGAGCTTACAACCAATACATGCATACCAACACCAACGGGATGGTAATCTTAGAGGTACAAGATGCCGCTGGGTGTAAGACCAACTATACTTTTGAGGTAGAAATCCCCAAATTGGGTAATGCCGGTTTTAATACTGATTCTTATGCTTACCAGACCTTTGGGCAGTATTCCATAATGGATCCCATTACTTTTAACAACCAGGCCACCGGCGATTATGAGACTATTAGTTGGGATTTTGGGGATGGGAATTATTCCAATGAAATAACCCCCACCCATAGCTATATGGCAGAAGGAAGTTATATGGTAACTCAAACTGTTCGCTATCCGCTTGGGTGTGAGGAAAAATATAGTACCAGCTTGATTATAGATAAGGGATATCTTTTAATTATACCTAATGCTTTCACCCCCAACAACGACGGTCTTAACGATTACTTTAGACCAAAATCTAAGGGGTTAAAAGAAATAAGCCTATTGATTTACAATACTTGGGGCGGTTTAGTGTATTCAGAATTCGGTGATGATATCCAAGGCTGGGACGGTACTGTTAGAAATCGTCCTACAGAAAACGGCAATTACTATTATAAGGTTAAAGCTAAGACATTTTACGATAAAACTATTATAAAAGAAGGTGGTTTTATAACCATAAAATAACGGTATGCGGAAACAAATTATCACTCTTTTAACGGTCGGATTACTCAGCATTGCGGTTAAGGCTCAGGACCCTGTTTTTACCCAATATTTTTTAATGCCCGAAACCCTTAACCCTGGTTTTTCTGGCTATACGGAAACTACTTATGCTGGCATTATTCACCGTACGCAATGGCCTAATCTCGATTTAAAGATCAATACACAATATGGTTTTATAAACTTTTGGAGCGATGCAATGACCTCTGGCTATGGAATTAGTGTCCTAAATCAGACCGAAAGCACCAATAAATACCGACTTTCCCAAGTGAATGCTAATTATGCGTATCGGGTACAGTTAAATAGGGATTGGTATTTTAGGCCGGGTATTGAGGTGGGCTATGGGATGAAGTCGTATGGGTTTCAAAATTTACTTTTGTCAGATCAAATTAATATAGGCACTGGTGCTATCAATAATTCCTCTATAGACCCTAGTTTATATAGCGATAACATAAAATTTCTAGATATTTCCGTTGGGATGGTCGTTCACAATGACAATGCCTGGATGGGAGTTTCGCTAAAGCATTTAAACAAGCCTAATATTTCGTTAACCCCTGGGGGGCAAGTAGCTTTGGAAACCTTTTTCTCAGCAGCGGCAGGGTATAAATTTTATATTGATGATTATATAGATGTTCGCCTATTTCCGTATGAAACTTATATGATGCTCAGCACCAATTATATGGCCCAAGGGGCCTTTAATCGTCTAGACTTAGCGGCTTCCTTAATTTTCGATCGCTTTTTTCTAGGAACTAGCCTAGTGACTAACCCGGCCTTGAATGGGGATCACAATGAATTGGTTACTTCTTTAAATCTCTTTGGGGGATTACAAATTGACCAGCTAAAATTTGGTTTGTCTTATGACATCAACACTACAAGAATTAAATCTACTGGAGGCGTTTATGAACTTTCGTTAACCTATCAATTTAATTTGGACAGGCACTGTTTTGGATGTCCTGATTATTAAAGTTAGAGCAAGGGTTATTTGTGATAGCCCTAAACAAAGCAAGAGGCCTTTAATTCGGGGTATACTGTTGATTTAAACCCCTAACGGGTACTGCGATCTATGAGCACCTCATCAAAGGCGTACCTCACTGTCTAAAAAGTAAAAAAAGCCCTATAGCATTAGGTCACTGGCAAGGTTCTTCAAATCGTCTAGCAAAGAGTCCCACAGATTTTAAAGAAGCACAGGGCGGTAATAATGTTTTCCACTTCCGCTGCCCTAAGCTAAATTCATTGCTTAGCATTAACGCTACAATTTTTATCGATTAGGTTAAATTAATCAACTTTAAAAATATAATCGATAAAAAGCTATTAAATTCGGTTAAAATGCAAAAATAATTTTCTAAATATAGATTATCTCCTTATATTTAAGGTTCATTGTAACCTCACCTTAAAATGAAGGTCCACTATTCAATATGGCGCAAAAGTAAAATTACCATTACGGTAATTGCCTTTGCCATGCTAATCCTTGGAATTGAAAAGTCGTGGGCTCAGGAAGTAACCACCACCATTAACCTTGTGCTGTCAGATGTACTTTCTATTGATCCAGGAAGTGCTGCTATTGATGGTACGGTAGATTTCCATTACGAAAATGTGAACGATTACAATTCGGAAAAAACAGCCACCGTCCCCAACAGTCTCATTATTACTTTTACAAAGCCGTTCGACTTAAAGGTGAAGGCCAATGGGGAGCACTTTGAAAATGGTGCTCATTTGATTCCGGTAAATGTGTTGACCGTTAAAGTGAATGAAAGTTCTAAAATAAAAGGAACCTCCAATCCTATTGTTATCTCTACTCAAGATCAGACCTTGATTAGTAGTGCAGGGCGCGGCAGTAAATTAAACTTAGATTTAGATTATAGCATTCCCGAAGCCCGATCCGCTTCTACGGATATCCTTGGGAAAGCAGCTGGAAAATACACACAAATGATAACGTATACGGTATCTGCCCTGTAGTTTTAAAATCATTCTAATACTTCAGAACTATTTTCGCAATCCCCCTAAACTAAACCGGCAGCAATGTTCATAACAGCTACTTCATTCTAGTGACAACAATACCGAAACCTTCAATAACTATTTATTTTAAGATATTGTGGGACGAGTACTAGTCTCGGATATTCCCCTAATCCCATCAATCGCCCATAATACAAGCTGCATTGAAGGGCCTGTACTTATCAATAACTCCCCAAAAATACAGCGCCTCTTTATTAAGAGGCAAAACAGGGATACCCAACTATTTTAAACCCCTCTTATTTTCTTGTAGTTATTTTGCTACAACGATACGCAAGTGTCTACTACAAAACGAAGTGATAAATCGATATATCTTTGAGCTTTTACTAAAGTAAACTTCAAATAAAATTAACCTTTTAGATTAAATAATATGAAAAATCAACTGGCTGGAGCAGGCTTAGCTCTTGGTGCAATAGTATTAGGAACTAATTATGCGCAGGCGCAAGAAACAGCCACTTCTGCGGTAAATATTAATATGGAAGATGTAATCTCAATTGACGCTGGAAGTTTGGCTAAAGATGGAGAAGTCAACTTTTACTACAATACGGCAGAGGACTATCAGACTACACAAACTATTACGATTGCCAATAGCTTGATAGTAACTTCAGCGAAAGAGTTTGATATTAAAGTAAGGTCGGGAGGTAAGGACTTTGAAAATGGGGAGAATACAATCCCAGTAAAAGTATTGACTATAACCGCGAAAGGGGGCACTATGGAGGGGAAAAAAGAAAGTATTAAAATAGGACACACTGATAAAAGTCTTGTTAAAAAGGCTCCCTACGGAAGTAAGCTGACGCTCGACCTAGATTATGAAATTGCTGGAAAAGACGCATCCAAGGAAATTTTAGGGAAACCATTAGGCACATATACCCAAACAGTAACTTATACTGCTTCGGCTAGCTAAAGCCAACAATATAATTTTTGAGTTTAGGGACTCCCTTGGTGGCTGTAATTCCTGTCAAGGGAATCTGTTTTTTATAATAATTTTCGTAATTGTAATTAGCCATTGTTATAGGTACTTTACTTAAATAATGTTTCCTTTAAAAAAAGGGAAAATGAAGTGTGAACCTAATAAAAATTAATCACCTAGTAACCGTTGTTTTATATGTGAAGTAATTTCTTACAGTCGGTTTTAAGATTTATATATAGCTCCCATTTTTAATCACAATTGAAATGACCATCTACCGATTAAATAAGAAGGAGTGAATTACCATCACGGTAATTGCTTTTGCCATGCTAATCGTTGGAGTTGAAAAGTCGTGGCTCAGCAAGTAACCACCACCATTAACCTTGCGCTGTAAGATGTTATTTCTATTGATCCGGAAAGTGCTACAATTGATACTACGGTAGATTTTCAAAACGAAAATGTAAACGATTACAATTCGGAAAAAACAGCCACCGTCCCCAACAGTCTCATTATTACTTTTACAAAGCCGTTCGACTTAAAAGTGAAGGCCAATGGGGAGCACTTTGAAAATGGCGCTCATTTAATTCCGGTAAACGTGTTAACCGTTAAAGTGAATGAAAGCTCCAAAATAAAAGGAACCTCCAATCCTATTGTAATATCCACTCAAGGTCAAACCTTGATTAGTAGTGCAGGGCGTGGTAGTAAATTAAATATAGATTTAGATTATAGCATTCCCGAAGCCAGATCCGCTTCTACGGATATCCTTGGGAAAGCAGCTGGAAAATTCACCCAAATGATCACGTATACGGTATCTGCCCTGTACTTTTAATATTATACAATACCACAGAACTATTTTCTCAATCCCCCTAAACTAATCCGGCAGCAGGATTCTTAACAACGTCTTCATTTTAGATACTACACTACATCAATTTCTAACATCTATTTATTTTAAGGTATTGTGGGACGAGTACTAGTCTCGGAAATTATCCTAATCCCATCAATCACCTTAATACAAGCTACACTGAAGGGCCTGTACTTAGTAATAACTCCTTAGAAATACAGCACCTCTTTGTTATGAGGCAACACAGTGATGCCCAACTATTTTAAACCCCTCTTATTTCCTTGTAGTTAATTTGCTACACGCGAATCCAACATCTACTACAAGGAAGACGCTACCTCCTGCCTACCTTTGTAGTGTCCAAACAAAGAAAAAGACAACAAAAAATTAATAAATACTAATAAACCCAAAATCATGAAAAAACAAATTATCACCGCAACTTTAGCTCTTGGAGCAATTTTATTAGGAACTAACAATGTACAGGCACAAAATGCCACAGACAATGCTACAACAACAGTCAACATCACCCTTGAGGATGTAATTTCTATTGATGTTGCATCAGGTACCGAAGTTGTTGACTTCAACTACCCAACAGCAGCCTCTTACAACCAAGACCAAACAGTAAGTAAGGCAAATAGTTTAATTGTTACTTCTACAAAGGCTTTTGACATTGAGGTTAAGGCGGATAAGGCCACCTTTGAACATGCAACGATAACTACTGCCTTTATCCCTGTAAATGTTCTTACTATTAAGCCAGTTACTGGTGGTAGCATGGGTGGAACTCCAGCAGACGTGAATTTATCAACTACAGATCAAACTTTGGTTTCAGCGGCGCCTGTTGGAAGTGCTGTTACTTTGAATTTAGATTACTTTATTCCATTAGCTAAATCCTCTTCTTCGGACATTTTAGGAAAACCTTCTGGTAAGTATACAACAACTGTAACATATACTGCAACGGCTAATTAAGCACTACAGCACAAACGATAAATTTAGGGATTCCCTTGGTTGCGGTTACTGTAACTTTGGGAATCCTTTTTATTTGACACAAATCATAACATCAGAAAAAACATCCAAAGTGACCATTTTGCCGATCGACAGTTTTTTTCATTTTTATCAAGATCGTTTTCATCGGCTTTAGCGAATGGCAGCTTTCTATACCGAACTAATCCTTCCACTTTTCTATTAGATTACCCATTAGTATATCACTAGGTAGTACAGAGCTTGGGATACATTATAAGAAAGGGCAACACAAATTAAATATGCGCCCTAGTCAGCTACAGCAACATTGAGGTCACATTTGAAAACGGCACGTTTAAACAGCAGATAAGGACACCATTAAATTATATCTGCATCCTTTGCCTGTAGTTATTTTGCTACACGACATTACAACATCTACTACAAGGAAAACTGAATACCAACCTTATCTTTGCAGTGTCGAATAATAACAACCGACAATTAAAAGTTAAAAACCCCTAAATCAAAATATCATGAAAAAACAAATTATCACCGCAACCCTAGCTCTTGGAGCAATTGTATTTGGAACTAACAATGTAATGGCACAAAATGCCACAGACGAGGCTACTGCTACAGTAAATATTCAGTTAGCTGATGTGATTTCTATCGATCTTGGAAGTGGTACAGAATCAGTTGACTTCAAATACCTTACTGCAGCATCTTATAATACTACTCAAACAATAGAAAAGCCTAATAGTTTAATCGTTACCTCAACCGAAAGTTTTAATATTAATGTAAAAGCTGATGGCCTAAACTTTAAAAACGGAACAGAGGAAATTCCAGTAGGTGTCCTATGGATTAAACCAGCTACTGGGGGAGAAATGGATGGAAATCAGGTAAATGTGAATTTATCTAACAGTGATCAAGCTTTGGTTACAGGTGCTTCTTTGGGAAGTGAAGTGGTCTTGAATTTAGATTATGAAATTCTTGGAACCGACGCTGCAACAACAATCTTAGGAAAAAAACCTGGCACTTATACCCAAACGGTAACATATACTGCGACAGCAATATAATATAGACTTAATATTTAAAAATTCCCAGAGTTACATATTTACTGTAATTGTGGGAATCTTTTTCATTAAAATCCTTTAAGATTATGCGCAATTTCTTTCTTCTTTTCGTTTTGATAGTTGGTTCGGTTTCTGCACAGGGCGTGTCTATGTCTCCCACCCGTTTGTTTTTTACTGGAAATCCAGGAGAAACCGTTACAGAGCTAGTCACCTTACACAACAGTTCTAACAAGGATTATGTGCTTTCTGTAAATTACATGGATTGGAAAAGAGAAGCAGATGGGAATAAAGTCTATTTTAAGCCAAATACTTTAGACCATTCAAATTCTTCATGGATATCTACTTTGGAGAACAACGTTAGTGTTCCTGCTGGCGCGACTATGGAAGTGCTAGTTACTATGCAGGTTCCAGAAGATGCATCCACAACTGAAGTAACCAATAGTATGTTGTTTTTCACTCAGCTACCTACGCAAGAAGATAAAGCAACCTCTAGTAGTACTGGACTAGGAATAGTTACTTTGTTTGAGTTTGGCTTACATGTGTACTATACGCCTCCAAGTAACAACTTAAAAAGCCTAGAAATCACCAATATTGAGGAGATTACAGCTGCAGCCAGTAAAAAAGCAGCCATAAGCATCACCAATGATGGTAACGTTATAAACGATGCTACCGTAGAATTTGAGCTTATTAATACCGAAACGGGCGAAGAAATAAAATTAAAGCCCATATCTATTTCCATGATGCCTCAAAGCCATCAAATGGTCCAATTTACCTTACCAGAGGCTATTTCTGGGAATTATCTTGGCGTAACCATCATTAAAATGGCAGGGACTAGTGATTTGCGCGTGGGTGAAAAATCCTTTAGCTTCTAAAGCATACATTGAACCCCCAAACCCCTATAGCGACAACTATTTATAGGAAAACAACCCCCTTCTTGGTCATTGTTCTTCTAAATCTCTCGTTTATATACGGTCAAGACTCTAGGGAAATTGAGGCTTATTTTGAAGTCGATAGCGTAGCCATTGTTAAGGGCGCTACCTTTATAAATTTCTTTGTAGTAAAAAACACAGGCTCCTCGGAAATAACAGTTCAGGATTTAGCCCCACAAGAAAAATATCCTGGCTTACTCTTTTATCCAAAGGCAACTTTCAGCTTGACTCCTGGAGAAGAAAAACGCTTGCCTCTAAAATTTATTGCCAATTTAGATTTTATGAAAATGTCCTCTAATAAGGTAGCGTTTTCTTTTTCCTACACCTCCTCTACTACTTCCAAAAACGTAGCAACTTCTTTCAACATCAAAAAAGAGGACGACCGATCTATTGCTATTTATCCGTTTTCGAGAGAAAACCACCTAAATCCTGCACTCCCGGAATCGTCCATACTACTATTCGTACAGAACAGAGGCTATTCCAAACGAAGCATAAGGTTAGATTTTCAATCCCTTCCTGAGGGTTTGGAGATTACACCAAAACAACAAACGATATCTTTAGAAGGTTTGGAAAAACGTATGGTGGAGATTAAAGTCGCACCCCGTAAACAAAATGTCCTTTTCCCAGACTACAATATTCAAGTAAATGCCACCGATTTAATGGACAATAAAAACGTGGGTAGCAGCCATATCCAACTAGTGGTGTTATCCTCTAACCGGCAAATTGCAAGAGGAATGGACGCTGTTAGAGGAAATAACTTCGCAGAAATAAATTACAACCAAAATAGTTCTGGGTTTAACTATCTGCAACTAAGAGGAAATACGGAATTCGCAGCAACGGAAAACCTTTATGGTCGGTTTAACCTAAATACAGATTATTATCCACAAGATGGACTCTACAATCTCTATGATACTTGGCTAGAATTGGAACACAAAACAGCTGTAGTGAGGATTGGAAATGTGCAAGGCAGCGATTATGACTTTTCCGTTTCCGGTAGAGGCGGAAAAATAGCGACCGCGCTAGGGGCCCACAGTGAGGTAGAAGTCCTAGCATTAGAAAACAATTACAGCCTTTACGGCACCTATTTTCCGCAAACCGAAGGGGCTAAAATGGCTGGAGCAAAATACAGCTTTGGCAATCCAAAAGCCTTTAATGGGAAGCTATCCTATATTTTTGAACATGATCCTAGACTTTCCATAGACACCCAGGTAGCTAACCTAGCCTCTTCTTTTTCGCTTAGTGAGCAGCACAATTTTAGGGTTGAAGCGGGATTGAGCCAAGAAAAAGGGATACTAAACAAGGACGAAAATACAGGCGCTACTGCGGAGTTGAATTATGACACTAGCATTGGAAACTGGAATTTTCAATCTTTAAATTCCTATGCCACTAAAAGCTATGCGGGGTTAAGCAGGGGGTCCTACTTTTTTAACCAAAGGATTGGCCGTGAATTTTCTGGTAGCAAGCGGGCGTTTTTACTGTATCAGAGCTCCCAAGTGGAACCCGAATACTTAAGCAATCAACAGTCGCAAAATCAACCGGGAGGTTTCGCAAGCTACCCCAAATACTTTCATAGCACAGAGGCCGTGAAACTGGGATATCAATTCTCTGTCCAGAATTGGAACTTTTTGTTTTCACCACAAATTGAACAGCAAAAAAGCGAAAACAATCTTATGGCTCGTGGACTATTGTCCTATAGGCTCCATACCAATATTGGAACCACTTTTGGGGATCATGGAATTAATATTTCCGCAGAATACTCTAATTCCAAAGAAGACAGCAGTGTAGATTGGTTTAACAGCCTTAGAGCCACCTTGTCTTATAGGTTTAATGGGTTTTCGTTAAATGGAACTGCACAGTGGAACCCAACTACTGTAAATGATTTCAACTCTTACTACAATACGGATCAGGAATTTGTTAATTACAACCTCTATTCCTCCTATAATTTCCAGGTCTTAAGCGGTTCTCTTTCAGGGTCGGTATCTGCAGGCGCCAATTATTCCGAGTTGTATCAAAATTTGAGTAAAAATATATCCGGGAATTTAGAATACAAGATCTCCACAAATTGGTCTACTACAGGATATTTTAATTATTCCGATTATGAGTCCATTCAATCTTATGGGTACAGCGGATACAATTATCAATTTAGGGTAGGCGTAAAAAAATACTTTACCGTAGCCACTTCTATGGGCAATCATAAAGTGAGTTTACAGCTATTTGAAGATGCAAATTTTAATGGACTACTGGATTCTGGAGAGCGTGTCTTGGCCAACGAAGTGGTGAAACTGGACAAATATGTGGCCTTGACCGATAAAAATGGAAAGCTTACCTTTCAGAATGTACCCCAAGGCACTTATAAATTAGAGGTAAACCAAAGTGCTGGCGCTAGATTAATGATGGACCCCATGATTATGGTGAGCAGAAATGTAAATCTAAAAGTGGGATTGGTAAAAAACATAAGGGTAACTGGAAAATTAACCGAAATAAGGCAGGTTTATGATTTTAAGGAAACTACGGTTACTGGCATTGTAGTGTATGCCAAAAGCGAAGAGGGACTTGTGCATACTGCTGTTGTAAACCAAAATAGTGAGTTCGAGTTTTTCCTGAAGGATGGGAAATACGACATCTATATTGAAAATGACAAGTACAGCTACATCAACCCTAAACAAACCATAGTGGTGAAAAATACGGATTACACTGAAAGCTTGCTGTTTGAGTACAAGAAGAAAGACACTGAAATAAAGGTGAAAAAGTTTTAAATTTGGGAAATATGGGACCTTATACAAGATATATTTTAGGAGTAATTATGCTACTTGTAACATTAGCGACGGCCATAGCACAGGATGTTAGAATAGTGGTTCCAGCCAGCAATATTGTCAATAAAACTGAATTTTCCATTGATCGCGTCGTAATGCATACTGGAAACAATAACAAGTGGGAGAATTGGTCCCCGACAGTCAAGTCGCTAGAAAGTGTGTTTAAACACAAAACTGTTACTAGCGCTATGCTTCCCACTTCAGTATTGCAATGGCAACTTCAAACTATTGGAGGGGCATCCCCTTTAGACCATAATGACGACAGAATACCCGGCTTCCAATCTTTTTCTACAAGCGATAAAACATGGTTTGAACCCAAAAACAAAGGATCCAAGTATACGGGTGGAAATATTGTTTTCAAGTTTATAATCCCTGCTACAGCTTTTGCGAACAACACCTTTCAACCAGGGGAATATTCACTAACTATCACCCACAATTATGCGAATTATTTCTCTCCCAACTCTTTCGAAGTGATTATTGTTATTCCCCAAACATCTTCTCCCATTAATTGGATGTCAAACACCCCAACTAAATATCACGAAATTTCCTCTTTAGCTGTCTATCGTAACGGATTGGTCAAAACTTTTGATGCTATAGGCCCAGCGGAAATTTCGAATACAGTAAACTTTAACCTTTGGGCCAAGTCTAATGCTTCAACCATTCAATTTACATCTTCGAAAGGCGTAAGTACACCACTAGCAATTTCTCTAATAAAATTAAGTAGCTCGCAGCCAAAAATCGCAACGGCAGCTCTATCTGACAGTTGGAATAACCGTACGCTTAACAATCCTTTTGGCGTAGTAACAGGGAACAAACACAATTTCGACCTTCAATTTTCTATTTCAGACACCGATTTTAAAACTCATTTTTTTGAAGCAGGGAACTATATATTTCAATTAAATTTAGACGCAAAAAGTACGGACAATCATTTTTCTGATCTTCATAATACTGATGTTACCTTTAAAGTTTCACCTCTTTCTGAAATAAGCATTGATCTTTCAAAACTAACGGTAACCTTTGATTTCAATACTTCTGTGCATTACCAACAAGGGCAATCAAAAGTAATCTCAAATCAACTCAAGCTATCGAATAACGAAAATTATGAGTTATACGTGAAATCCGATGCACCCTTCTTTAACAAGTCTGGCGTTCAATCCGATATACCATCAAGTATTTTACAGGTGGGCGTAGTTGGCGGTTTACCAGTTGTGGCTCTGTCCACCAACTCTCAAGAGATTATAAATACCAGCCCTGCTGTTCTCGATAGAAATTTGGATATAAAATATTCCATATCTCCCAATGCTGCCCAGTCTTTGATAGGAAAGGAAAAAGGCACCTATTCTATAAATGTAATTTACAGTTTTACGGCCCTTTAAGGCGATGTATGTACCCTTTATTAAATTTAGAAAATGTCAACAGATACTCCTAATAATAGTCCCACGAAAAATCGACCCATCAGTAGGCTAAACGCCCTTAACGAACGTTACTCCGATGTTTTTGATTACCTGATTTTTGCGGTTTCAGAAATGATTGGCGCACCCTTATGTACCATCACCTTCTTTGAGGGAAATGAAGTTTTTGTGGTTGCCACTAATGACGCTTCCATCGAAAAAATATGGCCGTTGACTGCTGCTCTTAAACTCAATATAGAAAGGAAAGACAACCTATTAAATTTATCACCTCATCCCGCAGATAAATTTGAGGTGAAGTTTTATAAGTGTCTCCCTATTTTAGATGTCAACGGATTAATCTTGGGCAGTTTAAATATTATTGATGATAAAGAAAGAGATTTAACGGAATTTGAGAATAACTTCCTGGAAAAATCCATAAAGCAGATATGCAGATGGGTTATTAGTAAGGAAAAGGAATACCTTTTAGCGAAGCATGATAATTTATTTGAGCTCTCTAATGACTTAATCGGAATTGTCACCTTTGAAGGCTGCTTTATAAAACTAAATCCTTCATTTTCCAAAACTTTGGGATGGTCCAATAAAGAATTATTAGCATCTCCATTTACACAGTTTATTCTTAAAGATGACGTAAAAAAAACTGTTAGGGTAATGCAGAACCTTATGAAAGGCCAATCGGTTATTAATTTCACCAATCGCTACAAAACCAAAGATGGAGGGATTAAATGGATAGAATGGACTAGTACCCCTGACATGGTCACAAAACTTATTTTCACCATTGGTCGTGATGTTACGGAGTTTGTGAAAAAAGAGCAATTGCTCATGAAAAGTGAAGCAAAATTCCGCAATTTGTTCGACAATGTAGAAGGTATTTTAAGTATTTCTGATTTGAAAGGCAATTTTATAGACGTAAATCCAGCTGGCTTGGCAGCTGCGGGATATACAAGGGAAGAAATGAAGCAGACCTCTCTTTTTGATATAGTGGCTCCTGAAACCTATAACGAAATTAAAGAGTATATAGCTGCCGTAGAGAAATACGGCCATGCTTCAGGGGAAATGAATATTATTAAAAAATCGGGAGAAAAGGCCATTTGGTATTTTATGAGTACTCTTGATGAAGATTCTGAAGGAAATAATCGAGTTTTAACAAATGTCATAGATATCACGGAGCGAAATAAATTGAACGAAGAACTTACGCAGGCCAAGGAGGAAGCCGAAGAAGCTTTAAAAATAAAGTCGCAATTTATAGCGCATATGAGTCACGAACTCCGCACTCCCCTAAATGGGATTATTGGTTTTACAGAGCTTGCCCTGGCCACCGAACTAGATGAGACGCAGAAGCAATATTTAGAGATCATTAACCAATCAGGAGCTACATTGTACAGTATCATTAACAATATCCTCGATTTTTCCAAAATTGAAAGCAATAAAATGAAATTGGAAATAGACAAGGTAGAAGTGGAAGAGGTAATCTCAGAAGCCTTCAATATTGTTTCCTTCGGTATGAATAAAAAAGGTTTGGAAATGTTGATAGACATAGACCATAACATTCCACAATATATCTGGGCAGATGCTATGCGACTAAAACAGATCTTTGTAAATCTTTTGGGCAACGCCTTAAAATTTACCGATAAGGGAGAAATTAAATTGTATGCATCAATTTTAGAGGATTACGGCAACGGCAGAATGTGTTTGCGTTTTGGCGTTAGTGATACGGGTATTGGGATTCACAAGGACAAACAGGATGAGATATTCAATGCATTTTGGCAAGAGGACAGCAGTATCACCAAAAAATTTGGGGGAACCGGACTGGGATTGTCAATTACCAATAAACTTTTAGCCTTAGGAAGCAGTAAGTTACTGCTAGAAAGCGAACAAGGAAAAGGGAGTAATTTCTACTTTGATTATGAGTGTAAAGTAGAGAATGAAGAAATTGGAAACAACCTTGAGGACATTAAAAAAGTACTGATTGTTGATGACAATGAGAACAACCGAAAAATCCTAAGACGGATGCTGGAAATCAAAAACATTGAAGTGGAGGAAGCCGATAGCGGCCTAAAAGCTTTGTTGATAATGATGGATCATCCTGAATTTGATGTGATTATTATGGATTATCATATGCCAGTAATGGATGGCATTGAAACCATACGAAAAATTAAGGGACTGTCAGAATCTTCACAAACCAATGAACAACCTTTTATAATACTTTACAGCTCTTCTGATGACAACCAGCTTCAAATCGCCTGCGATGAATTGGAAATTGAAAGCAGGCTCGTAAAACCAATCCGGATGAAACAGATGTACCAGATGTTATCTGGGCTTAAAAATCTTGTGGCAGGGAAAATAAAAATTCCAGAAAAAGAAGTAATATCGGCGCCCCCTTCTCTTGATCTAAAAATTTTAGTAGCGGACGATAATGAGATAAATATGCAATTAACAAAGTTATTTTTACGAAAACTTATCCCTAATGCCATTGTTATTGAAGCAGTAGATGGAGAAGAAGCAGTAGAAAAATATATTCAAGATAAACCAGACATCGTTTTTATGGATGTACAAATGCCTAAAATGAACGGTTTAGAGGCTACACGACAAATAAGAGCTTCTGAAGCGCAGATAGAAGTACCCATTATTGCGCTTACCTCTGGTAGCATGCCTGGAGAAAAAGAAAGGTGCATTCAAGCCGGAATGACCGATTTTCTTTCCAAACCGCTTTTAATGCAAACTTTGAGTAATATGCTTATTAAATGGTTAGGAGTCACCAAGACTGATATCAGTAATTAAGCCCGACATCATTTTTCCTCCAAATGTATTGGAACAAGGCTGAAAGCAATTGAAAAAATTAGGTATAATAAATAATGATGACGGATATGAAAAATCTCACTACAGAAATTGAACGATTACAAGAAGAGAACAACCTTAAGAAAGATTGGATTTCATTGATTACCCACGACCATAAGGAAGCTTTTGGTAGTCTGTTATGGATCATCGAAGCCCTTGAAAGTGGCGTAATGAGTAAGGATGATTTTTTTAAACTGCTGCCGCGAATAAAGCAAGATGCCCAAAAAAATCTTCAAACCATTACCGACACTAGTGAATGGATAAAAACTCAAATGAATGGCTTTGAACCTAAAAAGTCAAAAATTTTTGTTTTAGATCTGTTTATCCAACTTCGGAAAGAATTTGAGGAAAAACTAGGGGATAAGAATATAGATTTGCAATTTAAAGGAGATGAAAGTCTGGTTCTTCACAATGATGAATTACTGCTTTTATTCATTTTAAAAAAGCTTATTGACAATGCTATTAAGTATTCACAGCCCAATGAAGCGGTCCAATTTGAAGCAGTTGAAGTGAATAATACAATTATTTTATCTATAACTGATCATGGTTTAGGAATGACCGAAGAGACCCGTGAGTCGCTCTTTACATTTCAAAGTCCAGTTTTTCAAGGGACTAAAGGCGAAATTGGCGCGGGATTGAGCTTGAAAATTGCAAAAAATTTCGTATCCTTGCTCCATGGAAAAATTGAGGTTGTTCTTACGGAAAATGTAGGAACTAAAATCGCTGTTTTCCTGCCCCGAATTGAAAAATAAAATATGATGCATACTGACGCTCGCATATTAGTTGCGGATGATCATGAAATTGTGCGCATGGGATTGGTGCTGATTTTAAAACAGCTAAACCCGCTCGCTATTATATCTGAGGTTGAGGATTACAAATCCCTATCCTCCCGCATCACTGAGGAAAATTTTGACCTTGTTATCCTAGACGTAAACATGCCAAATGGCACTTTACAACAGGCAATGGACCTTATTAAAATAAGACAACCCAAAATAAAAATTCTTATTTTTTCTGCTCAAGACGAAAGTATCTATGCCCTGCGCTACCTGAAAATGGGGGCTGATGGTTTCTTGCAAAAGTTTTCTTCTAAAGAAAAAATAGATGAGGCTCTTTCTGCCATGCTACAAAAAGGCCGCTATTTAAGTGAGGACATGAAAGAACTTATGTTTTCCAACACGCTAAACAAACAGGACGACTCGTCCTCTATAGAAGCGTTGTCTAATCGGGAATTAGAGGTGGCAAATAAATTAATTGAAGGGCTTACATTAAAAGAGCTCTCCAACCAGTTAAATCTCCACGTTTCAACGGTAAGCACCTATAAAAATAGAATATTTGAAAAGCTAAATATTCAGTCAGTTCCAGAACTTATTGCCGTCATGAGGGTTTATAGTTAAAAAAAAAGAATAATACCCTATCTCTTGCTTAAAACGCTCCTTTCCCCCTATTAGAAATTACCCCAAATTTGATATTTAGCAATATCACCGATATTAAAGTTGCCTTTCCTAAACGGATCTATTCGCAACAGCTTTAGCAATAATAGCACAAATGCATCCGCAGAATACTTCACTGCTAAAATAAAAGCATTTAGAGCTTGATTCCTTAATTCATTGTAGTTGCGGGAAAAGTAGAACTCCTCCTCTTTAGATCGACAACCCTTTTATTCAACTACAACAATTCCACATAATTCGATAAGCACCTAATTCTCAAAGAGTATCAAAAAACAAGGCAATTAATTCGCAAGCATTGGAAACTGAATCGGAATTAAAAGTTAAATTTGATTCAACCAAAATACCTAAATAGTAATATGTTGAATACAAGCGGATTAAAAGCAATCTTGCTTCTTTTGGTCATTGCAAGTTGTGGCCAAAAGGAATACAAGGATAAAATTTATGTAAAACCAGAAATTATAAGGGAAGCTCCATCTGATTTTCTTTCTCCTGAAGAAAGTCTAAAAACATTCTATCTGCCCGAAGGATACAAGATAGAATTGGTGGCTAGTGAACCCATGATTAATGAACCTGTAGCTATAGCCTGGGATGGCGATGGCAAGATGTATGTGGCGGAAATGAGCACCTATATGCAAAATGTAGATGCCATTGGCGAAGACGAACCTATTAGTCAGATAAAACTTCTGGTAGATTTGGATGGGGATGGAAAAATGGACAGGAGCACCGTGTTTATCGATAGCCTATTACTGCCTAGGATGATTTTACCCTTGGATGACCGACTTATAGTGAATGAAACTTATTCCTATGATCTATGGAGCTATAGGGATACGAATAACGACGGTGTAGCCGATGAAAAAATTAGGGTTTATGAAAATCCAAAACGAAGGGGTGGTAACCTTGAGCACCAACAAAGTGGCTTAATCTGGAATTTAGACAATTGGGTTTATACAACCTATAACCCATTGCGTTTCAGATTTAATAAGGATGGGATACAAGTAGATTCCTTAATAGATGGATCCAGTGGACAGTGGGGGTTAACCCAAGACGATTTAGGCAATATGTATTATTCCTCTGCAGGCGGAGAAACTGCGGCATACGGTTTTCAAGTTCCGGCAATTTACGGACAAGTGGACCTAGAAGGACAAATTTCAGAAGGTTTCATGGAACCATGGCCCATTGTTGGCACCCCCGATGTACAGGGTGGTGCAGAATTAAGATTGAAAGAGGATGGCACCCTAAATAAATTTACAGGGGTTGCCGGACAAGAAATTTTTAGAGGCGATAAATTACCCCCATCTACTTATGGCGATCTATTTATTCCGGAACCAGTAGGTAGGTTGATCCGTAGGGCAAAGATTAAAAATGAGAACGGAAAAAAAGTGTTGTACAATGCCTACGACGAGGCCGAGTTTTTAGCTTCCACAGATTTAAACTTTAGACCAGTACAGGCCCAAACAGGACCAGATGGGAGTCTTTATATTGTGGATATGTACCGAGGGATAATCCAAGAGGGCAACTGGACACGGGAAGGGAGTCACTTAAGACCCGTTATTCTTCGCAAAGGTCTGGACAAGAACATTGGAAGAGGTCGGATATATCGTATTATCCATGAAGAGATTAAACCAGATGGGAAACCCCATCTCTTGGATAAATCCGCAAAGGAGTTAGTAGATTATTTGGGACATCCCAACGGATGGTATAGGAATACAGCCCAAAAACTGATCATATTAAAAGGAGATATGGGGGTTGTGCCCAAATTGAAGGAAATAGCAAGGAATAATGAATCTTTTTGGACTAAAAACTTTGGAGATAAGGACTATCCGCGTGAAAGGGTGCATGCACTATGGACTTTGGAAGGACTAGGTGTGGTAGATAAGTCCCTTATTCTTGAAAAGTTAAACGATGCCGACCCTAGAGTCCGTATTACAGCTATAAGGCTAAGTGAGGAATTTTTGAAGAAGGACGATATTGACATAATGCAGGCCTTAACCAAATTGCAATCAGATACTAACATAGATGTCGTAAATCAATTAGCATTGAGTATCCGTTATTCCAACAGTACTGAAGGCTCCGATCTCTTAGGTTCTATCTCAGAACAATACGGGGATAATGAGCTGGTAGCTGCTTCTGTGGCATTAGGCTTAAAAGCAAAAGATTCAGATTTATCAAAATTGAAGCATAGGCTGGCCAATAAAAACAATGGTCATAAATGGAGGGCTTTGGACGGCTATGACATTTATAAACAGAGCTGTGTAACCTGCCATGGCTCAGATCTAAAAGGGGTCCCCAATGGAGAAAATTCCCTGATTGCACCTTCCTTAATTGGTTCGCCACGAGTTATGGGCGATAAGGAAGTGCTAGTGAAAATTCTTTTAAATGGACTCACAGGACCTGTAGACGGAAAGGATTATGGGATTATGCTCCCTATGGGCTCTAATGATGATGATTGGATTGGCAATGTGGCCACTTATATTCGTTCCATGAACGATACTACCATGGTCCATGAAGATGAAGTTAGGGATATCCGCGCCAAAAACCCCGACAAAAGCAATTCCTGGACGTTGAAAGAATTATTGAAATAGCAGATGGCTTTTTTGCATTCTTTAAAAATAAAATCATTCCCAAAAGCTCATTAAACCAAAACCCGGCCGTAGCGAAAAAGCGCATTCGGTCGGGCAAATAGGTGTATACCATCAACTGTCAGTGAGAGGTGCCTTGCTTACTCCACTGGTGTTTTGATCACAACTATAGAAGTGGCCTTTGCCCACCAGTTCGACTCAAGCGTAACGGGCGTACCATTTTTCCAATAAACGGCCTTCGAATTATCAACTCCGGCTACATACACATCACCATTATCCACTGTTATAGCGTTTGCTTCTGCGGTATAACGTCCATCAGTAAGGACTACTGGCGTATCATTTTTCCAATATTTAGCGTAGTTTTTATTATTGCTATAGTCTTTTGCCGATACATATACATCACCGTTATCTACTGCTATACCAGTGGGCAGTGCATTTTCACCAAGCGTTACGGGCGTACCATTTTTCCAGTATTTGGCACTGCTATACGGAATCGAATATCCGTAATCAGCAAATGCATGTCCGGCCACATAAACATCGCCATTATCCACTGTTACAGCAGTTGCTATGCTATTTTGATCTCCATTAGTAAGCGTGATACGGGTACTATTTTTCCAGTGTTTGGCAATATAGTTCGGATGTGTATATCCACTCCCGATTACATGAGCATCACCACCATCCACGACTATACCGTTTGCTCTACCACCCTCTGCAAGCTTTACGGGCGTACCATTTTTCCAGTATGTAGCAACATTGTTTGAAAGATTCTTTTGTTCTCCAGATACATATACATCCCCATTATCTACTGCTATAGACCGTCCATATGCCATTGGGTATTCACTGGAAGTAGTCATCGTGACCCGAGTACCGTTTTTCCAGTATACGGCAAGGCTGCCTGTACCGTCATTGTCAGTTCCCGCTACGTAAACATCTCCATTATCCACGACTATAGAATGGGCTATTGCATTTTGACTTCCATCGCTCAATGTTACGGGCGTACCATTTTTCCAGTATTTGGCAACAGTCTTACTGCCGACTTGGTCATATCCAGCTACATAAACATCCGTCTGGTATTGTAGTTCTTTGACAACAATAGTGCTATTTTCACTATCTGTGTAGCCTTCTTTTTTAGCTACAGCGGTATAAGTGGCGGCTTCTTCAAAAGTGTGCGTAGTGCCGCTTATCTTATTGTCATTGATATAGATATCGGCATCTATGGCTTCGGCATCGGCAGTAACTTCAAAGGTAATTTCTTTGCCTATGGTAGTTTCCGTGGATGAAGCTATGATTACCAATTGTGATTTTTCCTTCGTATCGGGTTCTTTGTCCTGACCGTCCTCTTTAGAGCAGGAAAATAGTAGCATCAAGCTACATAGAACTATGCCAGGGTATTTATTTCGTATAAAATTGTTCATTTTCATGACTATAGGTATTAAAGTTCTTTATTAATGGAAATATCAAATTTCCCCTTGCTTATGGTTGCCTTATTCCCTCCTTCCGAATAAAGTGTACCTGAAAAGGTGCCTTGAACACGTTTTTCACTGAGGGCAGTAATCGTAAAGCTGCAGTCCCCCTCTTCTCCTGTTTCCGCATCTTTATAATAAGTAGACCTGTACTTCTCTTTGAGGATATCATCATGAGATTGTTGTCTTAAGGTAATCGTTCCATCGTACGTTCCCGGCACCTCAATAGGATCCGCTGAATACATCAGGAGCGTTAGTAACATGCCGTTTCCCAGATTAGAAAGGCCGACGGACAATTTACGTTCAAACAAGGACATCCCTGTATTAAAAGTTGCTTTAAACTCAATCTTCTGCCCGTCGTCCAGCGTAATGATAGCCGAGCCAATGTTTCCTTTATCTTTTGTGTCAGTTTTATTCTTCTTGTTACAGGCACCAAGAAACATTAGTCCAGCGATTGCCAACATAATTAGTTTATTTAATCTTCTCATCTTTCGTATAATTTACATCTTTACAATTTGGACCCTACGCTTCTCAGCCTCGCCTTCTTCTGTCTTATTTGTTGCCGTTGAATACGATTGTCCCAGCCCCATGGTCTAGTAACGGCCTTCCTCAATATTGAATTTTCCAACGAGGTAGGTTTTAACAGCCGCAGCACGATCTTTAGACAGTTGCATGTTTCTTGATAATTGTTGTTATCATGATTTTGGGGTATGTTTTGGGCTTAAATTGACCTTTAATTTTTAGTATATAAACCAAAGGTATCATGTTAGGATATTACATAACAGAGACAATGAGTAAATGGCAGCTTTGACTTAGAATTCGGTTTTCTGCTCTAAACTAAATTCTAAGTCAAAGTCGCTAAATTCTAAAAGAATGGAAAAAGAGTCGGAGGTTCCACAAGGGAATCACTTATCCGTGAAGGCGTTTTTGATGCGGTGTTCAATACTAAATGAACTCTAAGAAGTACTCGGTATTTTATAAAAATGCGGTTTCATTACTTTTTCAATAAATTGATGCTAGGTTGAAAACACATGAACAAAATTTTTAAAATACTATACAATATCGCAGCCAACGCTATTTAACCATCCACTTTCAGGAATATTAGGTATAAAAAATCGGTAAGATAGTATAAGTTATTGGCAAAATCTGACAATAAAAGAACGACATTTCCTCATATGTTTGTTCTTTATCTCAGTAAATTTAAATAGATGTACAAACAAAATAAAATACTATTA
The DNA here is from genome assembly GCF_041320605.1 of Arenibacter antarcticus. Lineage (NCBI taxonomy): Bacteria > Pseudomonadati > Bacteroidota > Flavobacteriia > Flavobacteriales > Flavobacteriaceae > Arenibacter > Arenibacter antarcticus. The sequence continues at coordinate 1,000,494 of NZ_CP166679.1, forward strand.
GTTACAAGTGGAAATTTACGTTTAGATGCCAATCGTATTCAAGTTGTTTACGCAGACTCAAATGAGAACGCCATTAATTCAGCTATGATTAAAGCGTTCGCGCTTAATTCCCTGTAAATTAAACCTCTATAGATAAAAAATTAACTGAAATTATTAACCGGGAACCATAGAGAAAATAATATTACAGAATCAGTTGTAGTATGTAAAAGCGAGATTCCCTAAAATTGATCCTTTTAAAAACTAACTAAAATGAAAAGAATTACAATTATATTATTTAGCCTTTTGTCCTATTATTGTTTGAATTCACAAAAATTAGACGATTCAAAAGTTCCTGGGGTTAAAGTAGCCTATAGTCCAGCTTCGTCAGGAAAATATATTGGCTCACCAAGTTTAGCAATTCTTCCAAATGGGGATTATGTGGCTTCACATGATTATTTTGGACCCGAATCAAATGAACATGTGAGAGCAACTTCAAAAATTTACACCTCTAAAAATAGCGGTAAATCCTGGCGCGAAATAGCTACGATAGATGGGGCATTTTGGTCCAAATTGTTTGTGAAGCAAGACAAACTTTGGTTTTTAGGCACAGATAGACATCATGGGAATACCCTGATGAGATTATCTGAAGATGGTGGTAGGTCTTGGACAAGTCCTACTGATGGTTCAAATGGCCTACTATTAGAAGGAGAGTATCACTGCGCGCCTATGCCGATACTTGAATATAACGGTCGAATTTGGCGCGCCATGGAAAGTGCTATGGGACCCATAAAAAAGTGGGGGAAAAGATATGGTGCCTTTATGCTATCTGCGCCTGTAGACGCCGATTTATTGGATGCTAACAGCTGGACAAGCAGTAATACTTTATATCATGACGCCTCTTACCTCGATGGAAACTTTGGAGGTTGGATTGAAGGTAACGCAGTAGTAAATAAGGACGGTCAAATGTTGAATATCCTAAGAGTGGATGATCGTTCTACATTAGACGAAAAAGCAGCATTTGTTAAAATTAGCGCTGATGGGAAAAACGCTTCTTTTAATCCCAATTCTGGTTTTATGAGTTTCCCTGGAGGAAGCAAAAAGTTTACTATCAGATATGATGAAGCGTCTGGACTGTATTGGACCATAGCAAATGTAATTCCAGAAGGGATTAAAAAAGATCATAAAGGTAAAAATCCTGCCTTTATCAGAAATACACAGGCTCTATTTTCTTCACCAGACCTAGTACAATGGGATCAAAGAAAAGTACTTCTACAACATCAAGATGTATTAAAACATGGTTTTCAATATGTTGATTGGATGGTAGATGGGAAAGATATCATATTCCTGTCAAGGACAGCATACGACGATGGTATTGGTGGAGCTAGGAATAATCATGATGCAAATTTTCTAACGTTTCACCGTATAAAGAAATTCAGAAAATTGCTTAAGTAAGAATTTAATGGTCTTTATAAGGGCTATGGTATGAATTTTAATTTTTCAAAGCGTGCCTAAGGCGATTGATGGATTATTCTTAATAGATTAATTAAGAATGCACAAGTTAATTCATAGAACTGATTGAAAACCAAAAATAATTAGAGCTCACTTAAGGAGTTCCTTTACAAATACTTAAACCCAAACAGCATGAAACATCTTGTTATAGTTAGCGCATTTCTAAGCTTATCCACTTTATTCTCATGTTCCAATGCTAAAACGTCGAAAGTAAAGAGCGACTCAGAGTCAAAAGATTTTGAAATTGTGAAGTATAACAATCCAAATACTACTTCTTATTTAGGTGTTGGTCTTTGGGCTTGGCCATTACCTATGGATTTTGACGGTGATGGAGATATGGATCTGTTAGTTTCGTGTCCAGACAAGCCATTCAATGGGCTGTATTATTTTGAGAATACATCAGGAGATGATTTTCCCGATTTTGCACCGCCGGTTCGCTTAGGGGATGCAATTAAAAATGTTCAGGTTTCTCATACAGCACAGGGCGTTCGAGTTAATGTTCCCGGTGCTGAATTATCAGATTTTAAAAATAATTTGGGGACTATCGTGGAAGAATTATATGATGCCGATGAACTGAAAGAAGGCCTTACCAAAGTTAGATTCAATCAATGGAAGAGGGTTGATTATGATGGTGATGGCGATCTTGATATAGCTGTAGGTATTGATGATTGGTCGGATTATGGATGGGACAATGCATTTAATGATGCGGGAAAATGGGTTAATGGTCCGTTACATGGCTATGTTTTTTTGCTTGAAAATGTAAATGGGAAATTTGAAAATCGAGGTAAAATTAAAGCTGGAGGAAAAACTCTCGATGTTTATGGGGCACCTTCCCCAAACTTCGCTGATTTTGATGGCGATGGCGATTTGGATTTAATCTGTGGTGAATTTTTAGATCGTCTCACCTATTTTGAAAATGTAGGTACCCGAGAAAACCCAGAGTATAAGGAAGGAGTTTTTCTTTATAATACTAAAGGATTAATTAAAATGGACCTTGAAATGATTATCCCAATTGCTGTAGATTGGGATAAAGATGGCCATGTTGACTTAGTAGTGGGTGATGAAGATGGAAGGGTTGCACTAATTAGAAATACAGGAACTTTAATAGACAATGTGCCACAGTTTGAATCTCCAAGATATTTCCGACAACAATCTGACAATCTTAAGTTCGGTGCCTTAGCTACCCCAGTGAGTGTTGATTGGGACAATGACGGAGATGAAGATATTATTACTGGTAATTCAGCAGGATATTTTGCTTTTATTGAAAACCTTGGCGGAGGTGAAAACCCAGTATGGGAGGAACCAAAACTTCTTGAAATTGATGGGGAACCTATTCGCATTCAGGCAGGTGAAAATGGTTCTATTCAAGGTCCTGCCGAAGCAAAGTGGGGTTATACGACACTTTCTGTAGCAGACTGGGACGGGGATGGTATTAAGGATATAATTTTCAATTCTATTTGGGGGAAAATTGAATGGATTAGAAATACAGGCTCTGGCTTAGAACCCCCTAAACCTATTAAAGTGGAGCGAGTAAACGTACTTACAACTTCTCCTAGCTGGAATTGGTGGGAATCAGAGCCAGATGAATTGGTTACCCAGTGGAGAACTAGCCCTTATGCTATAGATTGGGATAAAGATGGTGTCACGGATTTGGTTATGTTAGATCATGAAGGCTATCTGTCATTTTTTAAAGGGGTAAATACAAATGGCGAGCAGGCAATTCTCCCTGGCAAAAGAATTTTCTACGGGGATAAAGCTTCGGAATATACCAATAAGGACAAAGCAGTAAACGAGGTAGGAGGTCCATTACGATTGAATAATGCTGATGCTGGAGGGAGTGGAAGAAGAAAAATCAGTTTTGTGGATTGGGATAACGATGGTGATTTAGATCTGCTTGTAAATAGTGTGAATGTTACTCTATTTGAGAATATAAGTCAAGAAGCTGATAAAATTATCTTCCGCTATAAAGGCCCCCTATCTGAAAAAATATTAGCCGGGCATACCACTAGTCCAACCTATGTTGATTGGGATAAAGACGGCGTCTGGGAAATTTTAGTAGGTGCTGAGGACGGACATTTTTATCATTTTAAAAGATAATCAATATTTAATAGATGTCTATATCCAGCCAAATATCGAATCGTAGAAACTACCCTTTGTACTCAATAGTCTTTTGCAAAATCAGTCTATTGTTCCTCTTATTTTGCGCTACAGTGACTTGTAAACAAACAAACTCAAAAATGAATAGTAATAGCACATATATTGATTTAGAAAATTTACAAGAAGTTCAGCTTACCAACAATCCCGCGGGGCACTTTTTAAATCAGAGGCAGGCTTTTTCACCTCATGATAAATTCCTTGTTTTTGACAATAGAAATGATGATTCTAAAATTGGCGAGAATGCTTATATTCAGTTGGTTGACGTTGACTCTAAGGTGATTACAACCATCTATGAACTACAAAATCAAACTGTAGTTGGACCAGGTTCTGGAGCAGTTAGTTTTCATCCTTTCAAGAACGAGGTACTCTTTATACATGGATTGATGAATGCTTCCAAAGAGCATCCTTATGGAATTACAAGAAGGTTTGCCATGCAGGTTGATATGGATAATTCAAATACGGCTGACCCCCTGGAGGCACGGGACGTGAAAGCACCTTTTACGAAAGGAGCATTGCGCGGAGGCACTCACGCGTATTCATACAGCTCAGATGGTCAGTTTGTTAGCTTTACCTACAATGATGAAATTTTAGAAAATGAATCAAACAACAATCCTAATGTAAGTGACTTGCGAACCGTAGGAGCTCTTCTTCTAGGCGAAAAATTGACTATCACTGGAGAAAAAAACAAGGAAAACTTCGATGGGAATAGTTTTGCCATTTTACTAGCGGAAGTAAAAGCAAACCCTCAATTTGGATCAGATGAAATCAGTAAAGCTTACGAAGAATGTTGGGTTGGAGATAGTGGTTATGTGAAGACCAATGGAGGTAATCAAAAACGAGCCCTAGCATTTTTAGGGGATGTAGTTTCAGAATCTGGGCAAAAAGTGACAGAGGTGTTCATCGCCGATATTCCTGAGGATATTTCAAACCTTAAAAACTCGGTGAATACAGGAAGCAAAACAACATTGCCTTCTATTCCTACAGGTGTAAAACAACGAAGACTAACTTTCACTACTGAAAATAAGCACCCAGGTGTTTCAGGTCCAAGGCAATGGCTAAGAAGCTCCCCAGATGGGAGCTCCCTATATTTTTATCAAACAGATAATAATGAAATAGTGCAGCTCTATTCAGTGTCTCCAAACGGAGGGAAAATTAAAGCAATTACCAATAATAACTTTTCTCCAGATACTTCTTTCGCCTTAAGTGCAGATGGAAAATACCTTGCCTACGGTTCCCAAGAAGCACTTTATGTGACTGCAGTTGAAAATGGAGAAACAACACTTGTATTGCCTGCTTCAGTTAATAAAGGCACTCACCTTAGTAATATTAACTGGTCTAATTCTGGCTATACCATCGCATATAACAGGAAGGTAGATTACAATGGAGAAACCTTTTACCAAATTTTTACCTTAAATCTTACAAAAACTTTAAATCAATAAAAAAATGTCTATAACAATTAGAAACAATACGCCCTTAAGAGGTATAGTACCTCCTATGGTGACTCCACTAAATAGTGACGGATCACTAGATGTAAATAGTACGAAGAAACTAATTGAGCATCTAATTTCTGGTGGTGTTCATGGTATTTTTATTCTCGGTACTACAGGAGAATTTTCAGGATTAAGTTATCGAACCCGTAAGGAGATGATCATTAATACTTGTGATATAGTAGCTGGGAGAATTCCAGTTTTAGTTGGGATTACGGATGTTTCTTTAGAAGAAAGCGTTGAGTTGGCCGACTATTCCTATAAAGCGGGTGCCTATGCAGTAGTGGTGGCCCCTCCATTTTATATGAATATTGACCAGCAGGAGATGTATTCCTATTTCAACCAATTAGCAGACTCCATATCACTGCCCATGTTTCTGTACAACATGCCCTCTCATACCAAACTTACTATTGAATTGGATACTGTTGTTAGACTTTCTTCACACCAACGCATCATAGGGCTTAAAGACAGCTCTGCACATGCAGTATACTTTCAGTCGCTATGCCATGCTTTCAACGATCAGGAAGAGTTTGCACTTATGGTCGGTCCAGAGGAAATGATGGCTGAAACTGTTTTGATGAGAGGTTATGGCGGAGTTTGTGGAGGTGCAAATTTATTTCCTCAACTATATGTAGCCCTTTATGAAGCGGCAGTAAATAGGGATTTTGATACTATAAAAGAGCTCCAAGCAATAGTAATGGAAATCAGCAAAGGCATCTATCAACTGGGTGGCTATAAATCTAGTTATATGAAAGGGTTAAAAACTGCACTTTCTTTTATGGGACTTGCCCAAGCACAGTTTGCTCCTCCCCTATACCCATTTTCTGCCTTGGAAGTAGAAGAATTGAAAAAGATTTATAATCAAATTACGGCCAAACTCACTATTCTTGAAGTGCAGCAATAATTACTACTTTTTCCTTTATAGATTGACAGCCATTTGTATAAATATTAAAATACTCGCTGCGCTAAGTCCTCGCTGCGCTAAGTCTCCCGACTTAGTGCCGACTTAGTGCCGAGAATGCTGAAATAAAAGCCTCTAGGGCCTAGTTCAGAGGGGTCAGGAATATAGAATTCTTCCTATTTAAGCTCTCAAATATATTTGCCTAAATCTATAATCCCACAACTTATTAACTTGATCCTGTTCAGGTCAAGGAAAATAACGTGGGGTGGGGGATGTTGGATTAGAATGTTGAGATTTCTCATCAACTCCAAACCATTGTTTGAAAGCGTTAGGTCAGAAGGGAAAGATACTTCCTTGAGCGCATCTATAAAGAAATCGCGGTCATCAGCAGCACCATCAGTAAGAAAGGTACTTTTCATTTGTGTCTATAATTTATTTTTAAATCGCAAGAATTATGAAAATTGGTTTGTATCACTTTTAAAAAATTTGTTTTTAGAAATAATTCGTACTTTAGGACGAACCATAATCTCAAAATTGAATGAAAATTGGTCATATATGGATACAGAAATCTTCTCACTTTTATTAAAGAAAGGAGATAAGGTTGTATTTGAGACCTTATTCCGCCTTTATTCTAGAGGAGTAAATACCCCGAGGCTTCCCTCGCACGAAAAAAAGCAGTAATCTTGAGCGTGAGCTCAAGCACCCATATACATAAGAGCCACAACGTTTCGTTGTTACTCTATTATTTGATTTGTTCGACCAAATACCGCCGAATGGTACTAGGTCTTAAAGTTGAAAGGATTCTGTGTCAGACGTGTCTAGATATTCAGTACAGGTATGAAATCCATTTTTTGGAGATAGGTACGGACAAGGATCATGTTCATTTTTTGATACAGAGTGTTCCTACGTACAGTCCGACAAAAATAGCGAGGACGGTAAAGAGCCTTACTGCCCGTGAGATATTCTTTCATGCCCCAGGAGTAAAAAGGGCATTATGGAGAGGTTCTTTTTGAAGCGGTGGATTTTAAATCAACTCAGTCAGTCGCCATGGTAATGAAAAGACTATTGTGGAGTATGTGAAGAACCAAAGAAAGGAAAAGGAGTATGAAGTCTTACATAAGGATGGGTCAAATGAGATTGTTTTTTAAAATATAATAATGCCCCGTGAGCTTGCCTCGGGGATTATTTACTTGTCTATGGGGAGAACTATACATAGCTCAAACCAAAGAAATTATAATTACTAATATTTAATAATCACAATTATGTCTGACAAAGTAAAACGGAATCAGTCAACTTTCGCAAGAAGAGATTGGTTAAAAAATGCAGCACTTTTTGGTGCCGCCGCAGTGACCTCTCCATCCCTAATGGCTGGGACCGATCCAGTCGGAAACCCATTGATAAATCATTCAATGTTAGCAAATAAAAATGCAATTAGACTTATTGTATCGACTTATTCTTATTGGCATTTTGGTTCAAAAAAATACCCTATTGAAAAGGTAATTGAGAAGGCTGCTGAAATTGGATTTGATGGAGTAGAGATACTTCAAAGACAAATGGAAAGTGTAGATATACCTTATATGAACAAACTTAAAAGGCTGGCGTTCGATAATGGTTTGGCCTTACCGTTCTTATCCATTCACCAAAACTTTATAGAACCGGATGAGCGGAAAAGAGTTTTCCAAATTGACCATACCTTAGCTTGTATTAGACAAGCCGTACAAATGGGTATACCGGCCATTCGTTTGAACACTGGGAGTTGGCCTGGTAAGAGACCTGATAACTATTATCAAACAGGAAAAATGAACCCTCTTCCTGGCTATACAGATCGTGACGCTTTTAATTGGGTCGTAGATGCAATGGGTGAATGTTTGAAACATGCAGAAAGGGAGGGCATTATTTTATGTATTGAAAACCATTGGGGACTTTCTTCTAACATTGATTTACTATTGGAAATATACAATGCATTAAAGTCATCTCCTTCAATGGGTCTAAATGTTGATACTGGGAATTATGTCGGAGAGCCTTATACTGATTTCAGAAGATTAGTGAAACATGCCAATATTGTACAAGCCAAGACCTATTATGGAGGGGGGCATTATTATGATAAGGAACTGGATTATGATCGCCTAGCTAAAATAATGCGTGAAGAGAATTTTACAGGATATGTTTCATTGGAGATGGAGGGTAAAGAAAATGCAGATACCGCAGTTCCAAAGAGTTATAAAATGTTAAGAAAATCACTTTCCATTTAGTTTTAGCAATAAAGCAGATTGACAATGTCGATCCATTATAAAAATATACTGAATTACTTTGACAACAGAAGCACCAACGCCTCGGCAGAATCATTCAATGCCAAGATAAAAGCCTTTAGGGCACAGTTCAGGGGCGTCAGGAACGTAGAATTCTTCTTATATAGGCTGACAACTATTTTTGCTTAATCCTTAAACCCACAACTTTCTGACTTGATCCAAGATTTGGCGCTAACTTTCTGTAGCTAACATAAAAGAATAGAGCCTGTAAATAATTACAGGCTCTATTTAATTTAATTATTCTATTTCAATTTTATCAATTTCTTTCATGAGCCTATCGGTTTCAGAAAGAGCAAGAGCAAGAGCAAGAGCAAGAAAATACCACTAATGAAATTTTTCTTTTCGTCCTGTTGAATTATTCCCAATAATAGGATTAATTAATTTTAAATTTTAGTAGTTGAGAGATATAGACATTTGCAAATCTCCTCCATCATATGAAAATACAGCATCCGAAAAAGAAGGGGCGCTCATTGTGACCTCTGCACCACTGGAAAAACCATAACCTTCTTTCGGTATCCCAAAAAAATTAGTGTCAAGTTTACCATTGTAGTTTTCATCATGGATTACGGCAATGGCATATTTTCCTGGTTTAATATCCGAAAACTCAAAACTCGCATCTTTTCCACTTATTTGTGATATCATGACCTTGGATGCGAATTTCAGGAATTTATCGGGGAAGCCTTCCCCGGATTCAAAAACTGCACAGGCGATAACCCCGGTACTGTTACTTATATTTTGGATTTTTATATTAACGGAGGGGCATTCTGACTGAGCAAACCCATCTGAAGGTAACCATATCAAGCTCAAAACCACCCAAAAAATCACCTGTGAAAATTTTCGAGAAATCCCAGTCGTGTCACACTGCTGGGTATTTTGAGAAGAATGCGTAAAAAGCGGATTATTCAACATTTTACCATATAGTTTACAAACATATTAATTTAAGCATATTTGCATTAAAATCCAAGTCGGAAAGAAATAATTGCCACTCTATTTAATCTGAAATGTTCTTTTTCCGATTTATATCCTTGTTTGGAACATTTAACTTTCTTTTTTAAATCAAATAGTTAGGTGTCTAGGTAATGCAATAAAGTTGGTTAGTCTATCTTCACCAAAACCAATAATTTGATCATTTGGGATGAAAAAGGTATAAAATAAGTCGGAAAAGTGGAAAATGTAGACGTTCCCATCATAAAAGAACCGGTTTTTTTAAGGACGGTATAGGAATTTGCTATGTCCGTTAACGGAGTTCAGAAGTTCTTCAAAGATGGAAAGTAAGGCTCGTTCTCGGTGAGAGTCATATCCTGAATTTTTTTATTTACTACAGATGGCATTTTTCTTAAGTGACTATTTCTAAAATTTTCAGATGCGCTTGGAAAACACTTTGCCCACAGGAGTATTTGCTACTACACTAACCAATTTCCCTGCTTCGTAAGAATAGTGGGTATCATTATTGTCTGGTGTAATCAATTGATATTTTCCAACACTAACTCGTTTCAATTGTAGCATTTCCGCATACATGTTGGAGAAGACCTGTGTTACTCCTATAGGTTCTTTAAAATAAAGGTCGACTACACAAAATGTGATGCGTTGATTTTTGATTTTATCCTTTACACCATTTAACTCGCGTTTATAACGCCTGAATCCAGTCTTTGTAACTGTAGCAATGACGTCACTGGATTTACGACTGGCATTTCGATAAGCTGTCCCTTCAATTAGAATACCGTTTTTCTGAGTCGTACTGACCTCTGATTCCATATGAATAGGAATAAAAAGGAAGGAAGTGTTTGTCTCGATGGTCAATACCTTGAGAGATTTCGATTTGGACTTTGTTTCCAGCGCATGCAACACACCTATTTTTTTGTCCTTGAACATCACGTCAAAAAGAATTTTATTCTTTTGGGCAAATGTGAAGGTCCACACCAATAGAAAAGTCGCAAGAAGGCAGTAATTTTTTTTCATGATAATTATCGTTCCCTAATGGGAAACAGTGTCAGCGTTCCCGTATTAATTGTTATGTTCACAAGTTATAAACCAGCCTTTGGTATGTCTGGCGACACATCGGGCCGTAGGTTTGCATTCTTACTGATGCAAGGTTACTTCCCCATAATGTTGGTGAAGAATGGATTGTAAACTAGTGGTTGTATTTTTTGTAGTTTCCATTTATTTAAATATTATCAATACCAAATTTTTAGGAGGCGTAGACGCACTTACATTATTTACTGTTTTTTTTAATTTTGATAGTCTCCATTTTTGGAGAGTTAAGAAAGCGTTATAATAACCTTTCCTTTTGCTCGTCCAGTTGACAAATATTCAAAAGCGTTTATTCCATCTTCGAAAGAATATATGAGATCTACTACTGGTTTTATAGCTCCATCTTCAACCAGCCTTTTGATATCATTGAGTTGCTTTGCATTAGGTTGCATCCAGGTATATTTATAAACAGCTGATTTCTCTTCAATCAATTTTGATAGTTTTTCTGGTAGCTTATAATCGGTCATACCCATATGCTTCGCGGTTTCCTCGTCGGGTGGACCAACTAGCGTAGTAACTTTTCCACCTTCTTTAATAATTCCGAACGCATCGAAGGTATAATCCCCTCCCAACGTGTCGAAAACGATGTCTAAATTATTAGCGACTTCCTTATAATCTTCCGTTTTATAATCAATCACACGATCTGCTCCCAATGATTTAACCCAGTCTACATTTTTGGTGCTGGTGGTGGTATAAACTATAGCCCCTTTCTCCTTCGCATACTGAATGGCAAAACTCCCTACACCTCCAGAACCGGCATGAATAAGAATTCTGTCGCCTTCCTTAATTCCAACTTTTTCTAAAGCTTGAATTGCTGTTAAGCCTGCTAACGGTAATCCGGAAGCTTGCTCAAAAGATATGTTTTCGGGTTTTTTTGCAACCAGATCACTTAGTACGGCTACAAATTCTGCCACGGTACCCATTTGTTCCTGTGGTACTCTGGCGTATACTTCATCACCAATTTCGAAATTGGAAACATCAGAACCTTTTTGAACCACAACCCCACTTACGTCATAACCAATAGTAGCGGGTAGGTTTAATGTTAGCATGCCTTTTAATTTTCCTTCTACTATTTTGTAATCAATAGGGTTTAAGGAAGCTGCTTTCACAGCTATTAAAATATCTTTATTTTGAAATGTTGGTTTGTCTTGATTTCCGAAGGAAAGACCTTCTCTTAACTCACCGTATTTTACTATTTGTAAAGCTTTCATATCTGTTACGTTTTAATTTATTTTTTAGAATTTTTCCATGACCGCCATGCACCAGACGACCAAAGCGCCCAAGCGATGAGAACCGGTTGAAAGAAGAGCCGGGGTTAACCGGGCTCTATCAGGATTTAAAGTTCCAAAAACATCTTTTCCATCAAGGTATTGGGCTACATTACCCGGGAAAACCAGGATAAAGAATATGGCCAAGGCCCATCCAACATTCCCTCGTTGCTTTTTCCATAAAAGTAAGGTCAGACCTAATCCTATTTCAACAATACCAGATAATATGACTACTAAATTTATGCTCAATGGAACCCAATCTGGAACTTGAGCTTGGAAATCGATTCTATAAAAAGTAAGATGACTAAATCCGGCATAGACCATAAAAAGGGCCAATAGTATTCTAAAAATATTTTGCGATAGAGAAATATCGACTTCTTTTTTCTAAACTGTATTTTATAGATTAACAATTAAAAGGAATCTGATAGACCGTTTTAGCACATTGCGAGTTTCATAAACTTGTGATCTTAATTTACTTCATTGGTTACTCCTTTCGTATTCAATTCCATTTGGGAGAGTTTTTGCCCGCCTTTGATGCCAAAGTCCAATGTGCGTATTGGAAAAGGAATGGTAATATCTTGTTCATCAAATGCTTTCTTAATCGCTTTTATGGCTTTGCTTTTCATAGTGAAGTAGCTGGGTTCTCCGGGGTATTCGATCCAAAATCGAATATTAAAATTAATCGAACTGGAGTCGAATTCAGAATAGTCAAAAACCATCAAATCTTTATCTATCACTCCCTCCAAGTTTTTTATTGTGCTCAATACAACATCTTCAACTTTATCAAGATCATCTGCGTAAGAAACTCCAATAGCTATATCAATCCGCCTCTTTTCTAAGACAGAAAAATTGTAAAAGGCATGCTGTAAAAAGTCTTTATTTGGAATGTAAACTTCTTGGCCCTGAAAAGTCTCAATAGCTGTATCGCGCAAGCCAGTTCGGGTTACTTTACCCATTATATCATTTACTTCTATGATTTCCCCAATTTTAAAAGGTCTCCTAAAAGCCAGGATAATACCCGAAACAAAATTTGCAGCGATATCCTGAAAAGCAAAACCCAATGCCAAGCCTATCACCCCAATTCCTGCGAGTAGTGAAGTTACAGCCTTATTTAACCCGAGTACGCCAAGCATAATAAAAAGTCCAATACTCAGGATTGCTCCATAAATTATGGTGGAGAATAAATGTTCCAATGCTTCGTTATTTGATGCTTTGATAAAAAGTTTTGTAAACAGTTTGCTTCCAAGTCTGGCAAGCACAAGAAAAATTACTAATAACAACAAGGTCACTGCCATATTGGGTATCAAACCTATGAAGGTATCAAGCCAACCTTCTAACTTTTGCACTACCGTTTGTATGGGTTCCGCTACTTGCGATTCTATGTCCTGTATCATTTTCCTATTCTAAATTTACTATTCTAAATTTATTATTATTTAATGGGTAGAACTTCATGAATTAAAGATGAGCCCTTTCATTTTCATTCCAGTGCTTCCTGTCACAATTACTTCTCTGGCATCTGCCAATACATTATAAGGTGATTAATTCCATAAAATTTTACTCCATATCTCTTTGAAGAAAAGTATTGTTAAACTCTTCACGATCATAAAATCCATCAACAGTATTCGAACTGTGAATCGTGCCATCTCCCCTGTAATGACGAAGTAAATTTAATTCATATGCAAAATCTATAAGATCTCCTTTTCTGAACCGTTTAGCTTTAGCAAAAGTCGAACTATCAATTTGATTGGTATTTACAAGTTTGTTCTTCTCATCAATAGTTGCCATTCCGATAGGAATAATCAGGTGATTTTCCCCTTCCTTGTTTAAAAACTCATGCACGCCTTCGCTAATTCGGTTTTGATACGTGTCATGCCCCTCTTCTATCAACGTTTCATCTACTTCAACATCTAGATAAACTACTCGTTCGGCAGTTTTATTTACCAGCAAATGATCCACTTTCCCAATAGCACGGTTATTTGCATCTTTTACATTCCAGCCCCTTACATCGTTATAATTCTCGGCCACTTTATAACCAGATAATTCGTCCAGGCTAAAAAGATTTTTGTTTGTATCTGTCATCATTCTAATTATTATAGCCTGCATGCCGCAGGCATGATTAATCAATTCATTTTTTGAAGAAGGTCAGCAGCTTTTGCGAAATAATTCTTAACTGCATCTTTTTGATCAAGCGTAAGTACTCCAAATTTTATTGATTCTGATGCGCTTTTTAATTCTTCAACTTCATCTACCAAACTAGGATATTTTGACTTTTGGATGTTTTGCAATACATTGGTTAAAATATCATCCGCCTTTCTAATGTTATCCGCATGTGTAGTTTCAAAAGGATCACTTGAAATCATTTTCGCATATTCCTTTACCTTTTCTATGTCTGCCTGAGCTTCATATCCAACCTCATTGGCCATAGCATTAGTGGCTTCAATTAGTTTCAATAGCGCTTCATTTGTATATTCATGATCCAGACTCATCTTTTCTTTATTGTTTTCTACAAAATTTACATAAGCCGCAACGGTACCGTTATTTTCTTTTACCCCTAAAAGGTCAGATTCGTTCGTATTAGTGATGTCATCTGCTTCAGTTACTGCCTCTGTATTTTTGCCGTTATCACGAAATACCAGAAAATATAAAAGCAATGCAACGATGACAAGGCCAACTAACAACCACGGCCAAATCTGTTTTTTCTTTTCAATCTTAATTTCTGCCATAATAATTTTATTTTTAAGTGTTAAAATATTTATTCGATAACATTTTCTTTTTCAGCTATGGTCAGAAAGACTACAAAGAAGATATATTAATTATAGTATTCATTTGCCTTGAATGAGTTTAACAACTATTGCGATAATTGCAATAACAAGCAATATATGTATAACCCAACCGACTTGAAAAGCAAAAAATCCGATTGCCCAGCCAATAATAAAAATTACCGCTACGATGTAAAGTAAATTTCTCATAATTGTTTTTTTTAAGTTATTATTTTTATTATTAGTGTTTTGATAGTATTGTGACCGTTTGAATTTGAGATAGGAAGTTATGCCTTAACACTCTATTTTGTGTTACATAATCTCAGTAATAAGTTACATCATTTACCCATTTCCCAGCCCATTCCCTAATCCCAAATGTGATCCTGCATGATGTTAGTTGGTTTTAGATAGGTTCATTTTTAAGATCTTACAATCATTTTGCCTTTTTTACCGTTAAAATTTACGTAATGATTTTTCTGGCAACTCCTTAAATTTTCAGGGGTTCTCGCTAGTCACATCTTCAGCTGCAGTTACTTCATCAGATATATTTTCCATATCTCTGTCAAATGTGTACATAGCATTACTACTCATTTTTTCACCTCCGGCTATTTTCATTTTATCCAATAAGTTCATCGCGAGGGTTTCTTCTTCCACTTGTTCCTTAACAAACCATTGCATAAAATCCCATGTAGCCCAGTCCTCCTCATCAAGACTTTTCTTTACTAGTTTGTACACTGCTTTTGTATTGTCCACTTCGTGCTCGAATACTTTTTCAAAGCAGTTGTTTATACTTACCGGATTCTCCGGAGGAGCGGGAATAGCTGACACCTCTACTTCAGCACCTCTTTTTAAAATATATTCCAATATTTTCATCATGTGGTTCCGTTCTTCTTGTGCATGTCTAAAAAGAAAATTGGCTATACCACCGAATCCCTGTTTGTCTGCCCATGCTCCATAAGATAAATATATTTGCGAAGCATGTGCTTCCTTGGTCATTTGTGTATTTAACGCTGTTTCAATACTTTTTGAAAGTCTGTTCGTGTTCATATGAGTTTACAATTAATTATGTTGATAATTAAAATACTTCTTTGACAATTGATTTTTTATCCACATTCAAATCAGCTAATTGCTTTTCGATTGCTTCCATCATTGGTGGAGGGCCGCAGAGATAAAAAAGTTTATTTGTACCGCCACAGTTTGCCTGAATGAAATCTTTGGTAATTTGACCATTCGCATAACCATCCACTTTTTCATCCGATAAAATGTTGATGAAATTAGTGCCTAATAATTTTTTGAATTCATCTTCGAGTATGATGTCATCCTTTGTTTTGTTGGCAAAGACGAGTTTGTTATTTCCTATTTTATTTTCCGATTCGAGTTGCCTGAAAATAGAGATGAAGGGAGTAACTCCCGCACCTCCGGCTATAAATACTCCTTCGCCTTTATAGCTGATCGCGCCAAACACCTCATGTAAAATCAGCTCATCGTTTGTTTTTAAATTGAGTAATTCGTTTGTCACTCCTTTGTGCGAGGGGTATGTTTTTATAATAAACTCAAGATGGTTCTCCTTGGGCAAACTGGTGAAAGTGAACGGATTTTTTTTAACTCTCCAACCATTTTTGTTTATGGAAATTTCCGTGGCCTGACCAGGGGTGAAGGCGTACTTTTCAGGTTTTTTAGTAAAAATTCTCAAGACATCATGAGTAACCTTGTCAATTGATTCTATTTTTACAATATGTTGATTCATCTTATTTTTATTCCTGTTTATGCTATATCACTTGGTGTTGGTTTTCCATTTGGAAGTTTATTCAAGATGATTACTTTATTCATGATTTAAAATTTTTATAGACAAGCCTTTAAACTTAAATAAAAAGCTAACCGCTACTTTTATATTATTAATGCTCTTAAGTTTAATAATTCTTTAAGCGACCCTCTATGGTTTCTAATGAAGCCTTTAATTTTTCAAGCGCATCATTCACCGCTATTTCTACAGTATTAGCATGGCTAGTAACAGCAATGGGTTGTTTATTTTCAATCCTCGCTTCGAGCATACAACGTTTGTCGTTCTGTCCATTTTTCTGACTATTTTCATCCGCCAGATGAACTTCAATTCTTGTTATATGCTCACTGAAGTTAGATAGTTCTTCTTTTATTATTGAGTTCAAATAACTTTCAAGTCTTTCATCTCCAGCTATATTTTTATCTGTATTTAATTGAATTATCATGTTTTTTATTTTAATAATGATGAGATTTGTTTAGAAACGGAATATGGCTGCAAGACCTGTTTGCGAGGGCATTTGGTCTTTGGGCACAACCACGACCGAACCGCCCATTTTATGGACCAATTCACCTAATTCATCCAGTTGATCGCCTAATAAAGGTTGCGTTTGATCAGCCATTTCAAATTGGCCTGTGTCTTTATTTCTTAACCTGCCAGTAATGACACGATGTGCTTCCAAGAGAATGGTATCCACTCTGCCAGCTTCCGCTGCATCAGTCACCTCATCCATGCTATCACTTCCTAATTCTTTGGATTTTACCTGATTGAATTTTTCTGCCAGTGTCTCCATTTTCTTTATATAAATTGGTTGCATCACTTCCCACGACAGTTCCGCCAGTTTTTCTGCAGAAATAGCTTGGGGATCGATCTCAATTCCTTTTGAAAGCAAGAGTGGATTTTTATCTACTCGATTAAAGAGAGAATGATGCTCGGGCAAGGAAGCCAGTATCAAGTGTAAACCACTAGGCTTGGAATAACGCTTATAAACTGAATCAGACACAACACGAAAAAATCGTTCAGCATCACCGTCCACTTCCTCTTTTTTGCCACCATGCCCATGATGCATGTTTGTGCTGCTGCCATCCACGCCACCATAAGAGGCCACGGTAGCATGTTTCTCAGTCAGGTCCTCACCCAGAGCTGCATCCATTGATTTTGGAAAATCTTCAGGCAGTTCGATTTCAACAAGTGAATATCTATTGCCTTCATAAAGATGAATGTTCTCCAGGGTTAAGGTCAGCACATGATAGCGATCTATCGATTGCAAAATACGCCGCAATGGTTTAGTGTGGAAGCTATCGGATACTATCACCAGGGCTTCAGTAGGCAGCTGCAAGCGAATGATTTCGAAATGTCCGTACGACCCCAACACCGCAAGGCCCTCACTTGCATGATTCCAGCATTCCTGATCCAAGGCAAGTGCTTCAAAAGGTGCTAATAACTTATCAATGTCGGCAGTCGGATATTTTTCCGTTACCGACTCCCTGACTTGTTTCACTAAGTTTTTGTATCGAATCATATCCTGCTTATTTTCAGGATGCGTTCGATGTGTAGGCATGTAAAGAGAGATACATGGTGCTTCTGTTGCAGACAGCAGTTTATTAAGTACTTCTTGTGTAACCGATTGTATTGTCATCTTATTGGTATTTATTGTGAGGTATTTGTTAAAACGAGACTCCTTCATACATTTGTTTGCTGTTATTGCACTTTATAAAGTCTCCATAAAAAGTTCTATTAATGGATCCGGGTTAAAACGGATCATTCAGATCACTAACCCGAATGAGTTTTTTATTGACAAACTCCTGAATTCCCAACTCTGAGAGTTCACGGCCAAAGCCCGAACGCTTTGTTCCACCAAAAGG
Organism: Arenibacter antarcticus; assembly: GCF_041320605.1. Classification (NCBI taxonomy): domain Bacteria; kingdom Pseudomonadati; phylum Bacteroidota; class Flavobacteriia; order Flavobacteriales; family Flavobacteriaceae; genus Arenibacter; species Arenibacter antarcticus. Next base: position 1,018,536 of record NZ_CP166679.1, read on the forward strand.
AAGATCGGCTTGTGTCCAGGTAGGGTGATTAATAAATACCATACCCGTGTCAATTTGATCCGCTACTTTTTTGCCGCGTTCAATGTCTTGGGTGAATATTGATGCACCCAAACCAAAATCAGAATCATTGGCCAGATCTATGGCGGCCTGTTCGTCTTTCACCACATAGAATGATGCGACTGGGCCAAATAATTCTTCATGATACGCAGCAATACCAGGCTTCAAATCGGTAAGTATGGTCGGTTCCATAAAGGCACCTTCACGATCTGAACGTTTGCCTCCCAATAGAATTTTTGCTCCTTCATCAACAGAACGTCTCACCTGATCAGCTAAGTGAACCGCTGCTGTTTCGCTGCTTAAAGGACCTAACTCTGTTTCGGGATCCATAGGATCACCTACTTTCATTTTTGATAACTTGTCTTTGAACTTTTTAATAAATTCATCGGCTATGGCTTCCACTGCGATAAACCGCTTGGAGGCTACACAGCATTGACCATTATTATTCATTCTACCAACTACTGCCCACTCTACCGTTTTTTCTATATCGGCATCTTCTAGTATAATGAACACATCATTTCCACCTAACTCCAGAACAACCTTTTTCAAATGTTTTCCGGCTTCCATGGCAACACTTGCTCCTGCTTCTTCACTTCCCGTTAGGGAAACACCTTTTATTCTTTTATCTGAAACCAATGCTGATGCATGTTTGCCAGTGATGAATAAATTGGTATACAATCCTTCAGGAGCGCCTGCTTCTTCGAACAGTTCTTCAATAGCAGCAGCACATTGCGGAACGATAGAGGCATGCTTAAGCAAAATAGTATTGCCCACCATAATGTTGGGAGCTGCAAATCGCGCTACCTGATAGTAAGGAAAATTCCATGGCATCACACCCAACAATACGCCAATGGGACTATTTCGAATAAGGGCGCTTCCATATTCCGGATCCAGCACTTTATCGGCAAGAAACGCTTCTCCGTGATCGGCATAATAATCAAGGATATTGGCGCTCAAGTCAATTTCTGCCTCGGCCTGAGCAAGGAGTTTGCCCATTTCTAAGGTAATGGTTTTAGCAAGTGATGATTTTTTGACGCGCATGAGGGTCGCTACTTTATGCAGCAGATCGGCGCGTTGTTGGTAACTTGTTTCTTTCCAATCGATAAAAGCTGTTTGTGCTTTAGCTACCTTGGCATCAACGGTCTTCTCCGTCATTTCTTGGAACGACTTTACTGTCTTATTTGTGTTTGGATTAACTGTTTGTATGGACATATTGATTAAGTTTTTAATTACGTGGTATGGGAAATATTCCTCTATTGTTTTGAAAGCAATTCCAAAAACACGCTTCACTTTCATGACTCAGAATAGCTAAAGTCAAAACTGGTTAAATGACTTTAAGTAAGTTAGGGCCATTATATATTAGTATGTTACACAATTCCCTTTATTAGTTATACAATTCTCATACTGGCGAATATCTATTGCGTAAAAAATAATGACGTGGAGGGGTGGCCTTTGAAAATGGCCAAGTTTTTCTCGTTTCTAGCTGTCCGTTTGTAATTTTTCCTTTGAGTGGAGTTATATTCCATTCGGATAGGGGGTCTCAAAACGCCAGTTCCACCTTTACCGATATCCTGAAAAGATATAATGGGTCGATAAAACAAAGTATGAGCAGAAAAGGTAATTGTTGGGACAATGCAGTAGCTGAATCATTCTTTAAGAGCCTAAAGGTAGAATGGGTCTATGCACATAGCTATAACCTAAAGTCAGAAGCCGAACTATCTGTCTTCCAATGGATAGAAACCTGGTATAAAGAAGAAAAATGTAGAGTTCTTCCTTTATAGAGTAACGACAATTTTTGCATAAACACAACAATTGGTCATGATCCCTTTATTCCGCCCCTGATTCGTCCCTTAAAACGAAAAAAGCCCTCAACTTGCGTTGAAGGCTTTTAGCGGTCCGGACGGGACTCGAACCCGCGACCCCCTGCGTGACAGGCAGGTATTCTAACCAACTGAACTACCGAACCGTGGCGTTTAGCGAGTGCAAATATACACCCCTTATTTTATTGCGCAAACATTTTTCGCAAAATATTTCAACTTTTACATAAATTTTTGTCGTTCCACCATAAATGTGTTCATCACCTTCGAGAAATCGCCCTGTATATCTACCTCCACATACTTTATCCGGTATTGCGCACATTTTAATTTTAGGGCACTAAAATAGTCCCGCATCTCTTTTTCATACCCTTCTTTGATCAAATCTGCATACAAATCTACATGAGCGCCTGTTTCTGTATCCAAAAAACGCTTGGGTGTATTCTCAAAATTAAAGGAAAGTTCCGTTTCCTTGTCCATCACATGAAACAATACCACCTCGTGCTTATTGTATTTCAGATGCCGAAGGGCCTCAAACAACTGTTCGTCGTCCACAGCGGTCTGCAACATATCCGTAAAGAGGATTACAAGGCTTCTGCGCTTTATTTTCTCAGCTATAAGGTGTAAGTAGGCATAGGTTCCCGTTTCCTTCGCAGGCGTGGTCTCCTTTACTATTTCATTTAATTTAGCCAATACCATCTGATGATGTCTTTCACTGCTCTTTTCTGCGGCGTAAAAATTATAACTGTCCGAATACACACTTAAACCAACAGCGTCTCGTTGCTTTTTCAATAGCTGCATTAATACAGCAGTAGCTAGCACTCCAAAACCTATTTTATTCAAATTATCCAACCCAAGCTGCTTTACCTCCGGATAGTACATAGAGGCCGAATTGTCCAATATGATATGACAACGTAAATTGGTCTCCTCCTCATAACGTTTGGTGTACAGCTTATCTGTCTTTGCAAATAGCTTCCAATCTATATGTTTGGTACTTTCTCCCTTGTTGTAGATTTTGTGCTCGGCAAATTCAGCTGAGAATCCGTGAAAGGGACTCTTGTGGATACCACTGATAAATCCTTCCATTACCTGATTGGCCAATAGCTCCAGATTTTGGAAGAGCTGCACCTTATGTATCTCGTCCTGTAGGTTCATAATGCTAATATAATGAAGAAATGGACGTATTGGAAACCTGGTTGGTAAAAACCACTGCGCCTAAAAATCTGCCCCCTAAATCTCCATTGGATTCCTTACAACTAGAGGTGTATCCAAAAAAAAATCCCGCCGATAGGCAGGATTTTTTTTGATGTGTTATTTTTGTTTAATGGTCAGCAAGACTACAACACTGCGTCAATTGCATCGGTATATACTTTTTTAGGGGAAACGCCAACTTGTCTGCTGACAATCTCACCATTTTTAAAGACCAATACCGTAGGAATATTTCTTACGCCGTATTTTGCTGCAAATTCTTGATTGGCATCCACATCTACCTTACCTACAACAGCTTTACCGTCGTATTCCGTGCTTACCTCATCAATGATAGGACCTACCATTCTACAAGGCCCACACCATGCTGCCCAAAAATCCACCACTACCGGTTTATCACTTTTTAAAACTACCTCATCAAAAGTAGCATCTGTTATTTCTAATGCCATGTTTCGTTGTTTTTAAATATTATACAAATTTAGACAATTATTTCCCCTTTTCCTTACATAGTCTTTATTGGTTTTGATTATGACATTATCAATAAAGACTATTCTGTTACTAATAGTTACTCTCTATTGCCATAAACCTATACAAAGCAAGGTTCCAAACTAATTCAACTTGTAATGTACTTCTTTTTCGTTCAATTGCAACAGTAGTTCACTTGAAATATTGATTTTCCGTTTTCTACAAGTCATGTTTACTTTTATCTTCTCTTCCATTTCGTACACCACAAAGCTCAGCGGATGACTCCCATCATGCGAGATCAAAGTATCTTTTAGATCTAGGATAGTATCTTCTTTTAATTGGGTAATATCCAATTTAATGGTCAGCTTCTTTGCAAAGGTCTCCATTACCTCCTGCAGCATCATAATCATATTAAACTGCATTCTGGGATCGCTCTTTTTTCCGGTATCACGATTCACCCAACCTTCTTTTATAAATATCTTAAAATAGGCAAATGAATTGATCATTAAGAAGTGCCTATACTTTAAGTATTCTTCCCCAAAGATGCGGAACTCCATAGAATCTGTATAGTCCTCCACTATAAACGTGGCCCATCCCTTTCCATTTTTGGCGGTCCTATGTTGCACATCCGATATTACTCCAGCAAAGGTAAGCTCCTTATTGACGAATTCGCCCATATTGGCTACTGCAGTTATATTGGCGTTGGTAAAGGCCTTTATTTCAATATTAAAATCGTCCAACGGATGTCCGGATATATAAATCCCGACAACCTCCTTTTCCCTTCGGAGTTTCCCCATGGTGCCCCACTCCTCACAAGGCGGCACTTCAGGCTCTGGAATCTGCACATCACTGGCATCACCGAAAAGACTTACTTGGGACGAATTTTTATTTTCCTGATACTTATTCCCATATTTTATCACCTTTTCCAAAAAGGTTATCCCATCCCCTTCATCGTGAAAATATTGTGCTCGATGCGTATTCCCAAAGGAGTCGAATCCGCCTGCCAAGGCCAAATTCTCAAACGCTTTTTTATTGGCGGCTCGCAGATCGATACGCTTTGAAAGATCGAAAACAGATTTAAAGGGTCCGCCCTCCTTTCTATGCTCCACTATGGTCTCCACAGCACCTCGGCCAACCCCTTTGATGGCCCCCATACCAAAACGCACGGCCCCTTCCGCGTTTACGGCAAATTTGTAGTAGGATTCGTTTACATCTGGCCCCAATACCGCTAGGCCCATCCGTTTACACTCCTCCATAAAGAAGGTGACCTGCTTTATATCGTTCATGTTATTGGAAAGTACCGCCGCCATATATTCGGCAGGGTAATGCGCTTTTAGGTAGGCCGTCTGGTACGCAATATAGGCGTAACAGGTAGAGTGACTCTTATTAAAGGCATAGGAGGCAAAAGCTTCCCAATCTTTCCAAATTTTTTCTAAAACCTCTCTGGGATGGCCTTTTTTCTCACCGCCATCCAGGAATTGTGGTTTTAATTTTTCTAGAAGGGCAAAGATCTTTTTCCCCATTGCCTTACGCAAAACATCGGCATCACCCTTGGAAAAGCCTGCCAATTTTTGTGAGAGTAGCATCACCTGCTCCTGATACACTGTAATACCATAAGTTTCCTTTAGGTATTCCTCCATATCCGCTAGGTCATAGGTAATCTCTTCCGCCCCGTGCTTACGAGCAATAAAGCTCGGGATATATTCCATTGGCCCTGGTCTGTACAGGGCGTTCATAGCTATAAGGTCATCAAACACCGTAGGCTTTAGATCCTTCATGTGTTTCTGCATCCCGGGAGATTCGTATTGGAACACCCCTACGGTATCCCCTTTCTGGAAAAGCTCATAGGTCTTTTCATCATCCAAGGGAAAATCGTCGGGAACAAGATCTATATCGTGCTTTAACTTTACAATTTTCACGGTATCCTTGATAAGGGTCAACGTTTTCAGCCCCAAGAAATCCATTTTTAACAGACCAGCATTTTCCACTACCGAGTTGTCAAACTGGGTAACATAAAGGTCAGAATCCTTAGCCGTGGCTACAGGAACAAAATTGGTGATATCGCTGGGCGTTATGATTACCCCACAGGCATGTATACCAGTATTTCTGACCGAGCCTTCCAATATCCTAGCCATTTTCAGGGTCCGTGCTTCCAGATCATGACCTTCAGCGATATTCAGCAACTCATTGACCTTCTCCAACTCTTCGGAACGGAACTTCTTTTTAAGATCAGCCACACTGACCCCAAAAATCTTGCTCAATTTGGACATGGTCGGAATCAGCTTGGAAATCCTATCGGCATCTCCCAAAGGCAAGTCCAACACCCTTGCCGTATCCCGTATTGAGGATTTTGCCGCCATGGTCCCGTAGGTAATAATTTGAGCTACTTGGTTGGACCCATACTTTTTAATCACATAATCCATTACACGGCCTCTCCCCTCATCATCAAAATCGATATCGATATCGGGCATGGACACCCTGTCTGGATTTAGGAACCGCTCAAAAAGCAGGTCGTATTTTAAGGGGTCTATATTGGTGATTTTAAGGCAATAGGCCACCACCGACCCCGCGGCAGACCCCCTTCCCGGTCCTACGGAAACATCCATATTCCTAGCCTCGCGAATAAAATCTTCCACGATCAAAAAATATCCTGGATAGCCAGAATTCTCAATGGTTGTCAGCTCAAAATCCAGTCGCTCCCTTATCTCCTCCGTAATCTCCGCATAGCGTTTTTTGGCCCCTTCATAGGTAATATGTCTTAAATAAGCATTTTCACCTCTTTTCCCACCGTCCACTACATCTTCGACTACCTTAAATTGCTCCGGAATATCAAATATGGGCAATAGGACATCTCTAGCGAGCTCATAAGACTCTACCTTATCTACAACTTCTTGAATATTTAAAATAGAATCTGGTAGGTCCTTAAAGGCCTCCTTCATCTGGGAGTCCGATTTAAAATAGTATTCTTGGTTAGGCAGACCGTACCTATACCCACGCCCACGACCAATAGGGGTAGCCTGTTTCTCTCCGTCCTTTACACACAATAGAATATCGTGCGCCTCCGCATCTTCCTTGGCTCCATAATAGGTATTATTGGTAGCCACCATTTTTACCTGATGCTTCTGAGCAAAAGCCACCAAAACCTGATTTACCCGATCCTCATCTTCCTGGCCATGACGCATGATCTCTATATAAAGGTCATCGCCAAACTGCTCTTTCCACCACAACAGGGCCTCTTCAGCCTGATTTTCCCCAACGTTCAATATTTTACCGGGCACTTCCCCATAGAGGTTCCCCGTAAGTACAATTAGATCTTCTTTGTATTTTTCTATGACCTTGCGATCGATTCGTGGCACATAATAAAATCCGTCCGTATAAGCAATGGACGACATTTTGGCCATATTGTGATACCCCTTTTTGTTTTTGGCCAAAATAACGATCTGGTACCCGTGGTCCTTTACACTTTTATTAGTATGGTCCTCACAAACAAAGAATTCACATCCTAAAATTGCCTTTATCTCTTGTTCGGTAGGTGCTTCGCCATTCTCCAAAGCTTCAGCATTCTTGGCCTTTACTTTGGAATTATGACCGTTTACCGCAGTAACAAAATGGAATGCCCCCATCATATTGGCATGATCTGTAAGGGCTACAGCCGGCATTTTTTCCTTGGCTGCATTCTGAACCAGTTCTGCTACAGACATGGTAGACTGCAATACGGAAAATTGAGAGTGGTTATGAAGATGAACAAATTGTGCGTCCTCTAGGGTCCTTATATTTTCCTTGATTTCTTCCTGAGAAATAACCCCTGTATCCTTTGCCCATAACTTATCGGCAATTTTTTTGGAAGCTTTTTTTAGGTTGATGTGCTTTAAGCCAATCAATTGGATCTCCTGCGGATTGGCTTCTGAGAAATTCTTGAAATAATCTGGGGTTACATCCAGTTGCTCCTCGGTATATTCCTTGCGGCGCAATAGCTCTAAGAAACAACGGGTAGTAGCCTCCACATCCGCCGTTGCGTTATGAGCTTCCCCAAAGGGCTCTCCAAATAGGTATTGATGCAGTTCGGTAAGGGTGGGTAATTTAAACTTTCCTCCCCTTCCTCCGGGAATCTGGCACAGTTTGGCGGTATGCTCGGTACAGGTATCCAAGACTGGTAATTCCTGCAAGCTGTTCGCTACGTGGTACCGATGGAATTCGGCCCCCATAATATTAAGGTCGAACCCTACATTCTGCCCAACCACAAATTTGGCCTTCCCCAGAGCTTCATTAAACTTTTGAAGCACCTCTTCTATGGACACCCCTTTTTCCTGCGCCAATTCCGTGGAAATTCCGTGTATCTGCTCTGCATCATAGGGAATATTAAATCCGTCTGGACGCACCAAATAATCCTGACTCTCCACTAGTCGCCCCATATCATCGTGCAACTGCCAAGCAATCTGTATACATCGAGGCCAGTTATCGGTGTCGGTATACGGAGCATTCCAGCGCTTTGGCAATCCTGTGGTCTCGGTATCAAAAATTAGGAACATATTATGCTGACAGATTTAAGGTTCAAGTTTTATTGTTTAAAGTCTACTAGTAAAGGGCAATGCCTATGACACATAAAAAAGTTCAAACAGCTTATTGCAAGCCAACTTTTAGGTTGCCGTATAGCGATATTCTCCCGAAGAATTTAGTCTATTTTAGTCAGACAAAAAAGCCCTAGTTCTGAAACTAAAAACAGTCCGTAAAATTAAGGATATACGAGGCATTATAAAAATGGAATTACGAGGAGTTATTAACGCAACTATTAATTGCTATAATTTCGAAAAAATTATTGCCTAATTATTTAAATAACGTATATTTGCACCCGCTTAGGTAGTCCTTAGCAAAAAAAGAATTAATAATCAGGGGTCGGGCACCCTACAAATTAATGTGATATGCCAGTTAAAATTAGATTACAAAGACACGGAAAAAAAGGAAAACCATTCTATTGGATAGTAGCAGCGGATTCTCGCGCCAAAAGAGATGGTAAATACTTGGAAAAATTGGGAACTTATAACCCAAACACCAATCCTGCAACTATCGATTTAGATCTTGACAGTGCTGTAAAATGGTTACAGAATGGAGCTCAGCCTTCAGATACTGCAAAAAGAATCTTATCTTATAAAGGAGTACTTTTAAAGCACCATTTGTTAGGTGGTTTGCGTAAAGGTGCCTTGACAGAAGAGCAAGTTGAAGAAAAATTCAATGCTTGGTTAGAAGAAAAAGGAAAAATAGTAGGTTCTAAAGTCGACGGTTTAGCTCAAGCGGAAGCAGATGCAAAAGCAAAAGCTTTACAAGCGGAAAAAGAAGTAAACGAGAAAAGAGCTGCAGCTGCTGCCGAAGCAAATGCTCCTGCTGTTGAAGAAGCAACCGAAGAGGCTGCTCCGATAATAGTGACGGAAGAAACTGCCGCTCCAGAAGAATCTACAGAAAAAGAATAGTTACTCAGAAACGATGACAAAAGAAGAGTGTTTTTACCTCGGAAAAATCGTTTCTAAACATAGTTTTAAGGGAGAGGTACTCATTAAATTGGATACCGATGAACCCGAATTGTACGAAAAATTGGAATCAGTATTCGTTTCTCTTGGAAACAATCTGGTTCCATTTTTTATTGAAAAAAGTCAGCTCCACAAATCTAGCTTACTCCGCGTAAGATTTGAAGAGGTGGCCAATGAATCGGATGCCGACAAGGTTATGGGCTCCGAAATTTACCTTCCCCTATCTTTCCTCCCCAAACTAAAGGGAAATAAATTCTATTACCACGAGGTGGTCGGATTTACTATGGAAGACAAAATCCATGGCAATATAGGAACCATAGAAAGTATAAATGATACTACCCCTCAAGCCTTATTTGAGGTGAAAAAGGAAGAAAAACAACTACTCATTCCGGTTCGCGATGAAATTATCGTAAAAGTAGACCGTGAAAACAAGACCATTTTTATAGAAACTCCCGAAGGCCTTATAGACCTTTACCTTTCCTAAACCTGTTCCCATTTTTATTCAAACAATAAAGGGGAGGTAATTTTCACTATCTTTCATTGAACAGTTCCCTATAATAAACTATAGGAATACTATATTCCAATAGTCATTATTAATTACCCATTGGAGGCATTTACCCTGTCTACCCCTATTATATTGTTGCGTAAATTAAAACTATTTTGATTGCATCATGATACATCCAAATACCGAACTACAATTTATAAACAAGGAAATCGGATACGGGGTTGTAGCAACTGCGCTTATTCCCGAAGGGACTATCACATGGGTATTGGACAAGTTAGATAGGGAATTTTCGCGAAAAGAGCTAGACACCTTGGATCCCATCTACCAAAACATTCTAGATACCTATACCTTTAGGGACAACCAGGGCAGATATATCCTGTGTTGGGATAATGCACGTTACGTAAACCACAGCTTTAATTCCAATTGCCTTACTACGGCATATGATTTCGAAATCGCAATAAGAGACATTCGCATAGGGGAACAGTTGACCGATGACTATGGATACCTAAATATACCAACACCGTTCAGGGGAGTGGATGAAGGTACCAAGAGAAAAGTAGTATATCCAGACGATCTCCTAAAATACCACAAGCTATGGGACAAAAAACTACAGAGCGTCTTCCATAAAATTCCCCTACTAGACCAACCCCTTAAACCTTTGTTATCCCATGACCTATGGACAAAGGTTACCCAGGTTGCTCAGGGTAGGAAGAAAATGGACTCCATTAAAAACAATTATTACGATGGGCATTGACCCTGCCACCCTGCTAGAAATCCAACTGTAATCCCGACTTATAAAGCGCTTATTCCTTCTCAACACAAAAATATTCAATTTGTCGGTGATTCCGTGTTTTAGCCAACCATTGAAATATGTCGCCCATCAATACCAAAACCCAACAACAGGTACCAAACGTTTATTTCCCTCCCCTTAAAACTTATTTCTCAATCCTGTGGAGAAACAATAAAATAAACGATTGTAAATAATATGCGCCAAAACTAGGGATTCATTGCTAGAATTAGAAAACTCAGAAAATAGGGAGGTAGGAAGAGAAATTTAATGAATTTACACTAAAGCAAATTCCTATATTTGAATTCCAAAATCGCGCTAGCAGACTCAAAACTGTATCGACATGAGTAAACCGTTTGTATTTAAACAATTTAAAATTCTCCAAGATCGCTGCGCGATGAAAATTGGCACCGATGGGGTATTATTAGGAGCCTGGACCTCCATAGACCACCACCCGGCCACTATTATGGATATCGGCGCTGGTACAGGGATTATTGCACTGATGCTGGCCCAAAGAAGTGAGGCCGAAACTATAGACGCTATTGAGATCAACGAGGCGGCTTATGAACAGTGCGTCAACAATTTTGAAGCTTCTTTATGGGGCGATCGATTATTCTGTTACCATGCAGGTTTGGACGAGTTTGTAGATGAAATAGAAGACAAATACGATATCATTGTCTCCAATCCTCCCTTCTATTCCGAAAGGGTTTCCAGCGGTAGCGAATCACGGGACATGGCCAGGCAAAGTGCATCACTTCCTTTTGGGGAACTTTTAGACGGCGTATCCAAACTACTATCCGATACCGGCAGCTTCTCTACCATCATCCCCCACAAGAATGAAAAGGAATTTCTAGACATAGCGGCTAATTGCAAGCTTTTCCCAACTAGAATCACCCATGTACAAGGCACTCCTGAATCGGAGGTTAAACGCAGCCTATTGGAATTGCAGTTTAAGAAATCCCAACCTCTTATGGAGAAACTCACCATAGAGGTAGAGCGCCATCGTTACACCGAAGATTATATAGCACTTACTAAGGATTTTTATCTAAAAATGTAACCAGGAGACGTGATTTTGTTATATTTTTACTAGAGTGAATATTTCATTATTTTTGATTTTAAAACCCATCCTATGCGACCAGATTTATTTGAAGCCCCCGATTACTACCATATGGACGACCTATTGTCCGATGAACATATTTTGGTGCGCGATGCTGCTAGGGCCTGGGTAAAACGTGACATTTCCCCTATCATTGAGGAGTACGCCCAAAAAGCGGAATTTCCAAAACAAATTATAGGTGGATTGGCGGAAATTGGTGCCTTTGGCCCGTATATCCCTGTAGAATATGGCGGCGCAGGTCTAGATCAGATCAGTTATGGGTTAATAATGCAAGAAATAGAACGTGGGGATAGCGGGGTAAGATCTACCGCCTCCGTGCAATCGTCTTTGGTGATGTATCCCATTTTCGCTTATGGAAGTGAAGAACAGCGAAAAAAATACCTGCCAAAATTAGCAACAGGGGAATTTATGGGCTGTTTTGGACTTACCGAACCCAACCATGGTTCCAACCCCAGTGGCATGGAAACCAAGTTTAAGGATATGGGTGACCATTACCTCTTAAACGGCGCCAAACTTTGGATCTCCAATGCCCCTTTTGCAGATATTGCGGTTGTTTGGGCAAAAAATGAAGAAGGGAGAATCCATGGTCTTATAGTAGAGCGGGGAATGGAAGGATTTTCTACTCCAGAGACCCATAATAAATGGTCTTTACGTGCCTCGGCAACTGGGGAACTGATTTTTGACAATGTAAAAGTGCCTAAGGAAAATCTCTTGCCCGGAAAGAATGGGTTAGGAGCGCCTTTAGGCTGTTTAGATTCTGCACGTTATGGAATTGCCTGGGGAGCCATTGGCGCCGCAATGGATTGCTATGACACCGCATTGCGGTATTCCAAAGAGCGTATTCAGTTTGGGAAACCAATTGGGGCAACCCAATTACAGCAAAAGAAATTGGCTGAAATGATTACAGAAATCACTAAGGCACAATTATTAGCCTTTAGGTTGGGGCAATTAAAAAATGAGGGAAGAGCTACTACTGCTCAGATTTCAATGGCCAAGAGAAATAATGTGGATATGGCCATCAAAATAGCCCGTGAAGCCAGACAGGTGTTGGGTGCCATGGGAATAACAGGGGAATACAGCATAATGCGACATATGATGAATTTGGAAAGCGTTATTACCTATGAGGGTACGCACGACATCCATCTTTTGATCACTGGTGCCGATATAACTGGGCTTCCTGCATTTGAATAGACATTAACCTAAGGAATTTCCCCTACTTTTTGTCAGTGAAAAAATCGTAATTCCTGAACCGACCTTTGGGTTCGATTTAGGCTTACGCACTGGGCTATATGCAGGATAATAATCCTATACACAGTTCATCGATGCTTGGACTTCATCCATTGTGTATTTTCGTTTCGATTTGGAAATTGACAGTCTAATCAGCCCCCACACAACTATGGTTTAAGTTCAAAATTATTTTTCCAAAAGGGGAAGTCGTGCAAAAGGCCCTAAATATTTGAAGCCTTGATAAGATATAGGGAAAGATCCTGCCTCAGTTTATCGAAAGAGATAGGCTTGGTAAAATAATCATTCATTCCAACAAGCTTCGCCTCCTGAATGGTTTCCTTGGTGACATCGGCGGAGAAACCAATAATTATAATATCCAGATCAGTTTTTCTGATTTCCTTGGTTGCCTCAAAGCCGTCCATCTCGGGCATATGAATATCCATTAAGACCAAATCATAATCATTGTTAGCTACAGCTTCCACAGCCTCCTTCCCATTGGAAACCCAGCTAGATTCTATCCCAAAATTCTCAATAGTTTTTTTCAACATCAGTACATTGATCTTGTTATCATCTACGATCAGGATTTTAGAGCCACTCAGATCAATGGCTTCCGAAGGAAGTAATGGAGTTATAGGAGTTACTTCGGAGAGTGGAAATTTTAGATCTATAATAAATTCGGTTCCCTCATTCTCCACACTGTTCACCTCTATATGACCTTCCATAAGCTCTATTAAAAGGTAGGTGATATACAATCCTAGACCACTACCCTCATGTTTTTTGGAAATACCGGAATCTATCTGAATAAATCGATCAAATATAGATTTCAATTTATCTTTTGGAATTCCGATTCCGCTGTCTTTTACACTAATTTTCACCTGTAGGTTATGATCAACTACCTTTTCACCATAGGTCACTTTTATGCCTCCCTCTATGGTGAATTTAAGTGCATTCCTCAATAGGTTGGTCAATATTTGTCCATATTTTCCCATATCCCCCAACACAGCGAGATTCTCACACATCCCAAAATTCAACTGAACAGTAAGGCCTTTAGCCTCCATACTGGGGCTGTAAATACTAAGAATATTTTGCAACTCTGCCGAGGGTGAGAACACCTCATTCTTGAATCCTATTTTCCCAGATTCAATTTTATCGATTTCCAAAATATCATTCACCAGCAACAGTAATTTCTTAGAGGAAATATCCATTAGGGACAAAATTTCTATCAAGGAGTGGTCCAAATTTGATACTTTTAAGATCTCTATAAAACCGAGTATTGCATTTAATGGCGTTCGTATTTCATGACTCATATTGGATACAAACTCTGTTTTTGCCTTGGACGCTTTTTCTACCTTAATTTGCTCCTTCTTTAAATTTGCATTGACATCGCTAAGCTTTGCATTCAATTCCCTAAACCGTATATTCTCTTTACGGGAAGCCAAATAAAAATATATCAAGAAACTAGTGAGTAGGGAGAGTAGTATACCAAACACCAAATCGCTATAAGCCTCTCTTTTCCGTTCCTTTAATATATTTAAATCACTGGGCATAAGGGAGAAGGTCCAATTCTCTCCATCCACTTCATCAATTTCATACGACCTAACAAATACATATTCCTTCTTAAAATAATCTGGTTTAGGGTCGTTATATTGATAAAACACGGTCCCTTCATTATCTTTAAGTTCTATGGAAAACTCGCCTATACCATTGGTTAGATCGCTAACAAGCTTGTTAAACGGAACGGTGAAATCCATTCCTGCGGTAATGGTTCCCTGAAACTTATCATCAAAAAACACAGGCACATCCACTAAAAAGGAACTCCCCCCCTGAGCTAAATTGGTCCATGAGGATATATTGGTTGAGGAATCCTGTACATGCCTAGTCCACTCCTTTACTCTGGGCAATCCGGAAATATTTAAATCGATCACCGATTCATTTCCCTTCAAAGGCGTCACCTTTTTAATGGTCATGGAACTATCTATCCATTCCACAAATTTAAAAGATGGGTTTTGTTTTAAAATAAGCTCAGCATCTTCCTCCCAATATTTAAAATATGCCCCATTGGTCATCTCAATACGTTTGCCTAAGTTTTCTAGGGAAGTGATATTTTCCTTACCGGAAGACAAGAATTCATTGAACCTAAAAATTCCGTTGGTCTCCACCTCGTTCAACAATAATTCCTTATGCCCTTTCAAGGAACTATTCCATAGCAAAACCACCACAGTCGAAAGGCTAAAAAAAACAACTATAGGAAATATTAATAGATTGCTAGAGAATTTAATAGTCATATGACTTATTGAGAACCGGGAATAACAATACTAACTCCAATATCATCAATGATCCTCGCCTAAAGATACAGCTGTTGGATTTATTCCTCCTTATAATTACAATAAAAATTAGTAATTATTCCGTGTAGAAGTAAAATTAACGCCAGCAATACTTAGCTGCAAACCAGATAGATACCCTAAACCTCGGACCTGTATTCCAAAACGAATTGCCCAATAGGAACAATAATCTCCCATTAAAAAAGATTGTTTTCTGCATCAAACCCCTACCTAGTTATTATAAAAATCACTTGCATTATTTAACTTATCGAGGAAAAGTAGCTATCTATGAACTTAAGTATAACTTTAAAAATCGATTGTTTTTAGGGTATTTTTATTTAAAAAATTTATAGTGTTTTATGGTAATCATTTTGCAAAACGTATATCTTTGCTTCTAACAATAAATTTCATAACATATGTCTTTCGTAGATCTATATAGTAGTGGTACCCATAGAAGAAATTTAGCCCATTTTGCGGCCATTGCTACTTTGGCAGCCATTGATGGGGAGGTAAATGAGGAGGAAAGAGAATTGTTGGACCGTTTCGCCAATAAATTGGATATCACGGAGGAAGAGTACAAGGAGGTGATGAGCGAGGAAAACAAATATCCTATTAACCCTCCCACCAATTCAGAAGAACGTTTAGAAAGATTATACGATCTTTTCAGGATCATCTTTGCAGATCACTATATAGAGGAACAAGAACGATCTTTAATCACCAAATACGCAATAGGGTTGGGCTATAAATCTGAAGCTGCTGATATTATCATACAAAAATCTATCGATATCTTTAGTGGAAGGATAGCATTTGACGACTACTTATATCTTTTAAAGCATTAGGCTATAGACCTAAATTAGGATCATGACTAATTGTTGTGTTTATGCAAAATAAAATGCAAGTTATGTGTAAATACAAATTTTACATTTCAAATACCTTTAACAGTGTTTTTATTTGATTGTTCTTTCATTTTACTCAAGGTGATTTTTATTGTTTTTTATCGGTTTTCGTGAATCTCCGATTTCTTTGCTTGTCCGATGAAACCGACGTAGGAGGTTCATGAATACCTTATTATAAAATAACAAGCAATGAATAAAACGAACAGGGCCTTTAAAGCGAAGGTACGGTGTACCTTTGTTTTAAAGAGCCGGCCGTAGCGAAGGCCAACGCACCGACTGGCCCCTTGATGTAAATGCAAATCGTTACATTCACATCTCGGTCCTCTACGGATCAGGAAAGACAGGCGAGTAGCTTTCAATACAGGTTTTCGGCCTACTTTTTCTTTTAGTAGTAAATCAAGGAGTTTCAACGTTGGCCGAAGGAAGGCGTCCAAAAAGCATTTCACCTTAGTGAAAGCGGCCTGGGCGCTGTGGCAGTGGAAAGTCCGTAGATTTCAATAAAGGAGAAAGCAGCCTAGATTTTTTTGAATACTTTTTTCATCAATGGAAAAAAGTATTGAAACTCGTAAAAACAAGAAAGATCTTTCAATTGTAACTACCTAACAATTTTATGCACACACAACTTTTGAGCTTGATCCCTAACAAGCTCCTTTTTTATTATTTTCCTTGCATAAATTCTTCTGCCTTTTCTACCATTTTCCGACTTCCACAGAAGAATGGAATCCGTTGGTGCAACTCGGTGGGCTTAATATCCAAAATGGCCCTAAACCCGTCACTGGCTTTCCCTTTGGCCTGTTCTGCAATAAATGCCATGGGATTACACTCGTACAACAGTCGCAATTTACCCTCGGCAGCAACACTACTTTTAGGATATAGGTAAATTCCCCCCTTAATCATATTTCTATGGAAATCAGAAACCAGAGAACCAATATATCTAGAAGTATAGGGCCTATCTCCCTCCTCTTTCTGACAATACTTAATATAATCCTTTACTCCTTGGGGAAAATGCACATAATTGCCCTCGTTTATGGAATAAATCATTCCAGACTCTGGAAATTCCATATTGGGATGTGAAAGATAAAATGTACCTAAGGCGGGATTTAAGGTAAACCCATTTACTCCGTCCCCGGTGGTATAAACCAACATGGTAGAGGTACCATAAACTATATAACCGGCAGCGATTTGTTCTCTTCCCGGCTGCAAAAAATCTTCTAAGGTTACTGTTGTACCTAGGGGAGTTACCCTCCTGTAAATGGAGAATATGGTGCCCACAGAAACATTAACATCAATATTTGAGGAGCCGTCCAAGGGGTCGATCAACACAATATATTTATTCTGGTTTTTATTATCACTGCTATTGATGCTAATAAAATCGTCTTCCTCTTCCGAAGCTATACCACAAACAATTTCCCGGTTTTTTAAAGTCTGAATAAATTTATCATTTGCCAAAACATCCAACTTCTGCTGGTCTTCTCCTTGAATATTAATATCACCAGCATTACCAATTATATCTATAAGTCCCGCTTTATTTACTTCATGGTTCACTACTTTTGCAGCCAAACGAATGGCATTTATTAATTTAGAAAGCTCTCCAGACGAATATTGAAAGGACGACTGATTTTCAATAATAAACTCTCCAAGGGTAGTGTTTTTTTTAATCATGGAAAAAGTTGTTTATATAAGCACAAATATCGGTTATTTTGTGACACTACAACGTTTTCGTTAATTATTGATTTTTTAAATTTATAACTTTGTGTTTTATTTATAACAATTATGAAGTACAGTATACGAGATGCACAAGCCAATGATATGGAGCAGGTGCATCAGCTTATAATGGAATTGGCGGTATTTGAAAAGGAACATGATGTGGTAGAGGTCACTGTTGAAGATCTAATACGCGATGGGTTTGGTTCAAAGAAATTATTTCATTGTTATGTAGCAGAATATGAGGGAAGCATTGTAGGAATGGCGTTGTTGTTTCAAAGATATTCCACTTGGAAAGGACCAATAATACATTTGGAAGATTTAATAGTAACTGAGAAAATGCGGGGAAGTGGCTTAGGCACCGCATTATTGGCAAAGGTGGTAGAATACGGTCATAAACTTGGCGTCAAACGGATAAATTGGGAGGTATTAGATTGGAACGAATCTGCCATTGCCCTGTATGAGAGCAAGGGCGCCCAGGTTAAGAGGGATTGGAACGTAGTTCATTTGGACGAAAAAGGAATTCAAACATTTTTAGATAGGATATGAGGGTTTTTAAGTTTGGGGGTGCATCAATAAAGGATGCAGCAGGAGTAAAGAACGTAGTAAATGTCTTGCAGCAGGTAGGGCATGAAAATACACTTTTAGTAGTATCGGCCATGGGTAAGACAACTAACTCCATGGAAGCCGTTGTAAATGCGTATTTTACAGATAGGACTGCATTACAGGGTACCATCCAGGAAGTATACGATTATCATACTGATATTATGGCGGGCTTGTTCCAGAATGACAATCATCTGGTTTACGATCAGGTAAAAACCCTTTTTGATGAGGTTCAAGGCTTTTTAGCTTGGAACAAATCTCCAAAACACGGGTTTGTATACGATCAAGTTGTAGGTTATGGCGAACTGATATCGAGCACTATATTGAGCGCCTATTTAAACGAGATAGGAATTTCCAATACTTGGCTAGATGTTCGCACTCTAATTAAGACAAATGATCAATATAGGGATGCCGTGGTGAACTGGGAACTGACCCAACTACAGGTAAACAAGCATATAGATCGTCGGCAGTTAAATATTACACAAGGCTTTTTGGGAAGCGATGACAATAATTTCACAACTACCTTAGGGAGGGAAGGCTCGGATTATACCGCCGCAATTTTAGCGTATTGCCTAAACGCAACTGAGGTTACTATATGGAAGGATGTTCCTGGGGTTTTAAATGCGGATCCACGGTATTTTGAAAATGCGGAACTATTGAACAGCATTTCTTACCGGGAAGCAATAGAATTGGCTTTCTATGGTGCCTCCGTAATACACCCAAAAACATTACAGCCCCTTCAGGGGAAAGAAATTCCCCTACATGTAAAATCCTTTATACATCCTTTGGACAAAGGAACCACAGTAGGAAAAGGTGTTGGGATAGAACCCAAAATACCCTGTTTTATCGTAAAAAAGAATCAGGTCTTAATGAAATTATCCTCCTTGGATTTTTCTTTCATTGTAGAGGACAGCATAAGCGAATTGTTTAAAATGCTGCACGATCACAAAATGAAGGTGGACCTTATACAGAGTTCTGCCATTAGTTTTTCTGTTTGTGTGGATAATAAGTTTGGAAAACTGGAAAGCTTATTAGCCCATTTAAAGGGAAGATTTAAGGTAGTCTGCCATGAAGGAGTTTCCCTTTATACGATTAGACATTTTAACGCAGCGGCATTAGATTCCCTGCAAAATGGGAAGGAAATTCTATTGGAACAAAGGGGCAAAGAAACCGTTCAGTTGGTTACTAAATAAAGTATAAAAATCGGGTGATCCGATTTAAAACAATGTTCCCTAAAGGGTTTTACCTATCTTAGCGGTGACCAAATTACATTAATTCATGGGTTTAGTTACCGCAAAAGAAGTAGCAAAGGCTATTCATCTTCACAATTATGGTTTTCTTGGGACTTTTATAGGTTGGCTGCTGATGCGGGTAACCAAAATCTCAAGCATCAATCGTTTTTATGATCGAAATAAGCACTTGGAAGGGGTTGCCTTTTTGGACGCCATTTTGGACC
This sequence comes from Arenibacter antarcticus, assembly GCF_041320605.1. Classification (NCBI taxonomy): domain Bacteria; kingdom Pseudomonadati; phylum Bacteroidota; class Flavobacteriia; order Flavobacteriales; family Flavobacteriaceae; genus Arenibacter; species Arenibacter antarcticus. The sequence continues at coordinate 1,038,216 of NZ_CP166679.1, forward strand.
ACTACAAAATAAAGTTCGAAATACCGGAAGAGGATTTTAAGCGACTACCCAAACAGGGGAGTTATATCACTATTTCCAATCATCCCTTAGGAGGGATAGATGGGGTATTGCTATTAAAATTACTTTTGCATCAACGTTCAGATTTTAAGATCATCGCCAATTTTCTATTGAACAGAATAGAACCTATGGCCCCCTATATTCTCCCTGTAAATCCGTTTGAGACCCATAAGGACGCCAAAAGCAGTATAGCCGGATTTAAGAATGCCATGAAGCATTTGCAAGACGGCCATCCCTTGGGGATATTCCCAGCGGGTGAGGTTTCTACCTATAAGGACGGGAAATTAATTGTGGACAGACCTTGGGAGGAAGCGGCCTTAAAGTTGATTAGACGGGCAGAAGTTCCTGTGGTTCCCATCTATTTTCACGCTAAGAACAGTAGGCTATTTTACAGCTTGTCCAAAATCAGTGACGCATTTAGGACGGCAAAGTTGCCCTCTGAGGTAACCACACAAAAGAATAGGGTGATAAAGGTAAGGATAGGGCAACCTATTTCTGTACAGACGCAAAATGAGCAGGAAACCCTGGCCGATTTCACCGACCTTCTCCGTCGTAAGACCTATATGCTTTCCAATGCCTATGAAAAGGAAAGTATATTAAACAACATCCCCAACAGCTTAAAATTGCCCAAAACGCCCAGAAAAATTGCCACAGCAGTTAGAACGGAGGTGATACAGGATGAAATAGCACAACTAAGGGAAAAGGACTGTAGGCTGTTACAAAGTAAAAATTACGAAGTGTTCCTAGCAAAAGCCTCGGACATGCCGTTTATACTAAATGAAATTGGTAGACAGCGCGAAGTTACCTTTAGAGCTATTGGAGAAGGGACCAATAAGGCTATAGATCTAGACGAATTTGACAATTATTACCGCCATCTTTTCCTTTGGGATGATGATTCCCGAAAAATAGTAGGGGCTTATAGAATGGGAATGGGTTCAGAAATTTTTGCCGAACACGGCATAGATGGCTTTTATCTACAGGATCTTTTTCGTTTTGAGCCCGAGCTGTATGGGATGATGCAACAATCCATAGAAATGGGAAGGGCGTATATTGTAAAGGAGTACCAGCAGAAACCGATGCCCCTGTTCTTACTATGGAAAGGTATTGTACACACTACGCTAAGGTTCCCAGAACACAAATATTTGATTGGAGGGGTAAGCATCAGCAACCAATTCTCCAATTTTTCCAAATCTTTGATGATCGAGTTTATGAAAAGCAATTATTGGGATCCCTATGTTGCCCAATACATACGTCCCAAAAAGGAATTTAAGGTTAAATTAAAAGATGCGGACAAGGATTTTATTTTTGATGAAACCGAAGCCGATTTAAACAAATTTGACAAACTGATCGAGGAGGTAGAACCTGGCAGCTTACGATTACCGGTATTGATTAAGAAGTATATAAAACAAAATGCCAAGGTAGTGGCTTTTAACGTAGATCCCCTATTCAATAATTCCGTAGACGGATTAATGTACATCAAGATAGCAGACTTACCAGAAGGTACCGTAAGGCCTGTGATGGAAGAATTTCAGGCTGAACTGGAACGCAAGTTGGCCGAAGGGCAACCTGAAGAAGAAGCGGAAGCTTTTAACCCTAATACGTAACGGGAAAGGTAATTAAAGAAAAGACAGACTTAACGATATAAAAAAGGCCAGTGTTGAACACTGGCCTTTTTTATATTTATCTATTTATTTAGAACCAAGGTTTTTTACCCACTTGGTAGGTATTATAAAATTCCTCATCTGATTTGGTAAGATATATTATTCCTTCTATAAGTCCAACAATCATTGTAGCCATAACAATAAAGCTCCCAATAATAAAACACATGGTAGCATAACCGATTACAGTGGTTACTAACATAATAATCCCTTCCTTCTGATACCCCAAGATAAATTTATGGACTCCCAATTGCCCAAAAACTATAGCGAGGATTCCCACTAATATTTTTTTATTTTCACCTCCAGCTCCAGCCAAGCCTTCCTTAAATTCGCTGGCGGTTTTTTTGGCTTCGTCCCCAAATTTCTTTGCAGATTCCTTACTATCCTCAGCAAACCCCTTTGCTGATTCCTTACTTTCTTTGGCAAATCCCTTTGCAGATTCCTTAGCCTTGTCAAAAGCACCGTCGCCTTTGTCCCCAAGATCGTTATTATCTTCTGTCATCTAAGTGGTTGTATTTTAGTTGATTAATAATATCCTTAAATATAGCAATTATTTCCGTATCACAAAAATGCTTTGTCTACAGGCTCCCAAAGCTCCAGCTTATTCCCATCGGGATCCAAAATCCATCCAAATTTACCATAATCATGGGTTTCCATTTCACCAACTACCGTAACGCCTTCCTCTTTTAGAACCTCTAAAAGTTCCTCCAAATTATCTACCCTAAAATTCATCATAAAGGTGGACTTACTAGGGTTAAAATAAGTAGTATCGTCCTTCATTGGACTCCATTGGGTACTACAATCATTACCTTCCTTGTCTTTCCACCAAAAGGTACACCCGTATTGATCGGTATTTAAACCAAGATGTTTATGGTACCAAGATTTCACCTTGTCTGGGTCCTTTGTTTTAAAAAAAAATCCACCTAAACCAGTCACTCTTTTTTGCATAACGTATTGTTTTAAATCGATTTTAAATGGTTAGCACTCCCTTTAATAACTAAGGAAGAGAGAACAGGTTAACTGTATTTGTACTGGGCTATTGTGGGACCAACCGTTTAAGCCCACACCTTGCTTCAATTATTTTTTATTCCCAATCGTAGTCTCATACATTGAAATCCATTCCTCCACAGTCATTTTTGAACAAAGCGCTCCAATAAGCTTGTAGGGAATAGTTTCCATTTTTTTAAATCTGATACAGCTCTTCCCCATATCTAGTTTTGTAGACATATGTTTTGGATATTCAGCTACAAACCAATCTAACAGCTCCTTATTGGCATAGATCCCTGAATGATAGAGGGCTACAAAATTCTTCTGGGAAGCTAGGTTGATAAAGGGAAGTGGAAGTTTGGGATCGCAATGATACCCATTGGGGTAGCGTGAATGTGGAACTACGTAACCCAACATCCCATAACTTATCTGTTCTTCGAATCCCTGTGGCAGATGCTCTAGGATTACCTGTCTTAACCTACCCACCGCTATTCTGCGTTCTTCGGGGAGCTGCTCCAAATATTCCGATGGGGAATCTGCCTTATACTGCACCTTTAAGTTATTAGGGTTACTCTATAAAGTTAAGTGAATTTTTTTACAATCTTATCTACAACGGTCTGCGCCAATTTTATTTTACTCTCTACTGTCCAGCCGGCCACATGGGGAGAAAGAATTACGTTCTCTGCCTGTATTAAATAAGAAAAGGCTGGTGGGAGTCCACCTTCATCGAACAAATTCTCGAATGATTTTTTTTCGTATTCCAGCACATCCAATCCTGCGCCCAAAACCTTACCTTCTTCCAGCGCAGAAACCAGATCTTCGGTAACTACACATTTACCTCTTGCCGTATTAAAAAACCATATTGGATGTTTAAAATTACCGAAAAACTCCGAATCGATCATTTTTAGGGTAGTAGGTGTTTGGGGCACGTGCAAACTGACAATTTGAGAGCGTTGTTTAAACTCCATAATGCCCACCTGTCTTGCATTTTCATCCCCTACTCCCCCAGCGATATCGTAACAAATAACATCTACATCAAAACCCCTAAGCTTTTTAGCAAATGCCTTTCCCATATTGCCATAACCAATAATACCTACAGTCTTTCCGTCCAATTCCAATCCTCTATTTCCTTCCCGGTCCCATTTTCCGTTGCGCACCTCACGATCGGCTTTGTTTAGGTTGTTAAAGAGCGAAAGGACCATTCCAAGGGTATGTTCTGCTACTGCATTGCGGTTCCCTTCCGGGGCGGCGGCCAAGAACACCTTCCTACTTTTGGCGTATTGGGTATCTATATTTTCCAATCCAGCTCCTAATCGGCCAATAAATTTTAGGTTGGTGGCACGATCTAAAAACTTTTGGTCTAACGTAAATCTACTTCTGATAATAATACCGTCATAATCGGCAATTTTATTTTCTATTTCTTCCTTAGAAGAGGTATAATCCTCATCGTTTTGAAAGCCAAGGGCGGCAAATTGCTCTATGATAAGCGGGTGGTTAACATCTAGGTGAAGCACTTTCATTGGTAGTATCAATTTATTGGTTGTTTTGACAATTATTGTAAGCTATAGCCCCAATACGGTTAAATTATCTTTGTTTCCAGCTTGCTAAAAGCGTTTAAGAATTGCGATAAATATACAAAGTTTTTGCACTAGGGATTGCAGCAAGCTACCGTGTAGCGCGGAAAGCCCAACACCGCCATTGGCGGTGGAGTGCCCTAAAAATTTAAAATGTACTTGGCTATCGAAAAATAGATCAGTATTCCCAATACATCATTGCTGGTGGTAATAAACGGCCCTGTGGCAATTGCGGGATCAATCCCTCTTTTATTCAAAAATATAGGGATAAACGTACCGATTACGGCTGCATTTACGATTACAGTGACTAGAGCGATCCCTACAGTAGCAGAGACCAAATATGAGGTTTTGAACCCAAAATGGCTGATCAGAATAAAAATTGCTGCCAGCGCTATACCGTTTACGAGGCCCAAGAGGAGCTCCTTCCCCAGACGCCCTATAAGCTCTCCTTTTTTAATGGTATCATTCGCCAGTCCTTGCACTACTATTGCAGAGGATTGCACACCAACATTCCCCGCAGTAGCCTGCATTAGGGGAATAAAAGCTAATAGGATGGGGAATGTTACGAATGCGCCTTGAAATACGTTAATAATACTAGCGGCCCCGATCCCGCCCATCATACCGATAAACAGCCAAGGCAAACGGGCACGTGTAAGTTCCCAAATGCTATCATCTGCTTCAACATCTTGGGAAATACCTGCTGCCAATTGATAATCTTTCTCTGCTTCTTCCTTAATTACATCTACAATATCATCAATGGTAATACGCCCCACCAATCTACCAATCTCATCTATTACCGGAATGGCTTCCAAATCATATTTGGTCATGATTCGCGCCACCTCATCGGGTTTTTCGTTAACATTTACATAATCTACCTTAGGGATGTACACATCCTTGATATTGGTCTTGGTAGAGGTAGTCAACAGATCTTTTAGAGAAAGTCGCCCTTTCAGTTTCCCCTCGTCATCTATCACATATATGGAGTGCACCCGGGTAACGTTCTCTGCCTGGGCTCTCATTTCTTTTACACAGGTAAGCACATTCCAATTCTCATTTACCTTTACCAGCTCCTTAGCCATTAGTCCACCTGCCGAATACTCATCGTAGCGCAGTAGGTCCACGATATGCTTTGCGTGCTCCCTATCTACCAATTCAGAAATTACTTCCTGCACCATTCCTTTAGGGAGCTCTCCGATGATATCAGCGGCATCATCCGTATCTAGCTCGTTTAATTCTCCTGCAATCTCCTTAGCGGACAGATTCCCTAGAATTGCTTCCCTAACATCCTCATCTAGCTCTGTAAGGGTTTCCGAGGTTTGTTCGGTATCTAGTAATTTAATGAGGTAAGTGGCATGATCTTCATCCAGATCATTCATCAATTCTGCCACATCCGCATAATGCACCTCTTCCAAAAGGGAAGTTAACGTTGCATCCTGATTATTATCTATAAGCTGTTGTATTTCAGCTATAAATTCTTCGGTAAGTTTAAACGGTGTCATTTTGTATTTTCTGTGTCAACGAAATGAAATCTGAAACGGTCAATTGTTCTGGTCGGAGCCCAAATATAACATCTTCTTTAAGAACATCGGAAAGATCAAAGGTTTTTAAGCTGTTCCGCAATGTTTTTCTACGTTGGTTAAAAGCGGCTTTAACCACCTGTTTAAATAGCTTTTCAGATACGCCCAACTCCTGATTAGACTTTCTGACCAACCGCAGGACGCCCGACTGAACTTTAGGCGGGGGATCAAAGACTTGCGGTGATACGGTAAACAAGTATTCCGCTTCATAAAATGCCTGCACCAATACGGAAAGTATTCCATAAGCCTTGCTCCCATTACTTTCGCAGATCCTTTCGGCCACTTCCTTTTGGAACATACCCGAAAATTCCGGAATATATTCTTTGTAATCCAGCATCTTAAAAACGATCTGGGTAGAGATATTATAGGGAAAGTTCCCCGTAATGGCAAATTGCTCCTCTCCAAAGAGCTGTTTTATATCGTATTTTAGGAAATCGCCCTCCAACACCTTAAAACTACCTTTACGATGCATTACATCATTGTGTTCTAAGGGGAAACTATTATTGAGGTAATCAATAGATTCCGAATCCAGATCCATAGCGACAAGGTCTATATCCCTTCCAAGGAGGTATTTCGTTAACACCCCGGTACCGGGACCAATTTCAATTACATTCCGATACCCTTCTAAGGTAAGCGTCTCCCCAATTTTTTGCGCTACGGTCTCATCCTTTAGGAAATGCTGTCCCAGATGTTTCTTGGCCTTTACCGGACTTTTTTCCTTCTGGGGTTTAAACGACTTTGCATCGTAGGCCTGATATGACTTTTTTTTATTTTTGCTCATCTAGTAATGGGGTAGTATTAATTAATGCTCACTTACAACAGCCAATTCGGTTCTAAAGGCTACAAACTTGCCGCCAAAAAGTGCCGCTCCTTTACTGCGGAGGCTATCCGCATCTTCGGCATAATACTTTTCAAGGGTTTCTTTAGAGTCCGTGGTATACTGCACTGAAAAGGTGAGTCCGCCCATCTCCTCTTCCACCAAGACCCTAGTCATTAGGGCTTTAGAGAATTTTCCCGTTGCCAACATTTCGGGGATATGTGTGCCTTGCATCCAATGCAACCAGTCTTGCTTAATAGATTCTTCAATATTTATGGTAACGTTGTATATGTACATAACTCTGCTTTATGCTTCTAGGGAAGCGTATTCCAATTTTTATTAGCCCTTGAATATTCAGTTGATATCATCTCCTCGCAGCTTCCTGAAATTTTTCCGTGCCTGGGGAAAATAATAACTATCCTGATGATTATAGATAATTTGTTCATAGTGGCGCTTGGCCTTTTCCGGATCTTCCAATACGGTACGATACAACTCTGCCAGCGCAAAATGTGCATCGTCCGCCAAAATATCACTGGCATAAAATTCCACTATTTTAAGGTAGTTAAATTCCGCCTTTCCATACTGTTTTAGCTCGATTAAAATCTGCCCTTGTTTTAATAATGCCTCATCTTCAATTTTTTCGCCCTTATGATTTTCCAAAATATCTTCCAAGAGGGCTACCGCATCTGTCTTTTTGTTTTGGTAGTTCAAAAAACTTGCCCTGGCATATTTTTTTAGAGCGGTCTGCGTGGAATCTTCTAAGGAGTTATCCGAAATTAGCAAGCTCAATTGCATGGCATCATTAGCAATCAGCTGGGAGGTAGATGCCCGCAGCACTTTTAACTGCGTTAATGCCCAATCGAAATCCCCTTTATAAAAACTGGTCTGCGCCACTTTAAATCGCGCTTCCTGCCCCAGCACATCATTTTTGAGTTCTTTTTGTATTTGAGAATAATAGATCAATGCGCGATTGAACTTCTGATCGTAGACCAAAATATCTCCCAAGGCACTTTTAATATAGGCTTTTCCGTAATTATTCAATGGAAACTCCAAACTTCTTTCCATAATTTCTATGGCGGGACCCGGGGTATTCTTGTTAAAAGTCAGGAAATTGGCATAGGCAATCTGCAGGTGCAGGGTTTCTATTTTGTTCCCATGCTCCTCTAACAATTCTGTAAAAGTATTTTCTATGGATTGTAGTTTCTTTTCATCTGCGTCCATCAACTGAATCTCAATGAGGTTTAGTTGTGCGTCTAAGACTTCCCTTGTATCCCCGCTATGCTGAGCAATATAAGAAAACACATCTGTTGCCACCTCTATTTCCTGATCTTCCAAGGCCAATCTCCCCAAACCTTGCAGGCGTTGAAGTGATTTTTCCTCACTTCTTCTATAAATTGCCTTTTCTTGGCCAAATGCACTGCTGTATTGTTTTTGTTGTACAAAAAGCCAACTGAGTAATTCGTTCCAAAGCAAGTCGGGATTATTCTGAGCATTTTTCAGAAGGATCCGCTTAAATTTTAAGTTATTGGGACTTTCAGCATTGGAGGATATAAAATCGTTGATATTCCGTAGTACATTGGCAGTGGACACTGTACCTTGACTGATCATTTTTAGATAAGATTCGTACATCTTCTCTATATTGCCCTGCTCCCCATAAATTCTTGCTTTTTGAAATTCGTAATCCAAAACTGGATTTAATTCCATAGCTCTAGAATACGCCTTTAGCGCATAGTCTAACAGAACATATTGTTGAAACTTATATCCAATACCATAGCCGAAATTGGGGTTTTTCTCTATTTCGGAAATTGCACGATCGTAATTTTCAACCGCCTTATCCTGCATTCCCTTTAGGCCATAATTACGTCCTAATTCTATGTATGCGGTGGGGTATGCTGTTTTATCTGCAAGGGTCGTTAGCAAGTATTCCTCTGCCTTATCATATTGCTCCAACTGCTGGTAGCAAGCTATTAATTGCTCACCGTAATCCGTTCGTTTGGGGTTTTTGGCAACCAATTTCTCATAAAACACCTTTGCCTTTTCAAACTCACCATCCTCAAAATACTGCTTCGCCAAGAAATCTTCTTGGGAAAGCACCATTTGGGAGATAAAACAGAGAAAAATGATGAGAATGGGTCGCAAAATTACTTTTTATTCAAAGATACGGAGAGAACTCAGTTAAACTTCTTCTTTTACCTAGGAAAATCACTTTCCGAGCCTATATTTCGTCATTTTCTATCACCATAGCATCTGCTATGCTGTTAAAAAACAGCTTCATTTTGTCGTAAAAGCCGCTATTTCGGTTGCAAACAAAAAAATTAAATAAGTCCTGAAGGTACAAATTGTAGGGTCCTATTTTGGGCATTACTAATTCCATGTCTATTGGCTAGAGTTTACAGGAATCAAATGAGGTTTGAGCTAAAGCTAATCACTTTAAACCTCTTGACCACGACTTTAAAGCCGTGGCTATTAACCAACATGATATGGGGCTATAGCCCGTGACTTCTGGTCAATTACCTTGGAGCAAGACCATGAGGCATCGGACAGCAACTACCGATTACATTTAGACGCCCGCCTGAACGGAACGCACAGGCAAGCGTAGGCGCATTAAAATGTCTTTAGTGCGTAACTATCAGTTAATTGATCTCCTCTGAACTATTGATCAGTAAGGATTGAAAAAACTAATCAATTCTATCGAAACCGGTATAAGGTCTTAACACCTCCGGGATCTCGATTCCATTTTCGGTTTGGTAATTTTCCAATATCCCCGCCAACACTCTCGGCAAGGCCAAAGAGCTACCGTTAAGGGTATGCGCCAACTGGTTCTTCCCATTTCCATCCCTAAAACGCAGTTTTAAGCGATTGGATTGGAAAGCCTCAAAATTGGATACCGAGCTAATTTCCAACCAACGGTCCTGGGCGGTGGAAAACACTTCAAAATCGAAGGTCAAGGCGGCGGTAAACCCTAGGTCGCCTCCACAAAGTCGCAATATTCTATACGGAAGTTTCAATTCTCTAAGAATACCTTTTACGTGTTCTACCATCCCATCCAAAGCCTCATAGGATTTATCCGGATGCTCTACCCGTACTAATTCTACTTTATCAAATTGATGTAATCTGTTTAATCCGCGTACATGCGCACCATAACTTCCTGCCTCCCTTCTAAAACAAGGGGTATAGGCGGTAAAGCGAAAAGGAAGATCCGATTCGGCTACAATTTCATCTCGGAAAATATTGGTTACAGGAACTTCTGCGGTAGGTATCAGATAAAGATCATCTGCCCCTACATGGTACATTTGCCCTTCCTTGTCCGGTAATTGTCCAGTTCCGTATCCGGAGGTTTCGTTTACTAGGTGGGGAACCTGCATTTCCGTATAACCAGCTGCGGTATTCTTATCCAAAAAATAGTTGATCAGTGCTCTTTGGAGTTTAGCCCCCTTACCTTTATACACTGGAAAGCCTGCTCCTGCAATTTTAACGCCCAGTTCAAAATCTATGATATCGTATTTTTTTGCCAGTTCCCAATGGGGAAGTGCATTTTCTACTAATACGGGAATTTCACCTTCCTTAAACACCTCTTCATTATCTTCTTCGGTGCTACCTGCTGGCACAGAAGAGTGGGGTACATTTGGAATTTGGTATAATAGGTTCTGCAATTCTTGGGCGGTAGCCGTAAGTTCATCCTGCAACACCTTGGAATCTTCCTTTAAGTTTCCGGTGCGCTCCTTTAAAGCATTGGCCTCTGGGGCTTTTCCACTTTTATATAGGATTCCAATTTCTTTGGACAATTTATTGGACTCTGCCAAGGTATTATCCAAACGGGCCTGGACCGCCCTTCTATTTTCATCTAATTGAAGTACTTTGTCCAAGAGTGGAAGTGCCTCTATATTGCGCTTTGCCAGCGCCGCTATAATCTTTTCCTTATCTTCCCGTATCGCCTGTAGCTGTAGCATGAATTCTATTTTTTTGGAGGTCAAATTTAAGATTAATTGAAGAAGGAATCAATTTATTACAGGAACAATTTGCCCTGCCCGATCCACGAAAGAATGATTGTCCTAAAAATGGGTTTCCCCTTCTCCGTTTTCCAAGGTGGAATCGTGAATTTTTGAAGGCAAAATCCATTGGTTATGCCAAAAATAGTTCCAAGGTGTATTGGCTAGATCGGTTTCGGAATCTATAAATGCCCGAAATGGCTTCCCATTGATTCCTACTTTTGAATCGACATACACGGAAACTACCTCTCCCCTGGACTTATATTCCTGTTTTAAATGCTGGGCAAATTGCCATATAAAATCGGGATAACTGGCGGTTTTCCGTTGTTGAGCCTTAGTTAAATAGGCTTCTTGATCTACCAGATAGACATCTCCGGTTGCTTTGTTCACCACTTTAAAGGAAGTTACACCCTCTCTATTGCGCAACATCATTCTCCAGCTCATCCTATGCCCTTCTTCGGTCCACAGCACATCGTCTTCAATAAAATAATGCCGTATAGGAAGAAGCAATTGCACCAAAAAATAGAGTGCCATAAACCATATCATCCATTTTTTGTGCGATGGATTTTGATACTCACTCTCCAAAATAGGCACTTTCTTTTTTAGAAAGATACTCCGGATTAATTCTGGTGGAAAGAAAAATAAGGTAAATGCCAAGGCCAAATAGGGGAATATCCCTATTTGAAAAATAAAGGAATTGAACAGATGAAAAAAGATCGATATTAAAAATGCCCATTTCCTCGTAGGCTTCCAAAGCAACGCCGGAACAATAAGCAGATCGAATAAAATACCCGAAAATCCTATAAACTTATGAATCACCGGATGCTGCAGCAAATCTCCCACTACTGGGTAATGAATTTTGCTTCGAAATAGAATTTCTATGAAACTAAAATCTAACCAATCCCCGTACATTTTAGCAATTGCCGCATAGGTGTACACAATAAACAATTGTAGCACTATGATCCATTTTACATAGGAGAACACCGTATTCTCCTTAATACAGGGATTTCGCTTGGCATCTATGGAGTAATTTTTGTGTGCCGGTAAAAAAAACATGATGCCGGATATCAGCAATAACAGATAATAATGGTTGTTGTAGGCCGTTTTCTGCATTAGGTAAACCCCGGCCCAGAGCAAAGTAAAGGCTAGGACACTAAATCGGTATTTATACCCTAGTGCAATAAAAACCCCAAGGGTGCCCATTACCATAAAGTAGAAATACATTCCGGTTCCAGGCAAGGGCTGTAACCATTCAAAACCAATAAAAGTAAAGGTGAATTCTGGATTTATAAGGTTGCGTTTCACCCATCCAGTAAGGATTGCGCCATAGCATTCCAAGCTAATCAACACTCCAAAAAATATCCGAAAAACCAGTAATGGACTATTGTCGATTTTCTTAAATAGAAATCGATCTAGCATTATTTGGGAATTAACGAGAGAGAGGTTATCCTATCTTTTCGCAACTGCACCTTTAGCGCTTCCAAGGAATTAAATTTATATTCATCCCGTAGGCGATCCATGATATCTATCTGAATCTTCTTACCGTACAGGTCCTGGTCAAAATCGAAAAAATTTATTTCGATGGTACGTTTTGTTCCCGAAACGGTGGGATTTACACCGATATTCATCATCCCGTATACGGTTTTATCGTCTATCACACTACTGACCACATATACCCCATTTTTGGGAATTAACTTATATTCCTCAGCGATGGATAAATTTGCGGTCGGGAAATCGAGCTTTCTCCCTAGGCCTCTTCCCTTTACCACAGTTCCCGTAAGCATATAGCGGTATCCCAAATAATTATTAGCAGTGCGGACATCCCCCTCTTCCAATGCTTTTCTGATTTTGGTTGAACTAACGGAAACATCATCTATTTCCTGTGCCGATATTTCCTCGACCTGAAAATCCATTTCCCTTCCAAAAACAAATAGATCATTGATATTGGCATTCCTATTCCTACCAAAACGATGGTCATAACCGATGATTATTTTTTTTACCTTTAATTCGTTCACTAAAATATCTCTGACGAATTCCGTTGCAGAAAGTCGAGAAAATTCTTTGGTAAAAGGATGAATGATAAGATAATCTAACTCCAACGACTTCATTATCACCATCTTTTCCTCCATGGTATTAAGGAGTTGTATGGAAGTATCTTGTTGCAATACCATTCTTGGATGTGGAAAGAAAGTTAGGACCGTTGATTTTAATCCTAAGACTTTGGCATTGTTTATAAGTCGTTCCAAAATTTTTCGGTGACCTACATGAACCCCATCAAATGTGCCAATAGTAATGGCCGTGGAATGAACTTTGTCGTAATTGGAGATGCTTTGAACTGTTATCACAAATTGAAATAATAAAAAAACTTATCTTTGAAATTGTACTAATACCCTGTTGATGGTTGTAAAATTACGTCTTGTTTTATCAATATCCATATTTTTTCTCAGCTATTACGGGGCAGCACAATCCTCTTATTGGGAAAAGAGGGATTCCTACAGCCGTACCAGCCAGAAACACTTATCACAATTGGAAATTAAGAAGGCTAAGATTTTCACTTTGGACACCAGTGTTTTCCGCAATGAAATAAAGGCAAGCACTTCAAAAAAAGTCAAAAAAGTTCTTGTTTTTCCCGATGAGGATGGCAATCTAATCCCTTTTCAAATAGAGGAATCGGCCGTTCTATCGCCTGCACTTTCGCAAAAATATCCCGAAATAAAATCCTATGTCGGACTTAGCCTTGACAAGAAAGGTGATCGAATACGCTTTAGTGTTTCCCACAAAGGGATCCAAAGTATGATTGTCCATGCCAATGGCAAGAGTGCCACTTTTATGCAAAAATCTTCCCAGTCCAACAATGAGTATATTGTTTACAACAGAGGAGACACCTATATGATGGATACTAATTTCATCTGCGAAACCAAATCGGCTTTAGAAACCGGCAAAGGTATTTCCACCAATAAATTAGTAGACGGTCAGGTATTGCGAAAATACAGGATTGCTATTTCTGCCACAGGAGAATATACAGCCTTTCATGGAGGAACGGTACTCGATGCCCTTGCAGCAATAAACGCCACCATTACCCGTATAAACGAAGTATTTGAACGCGATTTGGCAATCAGTCTGGAAATAGTAACCGATACAGACAAGGTCATTTACACCAATAAGAACTCTGACCCCTATGGCATCAACTTAAATACTGAAGTACAGAGCACCCTAAACACTATTATTGGACCAACGAATTACGACCTAGGACACCTTTTCCATAAGGATCAAAATGGAGGGAATGCCGGTTTTATAGGCTCGGTCTGCATCGATTCTAGAAAAGGAAGCGCATATTCATCGGCCATAACCCCACAGGGAGATGTATTTGACATGGATTTTGTGGCCCATGAATTGGGGCATCAATTTGGCGCCAACCACACTTGGTCCTTTGAATCTGAAGGCACCTTGATACAGGCAGAGCCGGGAAGTGGTAGCACCATTATGGGATATGCTGGCATTTCGGGAAACAACAATGTAACCTTGAGCGGAGACGATTATTTCCACTATTTCAGTATCCTTCAAATTTCGGAATATGCAAAAACCACCAGTTGCAGTCAGGAGATAGCCATTATAAACAATCCGCCCCAGATAATACCCACCAACGGCCATACCATTCCAAAAACAACGGCATTTGTTTTGACAGGCAATGCAACAGATGTGGATGTAGATGACATTCTGACTTATAACTGGGAGCAAGTAAATGACGGTGTAGTTACCCAGACCAGCTTTGGGCCCACCAATCTAAGCGGGGCCAACTTTAGGTCTTTACAACCCAGTGTAAAATCGTCCAGATACTTCCCAAAGCTCAGCAGTATTGTAAGCGGCAACCTTACCCAAACAAATCCGACCACCAATAGCACTTGGGAAACGGTTTCCGATGTAGAAAGAGATTTGGATTTTGCCCTTACCGTAAGGGATAATAGTTCTGGTGGCGGACAAGTAGACTCAGATCTGATAAAGGTGAGGGTCACCAACCAGGCTGGACCATTCCTTATTACTTCCCAGGCTTCTACTGAAACCTATATTGCAGGCACCAGACAAGAGGTGATTTGGGATGTTGCCAATACTGACCAACAACCCGTAAACGAACAAAAGGTGGACATTTATTTTTCTGCCAACGGTGGAGCCTCCTTTCCTATCCAGTTAGCGGAGGGGGTGCCAAATGACGGCAGGCATGAAATACTTATCCCTAGTTTTGCCACACCAACTGCCAGAATAATGGTTCGTGCACACAACAATATATTTTTAGCGGTAAACACCACTAATTTCATCATTGCAGAGTCGGAAATAGTTTTAGATTTCCCCAAGTTACAGTATGAGGTGTGCCAGGGCAACGACCTATCAACTCCCTTTACCTATACAACCTTTGATGGGTTTTCTGAAGAGGCCACCTTTTCAGTCACAGGAATACCTCCCGGATTGGGGGTGGATTTCTCCCCTTTATCCACCGCAGTAAATGACACCCTCGTAGACATTACTTTTTCTAACACCAATGCCGCAAACCCAGGCCTTTATCCCATCACTATAACAGCTACGACCATAAGCCATACCAAATCTATTGTTATCGATTTAAATATTCTGGACACTAATTTTACAGATGTTGTGCTTCAATTGCCTGCCAATGGCGCTACGGATACTGGTATAGGAACCAAATTGGAATGGGAATCTAACCCCAATTATAGCGCCTTTGAAGTGGAGATTGCTGAAGATCCTGGATTTACCACTATTATTGAAACCAACAACACTATTTTTAACACCTACCTAACCAACAGCTTAACCGAAGGGGAAACCTACTATTGGCGTGTTAAACCCATAAATAGCTGTGGGGAAGGCACATTTAGCCCTCCATTTAGCTTTTCTACCATTGATCTGGACTGCTATACGAAAATCGCTTCAGGGCTTCCTATGACAATTTCCTCATCGGGAACCTCTACCACAACCTCCACAATAACTGTATTAAACGACCTGCCTATTGCGGATATCAATGTGAATTTGGACCTCACACATTCGTTTCTTGCCGATTTGGAAATCAGCCTAATCTCCCCATCCGGGACTAGAGTAACCCTAGTTTCAAATTCATGTGGCGGGAACCAGAATATCCTGGCAAACTTTGACGACGATGCCGACAGTTTTATCTGTGGAACAGTGCCAGCCATACAAGGCTCGGTAAAACCTTTAGGATCTTTATCGGTATTCAACGGGGAATCTACTTTTGGAGACTGGATTTTAGAGATAAAAGATATTGCAACCTCTGATGGCGGTGCATTAAAAGCGTTTTCCATGGACATCTGTGTAGAGGGAGTTTTACGGATAGACAATGATAAGGACGGAGTTTTTGACGATGGGGACGACCTCTGCCTGGGCACTCCACCAGGTACTTTGGTCAACCTAAATGGTTGCCCAGTATATATATTCCCGACAGATAATTTTGAGGTGGAAATCAACAGCGAATCTTGTCGCGGAAAGAATGATGGCTCTCTTCGTATCAATGCCGCAATGAATCTCACCTACCAAATTAGTGTTGTAGGAATGGGAGTAACTATCAGTACAGATTTTACAAATTTCCATTTTGAACAAAACTTATCCGCAGGCATTTATACGATTTGCATTGTGGGTACGGACGAGGACAAAACCTATGAGGAATATTGCTTTGAAGCCATCGTTAACGAACCCCCTCCACTAACCGTGACCTCCAAGCTGACACCAGATGGAAAACAGGCCATATTGACCCTAGAGGGCAGCAATGAATATCAGATTGAACTAAATGGTATTCTTACTACATCCACCTCTCCAAATGTAATGCTAGACCTGAAAAAAGGCGTAAATCACCTAAAAGTTTATACCAATATACCATGTCAGGGTGTTTTTGAGGATCAATTTTTACTACTGTATAAACCACAGGCATCTCCCAACCCTTTTAAGGAAGAGGTAAACATAAGTCTGGAGCAGATTACTGAATCCGTAGATGTGGAGACGTATACTTTCACCGGACAATATATTGGAAGAAAAACATACCAGCCCAATAAAGACGGGTTTACGATAGATTTCTCAGGACTACCATCCGGAATCTATATATTAAAAGTTAAGGGAGCCACTGTAAACAGCACCATAAGAGTAATAAAAAAGTAAACCGATGAGATCTTTAGCAATAACAATGTGTTTTCTAGCCTTAATAGCCTGCGGTGGAAAGGATTCTACTAAAGCACCCATTGCTGCACAATTGGCATTTCCACAAAAAAATTCTGAATGTACCACCGGCCAAGATGTGAACGGCTCCAACACCTCTATTGTCGAATTTAGCTGGATAGCATCGGACCATACGGAATCCTATGATTTAAGGGCCACCAATTTAAATACGAATACCACCCAAACGGTAAACTCCAGTAGTACTTCTGCCAAATTGCCAATAGAAAAGGGAAGCCCTTATTCTTGGCTTGTAGTATCCAAGAACAGCAACGTACGGGAAACTGCAAGAAGCGAGACCTGGCTATTTTACAATTCAGGATCAACCACTACCTACGCCCCCTTTCCAGCTGCAGTTGTTGCCCCAAAATCGGGCAGCACTATTTCAAAAGACCTTAATAACCAAGTTTTATTGGATTGGGATGGCGCAGATGTGGATAATGATCTGGCCGGCTACAAGGTGTATTTTTCTACGACAAATCCACCCACTACCCTGATTACCACGCTAACTTCCGGCAAATCGAACCTACAAGTAAGCGTAAGTTCCGATACGGTCTATTATTGGCGTATTGTTTCTTTTGATTTAGAAGGGAATAGCGCAACCAACGCCGTTTCAGAATTTAAGGTGCGTTAAAAATACCTGTTCTTAGGTACCGTTAAACTGATTCATGGTTCTATTAACCCCGGACAAGACAAAAGATCGCACCAACTCTGTTGTCTTTAAATACCGAGTTTTCAATTGTTCCTTTTCTTCTTCACTCCATTCTCCCAGCACATAATCTATCTGTCTTCCTTGGCCAAAGTCGGCACCAACACCAAATCGCAATCTATTATATTCGGTGGTATTTAAATGAGTTTGGATATCCTTTAACCCATTATGCCCCCCATCACTACCTTTTGTCTTTAACCGAATAGTCCCAAACGCCAAATGAATATCGTCTGTAAGGATCAACACATTGTCTAATGGGATATTTTCTTTTTCCATCCAATACCTCACCGCCTTTCCACTGCGGTTCATATAGGTAGAAGGCTTTAGACAGAGAATACTCCTCCCCTTTACCTTAAAAACCCCAATATCTCCCAATTTCCCGGTTTCAAAGGTGAAATCTTCCTTTGCTGCCAGGGCATCTAAAATTTTAAAACCTATATTATGTCTGGTTTCCGCATATTCGTCGCCAATATTTCCCAGGCCTACTATTAAAAATTTTTTCATGATATCCGTTTCATCCAGTAGCATCCCGTTCACCTTAAAAAGCGACTTTAAATAGTGGAACATGGACCTTAGTTTGGAGTTTATAAAAATACAAAAGCATCTGCTTTCGCAGATGCTTTAATAAAAAATTTAATCAGTACTATTCGTTACCAGCTTCAGCTGCTTCTTCCGCTGCTGCTTCTTCTTCCTCTTCATCAGTAAGAACTGCGTTACGTGCCGCCTTAACCTGTACTACAACAGTAGTTTCTGGATGAAGGATAGTAAAGTCGTCATTTAAAAGAGACTCTACTGCAATATTCCCACCGATTTTCAATTTAGAGATATCGATATCAAAGAAATCAGGCAATTTGGCCGGTAAAGCCTTAATGCTAAGTTTCCTTTTTCTAAACAACAATCTACCACCGTTACGAACACCAGGAGAGCTTCCCAATAATCTTACCGGAATATCCATTGTAAGTTCTTTGTCAGCGAACAACTGATAGAAATCCACGTGAAGGATTTTATCGGTTACTGGGTGAAATTGGATATCCTGCATAACAGCATCAAACTTGTTCCCATCTTCCAAATCAACAACAACGGTATGTGCGTTTGGAGTGTACACTAAATCTCTGAACGACAGTTCATCTGCTGTAAAGTGTAATGGCTTATCCCCTCCGTAAATAACGCAAGGTACCTTTCCAGCATTACGCAAGGCCTTTGTTGCTTTTTTGCCCACGCTTTCTCTTTCTGATCCTTTAATTGTAATTGACTTCATTGTATTTATTAAATATTAATTAATTTTCTATCTCTGGACACCTACATTAAAAATTTTGAACTAATGGAAGTGTTATGATGCACTCTGTGCATTACATCGGCAAACAGTTCTGCACAACTGATAACCTTTATTTTTTTACTTTCTTTTTTCAGGGGAATGGAGTCTGTCACAATAAGTTCGGACAAATGAGAATTTTCTATTTTCTCATAGGCATCTCCCGATAGTAGTGCATGGGTTGTAATGGCCCTTACACTTGCAGCTCCTCTTTCCATCATAAGGTCTGCCGCTTTGGTTAAAGTTCCCGCAGTATCAACCATATCATCTGCTAACACCACATTCTTACCTTTTACGTCACCAATGAGTTCCATATGTGAAATTATGTTAGAACCTGCCCTTTGCTTATAACAGATCACTACGTCACAATTTAAAGCTTTAGAATAAGCATAGGCCCTTTTAGACCCACCCATATCCGGGGAAGCAATAGTAAGATTGGGAAGGTTTAAACTTTCCAAATAGGGTAAAAATAAGGTTGACGCAAATAAATGATCCACAGGCTTTTCAAAGAACCCTTGAATCTGGTCGGCATGTAGATCCATAGTAATGATACGTGTGGCTCCAGCAGCTTCCAGCATTTTTGCGACCAATTTTGCCGCTATAGGCACTCTTGGCTTATCTTTCCTATCCTGTCTTGCCCATCCAAAATAAGGCATTACAGCTGTAATATGCCTAGCTGAAGCGCGTTTAGCAGCATCCAGCATAAGCAACAGTTCCATTAGATTTTCCGAGGTAGGATTGGTGGACCCTATGATAAACACGCGCGTCCCCCTTACTGATTCCTCGAAGGAAGGTTGAAACTCCCCATCGCTATATCTGGAAAAAATTACTTTCCCCAATCCTGTTCCAAAGGACTTAGCTATTTTTTCGGACAGTTCCGCGCTTTGCGTACAGGTAAAAATCTTAGGTTCTGGCACTTGGTATGACATTGTTAACGTCTTGTTTTTTAGATTATTGGGACTCCCAATCATAAGGAAGTGCAAATTTAGAAATTTATTTGAGTTGCTAAAGTATAAATGTTGTTATTTTTTGCTGAACTAAAGAAAATATTTTTTACTTTTGCAGTCGCAATCAAAATGCTCGAGTGGCGGAATTGGTAGACGCGCTGGATTCAAAATCCAGTATTTTCGGATGTGTGGGTTCGATTCCCACCTCGAGTACTTAAAGGCTTTGACAGAAATGTTGAGGCCTTTTTTTTTCCCAGGTACAACATAGGTACAACAATTGAACTGGAATTATTTCAGGATGATTTAATAGGAATAATTTTTTTGAAAAAAGTGAATTATAACCAAGTTGTCCTAGTTTGAGCCCAAGCGACCATTTAATCACCTATCAGCTACAGTGAAATTATTGGAAATTTAGGCAATTCGGAAATAAGATGGGTATGCCGCCTACATTTCGAAATCCAAAAATTTGACAACCATTTTGACCATTAAACTTTTTTTTAGCTGTGGACCGATTTAAAAATCCAGGGAACATGGCTTATTGATCTTTCATTTTGAAAGTTGCCTTTCCACCCTATAAAATGAACTTTTACTTATTTTAGCCTTGATACATGCGATACCAATCGCTACATCCATATGGTCGTAAAGATGCTTGGCATAATGGTATTTTTCGATAGTTTCCTGATTTGATCCAGTAGGCCTACCCAAAAGCTTATTACGTTTACGGGCATTGTTCAAGCCAACTTTTGTTCTCTCACTTATAAGATTACGCTCGAATTCGGCAACAGCAGCAAAAATTTGAAGTAAAAATTTACCGTTTGCTGAATTAGTATTGAATTCGGGTTCGCTAAGACTTTTAAAATGCACTCCAGATTCATTGAACCTGTCGATAAGTTGTACCATGTTTTTTAGGGAACGGAATACCCTATCATTTTTATAGGTCAAGATAGTATCCCCTTTTCTCATATACTTCAGCATTTCATTCAAGCCCTTTCTATCGTCCCGAGTTCCACTTGCTATATCCGAATAGATTATTTCGCATCCGTTATTTTTCAACAGATCTATTTGAGATTCCAATTTTTGTTCCGAGGTGGAAACCCTTGCATATCCTATTACCATATTTAGTGCCGTAAAAGGTTAATTAACGAAACTAATAAAAAAGACCAGAAATGGGACAATACCGTCCAAGATTTTCCGCTCTGTGAAAAGTGTCACGTAAATTGGCCCTTTTTATAGGACAGTTGTAATTCTAAAAATTGATTTAATTTTATTGATATATTTTTATCAGGTCATTAAATGCAAATTACTCCGTCTCCATTTTTATCCAATCACATCAAGCACTATCTTGTTTTGGATATAGAATCTGATATACAGAAAAACTTTAGGCACTTCTCAAATGGTCATAACGGAATTGTTTTCGCAATTAAAAAAACAAATTTCAAGGTTTCAAGTACTAATTCCACATTACCTAATAATTATGTTTTTGGGCAAATTTTAAATAATCAAGATTTTATAATGGAAGGTGCACTATCCATCATTATTGTGTTATTCCAACCTTTTGGTCTCTACAGATTTACTGGGATACCCTCAAATGAACTTAAGGGAAAAATAGTGGATGCAAGTCTAATTTTCGACAATGAAGTATTTGAATTGAACGAAAGGTTACGAAGTGAATGCACCATAAATACTATTGTAGAAAATTTGAATTCATTTTTTTTGAATAGGTTAAATAAGAACGAGGACTCTTTAGCGCCATTCCTTCAAAATACCGTCCAACATGTGCTAATTAAAAAAGGTATGGTGTCAGTAAAGCAACTTAGCCTATACGCTTGCACAAGCGAAAGAAACTTACAAAGAACTTTTGCTGGTCAAATAGGGATTTCTCCAAAAAAATTCATTCAAATTATTAAACTCCATTCCTTCTTGGGGCTTATGGGCAGAAAATCAAGTCCCGACCTTTTAACAAGAATCAGTCTTCAGGCAGGATTCTACGATCAAGCCCATCTAATCAGGGAATTCAAAGAACTTACGGGTCTAACACCATCAGCTTACAGGAACGCTGTACCTCTTGCCGTAAATCTCATTTCACTTTAGTACATATTTTGTCGGGTTTATACAATTTTCGTTTTTGCCTACACGATATTTTTGTGTACAAATTATATTTTAGATGGAGGAAATAAATATTGCTGTTGCACAGTTTCAGCCAAAAGATGGGGACAAAACATATAATCTTTCCGTAATCCGTAAACTTACCGAAAGGGCTAAGGCAAAAGGTGCGGACGTAATTAGTTTTCATGAGATGTCGATTACTGCTTATACCTTTACAAAGGATTTAGGCCTTGAAGATATGATGGGTTTAGCAGAGGAGGTGCCCAATGGAAAGAGCACTCAGGAATTAATCAGTATTTCTCAAGAATTCGATGTTCCGATTTTAGCCGGTCTTGTGGAAAAGGAGAACGGTAAACTTTTCAACACCTATATCTGCGTTACTAAGGACGGGATAGTAACAAAATATAGAAAACTTCATCCTTTCATAAGCAAATATATGTCAGCAGGACAAGAATATTGCGTTTTTGAACTTTTTGGTTGGAAATGCGGAATCCTTATTTGTTACGATAACAATGTAATCGAAAACGTTAGGGCCACCAGTCTTCTAGGTGCGGAACTTATTTTTGCACCTCATGTAACCGGATGCACTCCTTCGGCAATGCCGGGCAGGGGTTATGTAGAGGATAGATTCTGGCAAAACCGACAAACGGACCCCGTTTCCTTGAGGTTGGAATTCGATGGCCCAAAAGGTAGGCGTTGGCTTATGCGCTGGCTTCCTGCCAGAGCCTATGACAATGGGGTCTACTATGCTTTTACCAACCCCATAGGCTATGATGGAGAACATCTTAAAAATGGTAATTCAATGATTATCGATCCTTATGGAGAAATTTTGTCTGAAATAAGGTCTTTTGAGGATAACATAACCATTTCAAAAATCACTAAAGAAAAAATAAAGCTATCAGGCGGAAGAAGGTACAAAAATGCCAGAAAGCCCGAACTTTATAAGACGATAATCGGAGCAGAACATGAATCGAATACGACACCAGTCTGGATGTATAAGAAGGATTAAGTTTGTCGCC
Source organism: Arenibacter antarcticus (assembly GCF_041320605.1). Classification (NCBI taxonomy): domain Bacteria; kingdom Pseudomonadati; phylum Bacteroidota; class Flavobacteriia; order Flavobacteriales; family Flavobacteriaceae; genus Arenibacter; species Arenibacter antarcticus. The sequence goes on from NZ_CP166679.1 coordinate 1,061,193, forward strand.
CAATGATCTTTGTTCCGTAAAAAGAACCATTTTTGGTACTACACCAACTTTATCCATTCGCTCTTTTATGGGCCTTTTTAAGGGACAGTAATTTTAACGTATTTTAGTATTTGCTTAAATACAAAAAAAGATATCTTTATACTATGGAAAATCAACCATGTATAAGACTAGAAGCGAATGCAAAACAGATAATGGACTGTAGGACATCTATTGGGGAATTGGATGGTTCCCTGGCATTGATTTCCGAGGTTTTAAATTTAGCGGGAAACAAAGTTCGCCTTCAGATTCTTTATTTGCTTCAAAAAGAAGGAAGACTATGTGTTTGTGATTTAAGCGATATTTTGGAAATGAACGTTTCCGCAATTTCCCAACACTTGAGAAAATTGAGGGATAGAGATATTGTATACACTACTAAAGAGGCACAGACCGTTTTCTATTCGCTAAATAAGGACAAATCCTTCATAATGACACCTATATTTGAAATGGTAAAGGACAATAAAGTATTGGTATAAAGAATGAAGCACAATAAAAAATTGATAGGCACATCTCTACTTACGGCGACAACGGCATCATTATGCTGTATTTCTCCCGTATTGGCAATGTTGGCCGGAACAAGTGGTATAGCATCCACATTTTCGTGGATTAATCCTTTTAGACCGTACTTGATTGGTCTAACGGTTCTAGTTTTGGTCTTTGAGTGGTATCAACGGTTGCGGCCAAGGACGCAAGAAGAGTTGGAATGCGCTTGTGATGAAGATGAAAAAACATCGTTTTGGCAATCCAAGAAATTCCTAGGGATAGTTACCGTATTTGCGGCCATAATGCTGGCGTTTCCCTATTATTCCTCCGTGTTCTATCCACAGAACAAAACAAACGACACCCCTACCATGTCCAACAATATAAGAGAAATCACGGTGGATGTAAAAGGAATGACCTGCCTAGGGTGCGAAGCCCATGTTGAAAGTGAGATAAACAAGTTGGACGGAATATTTAACGTCAAGGCCGATTTCGAAAAAGCGAATACCGTCATAAAATTCGACCATGCAAAAGTCGATGCAGGAAAGATTGAAGAGGCAATCTTAAAAACTGGATATAAAATAGTGAAGTAATGGAGATACAGTTCGAATCTACGATTTTCTGTCCTAGTTGCGGACACCAAAAAATAGAGGAAATGCCAACAACGGCATGTCAATTCTTTTATGAATGTGAGAGTTGCAAAACGGTGCTGAAACCAAAAGAAGGAGATTGTTGTGTTTATTGTTCTTACGGAACTGTATCTTGTCCGCCGATTCAAGAAAACAAAAGTTGTTGCTGAAAAGACAACACTCTAAAAAATGATATATTAGGAAAATGCAAACGGAAGAAGAAATCCTAAAAATAAAAAAGGTGAAAAATACCGCAGTTAGAACTGTGGTTTTACGCCATCTTTTAAGCCATGAAAAAGCCCAATCGCTAAAGGATATCGAAAACGCATTGGCATATACTGACAGAAGTTCTATTTTTAGAACATTAAAGACTTTTGAGGAAAACAAAGTAATTCACAGTATTGAAGATGGCTCTGGAATGACCAAATATGCAGTTTGCGCTGAAGGTTGCAATTGCGACCCAATAGATTTGCACTATCATTTTTATTGTACTAACTGTGACAAAACGTTTTGTCTTTTCGACATTCCTATTCCCAATATTCAACTTCCAAAAAATTTCAAGTTGCAACAAGCAAATATGGTCGTGAAAGGCTTGTGCGACAACTGCAACAGATAATCTTTGCAATCGAGTTGCACTAAAAGCTAAATACATTTGCAATATTCTTAAAAACCAGAATTAGCAAATGAAAAAAGCATATGTAACTATATTATGTTTAGCATTATCACTTATATCTTTCGCACAAACAAGCGATGTTTCAATTTTTGTTGCCGACACGGAAACCAATCAGCCACTACCAGGAGCGACAGTTTATTTTGAAGAACTTGAAAAGGGAGCAATAACCAATTTTGACGGAATAGCAACGTTTACAGAAATCCCGAACGGAAACCAAGCCGTAAAAATTTCATACGTTGGTTTCAGAACTATCGAAACCACTATTGAGGTTGGTACAAAAAAAGAGTTCTTTTTCAAGCTCGAATCAGGAAGGAATGAACTTGACGAAGTCGTTATACAATCTTCAAGAAGTACACGGACAGTAAGAAAAATTCCAACAAGAATTGAATTTATTGGAGTGGAAGAATTAGGCGAAAAAGCAGTAATGAATCCAACCAATATTTCAATGGTACTTCGAGAAAGTACCGGAATACAAATGCAACAAACCTCGTTAAGTAGTGGAAACACAAACATCAGAATTCAAGGGCTTGACGGTAGATATACTCAGCTTTTAAGAGACGGATTTCCTTTGTATGGTGGATTTTCAAGTGGTTTGAGTATTCTACAAATTCCGCCTTTAGACCTACAACAATTTGAGATAATAAAAGGAAGTTCTTCAACACTTTATGGTGGTGGGGCTATTGCAGGTTTAATAAATATGGTATCGAAAACACCTGATGAAGAACCATCCTTGGATTTTATGCTCACCCAAACACAAGCGCTAGGTAGTACAGCAAATGTCTTTTACAGCGTGCGGAATGAAAAATTTGGAGTCTCGTTGTACGGTTCTGGTCATTACCAAAAAGCGTATGACCCAGAAGATGATGGTTTCAGTAATCTACCAAAAACAACATCGTTGTCTTTTAACCCAAAATTCTTTTATTACCCTTCAGATAAAACAACGTTTTGGATAGGTCTCAATGGAACTTATGACGACAGAATTGGTGGCGATATCACAAAAATTGAAAGTGGCGAAAATGGGATTCATCAATATACCGAAGAAAATCTTTCTAAAAGATTGAGCAGTCAGACTGTTTACGAAAAACAGATGGATTCGGTCAGTTCATTGAACATCAAAAATAGCATCTCATTTTTCGATAGAAAGCTGTCTATTCCCGATTTTAGTTTTGATGGAAAACAAACTAATACTTTCACAGAAATCAACTATCAAAAGGCATCTAAAAAAGCAGATTGGATTATTGGAGCAAATTTATACACATCCAATTTTGATGAAAATGATAATGCAACATTACAACGTGACCAAAGAGACGTTACGTATGGAACATTTGTAAACAACATTTACGACATTTCAGATAATTGGATTTTAGAAACAGGATTAAGAGCAGACTACAATACGGATTTCGGTTTTTTTCCACTTCCAAGAGTCTCCTTGCTTTACAAGAACGATAGCGGATTTTCGAGCAGAATTGGTGGTGGCCTAGGTTACAAAATACCAGATATTTTTACCGAAGAGGCTGAAAATATAAATTTTGAAAATGTTCTCGCAATAGATAAAGCTGCACTTAAAGCCGAACGTTCCTATGGTGTTAATTTTGATGTGAACTATCAGGCACGATTATTCGATGCTGTAAGTTTTAGCATTAACCAACTCTTCTACGTTTCAGCTATCAACAACGGACTATTATTAAATTCTACAGACGATGGATTTTTTACGTTTGAAAATGCAACCGATAAAATAATAAGTAAAGGAGCGGAAACCAATATCAAGTTTACATACAAGGATTTTAGATGGTTTCTAAACTACGCACTCATCGACACAAAACTGAATTATTTAGCAGGAAATCCCCAAAAACCACTCACAGCAAAGCACAACGTGGGTAGTGTTTTGATGTACGAATCCGATAAATGGCGAATAGGTTACGAAACTTTTTACATAGGAAAGCAGTTTTTGTCAACCGGCACAGAAACCACGGATTTTGTTACAATGGGTTTTGTGGCAATGCGCAATTTCAAATGGGGAACAACCTTTTTGAATTTTGAAAACTTTACTGACAGAAGACAAAGCAGGTTTTCACCTTTGGTCTTGCCGCCACACGACAGCCCAGAATTCCCGGAAATTTATGCGCCTACTGACGGTTTTATTTTTAGCGTAGGAGTAATCATAAAACCATTTGGTAACGAAGATGAAGACTAAAATGAACAAAACAATATTTGAAATTACCAAAATGGATTGTCCTTCCGAGGAAAACCTAATCCGAATGAAACTGGACGGAATTTCAGGAATTAAAAATCTTGACTTCGATATTACTAATAGAAAATTAATCGTTTTTCACGACGGACAGACTGACCAAATTGAAAAGTCGATTATCGATTTAAAATTGGGCGGAAAGAAAATTATAACAGAACAGACCGACCAAAAGAACTTTAATGAAAATACAAACCAAAAAAAGTTACTTTGGATTGTACTGGCCATAAATTTCGCTTTTTTCTTAATCGAAATGACAACTGGCCTTATTTCAAAATCAATGGGCTTGGTTGCGGATAGCCTCGATATGTTGGCGGATTCATTTGTATATGGAATCAGTCTTTTCGCAGTTGGGGGCACTTTGACCAAAAAGAAACGGATTGCGAAAATCGCAGGATATTTTCAAATAATACTTGCAGCTTTGGGATTTCTAGAAATATTGAGAAGGTTTTTGGGAAATGAAAAACTACCCGATTTCTCTACTATGATTGTTATATCCGTTTTTGCGCTCATAGCGAATGCATTCTGCCTTTATCTACTTCAAAAATCAAAGAGCAAAGAAGATGCCCATATGCAAGCTAGCATGATTTTTACATCAAATGATGTTATTATAAATCTCGGGGTTATCATTGCGGGTCTACTTGTTCTTTGGCTAGATTCGGGGCTACCGGATCTGGTCATCGGTGCTATTGTCTTCGTATTGGTAGTACAGGGGGCAATACGGATACTGAAACTGGGTAAGTAGTATATCGAAAAAAGAATGTAAATCGTCCCTTAAAACCAACCTTTTATGGAACAAAGACCTTTCTAAAGTCGTTTCATTTATCGGAGTTCTGCAACAGCCACTAACGTTTGAAGGGGCTAATGATGTTTGGTTGCATCTTCAAATCCGGCTTGAATATTCCGGATAAAACTAAGGGGAAATCAAAGGTTTACTATATTTCTACAGTTGGTAAAGACCCAAGTCATCCAAGAATATCTTTAAGAAGAATAGGTTTGCATCTTTCCATAACGTCTGCCTGTGCTTATTCGAAACAAATCCGGGGATTAATATCTGATTAATTTTAACGGAGTTTTCATTTGGCAATTATTCAATTCAAACGCTAAAATTATATCTTTTAATCCAATAATTTGGCTGCAAAATAATTGAGCATTTTTTCTACTTCAGAGTATATATTTTTTTCCAATTCTATATCTGTGAGCTTAGGCAAATGTTTGGCAAAATAGATATGGTTGTTGGACATTTCAAATAAATTACTGGCCAAGGCATACGGATACTCAAATGTAGGTTTGATTTCTAAAATCACCGCGGCAACCATTGTTATGAGCTGTTTGTAATGTTTGAAAATGCCCTTGCCGTTTTCCTCGTCCACTTCTTTTGTTCTATAGGCTTTAGTTCCCTCTGCAATGATCACACTATGAAGTTTATTTTCGTCCACATATTCGGTGCTCGGGTCGTCTACAGACGCAGAAACAAAGGTATGGATGATTATTTCTAGTTTCTTTTTCGGGTTATCAATATTTATTGTGTTTATCTTAATAAGATAGGCTACCCACTCCCAGTACCAGGAAACTAAATAGATGAGAAGCGAGTGCTTGTTTTCAAAGTAACGATAGATTGAAGCTTCAGTGGAACCAATTTCTTGGGCCAATTTTTTAAAATTAAAACCCTCAAAGCCCACGTCCTCTATTAGCAAAATACTGTGTTTAATAATATTTCGACCTAATGGAGAGTCTTGGGGATCTTTTAGATAGATGCCTTCATTTAAAGAAATTTTAATTTCTACCGACATTATGGAATGTTATAAAAAACAAAGCTAAACAATTTAATATAAAAGCAAAGCTCAATTCAAGAGTATGAATATTTTAAATAGAATAGTATTACTATCATATTAAAAAGTATTACTATATTTGATGTATAATTATATAAGAAAGTAACTATTAACACAAACAATTTAAAGACAATGAACATTAGATTGAATATATCGTTAAGCTTGGTTTGCTTGGCAATTTTCACATCATGTGAAAATGTCACAAGCAAAGTAGAAACCCAGCTCAATCGGCTTAACAACAAGGCCAATCAATTGGATTCGGTGATAAATACTGAAATGGATAAGGTTATGAAGCTGGATTCAGTAATAAATCTGGAAGATCTGAAAATTAAAAAACTAGACTCACTTGTAAATGAAACTTCATCAAAGTTTGATTCCATATGGAATGTGCTAAATTGATAACAAATTACGGGTTTGTTTCTCAAATATGTTTAGGTATTTCATCCAACTTTTAAACTTTTGTTTTTTAATATTGACCACAAAACACATAGGTGCATATGGTTCGTTAGAAGAAACCGGCCTATTTTCTTTAGCGCCGCTCGTAAGGATAAAACGCTTACAGCAAGTATAATAAACCAAAATTATGGATAGTACGCAGTTAAAAATAATTGAAACGGCAGCAGTGATTATTGGATTTGTTTTATTGCTAATAGTGACGGCCAAATTAGTAGATAAGACGGTTAATAACAGTTTGGTGAAAAAGGCAAGAGGCAAAATAATCAAAAAAGCGATTAATTTGATCAACCTCTCAGTTTGCTTTATAATTATCTTAATAATTTGGGGAGTTGACCAGTCAGAATTAGCTGTTTTTGTGGGATCTGTTGTTACTGTCCTGGGGATAGCAATGTTCGCCCAATGGTCAATATTGTCCAATATTACTTCCAGTATCATTATCTTCTTCAATCACCCTGTTAAATTGGATGATACGATCACCATATTAGATAAGGACTACGAAACCGAAGGAAGGGTGAGCGATATTGGAGTTTTTTTCGTTATTCTTAAAACAAAGGAAGGAGAACAGATCACCATACCTAGCAATATCTTTATTCAAAAAATGATAAAAAAGAAAGTAGATGACTAAATATTTTATAGCCACTCTCATTATTTTGATTTTTGAAAGTAATTCCAATAATTTATTCGCCCAGGAAAAGTTTGAAATGGAAAGTCGTTTAAAACAAAATGAGGTTCCATCCCATGCTTTAAATTTTATCGATTCTTTAAGTTTGAAGAATAAAGTAAAATGGTATTTGGAAGAAGGGATAGAAAGAAAAAGTATCGAAGCTAAATTTAAAAGAAGTGGAAAAAAACACAGCGTTGAATTTGATACACTCGGAAATATTGAAGATGTTGAAATTGAAATGAAATGGGATGTTTTGCAAAAACCAATTAAAGACTCTATAATTAACCATCTTCAAAAAGACTGCAAAAAACATAAAATTGTCAAAACCCAAATACAATATACCGGAAATCAACTGCCGCTGTTTATAAAATTATTATCTAGAGAACCTACAGAAGACTTGACAGTTAAATATGAAATAATTGCAAAGTGCCGTTCTGAAAAAAGTACAGATTTATTTGAATACCTCTTTACCAATAAAGGACAATTCATTTTGGCATCCCAAATAGTGTTTAAACCCAGCTATCATCTTGAATATTAAAGATTCCCATCTTGCCTTATTTATTTTGTTCATGCTATTTATAAATAGTGCATCGGCCCAAAGTACGTATCAGATCGGATTGTTGCCATCAATAAATCTAAATTATAAATTAGAAAATGATTGGTCGCTCAATTCAAAGATAGAGTCTCGCCAACTAATGCGGACAGGAGAGTTCAGTGGCCTTGCTGAAAGCGATTATACATATGTCCTAACTGACCTTTCAATGATTACCGCCATAAAGGTTGGTCTGAATTCCCGTGTAGCTAGCGGTTATCTTATCAGGGTTCGAGAAGAAAAGTTATTTCATAGATTCATTCAGCAATATACCGTGGTGCAGAGACTTGCTGTCTATAGGTTGGCACATCGTTTCGCAAGCGACCAAACGTTTTCACTGGATGAAAAGCCCGAATTTAGATTAAGATACCGAATAGCTTCAGAAGTACCTCTAAATGGTGAATCTATTGATCCAAAGGAATTTTATTTTAAGTTCAATAATGAATACCTCAATAGCTGGCAAGATTCGGACTATGACCTTGAAATACGCTTTGTTCCTCTATTGGGTTATAACCTTAAAAATAATAACAAAATTGAGTTGGGATTGGACTATAGGGTAAACTCTTTTTTGAAAAATAATACACGTCAAAGTTTTTGGGTGAATTTGAATTGGTTTATCGAATTATAAGAAACTGATAAAGATTATTTATGATAATAATTTCTTCCTTATTGCTTTTAATTGGCTTTTCTGCCTTGATTTTCGGAGCAAATTGGCTGGTCGACGGAGCTTCCTCCCTCGCGAGACAAAACAAAATTTCAGATTTGGCAATAGGCTTGACAATTGTAGCCTTCGGAACATCCGCGCCGGAATTAATCGTGAATTCTGTAGCCTCATATAATGGGCATTCTGATATTGTTTTAGGGAATATTATTGGGAGCAACAACTTTAACCTGTTTATTATTTTAGGAATAGCGGGATTGGTCTACCCAATTACAATACAATCCTCAACCGCTTGGAGGGAAATTCCTATTTCATTATTAATAACGCTTTTGTTTCTAGTATTGGCAAACGATTTCTTTTCTACCGCGACTTCAATAATATCTAGACTAGATGGCATTATTCTATTTACCTGTTTTCTCTCTTTTTTATATTATGTATCAAGAAAAATGAAATTAGAAGAAAGTGAGGATAGATCTTATCAAAAAAAAACGAATTATAAGATCTGGGGGTTGATAATTTTAGGGCTTACATGCCTTTTAATAGGAGGAAAACTTGTTGTGGATAATGGAGTAGTCATAGCGACAGAGTTAGGAGTGGGCCAAAAGATTATAGGCTTAACAATAATTGCTACAGGAACTTCATTGCCAGAGTTGGTAACATCTGTAATAGCAGCTATTAAAAGGAAAAGCGATATAGCAATTGGAAACGTAATTGGTTCCAATATTTTCAATATCCTTTTCATTCTACCCATCAGTGTATTTATTAATCCTATTCAATTCAATATCAACTTTAATACCGACATTTTCATATTAATTAGTGGTACAGTATTTCTAATAATCGCAATGCTTACTGGAAGAAAAAGAAAGATCGATCGATGGGAAGCGTTAATATTACTTAGTTTTTATTTACTTTATACTGGTTTTTTAGTATGGAAAGAGTTGTAAAAAACGTATAACTGGAAATACGAGTTTAAATTGTTCCGTTAAAACGGCCGTTTCTTGGCACTGATTTTTTTTAATAGCCACAACATTTTATAAAGCCCTTTAACTCAATAAAAATTCTATCGTAACATTCCAAAAATCAATTCAAATTCCGAAACTCACTCGGCGAATGCCCTACCCTTTGTTTAAAAAGCCTGGTAAAATGTTGTGGATATTTAAAGCCCAGTTCATACGCTATCTCACTGACCGATTTGTTGGGGTCGAATACCCTTTCCTTGGCAACTTCGATCAATTTGTTCTGAATATACTCCTGAGCCGATTTTCCGGTTTCCTTTTTCACTAGATCCCCAAAATAATTAGGAGAAAGGTGCAAGTGATCCGCAAAATAACTTACCGAGGGTGTACCATGTTTTTGCGGTTTGTCGGATGCGAAGTATTGGGTCAGCAAATCCTTGAATTTCTCCAAGGAACCTATATTTTCATTTTCTCGTGTCAAGAATTGGCGGTCGTAAAAACGGGTGCAATAATCCAAAAAGAGTTCAATGTTGGCTACGATCAACTTTTTACTATGCTTGTCCAAGTTTTGTTCCAACTCGAACTGTATTTTTTCAAGTAGACTTAGAATTACCTTCCGTTCTTTGGCCGAAAGGTGTAGCGCTTCATTACTTGAATAGGAGAAAAAACTGTAGCTATGTATTTTCTTCCCCAGTTCGGTGCCCAACAACAAATCGGGATGAAAGAGCATCGCATATCCCTTGGGCACGTAATCAGGGTCAAAACCGCTCAATTCGATGGTTTGGCCGGGAGCCATAAAGACAAGGGTTCCCTCATCATAATCGTATGGCTTCCCTCCGTAATGCATTTTGCATCCCTTAGCATCCTTCAAGAAAACAGCATAACAATTATAATGAAAAGCATCATAATCTTTGTTCTCATAGCCTTCCTTATTTACGTCCTCAAAATCAACAATACCCACCAAAGGGTGCAACACCTCTTGTTTTCTCAAATTGAGGTAATCCCCTACTGTATCGATTTGCAGTACATTTTTCATTGACCTCTAATTTTTGTTAAAGATAAGCCATTGATTACCAGTAATTCAAACGGTTATTATAAAAACCGCAATAGTGGTAGGTATATCCGTAATTTGGGTAAGCCATTTTGGTTTTTGACCTACTACTTTTGTGTAGAACTTAAACGGACAATAAAAATAGCTTAAAATAGAAATCAATAGTTAAAAAGATGAAACAGCTGAAAACAATTGTTCTTACGATAATGACTACCGTGTTTCTTGGAGTTACCAACAACATGATGGCACAATCCGATACTGGTACGGCTATGAATTTGGATACAAAACAAAGTGCCATAGTTTCAATTGCTTCGCTGACCGCCAATGGCGATTTGGAGAAACTGGAAACGGCTTTGGTGGATGGTCTGGAAGCAGGCTTGACTATAAACGAAATCAAGGAGGTCATGGTACACTTGTATGCCTACTGCGGATTTCCGCGTAGCCTGCGTGGTTTACGGACTTTTATCAAAGTATTGGACGAGCGCAAGGCAAAAGGAATTGAAGATAATATGGGAGCAGAAGCTTCCCCTATTGAGGATTCGCAATCCAAATACAATCGGGGCAAAGCGAATCTGGAAGCATTGGTAAAAACGGAGTTGGATGGGCCTCCAGCCGACTATGCCCAGTTCGTCCCCATTATTGAAGTCTTTTTGAAAGAACATCTGTTTGCCGATATTTTCGATCGGGACATTTTGGACTACCAACAGCGGGAACTGGTCACGGTTTCCGTTCTGGCAACGATCGGCGATGTGGAACCCATGCTGCGTTCGCACATGAACATCTGTTTGATACAGGGCATCACGCCAGCACAATTAGAGGAATTGGTCGATGTGGTCGGAAAAAATGTAGATCAAGCGAAAATCGAATCGGCCAAGGAAGTTTTGAACGAATTATTGGAATCTAAAAAATAACAAGGAAATGAAATATATAGGATTATTTATTTTAATGAGTATGCTATCATTAAATTAGACAATCATGGCACAAAGCGAGAAAAACCCTTTTGAATTGGTATACAAGGGAGCAATTACTGAAAATGTGGATGGAAAAGTCAACATACATCCCGTTACGTACAAACTGAACGGAATCGATATTGCCGCCAATGTTTACACACCTGCCGATTATGATCCAACAAAGAAATATCCGGCCATAACGATTGCACACCCCAATGGGGGTATCAAAGAGCAGACAGCCGGTCTATACGCACAACGTTTGGCAGAGGCCGGTTATATTACCATCACGGCAGATGCTGCCTATCAGGGAGCAAGTGGGGGCGAGCCGCGCCATACGGACAAACCTCAATATCGAACGGAAGACATTCACGGTATGGCCGATTTTATCTCACAATATCCAGGTGTTGACACAGAACACTTAGGTGCTTTGGGCATTTGTGGCGGCGGTGGCTATACGCTGAAAGCGGTCCAATCGGATAAGCGGTTTAAAGCGGTAGCAACCTTGAGTATGTTCAATACGGGAATCGTACGAAAAAACGGCTTTTTGAATTCGCAGGTTTCAACCATTCAAGAAAGGCTAAAGCAAGCCTCCGATGCAAGAGCACAGGAAGCTTCGGGCGGCGAGATCGTGTATTCCGGTGTTGACGGTATTACCGATGAAGAATTAGCAAAAGTTTCAACGCTTTTTTATCGGCAAGGCTATGAATATTATTTTAGGACCCACGCCCACCCCAATTCGACTTTTCTTTACTCCACAAGCAGTTTAATGGATTTAATGGCTTGGGATGCTACCGACGATATCGACCTCATAGACCAACCTTTATTAATGATCGCCGGTAGCAATGCCCAAACATTATATTTGACCTTGGATGCTTTTCCAAAGGCGACCAATGCGAAAAACAAGGAATTGTTCCTCATTGAAGGTGCCGCGCATATCGAAACTTATTGGAAACCGGAATACGTCAATCAAGCAGTAAACAAATTAGTGGACTTTTACCAAAACAATCTTATAACTACGAACCTATGAACGGCAAAAATCTTTTAGCGATTATATTGATCGGAACGCTTATTTTTTCCTGTAAACAAATAGAAGAAAAAAATAAGGCCACCGATTCAACTGAACAAGTAGATTCAACTATACGGCAAGAATTGATTTTCCCGAAAGGGGAAAAAGTCACGAACAACAATTTCATTGGCGATGTTTGGGTGCATATGCAAGTGAGGGCCGATAGTGTGAACCAAAATTCCGTGGGAACGGTAACGTTTGATCCCGCGGCAAGGTCTAATTGGCATTCGCATCCCAACGGACAGATTATAATGGCTTTGGATGGCGAAGGCTACTATCAGGAAAAGGGAAGTGCGAAAAAAATCCTTTATAAAGGTGATGTGGTCAAATGCCCTGCAAATACTCCGCATTGGCACGGGGCAAGTGCCGATAAGGAGTTTATCCAAGTTGCCATAACAAGTAGGATAGACGGCCCTACGCAATGGCTGGAAGCCGTTACCGAAGAGGAGTATGCAAAATAGTGGCGGAAAACAATGCACCCATAAACTATCCGCTAATTCAAACTCCTGTATATGAATACTATCAGAATTCTTACCTTATAACCTCGTAATCAAATACACCTAAAATTTATGAAAAAAATTATATTCGTTCTAGCGCTGTCGTTACACGTACTTGGATGCAAGGAAAAAAATACCGAGCAGACCAAGATTATCGATAGTACTTCCGATAGCAATATCATTGCAATTGAACAACAGGGTGCGTTTGCCGTCGGGGGAACCGTAAAGGAGAGTCCCGGAACTTTCGACCCCATTGCCCACGGGGCATTCAATCCTACAGATCAAAGCACGGAAGGACAGACCCTGCACGGTGACCACGCATCGGTATTCTATCAAATTCCGGTTAATGCCAGAGACCTACCTCTTGTGTTTTGGCACGGCTATGGCCAGTCGATGCGTACCTGGCAAAGTACCCCTGACGGTCGGGAAGGGTTTCAGAGCATTTTCTTGAGAAAACGGTTTCCGGTCTATCTGTTGGACCAACCCAGACGGGGCCTGGCAGGTCAGAGTTTGGAACCTGGAACATTGCAGGCCAGAACGGAGGACCAGCTTTGGTTCGGTATTTTCAGGATGGGCGAAGGAACCGAATTCTATCCGGACATACAATTTTCTAAAAATCCCGAAGCCCTCGATCAGTTCTTTCGCCGGAGTACACCTGATACAGGACCTTTGGATATCGATCTTAACATCGATGCGGTTTCGGCCCTCTTTGATAGAATTGGCGATGGCATTTTGGTTACCCACTCCCATAGCGGAGGTCAAGGGTGGCTTACGGCCATGGAAAATGATAATATCAAAGCTATTGTATCCTATGAGCCCGGCAGTAATTTTGTTTTTCCCGAAGGTAGTGTGCCAGAGCCTATATCCTATGCAGGGGGTACCTTACGGGCGCGTGGTGTGGCGATGGAAGAGTTTAAGAAGCTTACCCAAATCCCCATCGTAATATATTATGGCGATTACATCCCGGAAACCGAGGTGGAAAATCCCGGCCAAGAGCAATGGCGCGCAGCCCTTTCTATGGCGCTCAAGTGGACAAAGGCCGTTAACGATGCCGGTGGTGACGTAAGCCTCGTGGTACTTCCAGAAAAAGGCATAAAGGGCAACACGCATTTCCCGATGTCGGATTTGAACAACAATGAAATAGCTGATTTAATGTATAACTGGCTCAAGGAAAAAGGATTAAACTAAAAACTATAAAAAATGAAAAATTTAATTGTAACATTACTTTTGATTGTACCCGTATGTGTTTTTGCCCAACAAGATGTGTATGCCATCTCGTCTTATTTAGACGAGGGTATGAAGGCACCGAACACACATTATATTGGCGAGGCCTGGTTGAACGGGGTTTTGGAGGTCGAGGGAGACCTGAACTTTCATATGACCAAAGCGACCTTTAAAGCAAACTCCACGCTGGACTGGCATAAGCATGCATCGACCCAAGTATTGGTCTATGTAGACGGGGAAGGCTACTACCAAGAAAAAGGGAAAGACCCGATCATCCTGAAAGCAGGCGATATCCTGAAATGTGAAAAGGACACAGAGCATTGGCACTCATCCACCAAGGAAAGCGATGTAACCTATTTGGCTATATATGGCGGAGAACAGCCGACGACTTGGACCGAGGTGGTTTCCCAGGAATATTATGATAGCGTAGCGGAAAAACTCAAGGAGTGAATTTGTCTTAAGTTTATGTTTGGAACTGAAAATTTCAGCTTATGGGCCCTCATGAAGTTCCCAACCCGTTCATGGTCACGGAAGTTTATGTCAAGGAGATGATATTCGGAAATTGGCTGATCTGACCTTTAGCAAACTACTCACTAGGGAAGAATAAAACTTTTAACGGTTATGATAAAAGTCGCAGTAGCATTATTTTTCCTTTCAACTTGTTCGTTTCTCGCAACAGGCGATTACCCTATTGAACAGAATGCTGATAAAATCTTAATCGTGTATCTCTCCCGTACCAACAACACCAAGGCTATCGCCGAAATTATTCATGACGAAGTAGGCGGAGATGTGGTAACCCTTGAATTGAAAACCCCCTATCCCGAAGATTACGATGCCATCGTAAAGCAAGTTGCCCAGGAAAACGAAAGTGGATTTTTACCACCTTTGAAAACCGAAGTGGACATTGATAAATACGATACCATTTTTCTGGGCTTCCCGACTTGGGGTATGCAACTGCCCCCACCAATGAAAAGCTTCTTGTCAGCTCATGATCTGAACGGCAAAACTGTCATTCCTTTTAATACGAATGGGGGATATGGTATTGGCAGCAGTTTCATAACGGTCAAAGAACATTGTCCTGAAAGTGATGTTCTCGACGGATTTTCCATTAAAGGCGGTAGTGAAAGAGATGGGATTTATTTAGCGATAAAGGGGAAGCGCCACGATGAAGCTCAAGAAGAGGTCAGGTCCTGGTTGGAAAAACTGGACATAACCAGCGTATCGAAACAATAAATCAAGCTTAGGGATTCGTCGCAGAGTTTTCTCGGTTCATCTGGAAAAAAAGTATTGGTAATCTTGAATCTTTCAATGAAGGAATCAATTTTTTAAGTTGAAAGAATTAGGGAGGTTGACCGATGAGCATATATTAATCAATAATTATGAAACAGCGGAAATTGAGGAAACTTCCATAATACTCAAACCATAAGGCCGTGCTATTTTCGTTATAATCAATGGTTTTTGAAAGTGCCATAAAACCAACGATTTATAGCACAAAAATTTTATCTCTCTCTTCATAAAGCAAATTTGAAAGTTCAAATACAAGGATAGGCAAGGACACATACCCGGCGAAAAAAAAAGTTCGTCTTTGAATTAATTCATAATTGTACGGTTTTTGTAACTTTACTTTAAAATGATAATATGGGCACAGCAGAATTGAACAATACTAAAAAGGAGCTTGTTGGATGGATCCAATCTTTAACCGATGATTCTATTTTAAGTCTGCTTAGTTCCGTTAAATTATCCAGTGAGGGTAAATCCATCGACTGGTGGGAAGAACTTACAGAAAGTGATAGGGTTAATATTCTAAGTGGTATCAGAGATTATCAACAAGGTGAAACTATGAAATCCAATGAATTCTGGAACGGTTTGACCAATGGATAGACCTTACAGGGTAGAATGGACAAAAAGGTCTCTGATAAACGCCATTGCCATTAAAAATTACCTGATTCAAAAGTTCACTGTCAAGGAGGTCGTTAAATTTGAAAGATTGCTTCGGCAATTTGAATTAACGGTATCTAATTTCCCTACATTATATCCTGAATCAAAAAGTCAAAAACTTTTAAGGCGAGCGGTCATTCACAAAAACACAACTGTTTATTACATTTTCAACAAAGACAAAGTGACGGTTGTAGCTATGAAGGATAATAGGAAAGAGAAGGCCGATAGATAACCCCGGTTAAAGTTAAGACACTAGTGTCATGATTTTTAATAGCTTAATAGTTAGGGTAGTTCTTAATTCCTTTTCCTGGTTCTGTAAAAAGAACAATTTTTGGGATCATAATATAATTTTAGAAGCTTGTTGAACTAAAAAGTAATTACCCGTTCCACAATCGAAGAGCCAAGTTTTAATTTCGAACATATTTGATTTTTAACCAGTGCTTATAGATGGCGTTCAAAATCCTGTCGGATCAAGTCCAAAATCTGGGTTTTTACCATTTTAAGAATATAATTTAATCAAGCGATATAAGAAGTATTCCGTATTCCTGACTCCCCTAAATTGTGATCTAAAAGCCTTTACTTTGGCATTAAAGGATTCTGCTGAGGCATTTGTACTTCTGTTTAAAAAATAGTTGAGTACAGAGCGGTAATTTAAAGTAATACTATTGGCTACCGTTTGGAAGCTCTTAAATCCTGACTCCTCTACATCTTTGTACCAGTGGGCTAGTTTGGTGTAGGCTACTTTAATATCTATGGCTTGGTTAAAAATATTCCTCAAGCCTTGAACAAGCCCATAAGCTTTCTTTAATTCTGGGTATTCATTAAACAATATCTGTCCCCTCTCTTTCTGATTTGGAGTCCATTTATCTGGGGATTTATACAGTAGATATCTACTCCTAGCTAGGAGTTGTTTTGAGCTATCACCATTAGAAAAAATTACAGGTTTAAATTCTTTGTCGGCTACTCTAGATAGCTTTATCTGTTCATTTTCTTGATCCAAAGCTTCCCATCGGTATTTGATACGAAGATCTTGGAGCGCCTCTATTGCCAGCTTCTGTACATGGAACCTGTCTGTTACTTGGATGGCTTTCGGGAAACATTTAGTGGAGATCGTTTTCATAGAGTTTGCCATGTCCAAGGTGATCTCTTTCACTTTGGCACGCTTCTTTGCTGGGATCTTCAAGAGTTGTTCGATAATAGGCTCCACTTTAGTTCCGTGGAATATCCCAACTAAAGCCCCTTTCTTTCCTTTGGCCTTCTTATTGGTAATGATGGTATAGAGCTCTCCCTTGGACAGCGCTGTCTCATCAATGGATAAATAAGAACCTAAGTTTTCAGGAAAAACAAGCCACTGTTTGGCATGACCCTTATGCTCCCATTGCTTAAAATCACTTAAGTGATCCTTATAATGTCTTTGAAGCCTTTTTCCGGACATACCATACTGGTGCCCAAGTTGTTGGCTGCTCAGTGCAGTATTATCAGTCGATTTCTTTTAAAAAAGCAGCAAACTCTTTTGATATTCGAGTTCCCTGTGCAATAAATTCATCCCATTCACGACTTACTTTAATCCACTTTTTATCAAGTAGAACGTCCCAACGCCTTCGTTTAAGATTTAATGACAGTAGATTGTCCCGAACGGGATAATCCTCGATTATTCGAGGCTCCATGAAGCCACTGGCTTTATACTTGCAATCCTTGTACTTGGATGGTATTTGTTTTTTCTCCTCCAAATATATCGTTAGACGGTTCTCATATAAAACATGCTTTATAGGCTTCTTATCGAATCCAACAATATCAAAATACTCTAATATTCCTTCTGGTAATATTAAACTTAACAAGGATAACTCAGTGCCTTTATTCATCAATGTAATTTAAAGCACAAAGAAAATTATTTTTCTCTTTAGACCCAACTTTTGGGATTGATCCATCCTGTCTCTGACCCAATATGCGGACTACAAAAATGCCCTTTTCCGTTGGTTCGTAAAAAATTGTATGGGCTTTGTAATTGTATCTTTTTAGGAGCGGTGCATATTCGGCGGCACTTCTGCCAAGATCTGGTTTATCCGCTAAAGATTGAAAGCATTGTAAGAACCCGGCAAGATAATCCCGAGTCTGGTTTTCCCCCCAAATCTCCAAAGTATAATCCGTTATATCATCAAGGTCATTGTCAGCCCTATAGGATAGCGCATATCTATGCATTCTGTTTTCCTTGCGTTTTGTCCGTTCGACGATTAATTGCGGCTTTCATAATCTCGTCAACGGTTCTGACCTTGGGGCTTACACCGCTATCATAGCCCGCCTGTATAGCTGCTTTTGTAATTAAAAATTCCCTATTGCGTTCCTCGTCCAAACGTATTAGATGCCGCATATATTCGCTATCGTTGGCGAAACCTCCAATTTCAATTTGCAGTTTGATCCATTGCTCTTGGGCTTCGGTAATGGTCAATGATTTTCGGACTGTAGCCATAATTTTATTCTTTTAAACATATATTATACGCAATATAGCATATTATCAGCGTATTTTTAAAAGAATTAGGTGATAATAACGAAAATCACTCCATTTTCAACCGACATTAGGTGTTAAGGATAACTTTTACCAAGATGCGTCTCATGCTCCATTACAACTTCTAGGAGGTATTTATATAATTGATGGTATTGGTAAAACAAATAACTCCATTAAACGAAACTTTTAATCGACCAATTATCCAACTAAATACGATCAAGTATAAACGTCAATAGGTGCATTTAAACCCATGTTTATTTAGACTTTTTTTTGGAAGCTATTCTCATAGATTATTCCCAGCCCCTGCGGAAGTTGAAAAACCTCCGCCTCCATTCCTCCCAAGCGGACGACTATCCTCCGTCCACTTTCGGTCATCTTTCCAAGTACGGTTTTTCAACCCCCTCGGTACCGCTGAAAAGCACAAGCGGTGAAAAACCACTTGCCCTTTCTTCCCCCTACCCACAAAAAAATTGGTTATTTCTATTTTTCTTTAATTTATCGACCACCAAATATGACCAGATAAATCGCTTTACTGTATCCATATGGTCTGGTTTGGTTCTATATGATTTTGAACGTTAAATAATTGATTATTAGGTTGTTATAATCCATTTTGATTGCCTATATTTATCCGTGAAACGGATAGCAAGTTGTATTCTAAGTAACTTAGAATTGTCTACTTCTGACGAAGGTTTTGCTTTAAAAAGCAACGAAAATGGAACAAAATAAAAGAGGCCGGAAAAGATTGGGAAACAAGAAGCGCCATCACAATGTAATGCTGCGGTTCAACGATGTGGAATATGGGAGACTGAAGGCGATTGCCGGGTCCTACGACCTGGACATTTCGGAGCGTGGGACAATAAGTCCGCTTCTGAGAAGATTGGTCCTGCACGTAGGGTCGGAGGAAAAAGATAGTCTTCCGTGCACCTCGGACCTTGCCTACCATATCAACAGGTTGGGCAACAACATCAACCAATTGGTCAAACTGGCACACTACAAGAACCTGAGAAGTCCGAACAGTAGTTTGGAGAACGAGATACAAAAGGCTAACGGACTACTTAACGCACTTATAGAAATTACAATAGAGGAACGAACGGGATGATAGGAAGGATATTATATAGGGAAAGCTGTCAGGGAATGTTGAACTATGTGTTCGGGAAAGAGGGTATGCTCATACTCGGGTACGGGAACATGTACTCCCAGGACATATCACAGAAATTCTTCGGGAACGTACTCCATTTCCAAGGACAGCGCAACGCAACCAAGAACCGCTATGCCCATATTACCATGAACCTTCCCCACGGGGAACACCTTGATAATAGGACCTTCCATGAAGTCTCCAAGGAATACATGGAGCAAATGGGCTACGGGGAACAGCCCTATGTTGTGGTAAGGCACAACGACACCGAGCACGAGCATGTCCACATCATAACGACCAATGTAACCGGTTCGGGAAAAGTGCTCGGAATCTTCAATAGTTTCCGACGGAACATGGCCACCCAGCAATACCTTGAAAAAAAGTTCGGCCTATCGCCATCACCGCTGACAAAACAGCAAAGGGAACTCCCGCTGTACAGATTGCCCGGGCAACAGTTCGGGATGGACCCTGCACAAGGGACGAAGTTCTATTTGCAGGACGTACTGAACAGCATCCTGCAAAAACATAAGGTGCGGAGCTTTCAAGAACTGGCAAAACTGGTCAGGCCCTATCACATCGAAATAAAGCAAACTAAAAACCAATCGGGAAGGATAGGGGTCGCCTTTGGCCTAGACAATCAAAAAGGATACCGGACAAGGTTCATCAACGGCTCCATTGTACACCCAAGCTTAAGCGGTCCGAAACTGCAAAAGGTATTTGGTACGAATTCAAAATCCAAGCTCTTGCCGATGCACCGCAAACGCCTGCTGAAACAGATAGGGACCACCTATGGACTTTTTAAGGCCATAAGGCCGCACGACCTCCCAGAAGTACTTAAGGAATATCAGGGCATCGATATAAAACTGGACATAAAAGGGGATGCCATCAAAGGATATACCATCCATGACAAATCGGGATATGCGTTCAAGGAAAGCGAGCTGAGCCCAAAAATAAGGATGGAGAAACGTCCCAATATTTTCGGGAATAGCGACGGACCCACGGATATCGATACCGACAGCAAACAGTTCAAACTTGAAATCCGAAAACTGATAAAAGAAGCATTCATGACATCCTATCTGAAGTCCCCGGACCGCAACGGACTGTTCTCGGAGAACATGGTGGCCAAGAACCCAATGGATATCCTTCCGCATATAACAACATCCAAAGATTACATTTTTCTTGAACGCTACCTTCCAAGAAATCAAAAAATTTTGTTGATGGAAGCACTTAAAAAAGAGTTCCCCATAGTGAGGGACAGGCTATTCCAATTGGAGGAAAAAAAGGAAAAAGAAACCTTGGAAAGCAAGTTCCGGCTTATCGGCAGGATATTGGAAAACTGCATTTTCGATGTAGGGAAGGAAAAGGGGAGTGTCCATCGCCTGTTCCGGTCCCTTGGAGTAAAGTACAACGATAACCGATTGTCCTTTTCCGGTTCCAACAAACATACGGTCCCTGTTCTTTTGGGCGACCTGCCCTTCCCCAAGGCCATGGACACGTATGTATCCACCGGTTTTGTCCGTCAAAACCATATGGTATTGGAAATGTTGACGGCACGGAATTCCGATATTGGCCCTGAACTTACGGCATCCTCCTTTTTTCTGCCAATGGTCTTTCCAAAACTTTACGGGACCATGGAAATAGGTTATAGGCAAGAATTCGAGAAGGCCGCATTGGGCCGTTATGTAAAACATGCCGAACGGATGCACGCGCCTTATGAAAAATCCCCGAAGGACTATATGGCCCTTTTCAACGCCAAGGGATTCTATTTTGTAAAAGGGAAGGACGGATTCGAGGTCAGATCCATTTATACTGACCATAGAACAAGTTGTACCTTGCCCAAAAGAACGAGCCTCTATTTGAATTCCATTCCCGATGTCACCGCAACAATATTGGAACAGCAGACCGTTATCAAGGCCCTGATCAAAGATGGCAGGAACGATCTCAAGAACCTTTGGGCGGGCCATCTAATAGAAAGGGGGATGTACGATAGGGCCGCCTTTATGCTGACAGCGGAAAAGGTCTACCCGAACCTGCATAGCTGGCAAGCACAGCACCATATGGACAACGGACTTCGGAAAAGTATAAATAAGGCACTGGAAAGGAAATCTTCCATCGAACAAAACCGTTTGTTGCGAAAAGGCGTTTATGCCATAAGTTCGTTATTGGGCAATAGGGGCAAAAAAGGGCAAGAGGAGATTTACAATGGCTTCAAGGATGAACTCACCGATTGGTCGAAGTACAAGGGTAAGGGGATTTCAATGTAGCTTTTAAAGAAGTGATTGAGTTATAGAAATTGACACCGCAAAAAGTGCTTTTTTTCGTGGATAGGGAGAAAAAATAAAAATACGCAAAGTATTAACTTTCCTTTTTTGCTTAACTTTTTGAAACTTTGAAAATTTAGAAATTAATAACCTTTTCTAAAGCATCATCAGTCTCTTTATGCATAAAATTGGCTTGATAATTTATTGTAGTTGTAACGGTGGAATGACGATATAGCTTTTGCAGCATCTGAATAGGAATTCTGTCGCCTGAAATATTGCCAAAACTGTGACGGGCAATGTGCATGGTGAGCTTTTTGTTTATTTTCGCTTTATCTGCGATATGCACGAGATATTTATTAAATTTTTTGTTGGCGGATTTTACTTTGTTAAAAACATCTTTCGGATTTTTGAGGTCAGCATTGTTCATTTCAGGAAAAACAAAATCCTCACTGGATCTCCTGTCCTCATAATATCGTCTTAAAAGTGATGTAATTTTCTCTGGTAATTTAAAGGATAACAATTTTTCGTTCTTCCCCATACGATAGTGTAACCGGCCATCGTAAATATCGCTCCACTTAATCATAAGAACATCACCAACACGCATCCCTGCAAGATAAAAACTAAACAACCAAACATTTCGCGCATGAGATTGCTGTTCCGTTAAGTCCTCCAAAGCCTCGATTGATTGAATTTCTTCTATGGTAAGCCCAACTTTTTCGGATTCGGGGAATTTGATGCGTATTTTATCCGCTCCAAATGGATACAATTTTCTGTCAACAATTCCTAATCGTATAGCTTTATTGTACAGGGTTCTAATTACAATTAAGTTGTTAATGACCGAGCGTTGAGATACTTTTCGTGTAGTTTTCAAATAGAGTGAAAAACGACGCAATAAAGCCTCGTCAATTTCTCGAAAACTTAAATCATCATTATCGACAAATCTTATAAAATGACCGACTCGCGCTTTATCGGATGATAAACGCTGTAATTTATTTGTTTTTTCTAAATTATCTAAATAATTATCGGCAATTTCTTTAAAGCTAGTTTTGGTAAGCGGAGTTGCAATTTCCTCTTTTATCTGTTTTGACGAGATATCATTTTGATGAGTCTGTAAATCAATTAAGGTTTGATTCGCTTCAGCCAACTTCTTGATAAGAAGATTGTTTAAGCGTATGGAATTGGGATGCGATTTTCGCACCTCGCGATTGCCTTCATCCCAATATTTAATAGCAATGTAATGCCCTATATAAAGATAGGTCGTTTTTCTGTTTTTAGTTATGCGAACCGCTAAAGGAAAAAGACCTTGTTTGTTCGCTTTCTTGCGAAGAGTTACCTTTATACTTGACCCCATACTTTACTATTTATACTAAAGATACGAATTCTAGGTACAACATAGGTACAACAAATGGTGGTTTTTTATGGTTTTATATGGTCTTTATTGTTTTTTGTAAAAATGTAAATAGCTTAATATGAGCTATTTAACTACATATAACATCAAAATACTCTGAATTCAAAATCCAGTGTCTTTGACGTGTGGGTTCGATTCCCACCTCGAGTACGAAAGGCTTTAACAGCAATGTTAAAGCCTTTTTTTATTCCCAGGCACAACATAGGTACAACAATTTAAAATTAAATATATTCCTCTTAGCCAATTAAAAATCCACAATTCTATTTTGATTCACACACACCTTTTGAGATTGACCATATAGGGATCTATCAATGCTTCCCTAACCATTTTGGCTTTTCGGCGATAATACAATCAAAACTAACTTTGTGCACCGTATTAAGTTCTTTTAGTAGATTTTCTACATCCTTTTTAGTCAGAAATCCATTACCTAGTAACTTACCAAGTTTTGCACTAAGTTTACCCAACCTGAAACCATCTTCTAACATATCGTCTATTTAAACCTTTTGTAATCGCTTTTAAATTCCAAAAAAAACAGGGTGAAATTTTCCAGCGATACTTTTTATTTCTAAGTATTTAAAAATCTCTTTAAAAAAGAACCTGATTTTTTCTTTTGTTGTAAGTCAGATTCAGAGTCTTTTACGGTTTCAAAACTTTTGATTAATTCAGCTCTTTCTTCCTCACTATTTGTATTATTATGTATTACCGTAAACTTCGTAAAAACGCATTCACTTCCGAAGAAGTCGAATTGATTACCATGGCATTATATCAAGATGTAGCTATGATTGGACTTATAAATAAATCTGAAAAAGACTATAGCGAGGGTAGAACCCATACACATAAAGAGGCAATGAAATACTTACGTGAAAAGCATCTTTAATTCTTCTGGATCCTGGCTCGTTGGCCAAAATAAAATTAGCACAAGTTCTTTGTCAACAAGACAGATAAAGTAAGTATGCTCGGTAATCAGTATTTTTCTATACTTCGGATTAATCTCATATATATGACCCATGTAAGGGTTTCCTTCTAATGATATTATTGTTTTCTCCACGGTATCAAGGAAGTTGGCCAATACTTCGTATGTCCACTTCACTTTTAAATACTCGATTATCTCATCTTCAATTTCCAGGGCCAGCCTCGTCCAAATTGCTTTCATTTTCGCTTTAAAATAATGCACTCAAATAATATTTTGATTTGAAAGTGGCACTGTTAAACCAAAATAGGTGATTGCAAGATCCAGCTCAAAGCATATATTCATCAGTAGTTCCAAAGCAACCTTTTCAAGCCGATCACATCTTATTCTTTAAAAGAGATATCCCACTAAAAAATAATTATGAAAATTAAATTCCATTTTATTGCATTATTGGTCTTTGGGAGCGTATTATCCTCTTGTGAAAAGGATGATCTTGAATACCAAAATGAATTCGAAAATAGTCGCAAGGCTATGTTGGATTTTAAGGAATCATCCAATAATTCTTACAAGTATGTTGTTCCTGGCGGTTCTGTTCTGGTCAGTTTCGGCTGGGAATCGACCATAACGGTAACCCATGGGAAAGTAACACAAAGACACTTCAGATATACATCAACCGAGGGATTATCGGATAATGTTCCTCAGGAAGAATTGGAATGGGTCGAAAATGAGAATGAAATAAATAGTCATGAGCATACCAGTGCGGCATATGCTTGGACATTGGATGAAATATATGATAAAGCTCAACAAGAGTGGTTGGTTAACCGGAAAAATGTAAAAATTTACTTTGAAGCTGAAAACAATGGATTGATATCAAGTTGCGGTTATGTAGAAGATGGATGTATGGATGATTGCTTTAATGGGATCAATATTAAAAGTATCGAGGCCCTTTAAACCATTAGACAATGAAAAAATATATACTTTTTTTACAATAATGTTCTGGTTTACGGTAAGTGTTAAGGACCCGCTGGTACCTTACCTACTTCAAAATGCGGATTAATCTCTACAAATCAATTGAATCTATCGGCTTCGCCAATAGATCTACTCCGCTCGTACATAATCCGAGTACTTCGGTTCGTATGGTAACACGGGCTAAAAATTGATGTATATTCAAGTTCTGCAACAGCCACCCAGGTTTAATTAGAATTCCAACAAATCGCCAATCGGTTCATTCATTGATCATTAAAGCACCTAATTTTGAGTGCTTTTTTTGTGTTTGTTCCAAATTATAATCACATCTAAGATATTCTTATTTTGCCTTAGAGTTACATTGAAAACCCATTTCTATAAAAAAGTCTTGATAGAAAATAAAAGTTATAGTTCAAAATATTCGGTAACTTGTGCCTTTAAATGCGTGGGGTGTTCTGAAAAAAATCAGGACTGAGAATATACCCAAGAACCTGATTTGGATAATGCCAACGTAGGGATGCATACTTAGGATACATATGTTTCCATTGTACCATCTAGTTGGCTCCAAAAGGATGGTTTTAATTTTTTAAAAAAATTATAACAATGGAAATAGAAAAAATCAATCAACAACTTGTTCCCGAAAAAACACAGTCCTGGCAAGGAAGGTCAGAGTGGTTCTTCAATAGGAAATATACGGATACCTACGAAGAGTATTATGAGGGGCCCTACAAGCGTGCCGAAGTTTGGCAGAAGCATATTTTGGAGCAACTTATCTCCAAAGATACCCGTGTAAAGACGTTACTAGAATTTGGCTGCGGCACTACCCGGTTTACACGTTGGTGGAAGGATATAGGGATTGAAGCCATCGGCGGCGATATTTCACCCTTTATGCTCTCCCAGGCCTTGCACCGCTTTGAAGGGGATTTGGTGATGGCAGACTCCCACCACCTGCCATTTAAAGATAGTACCTTTGATGCCCTGGCCTTTATTACCACATTTGAATATTATAAAGACCCTGTAAAAGTCATCCGTGAAGCTGCCCGCGTGGGGAGACATGGAATTATAATGGGGATGATGAACCGGAACACCCCTAAACTGATCAGGCGTAGAACACAACAACTTTTTGGGAAGAACGAATTTTATGTGACTGCTACCTTTTATACTCCCCAATCCTTAATAAAAACCATAGACAACGCTTTAGAGGGTAGAGATTATTCTATTGAGTGGACCACAACAGGACTTCCTAAATGGTTTCCCGTACAAAAATGGAATTTACCCATTGGGGACTTTTTTGCGCTGTACGTAAAATTTAATGACTAGTTATGGAAGTGCAAACAGGAAAAATTTCGCCTACTGATTTCAAGCAGTTTATTGAGCACAGGTGTGGGAAGCATAGACAGGAGGTGATCGCTGGACCTCAATTTGGGGTAGATGTATCTATAGTAGGATTACCCAATGGGATGGCCATGGCAATGGCCAGTGATCCTCTATCCCTTATCCCTTCCCTTGGATTAAAAGAATCTGCATGGTTATCTGTACAACTGGCAGCCAATGACATTGCTACAACAGGTTTTCCGCCTATGTACGGTCAATTTGTTTTGAACCTCCCCGCTACATTTTCCCAAAAAGATTTTGAGGCGTATTGGGATTATATCCATCTATTTTGTTCAGATCTAGGAATAGCTATCACAGGCGGACATACTGGATTTGTGGAAGGGAACAACTCTACCATTGCTGGTGGAGTTACTTTTACAACTATCGCAAAACAAGATCTACTACTCACCACAAAATCAGCAACTGTTGGCGATGTTATCTTAGTAAGTAAAGGCTGCGCTATTTCTTCTGCCGCTATTTTGGCTATGAGCTTTCCTGAAACGGCAAAGAACAAAGCTGGCGCTGAGCATTATAATATTGCGTGTGAGTCCTTTTATGATATCTCTGTAATGAAAGATGCGCTTACCGCCGTAGGAGATAGGGCGAACAATGGGATTACCGCCATGCACGATGTTACGGAAGGTGGGGTGCTAGGTGCTATTTATGAGATGGCCGTAGCCTCTGGCAACGGGGCTATAATCTATAATGACCAACTACCTATAAGGGAGACACAATCTAGAATTTGTGAGGTGTTCTCCATTGACCCCCGTTATTGTATAGGTGCTGGTGCCATGGTCATCACTTGTAAAAAAGAAGCTAAAGCTAAAATCATAGCACAATTTGAAGCCAATGCTATCCCTTGCACTGAAGTTGGAGAAATTACAGAAAAGCTTAAGGGTGTAACACTAATGGAAAAAGAAACGCTATCCGATCTAATCTACAATGAAAAGGACCCTTATTGGGGTGCTTTTTTCAATGCATTGCATCAAAACTGGAAATAAATATGAAATGAGCATGACCGAAATCTGGTCGCAAATACGTATGAAGATATGCGAACCTGACTGCCGTCAGGCAAGTTCACATACCCGTGCTGAGCGCAGCCGAAGTATGACCGTTAAAAAACAATAAATATCTACATATGAAATGAGCATGACCGAAAACTGGTCGCAAACACGAATGAAGATATGTGAATTACATATGACCGTTAAAAAACAATAAATATCTACATATGAATAAAAAATCTATTAAGGCGGGTATTTATCTAGTGGTTGATCCATCCATGGAAGAGTTTATTTTATTAGAAAAACTACAAATAAGTTTGGCATTGGGAATTGTTGCCGTTCAGATTTGGGACAACTTTAATAACATATCAAACATAGAAGGAGTTGTTCAGAAAATTTGCGCTCTATGCTCAAATCATCAGACCCCGGTTTTAATCAACAACCGATGGGAACATCTAAAAACAATGGATTTAGACGGCGTTCATTTTGATGAAGTTCCGAATAATTTAGAGGAGATTAAAAGGGAGATCGATAAAGAGATAATAATTGGTCTTACCTGTGGGAATAATTTAGATCATGTTAAATGGGCGGCTGATAACCCTATAGATTATATCTCCTTTTGTTCCATGTTCTCATCTTCTAGTGTGAGTGATTGTGAAATAGTTACCCAGAAAACCATAAAAAATGCAGCGTTAATTTTTAATAAACCCATCTTTTTAGCAGGGGGAATTGTTCCAGCAAATATGAACCAATT
Organism: Arenibacter antarcticus; assembly: GCF_041320605.1. Taxonomy (NCBI): domain Bacteria; kingdom Pseudomonadati; phylum Bacteroidota; class Flavobacteriia; order Flavobacteriales; family Flavobacteriaceae; genus Arenibacter; species Arenibacter antarcticus. Next base: position 1,089,455 of record NZ_CP166679.1, read on the forward strand.
TGATGAACTAAACTATCATGGGGTTGCCGTTATATCTGGAATTATGAATGCAGCGCATCCCGATGAGGCCATAAATGAATACCGTAACATATTAAATAAATAAAATGAGAATAGAAACGATAGAAAAATTGTGTTGCCCTTTTGATAAGGCAGATTTAACGTTGCGAATTATTACCAAAGACGAACAGGATAATATTTTAGAGGGCATTCTTTCTTGTGCGGATTGTAATCGTGTTTATCCAATAGTCACCGGAATCCCTATAATGAGCCCAGATGAATACAGGAATTTTGAACGCGAACAACCCATGCTGGAAAAATGGGAAAAACTCTTAGAAGGACAAGAAATGGAATTTAAAATTGTTGATGGGAAAATTATTGCTATTGAAAAGGTATAGGAATTAAATATTGATAGCTACCAAGAAGTCCATAATTATTTTGACCTGAAGGACTAGATTAAAAATTATTAGTGCCCTATAAACATAATTATAAAGCGGGATTTCCATGAAGGATTTTCTGCTTTATTTCTATCTTATTTGTTTACCAAAAAGCTCAGATACATACCGCGCTTCAGTGATGGTATTTTTCATCCTAATAGGCGTTTTTTTTGTGGATAGCAAAAAACTGGATCAGGTACAATTTCTGGGAATTTCAACACTTAAAAAACCGCAACAACCATATTACTAAAGTGTTGCAGTTTTCCCTTCCCTATAACGCCAACCATTTGCCCTTTTTCAGATCATGACCAATGAATCACTTTGCTTTTGTTTACAAATAATAATTATTCCACTTAGCTTATGATACAGTTAAGCGAACAAACAGAAATTTACTTACTTCCCTAATGAACGAGCAACAAATATGGAAGTACCGACTGCATATTTAGTACCTGGACTCACCGATACAAGATCTCCATTCTTCCAGTATGCCACTTTATCTTGGCTGCCACTATTATTAACCCCAGACACATACACATCATTATTATCCACGAATATGGAATATGGTATTCCTTTTACATTATCGGCAAAAGGCACAGGAACATTATTTTTCCAGTAGCCGCTATAGCCTCTTGCAGCTACATAAACACTCCCGTCATCTACGAATATAGAGTTTGCGATAACTGAACTACTTCCATCGGTAAGGGATACAGCAGTGCCATTTTTCCAGTATTTAGCTACACTTATACCAGCTATCATCGTCCCATTATACTCATATCCAGCTACATAAATAGTACCATTATCAACGAATATAGAAGTTGCAAATGCATCATTAATGCCATCTGTCAAGGTAACCGGCAGACCGTTTTTCCAATATTTAGCTACATTCCTAGAGCCGTTATCTTCATATCCAGCCACATAGACATCTCCTCCATTATCCACGAATACGGAAAGTGCCCCTGTATCAAAATCACCCTCTCTAGTCAGAGGGAACGATGTACCATTCTTCCAATATTGAGCTGTACGTTTCATTTGGTCATTGTATTCCCATCCAGCTACATAAACATCCCCGTTATTCACGAATATGGAATATGCCTCTCCTCTTACAATATTAAAATCAATTGTGTTTTTTGCAGTGCCGTTTTTCCAATACTGAACTTTACCTCCAACATGTCCAGCCACATACACATCACCATCCGCAACGAATATTGAATTTGCTCTTGCATTCACACTCCCATTGCTGAGGGATATAACCTCATCATTTTCCCAGTATTTAGCTGTAGATATCGAGCTTTCTTGTTCATATCCAGCGATATATACAACTGTTTTAAATGCTTTTATAGTAGTTTTTTCACTATCTACATATCCCTCCTTTTTAGCTACAGCTTGGTATTCGCCAGCCTCTTTAAAAGTGTGTTTACTATTTTCGATTTTAACGCCATTAATATAAATACTGGCTTCTATCGCTTTGCCTTTAGCAGTGGCAGTAAAGGCCACTTCATCATCCTTTTCCACTTCCGTGGATGAGGCGGTAAGTACCAACTGTGTTTTTTCTACAATGGGCACATCTAGTTCCTCACTTGGTTCACTTTTGGAACAGGACATTAAAAATGTAAGGCCTAACATAAATGCACCGGCCAACTTGCTTGATAGTTTTAAATGTTTTTTCATGATACTTTATTTTTGTGAGGATCAACTTGGGGAATTGAAGTAGAAACTAGTTTATAAAGAAGCAGGGCATAGCCACTAATAAAAAAATTGATCTACTCAATCTCAACTTCTTGTACGACTATGTCATAGGCTGCGCCTTCATGATTGCCATCGGTCAAATCCACGGCCACACCGTTTTTCCAATATTTAGCCACAGGCACATCATTTGCATTCGCCTCATAACCAGCAACATACACATCCGCCCCCAAAACAAAGAGCGCCATAACAACTGCATTTGTACTACCATCGGTAAGGGTAACCGCTTGTCCATTCTTCCAATATTTAGCTGCAGCTTTTCCATTAACTATTTCATATCCACCTACATATATATCCGTTCCGGAAATGAAGACAGATGTTAATTCGGTAGCCCCCAAGCTTTTGGAAGAAATTGTATGTTGATTTTTTTTCCAATAAGTACCTACTTGGTCGTCTTGTGCATTGATTTCAGATCCTGCTATATAGACATCCTCGCCAGAAACAAACATATTAAGTACACTAGACATTCCTCCTCCAGGATTCAATAGGATGGCATTCCCATTTTTCCAATACATGGCCCTTTGAAGACCCTGGTTACCTTGTTCAACTCCGGCTATGTGCACATCCTCCCCAGAAACGAATATGGAACTTGCCTGACTAGACAATGGGCTGTTGGCGTCGGTAAGTGCAATAGCCTGTCCATTTTTCCAATAGGTAGCCAATCGCCTACCTTTACTATCTAATTGAAATCCAGATAGATAAACATTATCATCAGAAACAGCGATAGACTTCCCTAAAGATATGCCCGCATTAGTGATGCGTTTGATCTCCAATCCATTTTTCCAATAGATCAACTGGGAAAAAGATCCATTAACCCCAGATATATGTACATCGTTATTGGCAAGCACTAAAGAAGTGCCTATTGCATTGTTACCAAGAATTGTAGGTGTACCGTTTTTCCAATACTTGGCTACGTATGTACCATTGCTATTAATTTCTTCTCCAACTATATGTACCACGATTGCCATTTTACGCTTCAATACAAGGATACCATGTTGGTCGCTGTCCTGATAGCCTTCTTTTTTAGCCACCACTTTATAGTTGCCAGGCTCGGCAAAGGTGTGTTCGCTATGGTCAATGGAAATCCCGTTAACATAGTAGGTGGCACCTGAAATGGCTTTCCCGTTAGCAGTGGCGGAAAACTGCACTGTTTCCCCTTCTTTAATTTCCGTACTGGAAAGGGTCACCACCAAAGCCTCTTGTTCAATAACTGACACCGAGCCATCATCTTTGGAACAGGATAGTAAAATCGTAAAACCCAACAGCAATACGCTGGCTAACATGCTTGTTACTTTTAAGTGTTTTCTCATGATACTTTATTTTTAGGGTATTTTATTGTTTAATGAATGAGTTTCTTATGATTAAAGGGAGCCATCAAAACCCTATCAGGATATCTCACATCTGTTATTATGCAGGCTATTTATGCAATAAAATCAACAGGTTTCCACAGAACTTTATTAGAAATTTTTTGTTTGATTACAAGCTAAAACAGCAAGGCACTTAAAAGCACCTTGCCGTTCTTAACAACTCAATTCAAATTAATTATGATAATCATACTCCAAAGCCAAGTAATGGCCTAAGATTAAATTTCCCTTCGGTTATTGTAAGCTTCTTAGGAGGGGTATCGGTTCCATCGTAAGAATAGAGTTCAGCCTCAAAAGTTCCTGATAATCTGGTGTAACCCTTACCCAATTGTTGTCCTAAAAAATTCTGATCTCCAATTTCAAAATCTTTTACCGTAAAATTTCCTATTTGTTGCTCTGAATCCTCTGGATGCATGGAAACATACACTCCCTTACCTTCTGATTCGCTCCCAACTTCATTGTATATAATTATACCATAACCAAATTGGTTATTCGATATACTTCCTACGGGATAGGATTTTTTGGGTCTATTGAATTCAGCTCCCGATAACAATAAACTAAGACTTATGGATTCCGATAATTCCTCCGAACCGCTGTCATCAATAATTTTTACTCCGGTCATATTTACCCAATAGGTCTTCTCATCTTCGCCATCTTCGGTATCCCCTACGGTCATTACGGTAGCAACATGTGCCTTCCACAACTTCCCGTTGATCTTCATGGTCATCGTACTTTCACCTCCCAACTGATCTGCGGGGCCGTCATTGTCTTTAGAACAAGCAACATTTAAGGTCAAAAAGATTCCAAGAAGAAAAACACCAGTAAGCTTATTTAAATTTCTCATAGTATTGAAATTAGGAATTAAATTGAAAAATTATAAGCTACTCGTACGCCTAAGAAATTGGCATTATTCACAATCTGATATCTCAATCCAAAATCCCAATCTCCCATAGTATAGCCACCTCCTAAAGACAAGCTCACTTCCGTAGACGAATAACTCCCTCCAAAACTGCCAAACCCCGTATTGGACATATCTACTTTGGAATTTAAAGCAACTACCCCTACTTGAGGTTCAACGTAAAAACCATCAAAATCATGATGGTATCCAAACATAATAGGAATCATCCCCATATGTCCACTTATATTTGAGTCTCCATCAATTCCAAATCGGAGATATCCTAGAGTACCCGTGATATTAGCATTCTCATTAAGCCCATAATAAATTTTACCTGTAGCTCCAAATCCCATATTGTAGGCGTCGCCAAAGTCTCCCATAGGGAGTCCAACTTCTGCTCCTACTCCTATTTTATGAAAGCCGTCCTGTGCAAACGCCACAAAGGCAAAAAAGAGAGAAAAGGTGGTAAATAAAATTTGTTTTTTCATAATTCTAATGATTTGATTAATTGTTATTATTTTTAAAATTGGATTATTTATTCCTGTCAAATCAAGCGTAATTAAATGCTATCCACAAGAGTGAATTAGAATTTGCAGCAGTTCAGCTAGTAAACCCACCACTTTAATTAGAAATCGGATTTTAGTGGAATTCTCAATGAAACCTGTGAAATTCTCACCCAAAACAGCTGTTTAATAAGTCGGCCTAACAAAGCATCGTTATTTGGTCTATTATTACTGATATATAACACTTGTATGATTCTGATTAAGCAATCGTTGCTATGGTGTTTAAAGCACTAATAAATTCCAAAAGTAGGCGGAGCTATTACCTTTTATACGGAGAAAATTGGCAGGTTTTATATACTCAAGACACATAAATACCTATATAACCCATATTCCTGTAATACCCTAGACCTAGTAATTCATCTCCATTTGCTATGTTAGCAACTTATTGGGACAATTGTGATAAAAAATTCTAACCAAATAATATTCAGCATCCAATAAATGAATCTGAACCAAAGACACACTATGGGTAATAAAAAATGCATTTTATTTTGTATTCCCCAGGCTACATCACAACGCGCCCTATATTTATCCTACTTCCTATTTTTAGTTTGGACGGGGTGTATGGCCCAAAACAAACTGGAAGACCTAAGACAAAACCTCTCATTGGCTACCAATGATTCCTTACAGATCAGCTTAAAAATGAAAATTTCCAGAGAATTGCATAGGCAAGCTGAGCATGCAGAAGAGGATATTGAAATTGCAAAAGAGGCCGTTGATCAAGCTATAAATACCCCAAATTCCATATTATATGCAAGGGCACTTAATAACTTAGGCTTGCTATATCGATATCATCAACAATACCCGCTATCCATACCGCTCCATGTAAAAGCTTTTGAAATTATAAAGGACCAGAATGGATTCACCTTGGACAAGATGATATTTGCCAACAATGCCGGAGTGGCTGGCAGATATAATGCAGACTACGAATTGGCAGTAAGCTATTATATGAAAGCCTTACGAATTGCAGAAGCAGAAAATAGCCTATTAAATATAGAGATTGCTAGTAATGGTCTTGGAAATACTTTTATGGCTATCCCCCACAGGACGGAAGAAGGCTTCAACTATTTACAACGTGCCCTAGAGGTTGCTAAACAAGCAGACAATCGCTTGGGACTGGCCATGAACTACCTAACCATAAGCGGTTATCACGACAATCTACATCAGCATGAAAAGGCGCGCTCCTATCTAAATAAGCTCTTAAAACTCAATCAAGAGTTAAATGACACCTATGGCAAGGCCATGACCCTAAAGGCGTTTGGAGAGAGCTATTTAACAGAAAACAAAAACCTTGCCCTATCGGAAGATTACTTTTTAGAGGCCCATCAAATGTTTAAGGATTTAGGGGACAAACACAGACAGGCGTTGACACTTTATAATTTAGGATTAGTGTCCTTTAAGCAAAAGAACTACCCCCTTAGCTTAGAACGATTGAACGATGCCCTAAGCAGGTCCGAACAGTTGAATGACAAGGTGTTGATTGTGAATATTTCTGAAATTATTTCTACCATACATGAAGAAACAGCCAACTATTCCGAAGCCCTAGTGTATTATAAAAAAGCTAGAGATTATAAGGACAGTATAAACCTTGCCTCCCAAGAAGTACAAATTGCCACCATTAGCAACCAATTTAATCTAGAGAAAAAAGAAGCAGAAATAGGATTATTAAAAAAAGAGCAGTCTTTTCAATCAGAGCAGATAATGAATCATAAAGCTGCCATTAAAAATAGGGGAATAATAATATTCCTATTGGCCGCTGTTTTCTTAACACTTGCAATCATAATATTGCTTCAGTACAAGAACCATAAGAATAAAAAAGCAATACAAACTATAATTCATCAACAAGAAAAGGAAAAGGTAGAAGCAGATTATAAGAGGAATTTACTGGAAGCCGAAATCCTGGCAAATCAAATGAAATTAAATCCACATTTCCTGTTCAATTGCCTTAACTCTATCAAATACCTAATCCAACAAAATGACACCAAAAAGGCGATTAAATACTTGGTTAAATTCTCTAGGTTTACCCGTATGGTTCTAGAGAGCGCTAACAAACCCATGCACAGTATAATGGAGGAATTGGAGCTTACCACTTATTATCTGGAACTCGAAAAAAATCGATTTAATAGTGATTTTACCTACACTTTTTGTAATACAATTGACAATGAAGCAAATAAAGTATATCTTCCAACTATGTTATTGCAGCCATTTGTGGAAAATGCAATTTGGCACGGTCTTTTACCCAGCAATAAAGAGATTAAATGTGTTGCAATAATGGTTAAAAGAAATAACGGTATGGTAGAAATTCATATTGAAGACAATGGACAGGGGCGTCAAGAAAAAAAACCATCCCAATATGGCGCACATAAAAGCAGGGGAACTGAAATAGTTGATAAGCGGATCCATTTATTCAACAAGAGTTATAACAAATCCTTAGACTATAGAATAATCGACAAAAAAGATAGCAATGGGGAGGCTTTGGGAACTTGTGTTGTTCTTAATATTAAGTAATAATAAAGATAAGGGTAATGAACATTGCTATATTGGATGACGAACTACACTGTGTAGAAAGCTTATTATTTCATATTCGTCAATTATTTCCAGATTTTAAGGTAGCTTACAAAGGCACCAATCCTGTTGAGGCATTAAAATCATTAAAGGAACTGGACATAGACCTTCTTTTTTTAGATGTTGAGATGCCGGGGATGAATGGGTTCGAATTTTTGGAACAATTTGACAAACTTCCATTCGACGTGATTTTCACCACCGCATATAGCCAATATGCCATTCAGGCATTTAAAGCCCAGGCTAATAACTACCTTTTAAAACCGATTGACGAGGATGAACTTGAGGAAGCGATTAATCAGTGGCTAGAAAAATCTCCTAACTCGGAGGAATCCTCTGCTGAGATTTGCAACTTATTAAACCATCTGAAGAAAGAAAATCTCTTAAAAAATAAAATAGCCGTTCCAGTGAGTGATGGTCTGGAGTTTGTTGAAATAAAGAACATCCTATATTGTCAGAGCCAAAATAATTATACTTCTATTTTTTTAAAGAATGGAGAGAAGTTATTTATATGCAGGACCCTAAAGGATGTAGAAAATTCCCTAAAGCGATTTCTATTTCTCAGAGTGCACCAATCTTACTTGATTAATCCCAGTTATATGCAAAAATACATTCGGAACGATGGGGGGTATATCCTAATGTCCAATGACCAAAGCATACCGATAAGCAGTTCTAAAAAAGCAATGATCGCCGAGATCTTTGATGGTATTAATAGTTGATAATGAACCTCATTAAACATTATTTCGATTCACAATTCACCTACTACATTTAGAATATTAGTATAGAAACAGTGTGCCTGACAATCGTCATAGTTTTATATCCTGGAAAGTTGAATTTTTGCTCCTAGCAATAACTGATCAATTATGAAACCAGACAACTTTATCAAAGTCGTTTTTTGTTTTTTTATATTTTCTTTTGGGCACGCGCAATTCTCCCTTGACACAGAATTACGTCCGCGGGCCGAATATCGTCATGGGTATAAAACACTTATCCCAGACCATGTGGATGCCGCCCTATTTGTATCGCAGCGCACCAGATTGAATGCAGATTACAAACTGGATGGCCTATCCTTCTATTTAAGCCTTCAGGATGTACGGGTCTGGGGCGATGTCCCACAACTTAACCTGTCCGATAAGAACGGACTGGGAATTCACCAGGTATGGGGGGAAATACAACTTCTTGAAGACCTATCCCTTAAGGTAGGAAGACAGGAAATTAGTTATGATGATCATCGGATATTTGGGAATGTTGGCTGGGCACAACAAGCCCGTAGTCACGATGCCCTACTCCTTAAGTATCAAAAATCAGATTTTAAGATACATTTGGGCCTTGCCTATAATCAAGATGCAGAGCGCCTCAATGGGACTACTTTAACCACCCCTAGCACATACAAGAGCCTACACTATATCTGGGGAAATAAAACTTGGGAACAGTTTTCTGCCAGCCTTCTAATACTGAACAACGGGGAACAATTTATAGACCTAATCAACAGCAATAATAACAAAACCAGATACAGTCAGACTTTGGGAACTCACCTGAAATATCAGGAAGGCCATTTAAACCTAAGCTCCAATATTTTCTACCAAATAGGCAAAGATGTTCTTGATAATGATCTAAATGCATTTCTTTTGGCCTTGGAAGGAAATTATAACGTGACCCAAAAATGGCGGGTTGGCCTTGGTGCAGAATTACAGAGTGGAAATAACAACGGACTTCCTGCCGACGGCAAGAACAAGGCCTTTACCCCCTTCTATGGCACCAACCATAAATTTAATGGTCATATGGATTATTTCTACGTGGGCAGCCATAACAACAATGTTGGATTGTTGGATGTGTACGTTCAGACAAAACTAACCATTAGCGAAAAATCCGATCTAAGCCTTGCCTTTCATAATTTCTCAGCAGAAGGCAAAATTTCCGGTACGGACAAAAAGGAACTGGGCAGTGAATTAGATTTGGCCTATGCCTATAAACTTCAAAAATATGTTTCCTTGACCACCGGATATTCACATTTATTCCCAACTAAAGGTATGGAAACCTTAAAAGGAAATTCCGATGGAAACACCAATAATTGGGGTTGGGTAATGCTGACAATCAACCCTACTTTGTTTACCACCAAAGAATAAGCAAAAACCTTATCTTAGATATTTCAAAGCCCAAAAAAGAATTCTATCCAAAGGACAAGCTAATAATAATCTTCTGAAATAGGCAGATTAGGGCAATCTATGATTTCAAGCACATAACAAACTTCCAAACCATTGTTTAATCATTTAGAACCCACACTGCAAACCTCCTACTTTTTGATATCAGTACTAATATAACTATATTTCAAAGTGAATTAGGAATCCAACCATTAAGGTAATTTGCTTTTTGTATTTTCAAAACTGCGCTTACCTCTCTTAACATAAAAGTTAACACTCTCCATATTTAATGTTAATTGCTATTATTGATTAGGAAAGTATAAAATATGATAAACGTCATATCTTGAACAGTCCTGCTAGTTTAATTTTGCCCCTATTAAAGGAGTATAAAAAGAATAAAATCTTACAATAACCAAATAAAACACTTAATTATGATGTCTAAGACTACCAAAACCACAGTCCTGCGATCAGCACTATTAGCTGGTATGGCCTCTCTTCTTTTTTCCTGTGCCGAAAAGAAGAAAAAAGAGTACGCCAGTACTGCTGAAATTCCTGCTACTCGAGAAATGATCGCAGAATTAACCTCGCCACCATATGTTCCCACACCAGTAGGAAAGAGAAAGGCCAAAAAGCTGATCGTAGATATGGAAATCCTAGAACAAGAAGGTGAAATGACCAATGGGGTCCGCTATATTTATTGGACCTTCGGAGGAACGGTTCCAGGAAGTTTTATTAGGACAAGGGTTGGTGACGAGGTGGAATTTCATCTAAAAAATCACCCAGACAACAAATTGCCACACAATATAGATTTGCATGCGGTTACCGGCCCAGGTGGTGGTGCAGAATCTTCATTTGTAGCTCCTGGTCGTGAAAAGGTATTCTCCTTTAAAACTCTAAATCCAGGTCTTTATGTATACCACTGTGCTACAGCGCCCGTGGGAATGCACATTGCCAACGGAATGTATGGCCTAATCTTAGTGGAGCCCGAAGGTGGCCTACCACCGGTAGATAAGGAATACTACATTATGCAGGGCGATTTCTATACCAAAGGTGCCAATGGCGAGCGAGGTCTGCAACCATTCGATATGCAGAAAGCTGTTGATGAACGCGCTGACTATGTAGTTTTTAATGGTAAAATGGGAGCCCTAACCGGGGACAATGCCCTAACTGCCAACGTTGGGGAAACCATTCGTTTATTTGTAGGCAACGGTGGCCCAAACCTAGTCTCCTCTTTTCATGTGATAGGGGAAATTTTTGACAAGGTTTATGTTGAAGGTGGCGATATGGTTAACAAAAATGTACAAACCACGCTAATCCCTGCTGGAGGAGCCGCCATAGTAGAATTTAAGGTCGATGTCCCAGGTACTTTTATTCTGGTGGACCATTCCATTTTCAGGGCCTTTAACAAAGGTGCCTTGGGAATGCTAAAAGTAGAAGGTGAAGAAAATAAATCCATTTACTCAGGGGAACTGGAAGAAGGGATTTATTTGCCCGAAGGTCCTGGTATCCAAACAATGCCGAGTACTGATGAGGTTAAAGAATCTGATATACCCGCCAAATCCATGGCAGAGAAAATGGAGTTCGGAAAAGCGACTTATATGCAGACCTGTTTTGCCTGTCACCAAGGAGAAGGACAAGGTATTGCAGAAGCATTTCCCCCACTGGCAAAATCAGATTATTTAAATGCCGATGTTGAGCGCGCCATAGATATTGTATTGTACGGCCTAACAGGAGAGATAACTGTAAACGGGAAAAAATACAACAGTGTTATGACCTCTCAGTCCCTATCCGATGAGGAAGTTGCCAATGTGATGACCTACATTTATAACAGTTGGGGCAATTCTAAAAAGGATGTCACCCCCGCCATGGTAAAAAGCAGAAGAAATTAATCTAGTTAATCTAACAGAAGAATAATGGGTCCCTCTTTAAAAATAGCCTTCATCTTTTTATGCAGTTTCATTGTTGGCACTGCTTCCGCCCAACGGAATGAAATGGCCGTTGTAAAAGGAGGGACTTACATTCCGTTATACGGCGTGGATTCTACGGCCGTCACGGTAAAATCTTTCAAGATGGATGTATATCCAGTGACCAATAGCGACTATTTGCGTTTTGTGGAAGAACATCCACAATGGCAACGCAGTAAGATAATACGATTGTTTTCGGATGGTAATTACCTAGTGAATTGGGAGGGGGACACCTCTTTTGGAGATGTATTACAGCCCAATGCACCTATCACCAATATCTCTTGGTTCGCTGCTAAAAATTATTGTGAATGCCTAGGCAAACGTTTGCCCACTGTTGACGAGTGGGAATACGCCGCTATGGCAGATCAAACTATGGCAGACGCCCGAACAAAAGAAAGCTACAACCAGCAGATTCTAGATTGGTACGAGGCGCCCAAAACTTTTAAAAACAAGATAGGATCTACCTTTAAAAATTACTGGGGAATTTACGATCTTCATGGATTGGTCTGGGAATGGACCATCGATTTCAATTCCGTATTAATTTCTGGGGAATCCCGTAAGGATGTAGATAAGGACAGCAATCTATTTTGCGGCAGTGCCGCTGTAGGAGCATCGGACCTTATGAACTATGCCGCCTTTATGCGGTACGCCCTTAGAGGAAGTCTAAAAGCCAGTTATTCTATGAGAAACCTTGGGTTCAGGTGTGTAGAACCCCTTAATAAAATGAATGAAAATTCTAGTCGATAAAATGAAAAACACCTTAAAGATTGTCCTATTATTTCTTCTTGTCGGCAGCTTCACCTCTTGCAATTTTGGCAAGAACGATAAAACTGCCTCTGTAATTTATGAATGCCCCATGCATTGCGAAGGAGAGAAAACCTATGACCAACCGGGAAGTTGCCCAGTTTGTAAAATGGATTTGGTTCCGGTATCCATCAAGGAAAAAAAAGATGGTGCAATTTCTGATCTTTCCATTTATAATCTACCCTCTATATGGACCACACAAAACAACGAAGAAATTGAGCTAAAGGAATTACAAGGCGATGTTGTGGTTATGGTAATGATATATACTTCTTGCCAAACGGCGTGCCCAAGATTGGCCGCAGATATGCGCAACATTGAAAAACAGATCCCTGCAGACAAAAAAGATAAGGTCACCCTAGTCCTAGTAAGTATAGATCCGGAAACAGACACCCCAGAGCGATTGGCAGCATTTGCCAAGGAAAATAAGATGGATTCTAAGAAATGGGTATTACTAAGAGGCTCTGAAGAAAATACCCTCGAATTTGCTGCCGTATTAGCCGTAAACTACAAGAGAATATCTCCATTGGATTTTTCCCACAGCAACATCATTAGTGTTTTTGACCAAGGGGGCGAACTGGCGCACCAACAAGAAGGTCTTGGGGTAAATAACAAGGAAACCATTTCAAAAATCCTTGAATTGGTCAATTAAAATAGGCCTAATTTCTATTCCTATAAATACCGCCTATTTCAGCCACCAAAAGCCCATCAAAGCCTACTATTTTTAAGGATAGGACTACATCTCATTCCGCTGAATCCAATTATTTGAAGCTTATTTTTGGTTAAAAGGGTGTACAGAGGTTATATTTGTAAAAAAAATACAGTTGACAAAATCTTTCTTGCCACAACTGTTTGCACAGTCTCCGCAACTGCGAAAACTGCAGACGATTATTGCCGATTCCCAAAATAACACTACACCAGGAGAACCTTCGATAACCAACCTAAAAGGTCTAACTGGATCCTCTTTATCCTTTGTAGTTGCCGAGGCCTTTGAAAAAGCCAATATTCCATTTTTATTTGTGCTTTCGGACAAGGAAGAAGCCGCCTACTACTTAAACGATTTGGAGCAGCTAATAGGTGAAAAGGATGCCCTATTTTATCCGGGCAGCTATAGGAGGCCCTACCAAATAGAAGAAACGGACAATGCAAATGTACTGTTACGTGCCGAAGTCCTTAACCGTATCAACTCTAGAAAAAAACCAGCCGTTATTGTCACTTACCCGGATGCGCTTTTTGAAAAAGTGGTCACCAGAAGGGAATTGGAAAAAAATACTTTAAAAATAAAACTGGACGACACGCTTTCGCTCGATTTTCTGAACGAAGTATTGTTCGAATACAAATTTAAGAGGGTCGATTTTGTTACCGAGCCGGGAGAATTTTCCGTGCGGGGTGGAATTATGGACGTATTCTCCTTTTCGCATGATGAACCTTACCGGATCGAATTTTTCGGAGACGAAGTAGACAGTATCAGAACCTTTGATGTAGAGACACAATTGTCTAATCAAAAGGTAAAGAAGATTACCATTATCCCCAATGTAGAAAATAAATTCCTGGATGAAAACAGGGAAAGCATACTGAAATACATTGCACCAAATACTCTTATAGTAAGCAAAAACCTCAACCACCTTTTCGATAGGCTCGATTCGTTTTTTGAAAAAGCAGAGGAAGCGTTCGGCAAACTATCCAATGAAATAAAGCGGGCTAAACCCTTAGAGCTTTTTGCAAATTCGGAATTAATACAACAACAGTTGGGGAGTTTTAAGGTATTGGAAATAGATGGGAATAAAGATTCCAATTCCGGGGACACCATTCTATTTAATACACAACCTCAACCTTCGTTCAATAAAAAGTTTGATCTTTTAATTGATAATCTAAACCAAAATCATACTAATGGATATGTAAATTACATTTTCTGTGCTACAGACCAACAGGCCCAACGCTTCCATGATATTTTTGAGGAAGTGGACAAGGAAGTGCATTACAAAACCATTGTTTATCCCCTTTACCAAGGATTTTTGGATAGCGATCTAAAAATTGCCTGCTACACCGACCATCAAATTTTTGAACGATACCTGAAGTTCCATCTGAAGAACGGATATGCTAAAAAGCAGGCCATAACCCTAAAAGACCTGAACAAACTGGAAATTGGGGACTATGTAACCCATATAGACCACGGTATAGGTAAATTTGGCGGACTTCAAAAAATAGATGTAGAAGGCAAAAAACAGGAGGCCATAAAATTGATGTACGGGGATCGTGATATCCTTTATGTAAGCATACATTCCCTTCATAAAATCTCCAAATTCAATGGGAAGGACGGGGCTCCCCCAAAAATATACAAGCTAGGTTCGGGCGCATGGAAAAAAATTAAGGACAAGGCCAAATCGCGTGTAAAGAAAATTGCGTTCGACCTCATCCAACTCTACGCAAAACGCCGAACGGAAAAAGGTTTTCAGTACGGCCCTGACAGTTATCTACAGCTCGAATTGGAAGCCTCCTTCATCTATGAAGATACCCCCGACCAAACTAAATCTACCGAGGACATTAAAAAGGACATGGAAAATGAACGTCCTATGGACCGACTTGTTTGCGGAGATGTGGGCTTTGGAAAGACTGAGGTGGCTATACGTGCCGCCTTTAAAGCGGTAGACAACGGTAAGCAAGTTGCTGTCCTAGTACCAACCACCATTCTGGCCTTCCAACATCACCGTACTTTTACAGAGAGACTGAAAGATATGCCTGTCACCGTAGACTATGTCAACCGTTTTAGGACCGCAAAAGAAAAAAAGGAGACCCTTGCAAATTTGGAAGCTGGTAAGGTCGACATTATCATTGGCACCCATCAATTAGTAAACAAAAATGTAAAGTTTAAGGATTTAGGACTCTTGATAGTAGATGAGGAACAAAAGTTTGGGGTATCGGTTAAGGACAAACTAAAATCTATCAAAGAAAATGTAGATGTGCTTACTCTTACCGCCACTCCCATTCCAAGAACCCTTCAATTTAGCCTGATGGCGGCCAGAGACCTTTCTGTCATTAATACCGCACCACCAAATAGGTATCCAATTGAGAGCGAGGTAATCCGTTTTAGCGAAGAGACCATTAGGGATGCCATTTCTTATGAAATTCAACGCGGGGGACAGATATTTTTTATCCACAATAGGATTGAAAACATCAAGGAAGTAGCAGGCATGATACAGCGTTTGGTCCCAGACGCTAAAATAGGTATTGGTCATGGACAAATGGAAGGAAAAAAATTGGAGACCCTAATGTTGGCCTTTATGAATGGGGAATTTGACGTATTAGTATCCACCACCATTGTAGAAAGTGGGTTGGATGTCACCAATGCAAATACCATTTTCATTAACAATGCCAATAATTTTGGATTGAGCGATCTACACCAAATGCGGGGCCGGGTAGGCCGAAGTAACAAAAAGGCATTCTGTTATTTTATTACCCCTCCCTATGAAGTCATGACCAACGATGCCAGAAAGCGAATTCAGGCCTTAGAGCAATTTACAGCGTTGGGAAGTGGCTTTAATATTGCCATGAAAGATTTGGAAATTCGCGGAGCCGGGGATCTCCTCGGGGGTGAACAAAGCGGATTTATCAACGATATTGGATTTGATACCTACCAAAAAATATTGGCAGAGGCTATTGATGAGCTTAAAGAAAATGAGTTTAAGGATCTCTATGAAGAGGTAAAAGGAAAGCCCAAGGTTTACGTTAAGGATACTCAAATAGATTCAGATTTTGAACTGCTTTTCCCGGACAATTATATCAACAATGTTACCGAACGCCTCAATCAGTATACCCAACTTAACCAAGTAAAGGATGAGGCTGCCTTGCAAAAATTTGAATCGGACCTAAAAGACCGCTTTGGGGAATTGCCACCCCAAGCAGTGGATTTATTGAACTCAGTCCGAATTAAATGGATTGCCAACAGTATAGGTTTGGAGAAAATCGTCATGAAAAAAGGTAAAATGATAGGTTATTTTATCGCAGATCAGCAATCAAATTTCTACCAGAGCACACAGTTCACTACGGTTTTAAGATTTATCCAAAGCAATCCTAAGCTCGCAAAACTAAAGGAAAAAGAAACTCGCAACGGACTCCGTCTTTTATTGGTGTTTGAACAAATAAAAACTTTGGATAAGGCCTTTAAAGCCATACAAGTCCTAAGTCCCGAACGATTAAATGCGGAAATTAAATCCACCTAAAATCCCCGATCAGTTATGTATATTAAAAAAATTCTATTCTTATTGGGAATGGTACTTGCCCTAAACCTTCAGGCCCAACATCATATTTCAGGGAACCTGTCGCCAGCAGATGATTTTAAATGGTTGATTGTTTACAAATTAAATCCGACTGCCCAAACTTATATTACCGATACCGAAGTGAAAAATGGAATGTTCACCTTAAACATTCCAGAAAACTCCCTTCCAGGGGTATATCGTATTGTATATGCCATCCCTCAGGAAGAATTTTATTTCGATGTTATTTACAGTGGCAAGGAGAGCATTAGTCTGATTTTTAATCGGGAGAAGGGATTGGAATTCCATTCTTCTAAGGAGAATATAATTTACTATAGTTATTTTGAAAAAGTAAAGGAATTGGAGCAGAAAATACACCAACTGTATGCAAACAACAATTCTTACCCCAAGCTTCTTGAGGAACAATACAGAGCACTAAGGGAAATTCAAAAATCCTTTGAACTCCAGTCCAAAGGACTATTAAGCGAACATTTTATCAAAGCAAACGAATCGTATATTCCCATTAATTATCAGAATCAGGAAATTTTCCTTGCCCATAAAAAGAAGCACTATTTTGATCTGATCGATTTGGAAGATTCTATTTTACAGGAATCAGGATTTATATCCGATAAAGTACTAAACTATGTCTTTAACACCTTCTCAGCCCAGCCTCTACCAGTAGAAGAAATGGAATCGGAATTAAAATTGAACATAAAACATGTTGCTGAAGTAATTGCCAATTTGAACGCCAGATACAAAGCACGAATTATGGACGATATTTGGAGTACGGCCGCCAAGAACAACCTTAACAACACAGCCGATTTCATCTATTCCGGTTATTTGCACGACTTGGCAATAGCGACTAACAATACCGAACTGACCCAGAAAATAGAAACCCATACCCGCTTGAGAATTGGCGCCATTGCTCCAGAAATTGAGTGGGAAAATGAAGGGACGACACAAAAACTGAGCGATCTGTCTGGTGCAGAAAACTATATTCTGATATTTTGGAGCAGCCAATGCTCTCATTGCCTAAACGAACTTCCTAAGCTTCATCAAGGAATACAAACACTATCTAACACTAAAGTATTGGCTATAGGACTGGAAGAAGATAGGAGCACCTGGAAAATGGAAACTAAAAAATTACCCGATTTTATCCATGGTATTTCCTTGGGAAAATGGGATAGTAAATATGTGAAAACATATGATATACAGCAAACACCTACCTATCTCATTTTAGACAAAGAAAAACGAATTGTTGCCAAACCAGATACTTATAAAGAGGTGATCGCTTTTTTGAAAGGAGATCAATAACTAGTTATTACTATTCCATTCCTAAAGAAAAGTTCCATGGCAACAAATTAACACATTGGTACATGAACTCATCGTTCCATTGCTACATTGGCAACTTATAAGGTTTTCAGATCCTTAATGGTCCTAAAGGCAATATCTACCTGCTCATCGTTCACTATAATGGTAAACTCGTTGGTGGTTGAGATCACCTCAAACAATACAATACCCTCCCAAGCCAAACGTTGGAAAATAAAATAATAGATACCAGGTACCGAAACATTTTCGGCAGGAAGCTTTACGGTAATAGAGGATAGGTGTTCGGCTTTCTGTGTACACTTTTCGTGTTTAAACAATTCCTCCACGGCTTTATCCAAAGTGTTGCTAACAACAATATTCATTTCGTTTACCCCTCTAGAAGAAGTATAAAAAACATCTTTGTTCTTATTGATTTCTTTTAATAAAATAGTCTGATTTTCCAAAATACTATCGGAAACCAAAAAAGTGAAATCGGTTAAGGAAGACCGCACCGTTATTTCTCCTATATTTTTGAGAACTTTAATAATTTTATGGGTCGCTCTAAACTCCAGATCATCTGAAAGTCGCTTTAAGGCCATTACTATTGCCCCGTTCCTGATATCCTTTCCCAGTTCGTTTTCAATCTCGGGTTTAACAATCCTAGACAAGGAAGTGAGATTTATAATGCCCTGAGCAAGTGCGCTTTGCAAAAAAGGCTTCTTCTTAATGTAGTCCTCTACTACCGATGAAATAGTCTTCATTTTACTATAATTTTAGTAAAAATAACAATTTGTTACAAATAAAACAAATAATTAAAAATGATAAAACGCATTTTCCCAGTGATCTATCTTAAATTTTGAACCGTCCTTAAGGACCGTAATAATATCAAATCTAACTTCTACGTCCAGATCTTTACTGATTACATAATGATCTGCCGCTTTTACCAATAATTTAATTTTCTTCTCCCTTACTGTATCGGCAAAATCCTGCCAATATTCAGAACTTCTAGATTTGACTTCCACAACAGCCAATATATCGCCCTTTTGGGCTATAATATCAATTTCAGCCTTTAAGTAGCGATAGTTTTTATGAACAATTTGATACCCGTTTTTCCGCAGGTAAGCTTCCGCCAATTTTTCACCCTTTTCTCCGAATTCGTTGTGTATTGCCATCTTATTATAAATATACTACAAAAAAAACACGCACCTTGTCGAAAACTTTTTCTTGTTGACGTCCAAAATTGGATAATCCACGTATTATCTTAAGTACTATAAGCTGTTTACTATCAGCCACATACTTAACAATCGAAAAATCCGTTATTCATTTACCCAACCCATTAACCTATCCAACGCGGAACAATCCATGGAATATTTTATAAACTGCAATACGTCATCTCTAGCGCCGTACACCCCTGCTTTGGATGCCGCAAAAGCGGCCCATTTATATAGGCGATTGGGTTTTAGTGCCGCTGTCCAAACCATAGAACAGGCAACAGGTCAATCAGCAAACGCTTTAGTAAATATGTTGATCGCCGAGGCCCAGAACATGCCTCCCTTGCCCGAACCTACATGGGCCAATTGGGATAATAGCAATTATCCCACAGATGATGAACAGCGCAATCAAATAAAAAACACCCAAGAGGAGGAATGGCGAATCGCCTATACCCAAACTCTGCTAAATAACAACCTTCGGGATCGACTCAGTTTTTTCTGGAGCAATCATTTGGTCACTCAATTGGAAGTCTATAGTTGTAATCAGTTTCTATACGAGTACATCAACTGCCTGCAGCGCAACGCCATTGGGAATTTTAAGACCATGGTGAGTGAGGTTGGACTTACCAGTGCCATGCTCTATTATTTGGACGGAGCGTATAGCAATGGCGACAACCCCAATGAGAATTATGCCCGGGAGCTCTATGAGCTATTTACCTTAGGGGAAGGAAATGGATATACCGAAGAAGACATTATAGAAACCGCCAAGGCCCTAACCGGATATGTGAACAGAGGCGAGATTGGCTGTACCAAGGTTACCTTCGACCCTACTAAATTTAATACGGAAACTAAGACTATTTTTGGAAGAACGGGAAACTGGGGCTATGACGATGTCATGGATATACTTTTTGAGGAAAAGGCTACTGAAATTGGGTATTTTATCTGTAAAAAATTATATGAATTCTTTATACATCCAGATTCCACCGATGATGCCAATAACGCCAAATCCATTATAGACGGCCTATCCGCAACCTTTATTGCCAATAATTTTGAAATAGCCCCCGTCCTAAGTCAACTTTTTAAAAGTCAGCATTTCTTTGATGACGAAGCCATAGGGGTTATCATTAAAAGTCCGTTCGATATCTTCCTGAACCTAATCAACGAAACCAGCTTCGCCTATGACGATTCCATGATCAGAACCGTGGCAGAAACCTCTAGGTTATTAAGTCAAGAAGTCTTTAATCCGTTCGATGTAAATGGCTGGCAACGAAATAGGACATGGATCAACACCAACTTTATGATCGGCAGATGGCTGACCTCCGAAATGGTGTTGGAGCAATTTTGGGGAGATAAGCCAGAACAATTTCGGGCATTTGCGGTGGCTACTGTTGGCCCAAGTAACAGCAATACAAGCAATCCAAGAATCGTAGTTCAGGCCATAGTAACTAAAGTTTTACCCAAAGGACTGCTTACGGAACAAGATTTCAATAATGCCTTGGATGTATTTATGGTAGAAGACATCCCTGATAATTATTATGGATCGGACTTTACCCCGGAAGGATTAGGGTATTGGATGTTGGGAACCAGTCCCGAAGCACCATTACAGGTTTATCTCTTGTTATTGCACCTAATTAGACAACCCGAATTTCAATTAAAATAACCCTCCCAATATGTGCGATACCCATAATATTCACCCCGAAAATGATCAAAAGGAAAATGGTCATGACTTTGAACATAAATATTGGAGTAGACGTTCTTTTCTGCAGGCCCTAGGGATTGCCGGATCGGGCTCCCTTATGTTGGGCAGTAATATGCTAACCGCCTCCGCACCATCGCCACTAACCGCTGCCATTGCAGCAGCAGAAACAGATAATATTCTAATACTGATACGTCTTACAGGTGGCAACGACGGACTCAGCACCATTATTCCAATTTCCCAATACGATACCTATGCCAATGCCAGACCCAACATATATCTCCCAGAAAGTAAGATATTAAGGCTAACCGATGAGTTTGGGGTACCTACTTATATGAAATCTTTAGAGCCTATGTGGAGCGAAGGCCAGTTTAAGGCTGTACATGGCGTAGGCTACGAAAATCAAAATCTATCCCATTTTACAGGATCAGATATTTTTGCCAATACAGACCTCAACTCCTCCGGGTTTAACAGATTGAATACCGGCTGGATGGGAAGGCATTTTGAAAATATATTCCCAGATTATTTGGTAAATCCGCCAGATGCCCCAGCCGCTATTCAAATTGGAAATTTTGGAAGTTTGGTATTTCAAGGGGAAGAAACCAATTATGCCTTTGTAACCTCCAATGTGGAACAGTTAGAACGAATTGCGGAAACAGGGGTGCAATACAGTTTGGATGAAAGCCTATTCAATAACTGTATGTATGGTGACCAGCTAAAGTTTTTAAGGGGAACAGCCAATACCACCTACGAATATTCTGGTAAGATACATGAAGCTTATGAACGTGGGCAAAATCAGGTAGAATATCAAAAAAATGGGTTCGCCAGACAACTTGCCCTTTTAGCCAGACTGATCAAAGGAAATTTGGGCACCAAGGTATATATGATAAGTATGGGCGGATTTGATACTCATGGGAACCAGCCTATGGTTCACGAGCGATTAATGTCTAATCTTTCTATTGCCGTCAATAACTTTTATGAGGATCTTTCCTTTACCCAACAAGATGAAAAGGTTTTGGGAATGACTTTCTCCGAATTCGGAAGACGAATCTATGAAAACGGTTCCAACGGGACAGATCACGGAAAAGCGGCGCCAACCCTCTTCTTTGGTTCTGGATTAAACGGTAGTGCCTTTGTGGGCGACCACCCTGCTCTAGATGACCCGGACGGCCGTGGCAACCTAGAATTTACCATGGATTTTAGAGATCTATATGCTACCGTAATGGCAGAGTGGCTCTGTGTTCCTATCCCCTTGGTAGAACAGCATCTTTTAGACCATCCATACACCCCGGTAAATCTTGGGTTTAACTGTAGTGGTACAGATTTCCCGGATATCCCATATGACGACGGACAACCAACCCCTCCAACCACTTCTACTCCTCCTCCTACAGACGGACAAGTTCCTGATCCAGAATTGGTAAACGCCATCATACACAAACCCTTCTACCCTACAGACCAAACCCCTCATATCTATCTAGAAATGCCCTTTAGCGCCCATGTAGATATACAATTGTTCAATATTATGGGGCAACATCTAGGAACGGTATACAATGAAATGATGATGGAAGGCTCCACCGAAATAAATATTAGAGAAAGACTCCCTACCTCCCTAGCTTCGGGAAAATATATTTACCGGATTCAGGTTCAGGATAAAAAGCTGAGCAAATCCATTATGGTGGCATAAGTTAAAAAATGGGCGAAGGCCTTGGTTGACCACGAATTCCAATACGGACAACTAGGGTATATTTTTTTGTGGAATGCCTTAGCTCCCCACAAAAATCTTTACTTTTGCACCCTAATTCAAAAGTAATGTCTCAAAACCAACAAAAGCCAGCAAGATATACCATTACCGCTGCACTCCCCTATACCAATGGTCCCATACATATTGGACATTTGGCTGGGGTTTACGTCCCTGCCGATATCTATGCCAGATATTTAAGAGCAACAGGAAACGATGTGGCTTTTGTATGTGGTAGTGACGAACACGGGGTAGCTATCTCCATGAAAGCTAAAAAAGAAGGTGTTACACCACAAAATATCATCGATAAGTACCACCATATAATAAAACAATCTTTTTTGGATTTTGGAATTACGTTTGACAACTATTCTAGGACTTCGGCCCAAATACATCATCAAACCGCCTCCGATTTCTTTATAAATCTATATGAAAAAGGTGATTTTATTGAGGAATCTACCGAGCAATTATACGATGAGGAAGCGCAACAATTTTTGGCAGACCGCTTTGTAATAGGTACCTGCCCAAAATGTGGCCATGAAGAGGCTTATGGCGATCAATGTGAAAGCTGTGGATCTTCCTTAAATGCCACCGATCTAATCAACCCTAAATCTACTATTTCTGGTGCCGTGCCATCGCTTAAAGAAACCAAACATTGGTTTTTACCCCTAGATCGGTATGAGGAATTTTTAAGGGAATGGATTTTAAAAGGACATAAAAACGATTGGAAACCCAATGTTTATGGCCAATGTAAGTCGTGGATCGATGAAGGCCTAAAACCAAGAGCTGTGACAAGGGATTTGGATTGGGGAATTCCCGTTCCAGTAGCAGGGGGAGAAGGCAAAGTGCTATACGTATGGTTTGATGCACCTATAGGATATATCTCTTCCACCAAAGAATGGGCAGCAAGGGAAGGAAAGGACTGGGAACTGTACTGGAAAGCAAAGGACACTAAGATGGTGCACTTTATAGGTAAGGATAATATCGTATTTCATTGCATCATATTTCCGAGTATGCTGAAGGCGCATGGCGACTTTATACTACCGGAAAATGTGCCTGCCAACGAATTCTTGAATTTGGAGGGCAACAAACTGTCCACCTCCAAGAACTGGGCCGTTTGGCTACATGAATATTTGGAGGATTTCCCCAATATGCAAGATGTGCTTAGGTACACCTTAACGGCAAATGCCCCAGAGACCAAGGACAACGATTTTACTTGGAAAGATTTTCAGGCTAGAAACAATAATGAATTGGTTGCTATTTTTGGAAATTTCATCAACAGGGTAGTGGTACTTACCAATAAATACTACAACGGCATTGTCCCCAATCCGGGTGAATATAGTCCGGTAGACGAGGAAACCTTGGCAGAACTAAAAAAATATCCTGAGATATTGACGAGTTCCATAGAAAGATATCGATTCCGAGAGGCTGGTCAAGAGGTCATGAACTTAGCCCGATTGGGTAATAAATACCTAGCGGATGAAGAGCCATGGAAAGTGATTAAGCAAGATGAGGAACGGGTAAAGACTATTATGTTCGTTGCCTTACAAATTGCTACCGCGCTTGCGGTATTAAGCGAGCCATTTTTACCCTTTACCTCAAAAAAACTGAACAATATCTTAGGATCCGAAAATCTAGAATCGGAATTAAACTGGGGTGCGATTGCTAAAAATTCCAGTTTATTACCCGCCGGACATCAGATAAATCCAGCAGAACTTTTATTTAGCAAAATAGAGGACGAAGCCATCCAAGAACAATTAAACAAATTAGAGGCTACTAAAAAAGCGAACGAAACCATGAACAAGGAAGTTACTCCACAAAAAGACACGATTACCTTTGAAGATTTTTCCAAATTAGACATGAGGGTAGGCACCATTATAGAAGCCGAAAAAATGCCGAAGGCCAAAAAACTTTTGGTCTTAAAGGTAGATACCGGATTGGATGTTAGAACGATAGTTTCGGGAATAGCTGAAAGTTTTACACCAGAAGAAATAGTAGGTAAAAAAGTCACGGTATTAGTAAACTTAGCTCCAAGGGCCTTACGCGGTGTAGAGAGTGAAGGGATGATATTAATGACAGAAAACGGGGACGGAAAATTAGTTTTTGTGAATCCGGACGAGGATGGAGTAAATAATGGAGAAACTATTAACTAGGGTTCTAGCTTAAGGAGGGGAAACCCCAACTTCACATAGAATACTAGGATTGAGAAAGAATACGGTCCGGTAGCGCCTGCCTGACGATAGACAGGCGCAGTCCAGAGCTAACAAACCTAGATTGCACGAAGCCAACGACAAACAGCCTTGATTAGAAAAACAGTAGTAGAAATACCATCTTCCAAATAAATCGCTATACCTCATGAACCTGATTTCCTACATCACCAAACACACGCAACTACCTAGTAAAAGCGTAGAAAACACGGTAGGCTTATTAAATGAGGATTGTACGGTGCCCTTTATTTCCCGCTACCGAAAGGAGCGAACGGGAAATTTAGACGAGGTGCAGGTGGGCGATATCGTACAGTACAAGGCGCAATATGAGGCCTTAGAAAAACGGAAAACAACAATTCTAAAGTCCATTGAAGAACAAGGGGCACTTACCCCTGAATTGGCCAATAAAATTGTTGCCACAGAGGACGCAACTACCTTGGAGGACCTATATCTTCCCTATAAGAAAAAACGAAAGACCAAAGCGGAAACCGCCATTAAAAATGGATTGGAGCCGTTGGCAAAAACCATTTTGGCACAGAAATCCAACGCATTGGAAAGGGAGGTATCAAAATTCCTTTCCAATACCGTTCCCAACGAAGACGATGCCCTGGAGGGCGCTCGACATATCATTTCGGAATGGATCAACGAACGTACAGACGTCAGAAATCAGTTGAGGAACCAATTGGAAAAATTTGCGCAGATTACCACCAAAGTGATCACCGCCAAGAAAGATGATGAAAAAGCTCAAAAATATAGGGACTATTTTGACTGGAGTGAATCTTTAAATCGCTGCCCTTCTCATAGGTTATTAGCCATTTTACGTGCGGAGAACGAGGGTTTTGTCCGTGTGAAAATAGAGATAGATGACGACAAGGCCATTTCCAATATTGCATATAGGATCATTAAATCGAACAACGCATGCACCCAACATCTACAATTGGCCATCGAGGACGCCTATAAAAGATTACTGTTACCCTCTCTTTCCAATGAAACTTTAAAATCTTCCAAGGTAAAGGCCGATGAAGCCGCCATCCTAGTGTTTTCAAAAAATCTAAAACAACTGTTACTAGGTTCTCCTTTGGGAGAAAAAAGAATCCTAGCCATAGATCCCGGCTTTAGAACTGGCTGCAAGGTGGTTTGTCTTAGCGCACAGGGGGAATTGAAACACAACGAGACTATTTACCCACATGCCCCGCAAAACGATAGCAGCGGCGCCATAAAGAAAATAAGCTCTTTGGCAGACGCTTATAAAATAGAGGCCATCGCCATCGGTAATGGCACCGCTTCGCGGGAAACAGAACAGTTGATAAAACGCATTCATTTTAAAAATAATATGGAGGTTTTTGTGGTAAGCGAGGCAGGAGCCTCCATATATTCCGCTTCTAAAATCGCAAGGGACGAATTCCCCAACTACGACGTTACTGTCCGTGGGGCCATATCTATTGGGAGGCGCCTGGCGGATCCCTTGGCAGAATTGGTGAAAATAGACGCCAAATCTATTGGAGTAGGGCAATACCAACACGATGTGGACCAGACCCTTTTAAAAAATTCCTTGGATACCGCTGTGGAAAGCTGTGTAAACACTGTTGGAGTAAACATAAACACAGCAAGTGTTCCCTTATTGAGTTATGTATCGGGAATTGGACCAAAGCTGGCCGAAAACATTGTCACCTATCGCAATGAAAACGGCCCATTTGAGAGTCGCGCAGAAATAAAAAAAGTACCCCGATTAGGAGCGAAAGCCTTTGAACAAGGGGCCGCATTTTTACGCATAAAAAAGGCTAAAAATCCCTTGGACGATTCGGCAGTACATCCAGAAAGTTATTCCATTGTTAAGCAAATGGTGAAAGATCAAAATATTGTCCTTTCGGAAATCATTGGCAACAAGGAAGTAATTAAGAAAATTGACATACAAAAATATCGCACGGATACGGTAGGATTATTCACCTTAGAGGATATTGTAAAAGAATTGGAAAAACCAGGCTTGGACGTTCGGGAAAAGGCAAAAGTCTTTACGTTCGATCAGAATATACGCAGCATATCCGATCTTAAGGAAGGACAGCTATTACCAGGCATTGTCAACAATATCACCAATTTCGGCTGTTTTGTAGATGTTGGCATCAAGGAAAGCGGTTTAATCCATATCTCCAATCTATCGAATAGTTTTGTAAAGGATGTGAATGAACATGTTAGTCTTCACCAACAAATTATCGTTAAGGTCCTTGAAGTGGATATTACCAGAAAACGTATACAGTTAGCGTTGCACAAATAAGCCTATAGTTCCCTAGAGCGAGCACTGCTGCGGTACATTCTGAACAAAGGCAGACTGTATTTATTGGTCCTGATATAGAGCGAATTACAGCAAACAGAACTACCAATACCCCGCAAAATTAATTTAACAATTAATCTTATTTAGATTCATTTAAAATAAATACTTTTGTCTAGTCAATACCAATTCATTGTGGGCAACAAGAAAAAAGTCGATAAAAAAAAGGATAAGAAGCTAAAAAAGGCGGAGAAAAAGGAGCAGAAAATGCTACTTAAAGCCATGGCTCCTGCAGGTTGCAAGACCAAATGCTGTGAAAAGTATTTAAAAGCCGAATCCAAACGCTGCAAGCGTTGTCCCTGCTTTGATTTGATAATGAAAGTGGCATAAATTCACCGTACCATACTTTTTATGTTACGATATCATCCCTAGCGAACATATTCTGCATGAATTTCTAATTCAATACCCCAATACCACTGAAAGATAGTGACCTCGCCCCTACGGAGCTAAATTCAATCGGTTTGTATTGTTTATTAGGCAGCATCCGCCAATCGGCAATAAAAAAGGCCTGCCATAGGAAACAACAGACCTTCTTACAATAGCCAGAAACCCAATTCATTTCCCCAACATCAGCAACTCATTACAACGTATCTCAGTAATATAGCGCTTCTCCCCTTCCTTGGACTCATAGGATCTTGTGGTTAATTTACCTTCTATGGCCACTTCCTTGCCCTTGGTTAAATAGTTCTCCACGATCTCCGCAGTCTTGCCCCAGGCCACCACATTATGCCATTGCGTATCGGTTACCTTTTCCCCCTTGGCATTCTTGTAGGTTTCATTGGTAGCTACGGAAAATTTGGCCAGTTTGGCACCTCCATCAAGATTAATGATTTCTGGGTCGTTTCCCAGGTTTCCAATCAACTGTACTTTGTTTCTAAGTGCATTCATAATAAATAGTTTTAATGTTAAACAGAAATTATTTTTTTGATACCACAAACCTATTCCACACTCCAAACTTTATTCGGTTGAAAACTATTTAATTTCGCTTGTAATCATTTGTAGTCGTTTAAAAACATAAAATACTCCCCCGAATAAAGGGAATTATAGAGCTCAGCACTGCATCACAATTTCAAAAGCTAAAGGGCTCTATATCGAAAAATATAGTGCCCCCAAATCCCAAAGTTTAATTGAAAGAAGGACGAATTTATTAGTACCTTGCCCTTTGGAAAAAGTTGATTCCAGCAAGAAATACACATTATACAATACTGATTAGCACTGTAGTAACAATCAGTATAAGAAGTTTAATTCTAAACACAAATAAGATGAACAATCCATTTATAATGGACCAAACCTACAAAGGCATAGACTATACCATAAATAAATTACCAAAAGGAGAATATGAAAACTGTGTTTTTGAATCTTGCTCATTTTCTAAGGCAGACATTGCCAATGTATCCTTTATGGAATGCACCTTTATAGAGTGCGACTTAAGTAATGTGCATCTTAAAAATACCGCTATAAAAGAGAGCGAATTTGAAAATTGTAAAATGCTAGGAGTCAGGTTTGATCATTGCAATCCTTTCCTACTTTCCTTCAAGTTTGTGGGTTGCACCTTAAACTTGTCCTCCTTCCACAAACTAACGCTAAAGAATATGGTATTTAGCAATTGTAAACTTCATCAGGCCGACTTCTCCGAAAGCGATCTCTCCAATGCTAAATTTGATAACTGCGACCTAAAGGAAGCGATTTTTGAGAACTCCATTTTATTGAAAACAGATTTTCGTTCAGCCATAAATTTCAACATCGACCCAGAAAATAACAAGTTAAAAAAAGCGAAATTTTCTAAAGAGGGTGCGTTGGGACTCTTGCTAAAGTATAATATTGATATAGAATAGGTAAAATCACCCCTCTAGACAATGCTCAACAAAATTCACCATATCGCCATTATTGCCTCTGATTACGAAAAATCCAAAAGATTTTATGTGGATGTTTTAGGATTAACGCCTATCCGGGAAGTATTTAGAAAGGAAAGAAAGTCCTATAAATTAGACCTAGCGTTACACGGGACCTATATTTTAGAGCTCTTTTCATTTCCCGAAACACCAACCAGATTGTCTAGACCAGAAGCAACGGGATTACGCCATTTGGCCTTTGAAGTAGCTAACCTAGAAAAAGTTATCGATAAATTATCTCAATCTGGAATAGTAGCAGAACCAGTTCGTATGGACGAATTCACCCATAAACAATTCACTTTTATTTTTGACCCCGACCAATTGCCTATAGAACTTTATCAAAAATAACCCTCAAACCGACACCATAGAATGGCAGTTCATAAGTCAAATTTTAAAATTATTATGGGATTTAGAATGTGTTACTAATCCTAAGCATCATAAAGAGATTAAAAACCGCTACTTCCTTAAGCACTTCATAATGAGGTATTTTCACTATATTGGGAATAGAAACATGTAGTAACTCCACTTAAAAGCAACTACTACTGACCAAACTAAAAATAAAAGGTATATGGAAAAAAAATGTTTGGAATGCGGTGATAAGATTTTGGGACGGGTAGATAAAAAATTCTGTTCGGACTATTGTAGGAACTCCTATAACAATAAACTGAATAAGGACAGTAAAAATCTAGTACGCAACATCAATAACCGTTTGCGTAAAAACTATAGGATACTAGACAGTTTCCCCCTTAACGATGGAAAAACTAAAACCACCAAGACCCGTTTAATGGATAAAGGATTCGATTTTGAGTACCTAACCAACCTATACACTACCAAAAAAGGTACTACTTATTATTTCGTTTACGACCTTGGATATCTTCCATTAGACAATGACTTTTACATGATTGTAAAACGAGAATAGCACTTTTAGCTTCTTAACTGGGAATACTTTTGACTAGGTGCAATTACCTTATAAAATGTCTGCTCGCAAAAGTGCAAGAGACTATTTGAAGAACTATTGGTTTACTATTTCCAATTATGTCCACTCAATTTTAAGGCAGCAATAACAATATCCTTGCGACTTATCTGGCCCACCAGAATATCATCTTTCAGTACAGGCAATCTTCTTCTATTGTGCTGAACAAAAATTCCAGCAGCATCAAATATGGAGGTATCATGTGGAATGGTCTCCACGTTCTTGGTCATAAACCGCTCTACACTTTTATCCAATATTGGCTGGTTAAAATAGCGACTTTCCGAAATCTGCTTCATACAATCTGCTTCAGAAATAATACCCACTAAAAATCCATTTTCATCCAGAACCGGTCCCCCAGAAATATGATGCTTGGCAAATTTTTCCATAACCTCCAAAATAGATTGATCGGGAGTAAACGTCACCAATTTTTTACACATATAATCTTCTACTAAAATGGGGGCGTCATATTCCTTTTTTATCGCTTTGCGAAACCCCTGAAAACTTTTTATTGCCATAAGATTATTTTTAGGTTAATCTGAAAGATAGCATATTTCAACACATTGCACAACTAATTACTATTTAAAGCGCGTACATGGCAATCATTATGCTAAATATTTAGCAATTATTTAATATCAAAATTCATAAAAATCAGACTTCCCCATGGTAATCCTTACCAAGAATAATATACAGAAAGAATTTCTTACTTTTAAGTTTTTGCAACTCACTATGAAAAAATTTCCTACTGCCATTACCTTGCTGCTTATTCTCCTTGCCATATATCTAGGATTTTGGAGCAGCATGCCCACCTACCAGCCCGATATGGATCTTGACAAAACCAAGTTTTCTACGGACCGCGCCTTTATTCACGTGAAAAACATGTCGCAAGAACCTCATGCCGTAGGTTTTCCGGCACATACCAAGGTAAGGGAATATCTAATCAATGAACTAAAAAAACTTGGTTTAGAACCCGTCACACAAACGGGATATACCGCAGGAGATTGGGCAAATTTCAGTAGAGTTACCAACGTAATGGCTCGCATAAAAGGCAGTAATCCAGGAAATGCCCTACTGTTGCTCTCACATTATGACAGCAGCCCACATTCTTCCTTGGGAGCAAGTGATGCCGCAAGCGGGGTAGCTACTATTCTGGAAGGGGTTAGGGCCTATTTGGAAGAAAATAACAGCCCTAAAAATGATATCATCATTCTTTTTTCAGATGCGGAGGAATTAGGATTAAATGGTGCCGATCTATTTGTAAACAACCATCCTTGGGCAAAAGAAGTGAAATTGGCTCTTAATTTTGAAGCTAGGGGCAGCGGCGGTCCATCCTATATGCTTTTGGAAACCAACAGGGGAAACGGTTCGTTAATCAAAGAATTCATCAACGCCAACCCCACCTACCCTGTAGCGAACTCTTTAGTCTATAGCATCTATAAAATGCTTCCCAATGATACTGACTTAACAGTTTTTAGGGAAGACCGAGATATAGACGGTTTCAACTTTGCTTTTATAGATGACCACTTTGACTACCATACTGTAAGGGATAATTACGACCGACTGGATGCCAACACCTTGGCCCACCAAGGGACCTATCTAATGCCATTGTTACAACATTTTAGCGATGCCGACCTTACCCATCTTAAAAGTCCTAACGATCTGGTCTATTTTAATATGCCATATTTTAGACTGTTATCCTATCCTTTTGAATGGATATGGCCTATGCTGATAGGCGCCGTATTTCTATTTTTGATTTTGATCTTCCACGGATTTAGAAAAAAGGTTTTGACCTTTACGGAAATTGGGACCGGTTTTATTCCTATGCTATTGACCTTGGTCATTAATGGCCTGATTGGGTATTTTGGATGGTCTTTAATATTAAAGGTTTACCCTCAATACCAAGACATACTCCATGGTTTCACCTATAATGGATATTCCTATATTACCGCATTTGTTTTTGTATGCCTTGCAGTAGGGTTTTGGTGTTATCACAGGTTAGGCAAGGCCAGTATCCCAAATCTTCTAATTGCCCCAGCAGTACTTTGGTTAATTATATGTGGTTTTCTGGCTATATATTTAAAAGGAGGCAGTTTTTTTATCCTGCCCGTCTTTGCGCTTTTGGCATCGCTGTGGATTCTAATTGGTCAGAAATCTCCCCATCCACTATTATTTGTAGTCTTGGCGCTTCCCGCCATATGGCTGTATTCGCCACTGATAAAAATGTTCCCAGTAGGCCTTGGCCTTAAAATGATTATCACTACTACCTTACTAACCTCCCTTAGCTTTTTTCTACTGCTACCAAATATTGGTACTATAAAGGCAAAACAGCGTCTGGCCTATCTATGCCTACTCCTTTTTATTGGCTTTCTTGTATCGGCCCATCTAAATTCAGGCTTCAACAAGGACAATGCGAAACCCACCAGCCTGATCTACCTTTTGGACGCAGATAGCAACACCGCCCAATGGACTACCTACGATAAGGTTTTATCACCTTGGACTGCACAATATATAGGCATCAATAAGGAAACACCCCGTAAAACGGAGCACCAACACCTAAGCAGTAAATACGGAACCGGATTTAGCTTTGTAGCCAACGCGCCTTTGAAAAATATGACACCACCAAAAGTAGAAATAGTAAAAGATACCATATCAGGGGAGGATAGATTGCTCGAAATTATCATTAGCCCCCAAAGACCTATAAACCGATTGGAAGTATTCACCAATGAGATTGAAATATCGAAAGCGGTCATCAATACGATTCCATTGACCGATTACTATCTAAAAAACAGAAATGGCAATAAATTAATCACTCATTACGTAAGTAATAACGATCCCACCTATTTACAAATAGCCATCCCGAGGCAAAGCAAATTGGAACTCACACTCTATGAGGCATCCAATGATCTATTGAACCATCCACAATTCAGTGTCCCGCAACGCCCAGAAGACAATATTCCAACACCATTTGTTTTAAACGACGCAATACTAATTACTAAAAAAATAAAATTTGAATAAAACTATTGGCATTCTAGGATGCGGATGGCTGGGATTGCCCTTAGCCACAACCTTAGTATCAAATAATTACAAGGTTCACGGATCTACCACCACCCAAGAAAAAATAGAAGATTTAATAAATGTAGGGATAACTCCCTTCCTGATTCAGCTTTCAGAAATTGGAATAAATGGTGACATCAAAGGATTCCTAAAAGATTTGGAGATTGTGCTTATAAATATTCCCCCTAGATTGCGCAGTGAACCTAAAGAAAATTACGTTAAAAAAATAACCCACTTACACCAAGCCATAAAGGAAGCCAAGATAAGAACAGTTGTATTTATAAGTAGCACCTCGGTCTATGGAAATTGCCAAGGCAGGATTACCGAGGACACCTTGCCGCAGCCCAATACCGAATCTGGAAAACAGCTTTTAGCATCAGAAAATATCTTTAGAAAAGATACCGTATTAAACACCTCCATTATTCGTTTTGGCGGTCTTATTGGACCCAAGAGACATCCTATAAATCAACTCTCGGGCAAGAAGGATCTAACCAACGGGATGGATAGCATCAATTTGATTCATTTAGACGATTGTATTGGACTCATCAGAACAATTCTGACAGAAAATTATGAGAATGTATTGATCAATGGGGTCTACCCGTTACATCCCACAAAAAAGGAATACTACACCTCCGAGGCCAGTAAAAAAGGCATCTCCCCCCCTACTTATCTCCCTGTAACAAACAAAAAAGGCGACAAAATCATAGAAAATACACCCGAAATTGTTAAAATATACCACTACTTCACATCAATTATCAGTTGATTCACCACACAATTTGACACTTTCACAACAAAGACCATTTCCTGATGTTAATTTTCATCGATGATTTATTACCTTTCATCGGTAAAATATACCTTTATTGAAATATTTAAAATTAGTTACTATGGAAAATTCAAGGCTAAAAAGCACCGTATTTTTGGAGATAAAAAGCTTGATTTCTGAAAGCTGCTCAAAGAATAGGCTATCGCGTAAATCTCAAAATTTACACGAATCAATAATAAAAAACCATTATAATGCGGTAGACGCATCTATAGATTATAATAGAAATCGCGTGATTATGGAAATTGTAATGGACGATAGCTACTATAATCCACAAACAATTAATTTATCACTCCCCTTATTGCGAACAAATATGTTTTTTGACAATCTGGAGGAGCTTTTGAATTCTTGTTTGGACACTGACAATTCCAATATTGCCTTCTATGCCCAGCTATTAAAAACCTATGGAAACAAGGATTCTAAATTGGCCCTTGTTTCTTAATGATACAGCAATTTATTGCCATAATAAATACAAGGATGCTTTACGGCATCCTTTTTTATTGCTTATCAAAGCTTTAAGACTTTCCTTAACACTAGAAATGAAATAATTTATTAGATTTGGCACACTAAAAATAGAATAATGAAAAAAATAGGACTGATACTCCTCCTTATTGTAGGAATTTCCGCTAATGCCCAGACCAAGAGTGATTTACTTAAACATTATGAGGCATTTTATGATCAAATGAGGGTGCAAGGCGATGTAGACGGCGTAATCAACGCATTGACACATCTAAACATACTATCGCCTAGTGTAGAACGCAATGACACTTTAGCCTACATATACGCCAACGACAATCAGCACCTACAAGCCTTAAACACCATTGGCATTGAAAAGAACGAGAAGGATTCAGATTTAGCCGTTCAGGTTAAAGCGATTTCGTTAAAGGCATTGAACCAACCAAAAAGAGCTTTGGAACAATTTGAAATTTTGAACCAAAGAATTCCAAATTCTTATTTAGCCTATGAATTGGCCGATCTTAAGATACAAACGGGTGACAATGTAGGAGCAACTGCAAATATCGATTATGGTATTGCAAATGCTAAGGACGATATGAAATATGCCTTTTACGAGAGACAACAACCCTATGAAGTTTCATTAAAAGCGGCACTGCTTCACCTAAGAGCGCTAGTACAGTTCAACAACGACCAAAGCAACATTGATTTGGCACTTGCTACCATTGAGGAAGCCTTAAGAATTGATCCTAATTTTAATCTGGCTAGCTTAAGCAAGCAGGCATTACAGTCGAGAAAGGAAAAACCTGAGGCACAGGAATAAGTAATTATGAGCCTAGCTCATCATTAAACCTTGTATTATATAAATAGCCACTGCAATCAGTGGCTATTTTTTATGAATTTTAATTAAAGTATTATCTAAAGGAGCATTCTTCTATTGATAAAATACATTACTGCTTCTTCAATTCCTCTATGATATCATCATCCGTTTCCTGTTTAATCTGGACCACTTCGGAAACATTTTGGTTGGGGATCACAATGGAAAGCACATAATGGGATATTTTCCAATCACCATCAATTTTTTGCAGTACCCCAGAACCGCGGCAAAGCTTCATTTGAGTATCTAACAACTCGTCAAACCAAGCAATATTTTCATTATCATTTACATACAAATTTCGCTCTAGTGCTGTAAAGTTCCACGCTTTTCCTTTATCAAAATGGGGCTTCGCATACCTTAGAAATTCGTCCTTATGCCAATTCTCCCTGGCATCAGTCCCAATAAAGATCGCATTGGCGGACATGGCGTTAAAATAATCCTCTAGCCTAGCTTCGGCAGCCGCCAAATGCCATTGATCTATAACGGAATTTATAGCTTGTTTCACCGCAACTTCCTGAGACCACATCGGTACATAAAATAGTATGAATGTCAATAATAAAATACAACATTTATTCATTCATAATTAGATTTAGGTCCAATTCACTATTCATCAACACATTGAACTGATTTCTATAAGCGTTATAAGCCGCTATCATTTCCAATGTGGATTCTTTAGCATTAACAAAATATTGCAAATCCCTTTTTGTCTTTAGAATAAAAGTCTGAAATACTTTTTGTCTGCTCTTGATCTGTGATTTATTAAAAACTGCGGGATATTCGGAATTTTCCAATAATTTCTGTTTTTCTATTAGATCTTCTATCACCAAGGTAAGATCTTCCCTATTAGCAACGCGATAAAGGGATTCGAACGCGGTTTCCATGTCCTTAAAAGCCTGCCAATCTTTCAATATCTCCACAGCCTTGACATTCACTGCTACCGGTTTTGGAAGCGAATCCACACTAAAAAAGGTCTCTTGAGTATCCAAGTCGACTTCCTTACCAGTCTCCTGCTTGCAGGACAACACCATAAAAAACACCACACCATAGAATAATATTTTTCCCATAAGACGAAGGTACAAATTTTAATAAAAAGCTATCTTTACCCGAACTTATATTTAAGCACAATTTAATGCAAAAATCAATATTGATAATAGGAGCCTGTGGGCAAATAGGAACAGAATTGACCCTAGCGCTACGGGAGCGTTATGGAAACGACAGAGTAGTTGCCAGCGATATTAGGGAAGGGAATGAAAGTCTTATGCAATCTGGACCCTTTGAGCTTTTGGATGCCACTAATTATCAAGCCGTAGAAAATATAGTAATGCATTATGAAATTGAGGAAGTGTACCTTATGGCAGCAATGCTTAGCGCCACAGCCGAGAAATTCCCGATGCGAGCCTGGGATTTAAACATGAATTCCCTTTTTCATGTATTGAATTTAGCCAAGGACAAAAAGATAAGCAAGGTTTTCTGGCCATCTAGCATCGCCGTGTTTGGTCCTGGCACCCCCAAGGAGAATACTCCCCTTCATACCATAATGGAACCCAGTACGGTCTATGGCATCAGTAAGCAATCTGGAGAAAGCTGGTGTTCCTATTACTTTAAAAAGTACGGGGTAGATGTTAGAAGTGTACGGTATCCAGGCTTAATCAGTTGGAAAACCCTCCCCGGCGGAGGCACTACCGATTATGCGATAGACATATATCACAGTGCACTTTCCCATAAAAAATACAGCTGCTTTTTAAAGGAGAACACTAAACTACCTATGATGTATATGGATGATGCCATAAGGGCTACCATTGCTATTATGGAATGTGATTCCGATACTATTTTGGAAAGATCGTCTTACAATTTAGCAGGGATGAGTTTTACTCCAGCAGAGATTGCCAAAAGCATTCAGAAGTATATCCCTAGTTTTGAAATAGAGTACAATCCCGACTTTAGACAAGATATCGCCGATTCCTGGCCAAGCAGTATTAATGACTCCGAGGCTCAAAAAGATTGGAACTGGAAGTCGAATTTCAACTTGGAACAAACCACAGAGGAGATGTTAAGGAACCTGGGCAAATAGCCCAGTTCCTTATCCTTATAATAAGCTAAATTTTATTTTTCGCTCTATTGCCACGATCATACTGTTTGCAATGTCCTTTCCAGTGGCATTTTCTATCCCTTCTAATCCCGGGGAAGAATTCACCTCCAAAAGCAATGGCCCTTTGTTGGAGCGGATAATATCTACTCCGGCAACGGCTAAATTAAGTACTTTCGCAGCCTTGATCGCTAGTTTTCTTTCCTCTACGGTAATCTTTATTACCGAGGCCTTCCCTCCTTGATGTAAATTTGCACGGAATTCTCCTTTTTCGGCCTGGCGTTGCATAGAAGCTACCACCTTTCCATTTACTACAAAACAACGGATATCCTGTCCGTTTGCCTCCTTGATGAATTCCTGCACCAAAATATTAGTCTGTACACTTTTAAAGGCATTGATCACACTCTCTGCAGCCTTATTGGTTTCCGCCAAAACTACGCCCTTCCCTTGGGTACTCTCCAATAATTTTATAATCAATGGCGCCCCGTTTACCATTCGGATCAGATCCTTGGTATCCATAGGTGATTTGGCAAATCCAGTGATGGGAATATGAATATCATTCTTGGAAAATAACTGTGAGGCAAAAAGCTTATCCCTAGATTGGGTGATGGCCTCAGCAGAATTTTGGCAATAGACCCCTAGGTTGTCAAACTGTCGGATCAATGCACAGCCATAAAAAGTGACCGCTGGTTTTATCCTAGGTATAATGGCATCAAATTCGTTCAAGATATTTCCTCCCCTATACCTAATTTCTGGGGAATTGGCATCTAGTTTCATATAGGCGTGTTCCACATTTAAGAACACCATATCATGTCCTCGTGCAGCGCCAGCCTCCATAAGCCTTTTATTACTGTACAATTGCGGGTTGCTCGCTAAAATTGCAATTTTAAGACCCGTTTTTTCCTTAACATAAGAGGCGTACTTATCGCTGACCTCCTTTAGGCTCATTTCATTTATATTGAAGCTTACAGCCGGATTTACCACAAACCTTCCACTTAGGGCCTCCCTTCCTAAAAGCATTCTATACTCCATAGTATCCCTACTGGCCAAAGTGAGCTCAATATCAAAAATTAACTCCCCCACTTTTACAGGCGTTTTAATGACGTAGCGTTCTTCCGATATTCCAGAAGAACTCTTTACCACCCTACGGTCTATCAACCGTGCCCTACACTCAATATTAATACTCCTATTGTCCTGCAAGGGATTTACTTCAAACCTTACCCATTCGTGTGCTCCTTTTGTATATATCTTTATATTATTTGCTTGAATGGAAGATGTTTTTGCACCAGAGTCTACCCTAGCCTTTATCGCTGGAATTTCCAGCTCCTCAAAAACACACCATTCTTCACTTCCAATTATACTAAGGTTATTAGCTGTCATTTTTATAATCTAATTTATAAGTGTGCAAAATAAGCAACTTGACTCTTTAGAATCAAGATTTCTTGTCTATTATTTTAAATAATAAATAAAAAGTTGGAATATAGGGATTAGGCCTAGTGTTACATTAAAAACATTTCTTTTTGCTTCTTAAAACATTTAAATTCTAACGTATGCCCATTGGGATCTTGAATAAAAAACGATTTATGCTCCCCTTTCCTATCCTTCAAGAAAACCACTTCGGCCATTACATCGAATTCACTTTTGGCCAATTTAGCATACAAACCTTCCCAAGTGGACTTGTCTACAATAATTCCGAAATGAAAGGAGGGTAATACGGTATTCTCAAACTTATAGGTTTTAAAAGTAAAATTAAAGCTACCGGCCTTAGTAAAGGTTATTTGATTCCCGAACAAATTAACATCCAACCAGCGAGGAGAATGCCTTCCTATTTCGGCACCGATCATATTTACGTAAAAATCTTCCGTTTTACTAATACTTAAACATGGCAAGGACATATGAAAAGGTACATTTTTCATGATATTATTATTTCTGGGTTGAGGTATATCTAAGGTAATAAAAAAGTTTAATCGCAAACTACCTAATAAGCCTAAACAGAAAAAGATCTAGAACTTCCACCAAGATTAAAATAATGATCACCCATTCTAATCTACTACTTTCCCTATGGTCCAAAATATCCTTGAACAGATCCAAGTTTTCTTTAATGATCTCTATGCGCTCATGAATATTTCTATACCTGGTCTTAAGGTCAAAAGTATTTTTAAGCTCTAGGTTCAACCTGTTCAGATTTTCGTTCTCCCAGGTACTGTCGGGTTCATCAAAAATATAAAGGTTTTCGGAAATCTGATTTTTGATGTTTAGAACCTTCCCTATAAATTTTTTTAACTTTACTCCAGAAATATACAACCGACCCTTCTTTTCTAAATAGGCGGTATGCTCGTTAGTCTCGGACAAAAGCTGATCCGTAATTTCGGAATAACGATCCAAGGCAACGGACTGGGAAGTATTCAACATCACCAATCTAATATATTCCGAATCAAAATTTGGCAAGATTACTTTATCGAAGGCCACCTGTTGGCGGCCTTCGATTATTTCTACTTGAATAGACTCTGTAAGTTGAGGAGAATTAACCTCATCTAAAATAGACGACAGCGACTTTAATATGATCCCCTGCTCCTTTTGGGAGTGGTTAAAAAAAGATACTAATCCATATCTAAAAATATAGATAAACTTCTTATCCCCATTTTTTAAATAAAGCTCATCGCTATCTGAAAACAAAATCTCTAGGGGCAATAAAGTTCTACATTGCCTAATATTAATGGTAGTCGCTATATGATAAGCAACAACCTCAAACATCTTTTCTAGTCGTCATCTTCATCATCTACACCCTCTACGCCCTCAAGGTCCACATCCGGAATTGCTTCTGGATCATCATCATCAAAATCCTCATAGTCATCCTCGTCATAATTGGCCATGGTCTTCTCCAACTTAGCACTGATCTTCACCAGATACTTGGTGTCCTCGGTAGTGACCTCTACTGCCTCTACCCGTTCGCCTTGGGCGTTCTTAAAGGTTATGATGTTAAGGTCGTCATATCCATCGGGATACTTCTCCACCAAGAGTTTTAACACCTCTGGCGTAAGTTTCTTAAAATCAACAATAACTCTTTTTAAATTGTCCATAAACTACATATCTAGTAAGTAAGCAAAAATTAAGGGAGCAACAATGGTAGCATCGCTCTCAATTATAAATTTTGGGGTATTTACATCTAGTTTCCCCCAAGTTATCTTTTCATTTGGCACTGCCCCAGAATAAGACCCATAACTAGTGGTAGAATCACTTATCTGACAGAAATAGCTCCAAAATGGGGTATCTGTACGTTCAAGATCTTGGTACAGCATAGGAACCACACAAATAGGAAAATCCCCTGAAATACCTCCACCGATCTGGAAGAATCCAATTCCATTTTGGGAATTTGCAGTATACCAATCCGCTAAAAAGGTCATATATTCAATCCCAGATTTCACTGTACTGGCCTTTAATTCACCCTTTACAACATAAGAGGCAAAAATATTCCCCATGGTACTATCTTCCCAACCTGGGCATATTATGGGCAAATTTTTCTCGGCAGCAGCGTACATCCAGGAATCTTTAATATCGATCTCATAATACTCCTCCAATACCCCGGACAAGAGCATCTTGTACATATACTCATGTGGAAGATAGCGCTCCCCAGCATTTTCT
This sequence comes from Arenibacter antarcticus, assembly GCF_041320605.1. NCBI lineage: Bacteria > Pseudomonadati > Bacteroidota > Flavobacteriia > Flavobacteriales > Flavobacteriaceae > Arenibacter > Arenibacter antarcticus. Next base: position 1,130,449 of record NZ_CP166679.1, read on the forward strand.
GCATCCTTCCATATCTTATGGATATGTTTTTGCAACCTTCTAAAGGCCTCTTCCTCAGGAATACACGTATCCGTCACCCTGTTAAGTCCTTTTTCCATTAAATCCCATTCTTCCTGCGGGGTTAAGTCCCTATAATTAGGCACTCGTTTGTAATGCGAGTGAGCCACAAGATTCATAATATCTTCTTCTAAGTTGGCTCCAGTACAAGAAATAATCTGTACTTTATCTTGCCGGATCATTTCAGCAAAAATTTTACCTATCTCGGCGGTACTCATGGCGCCAGCCATAGACACCAACATTTTAGATCCCTGAGCCAGCTGAGCCTCGTATCCTTTTGCCGCATCTACCAATGCCGCAGCATTAAAATGCAAATAATATTTTTCTATAAAATTAGAAATCGGTCCTTTATTCGTCATCATCGTCAAATTTTGATTGGTTATTACCTGCTACTTTGGATTGAACGTCATAAGTGTTGTCGTAATCATTAGTAACGGCCTCTCCCATAAATTTATAACTCAACATTTTATAATACAATTTAGCAGCTAAGAAATCGGGGGATTTATCATTCTTGTTAGGGCAAAGCTCTACAATATCAAATCCAACTACATTCTTCTCCGTAAATACTTGTTTTAAGAAATCCAAGATCTCATAATACAACAATCCTCCTGGTTCCGGAGTTCCTGTAGACGGCATTATAGAAGGATCCAAAGCATCTAGATCAAAGGTAATAAACACATTGTCGGTCATTAATTCGATCACCTTATCCATCCAATATTCATCCGTAACCATATCATGAGCGAAAAAGGTCTTCTCCTCGTCCATAAAGGTTTTTTCTATGGCATCCATACTACGAATACCTACTTGGATAAGGTTGGTAGTCTGACTGGCTTCATGGACCGCACAGGCATGGTTGAATTTTGTACCGTCGTAAGTTTTCCTCAAATCTGCATGCGCATCTATATGTAGTACGGTAAGATTATCAAAACACTCATTAAACGCCCTGATTGTTCCGATAGAAATGGAATGCTCCCCACCAAATACGGTAACAAACTTATTGCGTTTTATATACTCCTTGGTTGTTTTGTGCACGGTATCCACCATAGCTTCGGGCGAGCTGTCCTCCTCCACAAAATCCGTCAAAAATATCCCTTGCTGATATACTTCTGAATCGGTTTCTATATCGTACAATTCCATGTTTTCAGAGGCCTTCAAAAAAGCTTCCGGACCTTGGTCGGAACCTTTTCCCCAGGTACTGGTCCCATCATAAGGCACAGGAATCAAAACTACCTTTGCCTTCTCCAATTGCGCAAACTCGTCTGGTATGCCAGCGTAATTGTTAGTTGTTTTCATTTGTTAAAGTTTAATGTTTTTATTGTTCAGTCCTGCATTTCTGCAGAGGGTTACTGTTCTATTTTATAATATTATTCTTTTTCGGTTTCCCCGTTCTTCCCCATTTCATAACCAAGAATTCTGAGCAGATCTTCCGCTTTTTGCTGTTCGCTGAACAATTCGGTCGTTATCTTACCATTTTCATCCTTGTCTATCAGGATATGTTTAGGATGCGGTATTAAACAGTGCTGTAACCCCCCATAACCTCCAATTGACTCCTGGTAGGCTCCTGTATTAAAAAACCCAATATACAAGGGTTTGTCCTTTTTATACTTTGGCAAATAAATGGCGTTCATATTCTGTTCACTATTGTAATAATCATCACTATCACAGGTCAATCCACCCAAAAGAACACGTTCATATTCATCATTCCAACGATTGATAGCCAACATAATAAACCGCTTGTTGATCGCCCAAGTATCTGGCAAGGTGGTAATGAAAGAAGAGTCTATCATATTCCATTTCTCACGGTCGTTCTGTTGCTTCTGATACAATATCTCATAAATGGCACCCCCACTTTCACCTACCGTAAAGCTACCGAATTCGGTGAATATATTTGGCACGTCAACGTCTGCTTCCTGACAGGCAATATTTATCTGGTTAATGATCTCATCTATCATATACTGATAGTCGTAATCAAATGCCAAGGAATTTTTAATGGGGAACCCACCGCCAATATTAAGGCTATCCAAAGATGGACAAATCTTTTTAAGCCTAATATACACTTTTAAACATTTTACTAACTCGTTCCAATAATAAGCATTGTCCCGAATTCCAGTGTTGATGAAAAAATGTAACATTTTTAGCTCCACCTTATCATTGTCCCGAATTTGATTCTCGTAAAAAGGTACAATATTTTTATATCCGATTCCCAAACGGGAGGTATAAAATTCGAACTTAGGTTCTTCTTCGGAGGCAATTCTAATCCCAACTTTAAAAGTGTCGTTTATGGCATCGGTCAAAAGGTCCAATTCCTCATAGTTATCTATGATTGGGATACAGTTTTGGTGCCCGTTATTAATTAGATTGGCAATATTGGAAATATATTGATCCCTTTTAAAGCCGTTGCAAATTATATAGGTATTATCCTTTATTTTACCCGTCAACTTTAACTTTTCCACAATATTGATATCAAAAGCAGAAGAGGTTTCTATATGGATATCATTCTTTAAGGCCTCGTTAAGCACCGGTTTAAAATGGGAGCTTTTGGTACAATAACAGTAATGGTATTTGCCCTTGTAATTATTCTTTTCCATAGCCAATTTAAACCACTCCTTTGCCCTGCTGATATTTTCCGAAATTTTGGGCAAATAAGTAAACTTTAAAGGACTTCCGTACTTTTCCACCAAATCCATTAGGGGAACGTCGTGAAATTTCAAACTCTCGTCCTCCAAGGTAAACTCCTCTTGGGGAAAGTAATAAGTCTGATCGATAAGATTAATATACTTTGTGTTCATGAATATTATGTCTATAAATATAAGTAAGTAATTAGTATTGTAAATGCAAAATAAAATAATGAATAAATACCAAGCCCTATACTATTAACTGTCTTTCTGTTGTTGGCTTAAAGAAATATTCGTGCTGACTTGCAACAAGGAAATAAAAATTTAGGGCTTGCTTCCATTTTCGGCTGTGGACCATCTGTGAATCAACCGGCACATGTTGCCCCGATCTACATTGTCCAAATCTAAAAATATGGTTCATTTTTAAAAGCAAGACTTTATTTGTCTTATCTAAATTTTGATGCTTATTTGAGGGAGCAAATGAAAACAAAAAAAATGAAAAAACAAGAGTTTTAAAAAATTTTAGGACAAAGTTAATTTAATCTTTCCCCTCTCAAATAAAAATAAAAGAATATACACTTAATCTATTGATTTTTAATTACTTATTTTATAATTTTAATGGATAAAATTTTAGCTATGACACATCCAAAACATTGCATCGCACTGGCCATTTTACTAGTTCTTGGTTTTTTGGATATCCTCAATGCCCAAATAGCATCCAAGGTCTATCATTTCGATGAAAAAAATAATGGGGAAACGATAAAACACGAACTAAAAATTGACGGAAATTATTTTATTCACAGTGTGTATAAAGAAGCTCCACCAACCTTTATAAAGACCTTTGGCGGATTCTATACCATTGAAAATAATCATATAAAATTAGTATTGGAATTTAATTCTGATTTCGCGACCGAGAATTCCAACACTATGAATCTCCCGTACAAAATGGACAAGGAAACACTAATCTTGGAAGGCAGCTCTCCAATGACCTTCGTTCCGGTTCCCAAATACTCCCAAGCCTTAGATGGGAAATGGCTGTTTTCGGGAAGGGTAACGGACCAAGGGGAAGAACGGGTAGCTACTTCTAGACCGCGGAAAACCATGAAATTTTTGTTGGACGGACATTTCCAATGGATCGCTTTCAATACCGAAACCATGGAATTTTTTGGAACTGGTGGCGGTAATTATCAAGCTGACAATGCCAAATACACAGAAAATATAAGCTATTTCTCTAGGGACAACGCTAGGGTTGGCGCTAGCCTTTCTTTCGACTTTGAATTAAAAGGGCCAGATTGGCACCATAGCGGAAAGAGCAGCAAGGGAGACCCACTGCATGAAATATGGATAAGAAGGGAGTAATTAAAAACATAAAAAAAATTGCCCGGCCATATTTATAAGCATAGCCGAGCAATTAAAAAATACATTGGAAATACGGAATAATTAGGCCACTATTTTCCCAACGGAGGAAGTAGTAGCAACCTCATTAATAATGACATTCCATTTTTCCGCTCTTTTAAGCTCGTAGTCCTCTGTATAGATCTGGTCTATATCATAAAAATTAAGCAACAGCGCCTTTTCATGATGCGCAAAATAGGTGATTTCCAAATCGAGTTTCTGCAAGACGTTTTCTTTTCCTGAATTGGTTTTCACCATTTTGGTGGCCTTCTGAATGGTTGATTTCTCCACTTGGTCCATAGGCACCTCATTTATCACCACCTCCCCGTTCACTATTCTGGAGAAAACCAGGATTTTCCGAGTTTTGTCTATCGCGATAAACCTATTGCCCCAACTTTCCTTTTGGTCGAATTTAAGATGAGCTTCTTTTGCAAATTCTTTTATTCTATTAGCAATTGTTTTGGCCTCCCCTTTCCCGGAGGAATTTAAAACCAAAAATGGGATAACCACTGCCAGCACCAAAAGCACGGATATTAAAGTCATTGAGTTGTTCATTTTCTTATTTTTTAAGCACGACGGATTTAAACCCTGGGATGCTATCTTTATCATATGTGGAACCATAAGCGTATAGGAGGTAGTTACCCCCTGTCTGATGGCCATAAAAAATAGCTAGAATTTAAAACAGTCAACGTTTATAATTGTATGTTTTTTTAGACTGAATTACCTCCCGACCCTAAAAGGCGGGATAGGATTTTCTTCAATAGGGTTACTATTGAAAAAGCAAAAAACCTAGTGCTCTAAAAAAATGTATGGAAAGGAAAAATAAGGGTCAGACTATCCAAACTGACTGTGATATCCGCCCTCTTTTTATAAATAGTCAACGGATTCCGATCAACTAATAATCGATAATTTTTAGTGTGATGAGATGGTAGTTTAAAATCGGATGCGGAAGGTAATTCCGGATTACTTTCCTGCAGTAAAATAGTGGTAAAAGTAGGAATGTCCCCAAAATTTTGGTGATCATTCTTATGCACCCCATAATCTGAAATAACGGGATCCTCTGGTTGAACTTGGGTGGTTGCCATGGCAACCCTCCCTAGGCCCAAGAAGAGAACAAAAAGTAAAATTTTATAATAAGCAGCTACTTTCACACTACAAAGATACTAGTATATCGTATTAATAGAATGTTAAAAAATGGGCTATACATTTTTCGAACTATCCGTTCCTATGTCCGACTTCCCCCCTGTTTTCCTCAATAACTTTATATTCTGTATTTCAATGCCCTTGTCGATAGGCTTTAGCATATCGTACATATTTAAGGCTACAATACTTGCCCCGTGCATGGCCTCTACCTCCACGCCTGTTTTGTATATGGTTTTTACCGTAACCAAGACCTGAATCTGCAGCCCCTTAATGGTATAAACAATATCGGTAAATTCTATGGGCATAGGGTGACAATCGGGTAACAAATCTGCTGTTTTCTTTACTCCTAGCAAGCCTGCAGCCCTACTCATAGCAAACACATCACCTTTGGGCACGGTATTGTTTTTTATAGCAGTTATGGTATCCTCGGAACTTACCTGAACCACAGCCTGTGCAATAGCGGTACGTAAGCTGTCTTTCTTATGAGTGATATCTACCATACTTATTTATTTACTTTCCATTGATACGAATTATCCGCAAACAGCTCTTTCCCAAAAATAGGCACTTGATTTTTTATCTCCTCGACCACATGGTGCAAAGCTTCAAAAACTTCTTTTCTATGTGGAGATGATACAAATACGAACAAACATATTTCTCCTGCCGCTACTTTTCCTAAGCTGTGATAAATATGCATACAGCTGAGATCAAATTTGGCAAAGGTAGCCTCCCTTATTTCGTGAAATTTCTGATTGGCCATTTCCGCGTAGGCAGTATATTCAATTCCCGTAACTTCCGACCCATCTATCATGTCGGCCCTTACTTGGCCCAAAAATATATTATGGGCGCCAATAGTGGTCTTAGACTGGTGCTTTGCAATGGAATTGGCAATGAACTCTGGAGTAATTGGTCCTTGCACAAATACATTTTTCGTCTTTTTTTCCATTCGATGAAAATTATAGTGTCGAAGATTGTAATTTTTGAGGCAAGTTATACAATTATTGAATATTTAAACCCTTAATGTTTAAATTGCTTATTCAGCATTCTATTTTTTATATAGTACTCCCTCATTTCCAGCATCATTTTTAATTTATTTTTCCATTATTAATTGCTACGCACCTCTTTACTCAACTTAGATTGCCCACCATCCTTAGTAAAAACTTTAACAGCATAAATGCTTGGGCTTTTCTCGTTTTCTAGGAAGCTTAATTCATCACTTCTTCCATGTTGTAGAAATTGTCCTTCTTTATTCTTCTTATATATTACAAAATAAGTATTCTTGTCTACGTATTTATAGCTCCATGTAAGGGTTACTTTACCATTTTTGGAGGTAGCAGCTCTTAAATTTTCAACAGGTGGTCTTACACCAGTGTCAAAAGTTTTTCCCTGCACAGGTACAGCGTATTCTGAAGCATTGTCACTTTCATCAATGGCGCGCATGCTGTAATAATAAATAGTGCCTTTTTTCACTTCTTCGTCACGGTAGGCAACCTGATCTAGCTTTAAGTTTTGGAATTTTTCCCATGGCGCTTTTAGATCTGTTTTACGATATAATATATGCTCCTTAACATCGATGCTTTTACTTAAAATAAAATTCAATTCGACTTCATTTTCTGTCGATTTTACTTTTTTGAAAACAGGGGTAGTCGGAGGAATTTTATCGGGTCTTTTCACTTTTAGAATTTCTGAAAATTCTGAGGTATTGTGATTAAAATCCAATGCCTCTACCCGATAATAAATATAGGGAGTTAGCGACTTTAAGGTTACCGTATCTCTATAAGTGGTTTGCACTTTTTGCTCCAAGCTATCTATGGATAAAAAACCTTCCTTTATCGCTGAAAACTCATGTTCGGCAGCATTTGAGCGATATAATCTATATCCCATTAAATCTGTCTCAGGATTTCTTTTCACCGCTATGGTCACCACCCCAGTAGTGTCTATCTTACCTTCGATAAATATTGGTTTAATAGGTGGAATACTATCTATTAGTGTAACGGCTACCGGAAATGATGAACTTATATTATTTGCGGTATCCACTGCTTGTACAAGGTAATAATTGGTCTTTCCGGTAAGGAATGACTTATCAATGAATTTTCGAGTACTCCCGGGTAGTAATTTATCATGTAGAAGCGTGAATTCTCCATTGTTTTCTTCTGATCTAGAAACTGCAAATCCTTTAAAATCATTTGCCACAGCTGTGTTCATTTTCCATTCTATATGCACCTCATCAGGTTTAACATGTTGCGGTTGTTTCAGAAATGGCTGCTGCGGTGGCGTTAAATCACGCGGCATAGCCGTTACTTCTGCAAATTTCACTCGTTCACCAAAAAGAGTTTGGGCATAAAAATGATAGGTATATTTCTGATAATTTACCAAATTTTCTTCACTAAAGCCGGAGCGCTTAGGGCCATCATATTCGTCACCTCTTAATGTATATATAGGGGCTTCATTAAGTTTTACGCTTTTACCATCTATAATTCGTTCCACATCTACACCGCTTAAATCTGGATGGTCATCCCATACAAATCCCAGTTGTGTATCGCCAGTTTTTACATAAACTTTATTTTTAAATGCATTCTCATCGGCCGTAGTGGTAATTTTAAAAGGAATCGATTCTGTTTTGTAAATAGGAGATACCGCTACCAACTTAATTCTATACGTGTACTCCGTCCCAGCTTTAATGTCTTTATCAGTAAATGAAAATCCTAACCCTTTTGCGGCAGTTGCATTTTTAACAGCGGTAAGTAATGAAATCATCAGCTTAAAATCTTCCATAGCTTTTTGCTTTTTAAGATCTGCAATACCAGCTGAGAGATTCATAGTGCCACCACTATTTTCAAGGATGTCCAAATAAAAATCTTGAGCCAGTTCAATTTCATCCTTTTCTAACTGAATTTCTGTAGCCTTCATTGCCACTTCCCACTGCTGTTCATTAAAGGGTTGGGTACGCCCTATTTCTTGAAATTTATTAGAGGAACCAATAGCTCGTTCAATAATAAAACCAGATTTAAAAGCAAGATTAAGCGCACTTTTCCTATCTGGAAAAAAACGTAATTCCACGCTATTATCAATAAATCTTCCTTTGGTTTTAATATATGAAGTCGGTTCCTCTTGCGCACGAACAACAGCAGAAACAAAAAACAATAATCCGAGCAATATGAGGTATGTATATTTTTTCATTTCTTTCATTTTAAAAAGTTGAAGCACCAACAGTTATAGCTCCCATAGGACCAGTACTGAATGTTTTAGTAATGGTCTCCGTTACTGGTGTACCGTTACTTTTTAGAGCCGTGATCCACGAGGAACCATTATATTCTTTTAAGGTTGCTGTTACCGTAAACTTATACCTACGGTCATATTCTAGACTATTTACTACAGGATCTGGATCTGGTGGTAAATCATCATAACTATTACTAGGTGGCACTGGATAAGTCGTCACCCCAGGAGGCCCCGTATTAACAAATACGCCAGCAGATAGCATGGCTGGCATGGCTGTCATAGATGGCATCGACATATAGACTGTGGCAGGCGGAGCTACAGGAAGGCTACCGAAAGCAGGAGCCAATGGCATTGTAATCACTGACGCCATGGCTTCTATAGGCATTTGCTTCACGTATAGATATTCCCCAAGATTATTTTGAGAATGTCCAACAATCACCTGCTCCCAAGCTCCCGTAGTTTCATTTTTAATTTTAAGAGATTTTGTTTTAATCATTTTAAACGTGCGCATTTTAACCGTCCCATTAGATTGTTGCTCGCTTACATCAAATACTTCATTAGGAGCAAGACCAAATTTTGCTATAATAGGCTGCGTTAATGGAAATTCTGAACCCGGGGAGGCTTTAACATAGGTAATTAGTGCATTTTGTTGTTCTGCAGCTGCATCAGCTTGAGTTACCGGAGTGCCTGAACTTGCACCACCGTTGTAACATGGGGTGCCATATTCAAAAGATTGATGGAAGTTAAAGGAAATTAAGTCATCAAATAACCCTACTTGTCCTTCTACAGCACCAGCGGCATAATTAGGCTTAGGGAATTCGCCACTAATCCAAGCTCCGGCTTTTAAAGAAGCTAAATTGATATGCCATTTGGTTTTTCCATTCTTCTTGTATCGGGTTACCCCTGCGCCCACACTACCGTACATCCCTAGTCCACCTTTAGCTCGATAGCCATTGATTCCAATTGGCGAATACCCCCCACACGCACCTAGGTATTGCATAAAGGATAAATGCAATTCTGCGCCAGCAGCGAGGTTCCAATCCAGAACATGTTTCCTATTACCATTATTAAATTTGGTTATTTTATATTCTCCACTTTCATCAAACATGAAGCCTATACCCAATGCAAAACCTTTTCCTGTCGCTGTATTACTACCTACACCACCAGCTCCTGTAGATCCGGCATACGGATAGTTCCCTACGGCGTTATAGTATCTCGTGCTAAAAGAGGGGGTAAATCCACCTGGATACGGTATTTTATTCCCAAACATCATATACTCATATAAGGTGATACCACTTATTTTAACAACATTAAGTCTACCAGGCTCTCCAAATTTGAAAAACCATTCATTTTTCTTTCCGTTTATATCCAGTATCAAACCTGCCGGTGCAGGTGTGGTAATAGGGGGTGCATTAACACTTACATCCGCAGTCAGGATAAATCTCTTATCCGGAAAATTATAACTTACACCAACCTCGCCACTTATTTTTGCTTTACTACGATCTGCGATTGCAGCACCTACAAAAAAGTCTCCCGTAAAAGCAATATTGGTCATTCCACTAGAGGGTGAAAATGCAGCTAACAATCCGACGTCTGCATTAAAGGTCTCATCTTTAGGAGTAGTAGCAATGACAGCATTTGCCCTAAAACCTATCTGGTCATATTTTGGTGTAAAGATAAAATCGCTACCAGACGGCGTGGCAATCATATTCATAAAAGCGCCACCACCAAAACCACGAAAGGCAACACCAGGTAGGAAGGTAATACCGGGCGCTGGAAAAGTAGCATTGGCTTCCACACGCCAATAACGGTAAAGACTGCTGTGATTATAGTCCGTATTACCAAATTCGGCCAAGGCACCTACTTTAATTCCACCCACTTTAAACTCGGCATCCAATGTTCCTATAAAACCATTCCCATAAATAGGGTCGTTATTTCTAAAACCAATGGCACCATTGATTTTCACAGCAGCCATATCAGCAGATACGTTGATGGAATCTATCACTACGCCTAAAAATTCTGGATCGAAGGTTTTTCCGCCACTTGATTTTTTATCTGTAATTGCACCTACAAGGCCTAAGGTAGAACGACCTCCTATTTTTGAAGACAGGTTAAAGATTACGTCAAAATTCAACTTCCCGTGTAATAATTGAGTTCCAGTGGTCGGCATTTGAGTAAATTTCACTTCTTCTATGGTCACTGGGAAATTCGCCATCTTTTTTTGAGGACTTGCAAATGCCCAATTTCCTTGATCGAACTGTAATTTATTAGTGGGAGCACTGCTGTCATAGTCAAAGCCTAAGCCCTCAAAGCCTAAGGCCATATTAATTTGATCTACAGGCCCCACAGTAGCATCTACCCAAGCTAAATCACCATTAAGATCCATGCTAAAGGTTTTTTTGTCCTTATCAAAATAGCCTGTAAGATTAGAAGTCTCATCTAGGGTGAATTGTCCACCGCCAAAGAGATCATTTTGTATGGGCTGATCAGGTACTAGAATAATTTGAAAATTATTATTCAATGCAGGGTCCAATGGGTTGTTAAATAGGGCGGTATACCCCAAGGAATTATCAATCCCGTTTCCTTCGTTTACAGGAATAGCAATACGCCCCTCTACACCAGCTTCAACAAAATTGCTGGAAAGAATTTCAAGATAAATACGATCTACACTAGCAACCATGTCTGCTACTTCAGCACCGCCAAACGCGATAAGGTTTTCTGCCTCTGCCATTAGCGTGATGCCCGTATTATCAATAATCATATCATTAATACTTACCTCTACTGGCCCACCGTTTGGCGTGTTCATTTTATTAGGAGTGAATTTTACTGTTAACTCATCCATATAAAAACCTTTAAAAAGATTGGTTGTTTCTCCTGTGTAAATAGGGGGAAAGGCCATCCCTGGGGTGTTCATGGTATCAGACATATCAAAGGCAATCTCATCTGCAAGAATTATAAAGTCGTGCGCACCTGAATCGGTTGGCGTACCATTATCAGGATCAGGAATGGTGGCAGATAAAATAGATTCCTCCAAGTTACCGGTAAGTATTAATCCGTGCCAGTTGGTACCAACGCCCACGAGGTTTGCGGTGGACTTTTCTGTTCCATCTATTTCATTTACGGGTATTAACCATTCTCTGGTAAAGTCGACATCTACTTCTACGGCATAGTTGGTTATACCCAATTCTCCCCATTCTATAAAACAACCAGGGCCGGCACCGGGAACTGGAGCTTTAAAGGTATAGGTGATTTTATTATTTATATTTCCTAAGGTAATATCCTCCAATAATTCTAGTCGTTCTGGAGGCCATACGGGAGCAGCTGGATGAAAATCAGTACCACAGGCTTTAAAACCTAAAACTTGATCTGGGTTCACATCTGGCTGAAACTGTTTGATAGCCAATAAGTTAAATTCCGATTTGGTAGGTTTAAAAACCATAGCGCTTACCGCTATGACATCGCCGCTATCAAAATTAATCCCAAAAGGAGCTTCTAATGGCGTCATAAATCCACTACTAGGAGCATAATCCACGATGTCACCATCGGTGGTTAACCATGCTTGTATATCATTTGCGTCATCGTGCCCCATTCCTACACAGCCGTACGGATACACTGGAGCATCATCTGACACTACTACAGTAATTTCTCCAGAAACTAAATTAGCAGCAGCATCAACTGTAATATTTGTAAATTCTACAGCTACATGAGCTAGCAACCACGGAATGTACACCGACCCTGTACCCGAGTATGGACCGTTACCAATAACCGTATCGGTAATAATTTCAAATTCACCCTGACCATTAACCTGTTCCCCTGCAAAAATAGAACCACCAGCAGCAAGTGGGCCATTACCAACAGCAGCTGTATTTAGTGCTTGCCAATCAGCAGGCACTGGTAAACATATAGTGGTAAGACATGCTTGACCATCGCTAGAAGGAAACAGAGGTGTGATGGCATAGGTAACACATATTTCAATTGGAATTTGATGCTGATTAGCATCAAAAATATGGGTAAATGGACCAGCGTTTACAATGGACTCCTCTGAATGCGCTCCATCCCAATTAATCGTCACCTCCATGCTATGGGTGGCAAGACTATAATTACTATTACAGTTTAATAAATAATCTCTGTATGCAGTAACACCACCTAACATAATTTCGCGGGGTTCTTCAGCTGCATCAGGTCTTAATAACGTGAGCTCTGGAGTGGCTACTTCTAGATCACACTCACAAGGATCAATACCATTAATTGCATTATAAGCTTCATGCGGTATCATTACCTCTTGTGTAAAATAACAATCGATACCTGCAGTAGGGTTCTCTATGTGGTAAGTAACTGTGACAAATTCTGGCAATGGCTGATCATTCACCCCCAACACCGCAAATGTATGTGTATTACTAGGGTCGTTCATGGCATTTGGAATATGCCAGTTATGTGTAACTGTACCAGTAAAAAACTGCGCCTGATAATTATATTCTGGATGACCATCCATATTCTCCGAGCCGTAAAATAGCTCATTTGTAGTCATACAGTCTATAATGGATTGTAATGTAGTAGGAGAATCAGGAATGGTAAGCGTGTGCTGATCATTATCTTCAGCGTACTCCATTGTTAAATCTGGAATATTAACTTGACTATCGTTAAGACAAGCACAAGGTTCCTTTTCGGCGGTATTATCATCAGCACCAGGTTCTACTAACGCCTCTATGGCTTTAATTGTTTCTTGGGGCAACGCAATACAATAAGTTTTTTCACAACTGATCAATTTACCTTTTACTATCTTCCTCGCTACATATGTTAGGCACACTTTTGTAGGGGTATCAACCCCATGTTTACACACATAAGAATAGGTGTGGCCGATAACCATATCCATTCCGTCTCCTTCACTTTCAACACTATGGTTGCCACCATAATTCACCGATAAGGACACATCAACATCTGAAAGATTACCCCCATTTGCCACTTCAGCCTTTAAACTCATGGTAAACGCCTGTATATCTGCCAATTCTATTTGAAGCGGATCATTAGGAGAGCTACCTATGAAGTTTACTATGTTCTCAAAATCATTTTGTGAAGGGAATTTACAAGCTTTAGAAGTAGGGGGACCTTTTGTATCTACCAGAGCATCTCCCTCGCCTGATAAACTTTTCAAATCTTTAGTGACTACGATCTTACACGGTTCCAAGCCTGCCTGCAATGGTCGCAATTCCATGCTCACTTTAATAGCGGTAGGACTTGCTATATTATGGTCATTAGGATTGTTATAATCATGGGTTTTTGAAGCAGTGAGATAAGGCACCGGATCTATAGAATGTGTACAGCCCCAATCTATGGTGGTCACCAATTGATATTTTGTAGGATCAATTGCTCCAGTTACTTGCATCCAATAGCTATTCTGCAGACTACTGATTCCTGTTAAGTCAATTTTAGTATTATTGTCTCTAGGTATAGCGATAAGCTGTTTACTTAATTCAAAAGGATTTATGTTGCAATTCACTATTCCTTTATCAAGTGATTTGGTGTTGCCATCGTTATCACCTTCATCTTCACCCGACTTGTTAGTTCCTTTGACATTGAAAACTCCGTAGTTCACAAAACCATTATTCTTTGCCCGATAGGTATTCCCTTCTTCTGTCATTGGCTTAATTCCCCAGACATACTGTTTATCTTCTTCTGGTGCTTCTATATCTATAGGCCATATAAATTGAGTACCCGTACGAACCTCCTCCTCAATGATAGGATAATTAACACCAAATGCCTGACTAGGGGTCTGACCTGGTTGTACTTCACTGATTGCAATTAAATAAGTAAGTCCAGTCCTTGGATCTGGAATAGGAACCAAAGGCGTCCATTTAAACATCAAGGAATTGATTAATAAAGGATCTATTTCCTGACCGTCTATAGGTGACAGCAGTTCTGGCATCTGGTAATCTGTAATAATCATGGGTCTACAGATTTGCTGTGGCACGGTTAGGCTACGGCCTTCACGGTTTAATAGTTCCACACAAAAGCTGTATGAACCTGGTGGCAACATACCGGTACGACCAATTTTATCTTTAAACCCAGCATCTACAAATTGTACTGCGTTATAGGGTATTAACTCATCTGCCAAGAAAGTTTCCGTCCCAAATTCGGCAACCATATAAGGCACCGATTCATCGGTGGTAAGCTTCATTTCACCATTGAGTAGGAGGCTCACCCTAATGCGATATTCCGGCATAAATTTATCGGTAGGATTTGTGACGGTAAGAATTGCCAAATTGTTACGATTCACCCATTCACTTAACTCTGGCGTAGGATTGGAGTCTACATTTAAGGTTACCTGAAGTTGCGCCTGTACAGACCAAGCTGCAGAAATTATGAACAGGAGTACTAAGATTATCTTTTTCATATATAGCTATATATTGTTTTTAAATGGTCATCTGTAAACTTGCCTGATGGCAGTCTGGTTTGCATATCTTCATTGGTAATTACGACCAGTTTAGGGTATGCTCATTTCACAATTATACTTTTAAAATCGTTGTTGAATAGAGAATTGTACTCTGTTTTGATCTACATATGCATTCGGTTTAGAATCGCCATAATCTAAATTGATATAGCGGTACTGTAGTTTGCATTGTAATTTTTTCGTCAGTTTATAACCCAGTCTCAGGTTCATATTAGTTCTGTAATCTGTTGTGAAACCTGGCACATCTATATGGGCATAGTTGAGTCCTATGGATGGACTCAATTTTTTATCGAATAATTTATAACTGGCCATGACACCATAGTTCAGCATATTAAAATCGCCCGTTGGTAACTGGTTTTCCAAGTAAATCCCTTGCACCCCTAAATTGAGAGGCATTTCTAAGAAGGCTAGATTATAATTAAGGGAAAAGGTTTCGTTTTCAGCTTTTGCGAATGCATTATTAATCACATCAAACTGCTCAAAACTATTGAATGCCATATTCCCAGAAATAAGGTGCACATACTTCTCACTTTTAATCGTATACGCTGGGGATATGGTGATCGAATTATTCACTAATTCAATACGCTGATTTAATAAATTTGCATCGTTATTAAATCCAAAGTTGCTATAATTTACATTCATTGAAAATGATTCTGTCAACTGAGCAAACAGATTCGCATTAGATATTACTCGCTTTGATGAGGATAGTTTAGTGTTGTTCAAGTTATTTGTTCGTATCCCGAAACTACCCGTAAGATTTACTTTATCCTTAAATAATTTCATGCCCGTATTTAATTTGTAGTCAAGAATATCACGTTCTATAAAACGATACCCAACGGGCAAGAATCCAGGTCCTATGTATTCTACCTCACCACCGATTTGAAATTTATCTCCCTTCCAATCTAGACGTGTATTGTGGGAAAAATCTGCGGTAGAGCTTGCGTTAATAGTAATAACATCTTCTAAAGCAGTCACATAATCTTCATCTATGGTTCCTGTGTTAAGAACATCGCTGGTATAAACAGATCCCGCAGTTTCTGTTTGCAGGTGTAATTTCTCAAATAATTTGAATTCGGCATAAGGCGAAATGGTCACCCCTTCAATAGGTTGCACACCCACAGGGTCCGTATTCACCGATGAGACATCATCTTGAACCCGTACCATATTAAGGGTGAATTTAGATCCTTCTAGTTTTCCAATCCCTATACGGGCCGCAACGATGTTCCGCTCATAAGCACCAGGAATGTTTAAGCTGATGTCTGGCTCAATAGCGCGTTGTGATTTTCCTGTAGTAGCAGATAGTATAAACCGGCCAGGATTAATTTCAACCCCTACCCCAAAAATGGGAATATCGCCAGTACTAAGTCGAGAATAAAAAGGAGTTTGCGTTCCAAAAAAACCTTGTGCCCATTTATACTTGGGGTTTATACTAATTTGATTGGCAGGATTTTGTATATAGTCTAAAACACTTTCTTCTGGTACAGAAGGCAAGGTATACATGACATCTTGATTGGTCACATTAACACTTATCGGAATACTGAAGTGGCTCCCGATATTGATGCTCATTTGAGCATTAAGACGTAGCAAGTTTTCAGGATAACGGGGTCTAAAGGTTGCATAATTCTCTTGTGAAAAAGAGTAATAGTCATAATAAAAGCCAAGACTTCCAGTAAGTTCAACGGGTGATTTTTTAGTTTCCTCTTCTTGGGCTGTAGCTAGATGAGTGCCCATTAATAGAAGGGCAATTTTAAATAAAGCGAATAGTGTATTCTTCATACATTACAGGTCTAGAAAGAAAGCCGACTTATGGTTAAAAGTTCTATTTACAGGCTACTTTTAGTTTTATATTATTAGCACAAAAAGGGAGCATTTTACCCTAAAAAACTTCTAAAATAGAAATGTTTTTTAGATTATTAACAATAAAAACCTCATAAAAAATAATATTCATCAATACTACAGTGCTAATTCCTCTGATATTAATCTTGAGTTTTGTCGTCACAAGAGTGTACATAACGGACTACAATTGCTTTTATTATATACAGCATTATTTAATTCTGAATAAAATAACCAGCACTGTAAAACGTAGAAGAAATCGATTAACTGCTATTTTAAAACGTGGAATTATCATGAAGGGATAGACGGAACAGCATTTCGGTTGCGCCTATCTACATTGGTATTTTCGACCAATTTTGGATCGTGCTGATTTCAAATAATAAAAGATTCCAAAAGCAATCTGAAGTCGGATTTAACGCAGAATTAAGGTCTTAAAAATAAGCTTATCTTCGCGAAATGTGGATGTATTTAGGGCTTTTAGCCGCGCTTTTTTTAGGATTACACAATTTATGTAAAAAACATGCTGTTCAGGGAAATGAAGTATTTCCGGTACTTTTAGGTACTATTGGCTCGGGTTTTCTTTTTATTCTACCGTTTTTTATTGGTTCTGTTTTTTTTCCCGAGTACAGTAAGGCCAGTGGATTTTATATTTCCGAAATTCCATGGGAGGTTCATGGCTATATATTTATAAAATCCGCTATTATGGCAGCTTCTTGGATTTTAGCCTATCAAGCGCTAAAACATTTGCCCATAACTATTGTGACTCCTATTAGATCTGCTGGTCCATTTTTTACTTTTATTGGCGCCATTTTTATTTATCATGAAAGACCTAATCTTTTACAATGGCTCGGCTTTTTTGTCATTATTTTTTCTATGATCTTATATTCTAAAGTAGGGAAGAAAGAAGGCATTAATTTTAGACGGAACAAATGGATATTTGCCATTATTGCTGCAACATTTTTAGGCGCTTCTAGCGGCCTGTATGATAAGTTCCTCATTCAGTATTTAGATTTGAACCCACAAACCTTAATTTTTTGGTTTAGTTTTTATGTCATTCTTATTTTACTTGTCATTCTATCCATATCATGGTTCCCACATGCCGAAAAGCGAAGCGCTTTTAAATGGCGTTGGAGTATTCCTGCTGTTGGATTATTTTTGCTAGCGGCCGATTATTTTTATTTTAAAGCCTTACAAGATCCAGAGGCTTTAATTATGTTGCTTTCTGCAATTAAACGAAGTCAGCTTTTAATAGCCGTGGTAATTGGCGGACTTATTTTTAAGGAACAGAATAAGCGAAAGAAATTGGTGCCTTTAGCAGGAGTTCTATTGGGCGTATTCTTGATTTTGTATTCTTAAGATCTGCACAATGCTTACTCATATTAGCTAAACCACATTTCAATTCCGTTTAGAATTATCTAGCGTCAGAATTTTTCTTCATAATAGTATCTAAGCAAAACCTATCCCATTCTCGCGGTAATAAAAGTAGGGACACAAGCAGGATAGCTCTAAACAGCACATGCGATAGATCCCAAATGGGCTCTGCTAATCCATGTCCAAAAGTTACAACAACTAAAACAGAGGCAAGAGCGTACAGGGCATAGTTGGTTTTAAGTCCCAAAACAAGGAGCAACCCACCAATTAACTCCACATAGGAAGTATAATACACTGTTGCCCAAATAATAGACTCGGGCAATATACCTTCAAAAGTACCATGAAAGAAGTCGGCCTGAAATACCTTTTCGATGCCCCAAGTAACGACCTTACCAAAGCCTTGCATTAAGAAAATAAATCCTAATATCAATCTAACGGTAAGGACTCCAACTGCTTTATTTAATTCTATCATAGTTATGAATTAATTCTACCAATGGAAGTCTTTGAAGAAATCCCATTTCGGTCAAAAATAAGGGATCTATTTTGATTTAAATAGCGGCACATGGGAATTTACAACTAATCCCAGAAGTGCACAGCTGCCTTCTAAAAACACTAAAACCCGACCTTTACGATAGCCTTGGCTACAATTATCCTTGCTTAGAATGGCTTATTTGGGCTTGCTTTCATTAGAATACCCTTCGGCACCACTAGTCACCGGATGTTGAGATTTCGTTTGCCTTACATGGGCAGGCATAGTCGAAATCGGCTATTGTCGGAAGATAAATCATTTGCAAATTAACTACCTAAAAATCAAGATTCATCTTAGAATGCTATTAGGACGATTTCCAGGCGGTATAACAATCGCTATACTTCTTATTCTCCTCAACAGTTATAGGCAACTCGTCTGTTCCTGCATAAAAAACAATGATTTCGGCAGGGGAATCCCCGTTGTTTACCCCAAAATGACAAGAATTTACCAACTCCACCAACGCATCGCCTGCTTTTAATTGAAGCGTATTATTTTCTTCATCAACCACCGTTAATTCACCCTTTGTTAGTACACCGGCATTGATAACAGGGTGCTTATGAATATTTAATCTAGATTGAGGGGGAATGGTTATTTTCAAGATTGTAACCTTAGGTTTCCCCTCCGGATATGTAGGCAAAGCTTTACCGTTCCAGCTCTTAGTTGTTTCTATTAAAGTGACTGTTTCAATTTTATCCATATTCATTTGTGTTTTGTTTTTCTTGATTTAAAGATGCTAATAATTCCATAAACATTTAACTATACTAGCGATAACTCTCTTAAATATCTTCCCTGTTTTTTTCTTCTTAATCTTTAAACATAAATTATCGGGTTATGTGATTCTATTTTGACCTGTAGAATACGCCTCATCTTCTTCCGTAGTAGGATTATCTCATTTTTAGACAGTTATTTATGGAGTGCTTTTTTAAAAAAGAGGCCAGAAAGTTTTGTTTTTAAGATTCTACATCTATATTTGCCCTACAATTTCGTCAATGACATCCTAAAAAGATGCTTGATTTTATAAAGAAGTAGCGAGAGACTGGCTCTATGACCTACTGGCAACCGTCAAAAAATGAAAAGGTGCCAAATCCTGACTCTGAAAAGAGGAATATAAAAAAGACATCATGAAGACACAGGACACATTTCTCAATTACACTTTTTCTAAGAAATCTATACTCCACAAGAGTCACCATTTATTTTGCTGTATGCAGAAAATGGAGATGTCTATGTGTGGCTGTATGTAATCCACCCATTTTAAAATAGACAAGACCGAAGACCTTTCCGTCTGTTGGGCATATGCTTTTGCATTGCCCTCCCCTATTCCTACGTATTTATTTTTTCATCCATAAATTTTACAACAATGTCAGAGATTGTAAAACAATCATTTGAAGACCTTATTCAGGATATCCACAAGAATCCAGAAAAGGCAACGGCCAACTTTGAAGCAACCGCTTTATTGAGAGAAAAACTCACTGTAAAAGGTACCACTAGGCAGTTCAATTGTGAATTTGACGAGCCAGATATCTTAGGAGGTGACGATTCTGCACCCAAACCCGTAGAATATGTATTGGCAACCTTAGGCGCATGCCGAGCCATTACTTATAAGGCGTTAGCGTCTTTAAAAGGCATACAGGTAGACAATGTAGTGGTAAAGGTTAAAGGATACACCGACCTAAATGGCTTCTTAGGCCTAAATAAAGAAACACGTCCTAGCTATTTAAAGGTAGAAGTTGATGCCGTTATCGAATCGAAAGAAGATCCCGAAATACTGGCAGCGCTATACAAACAAGTAGAAGCAGTTTGCCCGGTATTGGACATTTTTGCAAATACAAATAAAGTGAAAGGCAAATTAACAGTTCAGAATAACAGGGAACTGGTTGCCTAATCCACAGTATTATTTACGCATAATTATTATAAACCTAAACGAAACAAAATCATGTCAGAATTAGTAAGAAGTACATTTCAAGGTATTATTGAAGAATCCAAGAAGGATGTAAGCAAAACAAAAGGGGTTTTTAGGGTCACTTCCGAATTGGAAGAGCATGTCCGAGTAAAAAACACCGCTAGGGGATTCCAGTTTATCGCCGATGAGCCGGAAGCTTTAGCGGGCACAAATGTAGGCCCCAATCCCATTGAGTATTTGCTGGGATCTCTAGGCGCATGCCAAGTAATAACTTATCAGGCCGTAGCCGCGCTAAAGGGTATACAGCTAAATGGGGTTAAGGTAGAAACCAAAGGTAATATTGACTGGCGCGGTTTCCTTGGAATAGACGAAAATGTACGTCCCGGATACCAGAAAATAGAGGTTGAAACTATAATCGATTCAGACGAAAATCCTGAAAGGATACAAGAACTAATTGCAGCTGTAGAAGCGCGTTGCCCCATATTGGACAATTTAGTGAACGGTGTAGGCGTAGAAAGTAAAATTACGTTACTGAACCAGAAGGAAACGGTTGCTTAATATTGCAGATCTTTATAGAAAGAGGCTGCTACCGATGGGGAGCAGCCTCTTTCTTAAATGTGATTATGATCTAATTCTTTTTGGTAGTTAAATAGATTATAGGGCCAAAAAGTGGAACAAATATTGAAATAATAGTATAAACCAATTTTTCCATAGGCGCTACTGTCGATTGAATAATTCTTCTAAGCGCTACCCATAACAATATAATATGCACTAGGATTATAAAGGGCATGAGAATAGGAATTAGTAAAAATATACTACCAAAATAATTTGGCTCATCAGTATAGGTCACCCCAAAATTTTGATTTTCCGACTGTATTTTATTTATCAAGATATTTAAAGAATTCGGTGGGTTACCTTTAATCCTATACCTCTCGTTATCATTTGTGGATATGAGGATTAATTCGTTGTTTTTTATTGTAACATTATTTATATCAACTTCTGGAAGTATGTTATTGATGAATTCCTGTTCTGAAACTTCCTCATAATCTCCGGTACATGAAAATAATAAAACTGAGATAAAAATTGATAAAATAAAAATTGAAGTTTTTTGCATAATCCTGATTTTTAATGATGGTCAACATACAGATATAATTTCTATTCCTATATCCTGAATTGACATGGAAATCTAAGTGAAATTTCATACTTAAAGTAATATTATTAATGCATGAACGCTACTTCACCAGAAAGCATTAGAACAAGGTTTCACGATGCATTTCTAACATGTACACCCTTCTTCTAAAGCCTTAGAAACGGTTTCAGGTTGAGCTAAACAGGTCTAGGTTTCATCCATTAAAAAGGAGTCATATTTTTCAATGGCCTCAATAATTAATTCCACCGCACTTACATAAAATGTTTTACTTATCTGCTCGTAGGTATCGGTAGGCTGGTGATAATCCTTATGATCTTCTACCCCAAAATAAATAAATGGAATCTGTTTTTTATGAAATATACGATGATCAGAAGAGAACGTCCAATCTGCCTTTGCCTCATCATTAGGATCATCATGACCGTATAACAGCTGTATTTTGGTAGATTTTACCTTATCCAAAGGCTGCTTTAAATTTGGGTAATGGTACAGTCCTGAAGCATAAAGTTGTAAGGAATCATTCCGCCCTATCATATCCATATTAACATTGAGAGCAATGTTCTCTATGGCAATCGGGAAATTATTGAGTAGATAATCGGCCCCTAGAGACCCGATCTCTTCGGCATCTACCGCCGCAAAAATCATGGTGTGCTTTGGGGATCTGTTTTTAAAATAATCGGCTATGGCCAGTAATGCCGCAGTTCCGGACGCGTCATCATCGGCTCCATTAAAAATCTCACCATCCCTTACCCCTAAATGGTCTAAATGCGCGGTTATTACAATGGCCCTTTCACTTTCACCCTTAATCATAGTGACTACATTCCCACCGGTTACCGTGGTGTCCGGCACATTGCTATAGTCTAGGGAAGGATTGGCAACAGGATAAATTCTATGTCTAAATTTTCCTTTAAAGGTGTATGGAAAATTTTGAATACTTCCCGATGCAAATGCGGGTGCTATTCCAAGTGCCGCAAATTGTTCTGCAATGTAGTGTTGCGTTTTGTAATTCCCTTCAGTTCCAAAGAATCTCCCTTGCATGGAATCGTGTGAGATTACCTTTAAATTATAAAGCAGCTTTTCTTCATTCACTTTTATGGTTTCGGTGGTAGCATTCTTTTGACATGCCACCACAAGAGTGATACAGGCAATTAAATAAAGGTGTTTTTTCATTCTAGAGATTCTCTTTGGCAATAGTTAATTCACTTTATATAATTGGCCAATGTAGCAAATCTTAATGGTTCCTACCACCAAGCTCCACATAGAAAATCTAGAGTTGCCATAAGGCATGGGATTAAAGAGTAGGTAACCATTGTTCCTACCATTTAAACAAGGGTATAATAAAAGAAACTAACAGTGCCGATAAACTAAGGTGCGATAAACCTTGGCTTAGAGGAGCTAGACGGCGCGTAGACTATCGCATCAACTGGCTCCACACTTCAAATTTTCCGTTCGGTACTCTGCGGATAAGGAAGACAAAACGATATACCTAACGCAGATCTGCTCAAATGGATAGTAGATAATTATATAAAACGTGACACAGGTCGTTACTTCATATTCCCAAGGAATAATGTTTCACAGTTAAGATGCTACAGGCTTGAACCGAACCAATCTAACTACTTACTACTTTGTACTAGGGAAAGCTCCGCCATTTAATTAGCACCTTACCTTTAAACACCAAACTTATTTTAGCTAAAGTTCGTTTGCTCGGGCCCGTCTGAGGGATGGATTCTACATTCTAAGATAGAATTCGCTCAAGCTCAAAATAAAAACTACTTATACTTCTAATTGTAACATTACGCTATTTCTATTTTGACGTATGATTTAATTAACCAAAATTTGGTCCAGCACCCATTGTGAATTATCACTTTTTTCATAAATCCACAACACTAGGGCAAGTCCGAGAAAGGCCAATCCGAAAGAAATAGCATAGTTAATGGAATAATTTGCTCCAACAATTAAGCAAGACTGGGATGTTTTATGCGGGTTATAATACACCTTCACCTGGGTACCTTCCTTTAATATTTCCAAGATTTTATTTTTCTCCTCGCTGTTGGTTCCCCAGGTACCCATGTAAGGAAAAAGATTGTCCCCTACTAGGGTTTGTTCCCCTCCTGGCGACTCGTAGTCATAGGCAAGGTCTACCGTATATTTTATCTTCTGATTTCCATCAGAGTCTTTAGATATCTTTTCCACAAGTTGAGCCTTGCTAATGGTTCCAATTGTTTTATGCCATCTTTTGGCCTTATGGTCCAGTATTTTTATGACTATTCCAAATATACTGAAGACCAATCCGATAAGGAAAGTAATTATCATGCTACAACAGTTATTCTATCAGTTAAGTAATTCGCCGAGTATCTCATATGTATAAATATCCAACACCCAAGTAAAAGAGGAAAGATCAACATAGCAATTCCTTCACCCATATTTCTTAGGTCAACATCGTATTTAATAAGGGCAGATTGTGCTGGATTATTGGGGTTATAATAAACCATCACCTTCTTTTTATCTTCCAGTTTTGAGTAAAGCTTGCTGTGAAAGTAACTGTCATAGTGCTTTTCGCTATTGAGTCCTATAGATGCGTTGGTAAAAGTTTCCCCTTTATGGCTATAAGAATATTTAATGATGCATTTCATTAAGGGGAACACCATAGCCGTTTCTTCGGGCAGATTTGGATTAGGACGCTTATTCAGGACCACTTCCACAATATCTCCCTCAATTTGCTCCCATTGATACCGATCGTTATGAGTAAGGCTATTGTAGGTTTCATATAAATTATAACCACCCTGCCCAACGAAGAATAACAATGTACCAAGGAGTACGGCAACAAATAGGTAGACTATAAAAGATGTTAGTAGGTTCATGTTTATTGGTGTTACACGTTTATTAGGAACGGGAAAAGTGGGGAAAAGTTGTGTTATTATCACTACATGATAAAACTCCAATCCCTGTCTCATGGAAAAGAAGGTTGGTTTTCCATGGGAACCATTAGTAAAAAAAGTAGAAAGAGCGGGGTAATACTGAATAGCCATTTATAAGAAACAGTAACTAATAACACCATTGGAAAATAGGACTTAAAGCATTAAGATAGATCAAAGCTGCAGGTTGATTTCTTAATATTTCAGCTGATGCCATTTTAATTAGATACTTTCCGATATAGCCTTATCATTAGTTACAAAGGTGTCGATAAATTATAGGAAAATCGACATATATTTGTATTGTGTCTATGTCATCGACATCGTTGTATATCCAAGAGGTATTAATGGCATGTGCAACGATTGCCTATTTTATGCAACGGTATTATATTCTTTTCTTTTTAGGGTTTTGTCGATTTGAGAACAATGAAATGATTTCAACATTTTCATTATTGACCCTATAATATAGATTGTTGAATTTTTCAACAACAGCTTTTCGAATTCCTGATTTTTCTGTTGAAGAAGGGAATAATTCAGGAGTTTTAGAGATTAATTCAATGGTGTGGTCAAGTTTTGCGGAAAAATTTCTCAACTCTCGTTCGGTCCAGTTGGTTTCCAAATATTCGATAGTCTTTTTTAATTCGGATAAAGCGTGATCTGCCCAAACAATTTTAAAGCCACTTCTCATAAACTTTCTTTACAGTTGAGTGAGAAGTTAGTTTTCCATCATCGGCATCTTGTATCCCTTTCTCAATTGATTCCTTTTCATGGGACTCAATCTCATTCCACCAGTCAGTTCTTTCTTTTTCCCTCAGCTTCATCAGCTCGTCAATCATGGACTTATCGTTCAGAGTTGAAAGCCACTGAATCAGTTCGATTTTCTTATTTTGAAGATTTATATCCATAATCTCAAAGTTACTAATTTCAATCATTATTTCAATCTATCCGAAATGCTTTTTCCTGTTGCATAACGTACAGATATAGCAATAATTTACTATCCATTTATTTTAAAATTACTAATCTAGGCAAAAAATTATATGAAATACTGTGGCCAAACAACTAAAATTATTTCATGTAAACAATCAAAAAGGAACCCTGAACAACAAGGGATAAAGATTTTTGATCATTTTAAGAACCAGTGAAGTCTTCGAGATTCACTAATAAAACTCCACCATTAAAAATCAATCCCCATAGTGATGGGAAACAGGAGCCCTGTTCAGTCAACCTTTAAATATCATATGATATCAAAGAATAGTTGAGAAACTATAAATCCGATCGTTTTATAATAAAACGATCGGATTTATAAGTTAAAAAGTGACCTCACCAAGAATTACTTCGGCTCCGCGCTGCACAGGCTTCGATTCAAAGCTGGCGCTTTTCGTGCTACGCACGTTTGGTTAGTGACCTCACCAAGAATTACTTCGACTCCGCGCTGCACAGGCTTCGATTCAAAGCTGGCGCTTTTCGTGCTACGCACGTTTGGTTCGTGACCTCACCAAGAATTACTTCGACTCCGCGCTGCACAAGCTTCGATTCAAAGCTGGCGCTTTTCGTGCTACGCACGTTTGGTTAGTGACCTCACCAAGAATCGAACTTGGATCTAAAGTTTAGGAAACTTCTATTCTATCCGTTGAACTATGAGGCCATTAGCAGATTCTTGTTAAAATCCGCGGCTGCAAAAGTAAAGTTTATTTGATAAAAAAACTCGATACTTTGAGGAATGTTTATTAAAAATTCGCCAAACCAATGATATCTAAGGCCAATTTACAGTTCGCGATTGGGATAACATAGTTTTAACCCCATAAAGCCATCGTATTCTTAGCAAATTTCCTCAAATGCTAAAAAAGTAATATAATTGATGTAAAATGAACATATTTTTCATAAATTGCTTGCTTAAACGTTTAAATTAAAGTCAACCTCTATACAAACCAGCTTATGAAGAATCGGAAATACACCATCGGAATCGACTTTGGAACAGATTCTGTAAGGACCATAGTGGTAGATTCCAGTGATGGCCATATTGTTGGCAATGCCATAGCCCAATACGAAAGATGGGGCAAGGGGTTGTATTGCAATCCTTCAGACAATCAATTTAGACAACACCCCCTAGATCATATTGAGAGCTTAAAACAGGCGATCAAAGAAGTAACCGCGACCTTATCAGATGAAATAGTAAACGGCATAGCAGCAATTTCAGTTGCCAGTACCGGCTCCACACCCGTTGCAGTCAATAAAGAAGGAGTGCCCTTGGCGCTACTCCCCAGTTTTGAAGAAAATCCAAATGCCATGTTTATCTTATGGAAAGATCATACTGCCGTAGGGGAAGCTAAAGAGATTAACGAACAGGCGCATAACAGAAGTAGCATCGATTATACCAAATACAGTGGCGGAGAATATTCTTCAGAATGGTTTTGGGCCAAGATCCTACATACCCTGCGTATAGATACAGATGTGCGGGAAACGGCATATTCTTGGATGGAACATTGCGACTGGATTCCCGCACTACTCACTGGAAATACTAATCTTGAAACTCTAAAAAGGAGCAGATGTACAGCAGGACATAAAGCCATGTGGCATGCCGACTGGAATGGTCTACCGGCAGACGAATTTTGGACACAATTAGACCCTTTATTATCCGGTTTAAGGGACCGTCTTTATACAGACACTTATACTTCAGACCATATTGCTGGAACCATCTCAGCGGAATGGTCGCAACTGCTAGGCCTACCCCAGGACGTGGTGATTGGCGTAGGCTCTTTAGACGCCCATATAGGGGCTATTGGCGGGGCTATAGAACCCTATCATATGGTGAAAGTTATTGGAACCTCCACCTGTGATATGATTGTAGCCCCCAAGTCTGAAATTGGCAATAAAACAATTCACGGAATATGTGGTCAGGTAGATGGATCTATCCTTCCCAATATGATAGGTCTTGAAGCTGGCCAATCTGCCTTTGGCGATCTATATGCCTGGTATAGAGATATTCTGATGTGGCCCGCAAATAAAATAATTGCCAATAGCCAATTGTTAGACGAAGCCACCAAAGCAGCATTACTACAGGAAATGGCAAAGGAGATGCTATCCCAACTATCCTTGGCTGCAAGTAAAATAGAAATAGAAGAATCTGGAATAATTGCATTGGATTGGATGAACGGTAGAAGAACTCCAAATTCCAACCAAAATCTAAAAGGAGCCCTTCAGGGGTTAACATTAGGCACCACGGCTCCTAATATTTTTAGGGCACTAGTAGAGGCAACAGCCTTTGGATCGAAAAAAATAATTGAACAATTCCAGAACGAAGGTGTTCGTATAGACGGTGTTATTGCTATTGGTGGCGTGGCACAAAAGTCAGAATTCGTGATGCAAATATTAGCGGATGTCTTAGATTTTCCAATTAGGATTATAAAATCAGAACAAACCTGTGCCCTAGGTGCAGCTATGGTGGCAGCCGTAGTCGCCGGTATGCATTCAACTATAAAGGAGGCCCAAGATGCTATGGGAAGCGGATTTCAAAAGGAATACTACCCTATATCCCAGAATGTAGAAAAATATAAAAACCTGTATGCACAATACTCAACATTGGCAGATTATATAGAAGCTCAAGAATTACAGGAAGCCTAAGGCGATAACCTGACCAGTGTTAAATCCATTAAAAAACACAAATTAGAAACCGAAAAAAATAAGTGATGAAAAACAACCACAACCATTTAGGAGCTATACCAAAAGTAGGAATTAGACCCGTAATCGATGCCCGTTTAGGTGGTATTAGAGAGTCCTTGGAGCAGACCACCATGGCCATGGCACAAAGGGTAGCCGACTTTCTTTCCGCTAACCTAAAGAACTATAATGGGACAAATGTAGAATGTGTTATTGCCGACACCACCATTGGTCGGGTACCTGAAGCACAAAAATGTGAGGAAAAATTCCTTAGAGAGGGCGTTGGACTATCTATAACAGTCACCTCATGCTGGTGTTACGGAACGGAAACCATAGATATGAATCCCACACGCCCAAAAGCCATATGGGGATTTAACGGCACAGAAAGACCAGGAGCCGTTTACTTAGCGGCGGCTTTGGCCGGACATGCCCAAAAAGGAGTCCCAGCTTTTAGCATCTATGGCAAGGAGGTACAGGATAGCGATGATGAAAACATTCCAGAAGATGTGCAAAAGTTGTTATTGAAATTCACTAAAGCCGGACTTGCAGTGGCCATGATGAACGGTAAATCGTACCTATCCATAGGTTCTGTTTCCATGGGGATTGCGGGTTCTATAATTAGTGAAGACTTTTTTCAGAATTATTTGGGGATGCGAAACGAATATGTGGATATGAGCGAAGTAAACCGAAGGTTACAGCACAACATATTTGATCCGGAAGAATTTAAAAAAGCCTTAAAATGGACCAAAGAGCATTGTGAGGAAGGTAAAAATTACAATGCCAAAGACTTACAAAAATCAAGGGAACGCATGGATGAAGAATGGGAGACCGTGGTTAAAATGACCTTGATTTCGCGAGATTTAATGATTGGCAATCCAAAATTGGCCGCGTTAG
Organism: Arenibacter antarcticus; assembly: GCF_041320605.1. Lineage (NCBI taxonomy): Bacteria > Pseudomonadati > Bacteroidota > Flavobacteriia > Flavobacteriales > Flavobacteriaceae > Arenibacter > Arenibacter antarcticus. Next base: position 1,159,566 of record NZ_CP166679.1, read on the forward strand.
GCTTTGGAGAGGAAGCCTTAGGACACGGTGCCATTGCAGCAGGATTCCAAGGTCAAAGACAATGGAACGATTATATGCCCAATGGCGACTTTATGGAAGCCATCCTAAATTCTTCTTTTGATTGGAGCGGAATTCGTCCTCCTTATATGATGGCTACCGAAAATGACAGCCTTAATGGCATCTCCATGCTATTTGGTTATCTATTGACCAATCAGGCACAAATGTTTTCCGATGTAAGAACCTTTTGGAGTCCGACTTCCATAGAAAGAGTTACTGGTCATAAGCTACAGGGTAAAGCGGCCAATGGAATAATCCACTTAATTAATTCGGGTTCTTCAACACTAGACGGCACGGGACAACAGGAAAAAAATGGGAAACCAGCCATGAAGCCCTACTGGGAAATATCGGAACAAGAAGCTGAAAAATGCTTGGAAGCTACAGACTGGCCTCCGGCGATGTACGAATATTTTGGAGGAGGAGGATACTCTTCCCATTTTGTCACTAAAGGCGAAATGCCGGTAACCATGTGCAGGATTAATGTGGTTAAAGGACTGGGGCCTGTTATGCAAATTGTAGAAGGATGGACGGTAGCACTTCCTGAAGAAGTACATAAAACATTGGATGAGAGGACCAATCCTACCTGGCCTACTACTTGGTTCGCTCCTAAATTAAACAATGATCAAGCTTTTAAGGATGTTTATAGTGTTATGAACAATTGGGGGGCCAACCATGGAGCTTTCAGCTATGGCCATTTTGGTGATGAAATAATAACCCTTTGTTCCATGTTAAGGATCCCAGTAAATATGCATAATGTGGAACCCGAAAGAATATTTAGACCCAAGGATTGGGCTTCTTTTGGAATGGATCAAGAAGCCGCAGATTATAGGGCATGTGAGAATTACGGACCGATCTATTAACAAGATACCCAATTAATATGTCAGCTAGGACAACCTCATTTTATGAATTTAAAAATCGTGACCATACCATATTATTAAAAACATGAAGAAAATTAAATTCACCTTGGTCATAACACTTTTGTACATTTTCTGTACAACAAATTTCTATGGACAGCTACCACAGGAAAATGTTAAACATGTAAAAGTATATTACGAACCGGGCATGTTTGGTGGCTGGCCAGCAAACCATGGGGTATGGAATTGGGGCAATGAGATTTTAGTAGGTTTCTCAAAAGGTCACTACAAGGACTTAGGACCCGGCCGTCATAATTTTGACAAAGAAAAACCGGAGCTTCATGTGTTGGCCCGCAGTCTTGATGGCGGAGAGCATTGGGCTGTAGAGGACCCTGGAGCAGTAGATGGGGATCTCGTGGTTCCCGATAATGGAAGCTACCATGGGGTTATAAGAAAAGACGTACAAGCTCCTAAACCAGTTCCCGCTAATCGTATCAACTTTAAGAACCCCAATCTGGCATTTACGGTGCGTATGACGGACCACCACGGTGCCGAATCGCGCATTTGGTATTCCTATGACAGGGGCCATGATTGGCAAGGCCCGTTTAACTTGCCTAATTTTAATACGCCTGGGATTGGCGCACGGACCGACTATATTATTGATGGTGAAAATGAGTGTATGCTATTTCTTACCGCTGCCAAAGCCAACGGAAAAGAAGGTCGTGTACTATGTGTAAAAACAATGGATGGCGGTAAAAACTGGGACTTCGTTTCTTGGATCGGGCCCGAACCAGTGGGATTTTCCATCATGCCGGCTTCCGTGAGGTTATCCGACAAAGAAATATTGGTAACCACACGCAGAAGGGAAGAATCAGGCCGATTTATAGATGCCTTCCTGTCCAAAGACAATGGGTTAACCTGGAACCCCTTGCCCAATCCAGTGGAAAGCTGTGGAGATGGCAATCCTCCTGCCATGGTAAAAATGAAAGATGGAAGAATATGTCTGATCTATGGTTACAGGGCCTTGGAGCAAGATATCAAAAACAACCGAGACAAAAGTGAAATCAGGGCAAAGATTAGTAAGGACAATGGACGGACATGGAGCAAGGATTATGTGCTTCGTAATGACGGTTCCGGAAAAGATCTTGGCTATCCAAGAGTTGTGCAACGAGCGGACGGTAAAATAGTAGCCCTATATTATTATATGGATAAGGAAACTGGTCCGGAAAGATATATTGCTGCTACCATTTGGGATCCTCCAGCATATTAAGGAGCATTATTATAAAACGTATAACCTGATAAATTTTCATTCAATAATCACCAAATAAGTAAAATAACAAACTATTATGAAACGTATAATTTATTTCCTTCCAGTTTTGGTTCTAATGATTATCTCCTGTAAGAATAAAGTGGAGAAAAACAGCGTAACCGAAGAAACCAAAAGCAGCAATGACATTACAGGTAATTTCACTTTACCTCCATTATCCCAACCAGGGCAAGGTGCTTACCTTAGTGGGGAATTAATCTACCCTTTAGACAACAAACCTACCCCGGAATGCCACGCCTCTACCATAGCGGAAACCCCAACTGGTCTTGTGAGTGCTTTTTTTGCAGGTACCCATGAGAAAAATCCCGATGTTGGTATTTGGGTATCAAGAATGGAGGATGGGAAATGGACATGGCCGGTAGAAGTAGTCAATGGAGTACAAAGTGACACCCTCCGCTATCCAACCTGGAACCCTGTTCTTTTTCAGCCTGCTGAAGGGCCTCTTATGTTGTTTTATAAGGTGGGGCCTGACCCTAGAACATGGTGGGGAATGGTAATGACTTCTCCGGATGGTGGAAAAACTTGGTCCAAACCGGAAAAAATGGGCTCTGACGAAAAAATTGGTCACCTACTGGGGCCCATCAAAAACAAACCCATCCAATTGGCCGACGGAACCATAATCTCACCCACTAGTGCCGAATATAAATTGGAAGATGGCGATGTAGATTGGATGGTGCACTTTGAAATAAGCAAAGACAATGGAAAAACTTGGGAGGTTGTAGGCCCTATAAATGACGGAAAGGAATTTGATGCCATCCAACCTAGCATTCTCACCTATCCAAATGGTAAAATGCAGGTATTGTGTAGAACAAGACAAAATGTAATCTCCCAAAGCTGGTCCGATGACCAAGGCCAGACCTGGAGTAAAATGACCGCTACCGAACTTCCCAACCCAAATTCTGGCACGGACGCTGTGACCTTAGAAGATGGAAGGCAGTTGTTAATATATAATCACACCACAAGAGAGGGAGAAGAACCTAAGGGTAGAAATATGATTAATCTGGCCATATCCGATGACGGCATTAGTTGGAAACCCGTAATGACCTTGGAAAATGTCCCAGCAGAATCAGGATATTCCTACCCGGCTATTATTCAGACCGCCGATGGGTTGGTTCATATCACCTATACGTACGTAAGACAGTCCGTAAAACATGTGGTAATAGACCCAAAGCAATTGTAGGCAGTAAAATAGTGATCGGTCAAATGAACAGAGCACTAAGAATTTATAGTGGACAAGGTTAAAATAACCAACAGATGAGCAAAAAAATGAAAGAGTTTATAAAATTGCAGTCGGTTGTTATCATAGTTTATATGTTGGTTATTCCCTTTTTATTCTCAGGATTTAATAAAGATAAAACCGAAGAATACCTCCATGTCTTGGAGCACAATGGATATTTATAGATTGCCACTTCAGAGGATGCTAAACCAAAAATAGAAGTGTTGAAAATAAAGATTCCAGAATTGGAGGAATTGTAAAGCAACCTACAATTGATTTTTGTATTGAGGATACCAACCATAATGTAAGAAATATTTATTTCAGAAATGGGCCATGATCTATGTACACTAAGGGAATTTATCAGAAATGCGCGAAGGGTGGATTTTCGGGAAAAGGGTTAAGACATTAAGTTGGTTAAATTACAATTCGGTTATAATCAGCCCAATATTTTAAGGATTGTCATGATGTATTGAAGTATGGCATACCTGCCTTACTATGTTTTTTCAAATAGGTTAATTCATTATGACTGAGAAACGTGACATTATCAAAAAAGGAGTTGTCTAGCTATTTCTGAAATTTATATATCTCTGTTAAACTCGTATAAAATGTTTTCTAAAAAAAGCGTTATTATTGGAACTGTAATTATTTCTTCCCTAGTGTCATGTAGTACTGACCCCAGTAATAAGCCCGTATCTTCTAACAATAACAATGGAATACAAAAGCTCGAATTCAACAATCCGGGTTTATTGGTAGATCTCGATGTGGGGTTTAAATCGGTACCAATGCCCATGGATTTTGATGGGGATGGGGATTTAGATCTACTCGTATCCCAATCAGGAAGCTATGTGGAATCTGGGGTGTTCTATTACGAAAACATTAGCGGAAATGTGGATATGCCAATTTTTAGATATGGAGAACGGGTTTCCACAGAAAGATTTCGACTAGGGTATGATGGAAAATGTTTTGAAGTATCCGAAGTTGATGGGCAGTATCATGTTTTAACTCCAGACAAAACAAATGATCAATTATTGATGTATGCCGATGTTCCCGAAAATGTATTTTGGAAACGCGTAACATTACAAATACCAGCCACAGGGCATATACAGGACACCAAATATAATACCTGGAAATTAATCGACTTTGACGATGATTCAATTTATGATTTAATGTGTGGCCTGTCCTCAAAGTATGGAGATTACCTACTTTTTTTTAGAAACAATGGCAGTAATGAATCCCCTCAATATGAGGCACCCCAAAAAGTGCTAACAGCATCTGGGGAACCCATAGGACATCATCTCTATTTGGAAGTCCCTTTGGCAGATTACGATCATGACGGGGATCTGGACTACATTGCTATAAGTGATTTTTCAACTATAATATACTTTAAAAATAAGGGGAATTCAAAAAAATATAGTTATCAAGAAGGGCAACTCTTAAAATATAAAGATGAACCAATACAATTGTATTCACTATATGGAAATGCTACTAGATTACGTGCAGTAGATTTAAATCAGGACGGTTTCGTGGATATCTTGGCAGGTGACGAAGACGGAAAGGTCTCCTTTTTGAAAAATACAGGTAAAATAGTGGATGGAATCCCAGAATTCCTGCCGCCTAGGTTCTTGCAACAAGAAGCCAAGTTCGTGGACGTAGGTGCTTTGGCCACGCCCCGTGTTTATGACTGGGATGGGGATGGACTCCAAGATATTATAAGTGGTAATGGAGCTGGTGATATTTGCTTTATCAAAAATTTGGGAGGATACCTCCCTAAATGGGATGCCCCTAAACCCTTAGAAGTGGCAGGAGTTCCTATAAGGATAATCCCGACCGAGGCACTACCCAATACCGAAGAACCGCATTGGGGCTATACCACCATTGATGTAGGCGATTGGGACGGTGATGGGTTAGCGGATATTCTAGTGAACGACCACAACGGAAATATCGTGTGGTTAAAAAACATTGGAAGTCGGAAAGCACCAAAACTTTGCAAACCAAAACCTATTGAGGTAGAGTGGGAAGGAGAATCACAAAAACCGGCATGGACACCTGGAGTCTCCGTAGGAAAGGAATTACTTGCACCTTGGCGGACTTCTCCGTTCATAATGGATGTAAACCAGGATGGACTTAACGATTTGGTCATGCTAGATTATGAAGGATATCTCGTTGTTTATCCTAGAATTAAGGAAGGGGGTTCCCTAAAATTGGGACATCCTATGCGTAATTTCGTCTTCCCCGATGGAAACCCTATTTTATTAAATCAATTAAGCGGTTCCAGCCATGGCAGGTTAAAAATAACATTTGCCGATTGGGATGGCGATGGCTTAGAAGATCTTGTCTTTTCCTCTAAACCTGCTGTGGATTGGATGAAAAACATGGGAACGAAAGACGGCAAAATGGTTCTGCAATACATGGGACGGGTGGTCTCCAAAACACTTATGGGCCATACCGATGGGCCAGTAGTGTCCGACTTTAACAACGACGGTGTTCCCGACCTATTGGTAGGAACGGAAACTGGGGTCTTATACTATTGGGAAAGACCTAATCACGAAATAACTACTACCATGACCACAACAGGAAAACAGCAACCCGCAAAATATAAATATTTTAAACGCTAGTCCTCAATATTTTAGAGCTTTAGGAGTTGGATAACTTCTGCAATCCAACTCCTGATCAAAAATAGATTCCAAGCAGTTTTAGCCGGTAAAACAGTATTCATCAAAAGAGCAACAAACAAAGAATTTGTAAAGGGCAGCCCCTTAAAAGTCAAAAACCATCTATCTATAATAAGACATGATATCCAAGAAAATACTTTATTTATTAATAGCCCTTGGGTTTTCCGTACAATTATATCCCCAGAAAACAAAGGTGGTACATCTTTCTGGCACCGACGCTGCCAATACCGTTGAGTGGGATTTCTATTGCACGGATGGCCAAAATAGTAAAAAATGGTCTAAAATAGCTGTTCCTTCCAATTGGGAATTGCAAGGTTTTGGCACTTACAACTATGGGCACGATTGGAAAAACAAGGATAAGAAATTGGGCTTGGAACACGGGCTGTACAAACATACATTTACTGTTCCCGAAAATTGGAAAGGCAAAACTATCAATATTGTTTTTGATGGCTCCATGACCGACACCAAGGTTAAGATAAACGGAAAGTCTGCAGGAACAACACATCAGGGAGGTTTTACCAGGTTTAAATATGACATCAGCAAATTATTAAAATATGGCCAGACCAACTTATTGGAAGTTGATGTAGCCAAACAATCCGAAAACGAATCGATAAACCGTGCCGAAAGACAGGCCGATTTTTGGATTTTCGGAGGTATTTACCGTCCAGTTTTTCTAGAGATACTTCCTAAAATCCATGTAACCCGTGCGGCTATAGACGCTAAAGCGGATGGGGCCTTGAAGGTTCTAATTGCGGTCAACAACCCTAAATTGAACTATTCGGTCACAGTCCATCTTTATGATTTAAAAGGCAATAAAATCCATACAGAACATTTAGGCTATTTAAAGAAAGGCAACTCAGAAGAAATTTTTTCGACGAAGTTTAACAACATTAAATCCTGGAATCCCGAATGGCCCACTTTGTACGACATTACCTTTGAATTAAAGCATGAAAATTCGGTTTTACATGAAGTTACAAAACGGATTGGTTTTCGTACAATAGAACTTCGCCAACATGATGGATTTTATATAAATGAAGAAAAAGTAATCTTCAAAGGCGTCAATCGACACTCCTTCTGGCCCGAAACAGGACGCAGTCTGAGTGAGGAAAATCACCTCGAGGACATTAGACTAATGAAAGAGATGAATATGAATGCAGTGCGTATGTCACATTATGTTCCCGACAAGCGTTTCCTTGAATTGTGCGATTCCCTTGGCATTTTTGTATTGAATGAAGTTACCGGTTGGCAGGATGGTTACGATACCCTTGTAGGTCCTAAAATGATAAAAGAAGTTGTATTAAAAGATGAAAATCACCCCAGTGTGATAATTTGGGCCCATGGCAACGAGGGAGGCTGGAATTTTGCCAATGAAAAATGGATCCACTATTGGGATATCCAAAAACGCCCAGTAATTTATCCATGGTTACTGCGTAACGGAGTAGATACCAGTCATTATCCCGAATATAATTATGCTACTGGAAGGTTAGTTTCCGGCATCGATCCCTTTATGGCCACTGAGCTATTACATGGTCTTTATGATGGGGGCTAGGTGCCGGGCTAGATGAATATTGGCGTAACTATCAAACTAGTCCACTGTTTGCGGGTGGGTTTCTATGGGCATTTTCAGACGAGGCCGTTTTACGAACCGATAAACCTGGCCATGTATTAGATGGTGACGGCCACCATGCTCCTGACGGAATTCTAGGGCCCCATCGTGAAAAAGAAGCCAGTTTTTATACCATAAAGGAGGTCTGGTCCCCAGTTCAAATTTCACCTGTCACCATTAACAAGGAGTGGAACGGAACCCTGATTTTAAATAATAAATTTATTTATACCAATTTAAGTCAATGTTCATTTAATTGGAAAACTTTAAAAACAGAAATAGGAAGTAATGAAAAACAAATAGTTGGCACGGGTCATATTTTAGGCCCGGACACTGCACCAGGTACCGCCTCAAAAATAAAACTAGACTGTCGCAAAGCCCTTCAAGATGCCGATATATTTGAATTTACCGCCAAAGACCACAATGGAAAAGAACTATATACATGGAGCTGGCCTATTGTACAGCCCGATAAAAAGGCCACAGAACTATTGCGGCTTATTTCCAATACCGCCAAAGAAATAAGCATAAAAGAACTGGATGGAACAATAAGTGCCTCCGCTAATGGAGTTCAAATTGTATTTAACAAAAAGGATGGCACCCTTCATTCCGTTAAAAATAGTAAGGGAGAAATCTCAATTACCGGAGGAGCAGTTCCAGCTGGGAGCACTGCTCAAATTACAGATACAAAATGGGGAAAAGACGAAGATGGAAACTTCCGATTCGAAATTTTAGGCGATAACTATCCCGAACGTATAATCTGGAAATTTCACAGAACCGGCCTATTGCAAATAGAAGCAAGTCCGCTTCAAAAAAAGATGGAAGGTATTGATTATATAGGCATTTCATTCGATTATCCCGAAGATAAATGTATTGGGGTAAGGTGGATGGGCAGAGGACCTTATAGGGTATGGAGGAATAGGATCAAGGGTAGTAATTTTGGGGTGTGGGAAAAACAGTACAATAATACGGTTACTGGAGAAACTTTTAATAATTTGATTTACCCAGAATTTAAAGGATATCACGGTAATTTGTATTGGGCGCGACTTAAAACTACGGAAACCCCGTTTACCATTATTTCTGAAACCCCAAATTTATATTTTCAACTCTTTCGGCCAAAAGAACCGGAGCATGCTTCAAGTAAGGTATCCCCCCTATTTCCAATGGGCAATCTTTCCTTCTTATATGAAATTCCAGCCATAGGAACCAAATTCAAGGAGCCCAGTAAGCTCGGTCCAAAGAGTCAAAAAGGTTTTTATTCGGGACGTCCAGGTGATGAAAATTATCCTATTAAATTATGGCTCGATTTTAGGGCCGAAAATTAAAACTTTCAACAATGTTCTTTACTCTTTACAGCAAGGGGTCAAAATTTAAATAACCATCTACCATGAAAATCAACCTTGTCAATTATCTATTTTAAAAGGTGTTTTCCTATTTATTAATCAATATAACCGCGCAAAAATTAAATTAATGTCAAATAAAGTTGCTGTTTTTAAATATATTAATTAATATAGCTTAATCGTTAAAGCAATCTAATGTAAGAACCTAACTAAGGTGTTACAATGATTTTAATAGCCCTCTAACATTAAATATATGTCCAGCACTAAAGTAAGTAGACGAAATTTCATAGTGAAAACTGGTTTCATTTCAGCTTCCGTCACGCTATTTCCAAGCTTAATTCCGGTGAAATCATTTGGTATAAGTCCAAGTTTTAATCAGAAAATATTCGTTTCAACCAATTTTGTCAACGGTGGTGGAAAAGTTACTATCCAGGATGAAGAGTTGAACATTATCCGAATTAGCGCTCATGATGAAGGTGAGGGGGGTTGGAGCAAAATCTGGTGGCATTTTATGGTAGCGGGAATTAACCTTAAAGATGAAATTATTCTTGAGTTGGAATTGGGGGCAGGGGCAAATAATCAATTGTTTTTTAGTTATGACCAGAAAAATTGGGGACTTACCAATGCTGGGGAAATAAAAAGTATAGACGACAAAGACTTTATTGTTGTTAAACATATCATTAGAGGGGAAAAAACATGGTTTTCCTATGATTTGCCTTATACGCCCGAGCACATTAACGCTATTCTGGCCGAAAAGGTAAAGACTTATCCGGACATCAAAACTCTAGATTTTTGCAAAACAAAAAAAGGAAGACAGGTCAGCGCATTTCTACTCAAAAATACAGGGCCTGATTCAGATTTTAAGTATGGCATTTGGCTGCAGGCCAGAGCACATGCCTTTGAATCGGGAAGTAGTTGGGTCTTGCATGAACTTATGTGCTGGTTAATGTCCAATGGCACAGAGGCCAAAGCATTAAGGAGTATTTCACAAATATTTATTTTGCCCATTGTAGATGTCGATTCTGTTGTGGAAGGTAGAACAGGAAAGAATCAGAAACCACACGACCATAACCGTGGATGGGACAAGGAATCATCATTCTGGCCTGAAATGACCGAATCTAAGTTACAACTAGCGCAATGGGCCAAAAATGGAAAAATGGATTTATTCATTGATTTTCATGGTCCGGGAAATTCTAGCCACCCCTACTTTATTGTGCCTTTAGCAAAGGATTTGTCCAGTGCAAAACAACGACAAAATAGGTTGAATTTTTTCCAAAGCTTGGATGCAAGGCCAATCAATGAAATGAATAAGTTGACACAGTCTATGACCCAATTTTATTTCAGTGAGCGTGTAGAAATAAAAGGCAAGGAAAACGCGGTTAAATGGGTAAATGAAAATACAACGGACAATGTTGTTTCCTTGACCTTGGAGGTGAATATGGGCACTCCCTTAAGTACACAATCCGGTTATAGGGCGGAGGCTATTGCACTAGGAGAGGCAATATCAAAATATTTTATAAATAAACACCATCAAAAATGAAAAACAGAATACAAAATCTATTCATCTCTTATCAAGAGAGATCTAAATCTATAATGGTCATTAGTCTGTTTTTGGTCATTGGTTTGGGCTGTAAAAGTCAGCAAAATTATCCCGACCCAAGTACTAATCCAACTTCAAATTTAATGTTGCAGGGAGACTGGGTTCAAAATCCACATGATATTAATTTTAGTGATCTTCCCAAGATTCCTTATGAACATGTGGTTGTGAGCAATGTACAGGAGGAAGGCAATAGCGCAGAATATATCTTTTCAGGTAAAACCTTTAAAGGAGGTGTAAATCAGCATAGTTATTTGATATTCCATGCGAATAAATTTTGGCTAATGTGGAGTGAGGGCCCAGGTGTGGAGGACCGAGTGGGGCAAGTGGTAAAATATGCCACAAGTCCAGACGGAATCGAATGGACCGAGCCTAAAATAATGACTCCGTATCTATCGAACTCAAGCCCTACATCAGAATTTTATAATACTAGAAACCCTAAAGGAATGCGCTGGATTGCAAGAGGTTTTTGGCTATATAACGGAGAACTTCTGGCGTTGGCGGCTTCAGATGAGGCAGCAGGATTTTTTGGACCAAGCCTTGAATTAAGGGCTTTTAAATGGGATGAGACTACCCAAATGTGGAAAGATGATGGTCTAATTATGGATGATGCTATAAATAACTTCCCTCCAAAAAAAATTCCTTCGGGAGAATGGATGATGTCAAGAAGATCCCATGACTACAAAGTAAAAGGAGTGGACTTTATGGTTGGTGGGATCGACGGAAAAGATAGTTGGAAAGTTTTTCCAGTTTTGGGCACGACTAGTGAATTAGCCGCAGAAGAGCCCTATTGGTGGGTTCTCCCGGATGAAAAAAGTCTCATGGCGCTGTTTCGCGATAATCGGCAAAGCGGATATTTATATAGGGCATTTTCTACAGATAACGGCCGTACTTGGTCGAAACCTATTCAAACTAATTTTCCCGATGCAAGATCCAAATTTCATGGTTTGAGATTGAGCAATGGAAAGTACATACTGGTTTCCAACCCCCACCCAACAAAACGAGATCCGATTGCCCTGTCCATTAGCGATGATGGCATGGTATTTACAAAAATGGGCTACTTAATGGGCGGGCGGCAAATAGATTACCCCAATGTAATTGAACACGAAGGATATATTTTGATTGCCTTTTCTGGAACCAAACAAAAAATAGAAGTCCTAAAAATAAAAATTACAGATTTGGAAAAATTAAATATGTCAGGTTACGATCCAAAACAATAGAATGAATACACTAAAACACCTCCTTCTTGTTTCTTACTTCAAACATTCTACGACACAGCTGCAGGGCCAAAACAACTAATTAATGGACGTCTCTATACGAACCGCCGATATTATTACGATTCTCGTCTATCTACTGGGGCTCCTGGGGGTTGGTATTTATTTTTCAAAAAGAAACAAGACCACAGAGGATTATTTTTTAGGAAGCAGATCCTTCTCAGGATGGGTTTTAGGGCTTTCTATGCTTGGAACAATTGTTAGTTCAGCTACTTTTTTGGCCCTTCCCGCTGCGGCCTACATATTGGATTGGCGACAGCTAACCATAAGTTTAGCGGTACCTTTTATTACCGTACTTGCCGTTTTAATATTTATCCCTTTTTTTCGCCGAGGAAAACTCATTTCTGCCTTTGAGTACTTAGGGGACAGATATGGCAAGGTCCCTAGAATCTATGGCACGGTAAGTTTTATTATCCTACAACTCATAAGAATGGCTCAGATTTTATTTTTAGTGTCGCTGGTCATTCAATTTTTAACAGGAGCTCCCATCAGCTTAGTAATAATAGGAACAGGAATCTTCATAGGGATTTATACTATTATGGGAGGTTTCGAAGCTGTTATTTGGACTGATGTTTTACAGTCAATAATATTAATTGTGGGAGGGATCCTTTGTTGTATATGGGTGGTCGTGGATCTTCCCGGAGGGTTAGGACAGATTTTCGAGGTCGGTTCGGCCAATAATAAATTTAGTTTGGGCGAAATGAACTTCGATTTGGGTAAACGTACATTTTACACCGTAGCAATTTTAGGGGTTATCAATTGGTTGGGCATCTATGCCGGGGATCAAAATATGGTACAACGCTATGCATCGGCTAAATCTACCCGCGAGGCCAAAAAAGCAACCATAGTGTATTCAGCAATTGCGGTTCCAATGTGGATTATGTTCTTTTTTATAGGCACGGCTCTTTTCGTGTACTATGAGGAATTTCCTAATACAGTAATAAACAGCCTCGAAGCAGACCAGATCCTTCCCTATTTTATACTATCTGAGATTCCTCCTGTAATTACAGGGATAGTTATTTCGGCTGTTATTGCCGCCGGGATGAGTACGATGGATTCTGGCATAAACTCGATCTCAACAGTAACAGTGATCGATTTGATGAAACCTTGGTTGAACAAAGGGAAATCTGATAGCTTCTACTTGAAATCGGCTCATATAATCGCCTGTATGGTAACGATCATAGTCATTAGTGGAGCCATTGTATTCAGCATTATGGAAAAAGAAAGTATGAATGATATTAGTTTGATGGTCGCTAGCATATTTGGGGGATGTCTTATGGCTCTGTTTATAATGGGGTTTTTCACCAAACGTATTGATGGTTTTTCTGCCACCGTTGCCTTAGGTGTCGCGGTATCCTTAAATATCTACCTTGGACTTGGGGTTCTTGAAGTTTTGCCCGATTCAATTACCATCCCCATACATAGTTATTGGGTAGGCGCTATGGTCAATGGCACATTCATGATCGTTGCCTATGGAATCAGCTCCTTTAGAAAAAACACTTATAATGATTTATCAGGTCTTACTGTTTGGACAATGAAGAAAAATTAATAAAGAGGAAAAGCTTACCGAATTATTCATGTAGAAAATTAAAATGGAAATGACATTACAACAAGAAAATAAATTTGAAATAATAATAATGGGGGGAACCCCAGGAGGTATTGCCACGGCAATAACTGCTGCACGCTTAGGACACAAAGTCGCACTAATAGAGCCACATAACCACATAGGAGGTATGACTACCAGCGGTTTGGGCAAAAGCGATGTTGAACAAAAGGAATTTATAGGAGGCCTATTTAAAGAATTTACTAAAAAAGTTTTTGAATTTTATAAAGATAAATACGGCCCAAACTCCAATGATGTTAAGCTTTGCCGTGAAGGGTATTATTTTGAACCCTCTGTTGCGGAGTACATACTAATGGAAATGTTAAAGGAAACAGGCAAAATAACAATTTTCAAGGGGCATTTACTTAAAGAAACCTTAGTTGAGGGAAACAAACTAACAGGCATTATTATTTTACGAAAATCTACAAAAGAACTAAGGCAGTTGGCTGGAACTATTTTTATCGATGCCACATACGAGGGCGATCTTTATGCTGCAGCTGGCGCTGAATACTCCCTAGGACGGGAAGGCAAGGACGAATATAATGAGCCGCATGCGGGAGTAATTTATTTTGATTACGATAAAGGGGTTTTTCTTCCGGGTAGTACGGGTGCTGCAGATGATGGTTTGCCGGCGTATACTTACCGTTATTGCATGACCACTGACATCCATAACAGTAGGATTTTGGAAAAAGAACCTGATAATTACAACCGTAGTATATATACCCCCTATTTTGACGATCTTAAATCGGGAAGGTTAAGTGCCCCATCAACTTTCCATGAAGGTTGGGGCTACTATCCCGAACATTTTGATACTATGGTTAGGGCCTTGTCAGTAACCGATCTTCCAAATTCAAAAGTTGATGGCAACACTAACCCTAGACCATTGGCCTTTCCCTTTCCTGAAGAAAACAAAGGCTATATAGAAGGAAGTATGGAAACGCGAAATCGCATTTGCAATCGCCATAAGGATATTGCCTTAGGCCTAATTTGGTTCCTACAAAACGATACCGAAATACCTGAGGAACACAGAAAAATGGCTAGAAAGTACAATCTCCCATTAGATGAATTTACCGACAATAAAAATTTTCCTTTTCAACTATATATAAGGGAAGGTCGCAGGTTAAAGGGAGAATATACTATCACTGAACACGATGTGGCAGTTACGGAAAGTACACCAGACTTTTTTTCCCACCACGATACTATTGCCATGGGGGAATTTCCAATAGATAGTTTTCCCGTACATAAAATACCCAGTAAAGACAATATTGTTCTTGAGGGGTATTTGGGTATGCTAGCCCATTTAACCCAACCTTATGAAATTCCGTATCGAGCCATGATTCCTAAAAAGATAGACGGCTTAATTGTTCCGGTTGCCTTATCCGCAACACATGTAGCATTCTGTTCCATTAGAATGGAGCCTACTTGGATGTCTCTAGGACAAGCAGCAGGAGTAGCTGCCCATGTATGCCTCAAAAACAGTGATATTCCAAGAAATGTGAACATTTCTGAAGTTAGGGATATTCTGAAAAAACAAGGTCAGGTATTAAAAAATAAATTGACATGATCAGATAGCCAAATAAACTTTATCTTAAAAAAATCAAAATGGCACAAAAACTAAAAGCAATTATTCCACCCTTATTGACCCCTTTAACCGATGGTTTCAATTTGGATGTATCAGCCGTGAACAGACTAATTGAGCATTTAATCCTCGGTGGAGTGCATGGTGTATTCATCTTGGGAACTACTGGCGAGGCCACAGGCCTAAGGTATGATGTAAGACAGGAAATGATAAAGGAAACTGTACTCATGGGTGGCGATGGAGGTGTAAATGGTGGAGCCAACTTGTTTCCACGATTATACGTTGCACTGTACCAAGCTTCATTGGACAGGGATTTTCAAAGAATGGAACAGTTGCAGAAGCAAGTTATGGAAGTAGCAAGAATGCTTTACAATATTGGTAAATATGGATCTAGCTATCTAAAAGGATTGAAAGGAGCAGCTTCGCTTTTAGGTTTGTGTAGTCCATATCTTGCCCCTCCCTTTAAACAGTTCAAGGAATTGGAAATGGAAGTGATCTCTAATAATTTGAAAGAAATTCAATCCAATATAGAGAAATTAGGGCTGTCTGGTCACACTCAGAAGTATATTTAGAATTATCAAATACAGATATAAAAAAAACTAAACCACATCCTTATTAAAATAAACCCACTTTCTTTTGATATTGTGAAATAATTAATTACTATTGCTTAATCGATAAAGCAATTAGTGCTGCATAACTTTCATCCATTATTAAATGGTTTTGACGCCATATTAAAATAAAGGATTTTACCATTACACAACACTTAAGTACGCTGAATATCCTACTTTTAAAAATTAAACCAAATACCTAAATAACCAATTATAATGAACAGTTTAGATTTAATCGTATTCTTCGTTTACATAGCGGGAATAGCCCTTTTCGGTGGCTCGTTTTTTAAAAAGAGTAGAACTTCTTCGTCCTATACTATGGGCAATAAAGACATCCCTGGATGGGTAGTGACCATGTCTATTTTTGCCACCTTCGTTAGTAGTATAAGTTACCTTGCCCTGCCAGGGAATGCCTATCTATCTAACTGGAATGCCTTGGCTTTTAGCCTTTCCCTTCCCATTGCCTCCTTAATTGCAGTCAAGTATTTTGTGCCGTTGTACAGGAAAATCAACAGTCCTTCTGCCTACACCTATATGGAGCAACGTTTTGGCGCTTGGGCGCGCATCTATGTGTCCCTTTGCTACCTGCTGACACAGCTAATGCGAATCGGGACCATTTTATATCTCTTGGCCCTTACGCTAAATGCTATTGTAGGATGGGATATGATTACCATAATAATTTTTACGGGTTTGGTAGTTTCTATATATTCTATGTTAGGGGGAATCACTGCGGTATTATGGACTGATGCCATTCAGGGAATTATATTAATTGTCGGGGCCTTGGTCTGTGTTGGATTTATTCTTTTTAACATGCCCGAAGGGCCAGGTCAAGTATTCGCCATTGCTGCGGAGAATGATAAATTTGGACTGGGAAGTTTCAGCCTTAGCTTATCCGAACCCACCTTCTGGGTAGTATTGATTTACGGAGTATTCATCAACCTTCAAAATTATGGTATAGACCAGAATTATGTACAGCGGTATATGGCCTCGAAATCTGATAAGGAAGCTCAAAAATCAGCATTGATTGGGGGATTAATCTACCTCCCCATTTCCGCCATATTTCTTTTTATTGGCACTTCGCTTTTCGCCTATTACAGTTCCGCCGACACCCTTCCCGTAGCCCTGCAGGATATAAACAAAAGTGACAGTGTATTTCCCTACTTTATCGTTAACGCCCTACCGGCAGGGCTTACGGGACTTATGATCGCCTCTATCTTTGCGGCGGGAATGAGCACCATATCAACGAGTTTTAATAGTTCGGCTACCGTATTTCTTACCGACTATTATAATAAGTATTTTAAAAAGACCGCATCGGACAAAGAAGGAATGCGAGTTCTTTATATTTCATCAGCTATCATAAGTGTTATTGGAATCGTTATTGCCATTGCCATGATAAACGTAAAAAGTGCTCTTGATGCCTGGTGGAAACTTTCCTCCATATTTAGCGGAGGCATGTTGGGACTATTACTATTAGGACTTTTCTCTAAAACTAAAAATATTAAAGGAGCACTCGTTGGAGTACTCGTAGGCCTATTAATTATTATCTGGATGAGCCTTTCCAGCACGCTTTTTGGTGAAGATTCCCTTGGTGCTTCATTCCATACGTATCTGACCATTGTATTTGGAACGACAGCCATATTCCTAGTGGGTTTCCTTATATCCATAATCAACAAAAAAACCGATGAAATCTATGATCCTGAAGATGGAACATCATGATACGATTTTGTATCCACATTCATAAACCATGTTAACAATGAATCTTAGTTAGAATTTTGTAATTTTAACAATTATAAAATATCTGCTTTAAAACCATTAACTTACAGAATACTACTAAGTTACATTTGCAGATTTATATTAAATCATTAATTTGAATCTAAGAATAACATGAAACCTAAAACATCATTAAAGGATATCGCAAAAGTTGTGGGGGTTTCCATACCCTTGGTTTCGTATGTTCTAAGCAACAAAGGGAAAGAGAATAGGGTATCAGAAAAAACTGCCAAGAAGATAAGGCAGGTGGCGAAGGAACTTAACTATCATCCCAACTGGAATGCAAGAAGCCTTAAAACCAATAAAACAAGATCTATTGGAGTTATTGTGGCAGATATTTCTAATCCCTTTTTCTCGCACTTGGCAAGAACTATTGAAGACGAGGCGTTTTCGCAGGATTATACGGTTATTTTTGGATCGTCGGACGAAAAGGTGGAGAAATTCAATAAGGTGTTAGATTTTCTTAAAATGAGACAGGTCGATGGGTTTATTATAGCGGCACCAGAGGGGTCAAAAGATATTATTGCTGAACTTACCAATGCGGATACCCCCTTTGTGTTGATTGATAGGTTCTTTAATGATCTAAATACCAATTTTGTTACGGTAGACAATTTTAAGGCCTCCATGCAGGCAACCAATTATTTATTGGAAAAAGGAAACAAAAAAATTGGAGCTATACTATATGAATCATCCTTACATCATTATCAAGAAAGACATCTAGGATACTTAGAGGCTCTTAAGCAAGCCGGATTGCCCGTGAATAGCGAATTCATAAAAAAGATTGATAATAGGTCTTTAAAAAAAGAAATGAAAAGGGTAGTAC
The DNA here is from genome assembly GCF_041320605.1 of Arenibacter antarcticus. Classification (NCBI taxonomy): domain Bacteria; kingdom Pseudomonadati; phylum Bacteroidota; class Flavobacteriia; order Flavobacteriales; family Flavobacteriaceae; genus Arenibacter; species Arenibacter antarcticus. The sequence goes on from NZ_CP166679.1 coordinate 1,177,886, forward strand.
AAGAATTGGTCCAAGATGCTGGAGTAGACGCCATCTATTTCCATACCAATACCTTGGCAGAAGAAGGTTTAACACAAATGCTAGACTTGGACAGGAAAATACTAAAGAGGATTAATGTGGTGGTATTCGATCAAAATTCGTCCTATCGATTCCTGGAGGATCCCATACCCTATCTACATCAACCCATAAAAAAAATAGGTCAAAAGGCATTGCGAATCCTTATAGGGCAGATAGAGGACCCAAGCCAAGCCATTCAACAGATCTCCTTTGAAACCCGTCTAGAAACTAGCGCACTAAAATTAGAATAAAGTTGTTCAAAACTGAATTAGATAAGGTTTAATTCAATTTACCATTAAGCTAAGGATTGGGTCTATAATAGCCTGATTAGTGGATTTCAATAAAACACTCCACTAATCAGGCTTTAATTTATCTTGAAGGGTATCACTTTTAGATCAAGTGATTAGGGAAATCCCTTACATCTTCACAGCAAATCTGTTCCATTACCTGTTGCAATTCTGTTTTTAAAAGTGATATAGTATGATCTCCGCCCGCAGCACCCAAGGCTGCCACTCCGTACATAAAAGAGCGCCCAAGAAAAGTGAATTCTGCACCGCTGGCTAAAGTTCTGGCGATATCCGGACCACCTCTTAATCCACTATCCATCATCACCTTTATTTGGTCTCCGTATTTTTCAGCAATTCTGACCAAGGGCTTTATGGTAGACTCCCCGGCATCCAATTGCCTACCACCGTGATTAGAAACGATAATGCCGTCTAGTCCCAACTTAATGGCACTCTCGGCATCGGCCTCATTGGCGACACCTTTTATCACTAATTTCCCTTTCCACATATCGCGGATCGGCTTTATTTTTTCTTCGTTTAATCTACCCGTAAATGTTTGGTCCATAAATTTCCCCAACTGTGCCAAGTCTAGCCCCTTAGGCATATAGGGTCTTAAGGTCTCAAAATTAGGCTGACCATATTTTAGGGTATTCACGGCCCAACTAGGTTTTCCCAATACCTGAAGAATATTTTTTACGGACATTTTGGGTGGCATGGCCAAACCATTTCTAATATCGCGTGGCCTAAATCCGAAAGTAGGGACATCGGCCAAAATCACTAATACAGGGCATTCTGCAGCTTCTGCCCTTTTAATAATATCGTCCCTAACACTATCCTCCGTTGGATGGTACAATTGAAACCACGCCTTACCCTCGGTAATTTCACTTATCCGCTCTATACTACTAGTACTAACAGTACTCAATATAAAGGGAATATTATGCTCAAAGGCAGCTTTCGCCAAGATTTCTGGAGCATTGGGCCATATAAGTCCTTGTAGTCCTACAGGAGCAATGCCGAAAGGAGCATCGTAGGTATGCCCAAATAGCTCCGTTTTCATACTAGATCCGGTATGCTTACTTAAATAATAAGGCAAAAGCTCTACTTTCCTAATTTCGGAAGTGTTTTTATGCAAATTCACATCCTCGTTACAACCCCCGTCCAGATATTCAAAAGCAAATTTTGGAATCCTTTCTATTGCCCTATTTCTTAAATCGGTTACGGAAGGGTATTTGGTATTGATCTTTATCTCTTTCTTATTTTGCTGCATAACGCTTAAATCCTATGATGATTTGACTTATTCTACTCTAATTGATCTTACAATTGAAAAACCCGCTCCATGAGCATCCACTTTTCACCTGGTTCGGCAAAAGGCAATGCCTGTTGGTATTTCCACATTAATTCCTCCCACTTTTCATTTTCAGGGTACTTAGCATCGATTTTTGCCTTTTTTTCAAAGGAAAAGCTTTCATCGGCGTCGATAATCATGAACATACGATTCCTTACCCTATAAATTTCCATATCCTTTATCCCTGACTCCCTAAGGCTTTGAAGAATCTCTGGCCATACTTCCTTATGGTAATCGTCATATGCCTTAATCAACTCCGGGTCGTCTTTAAGATCCATGGCCAAACAAAATCTTTTCATATCTTTTATTTAAGAGGTTAAACCAATATTTAAGCAATCGCTAACTAATACTACTTTATGCAAGCTTTATTTCATACTTTTTAAATACGCGGAATCCGTACCAAGCAATGAAGACGAAACACATGAGTGGGAGGATAAAGGAAAAGTTAACCTCTGAAACTCCTGTAATTCTAATATCGTCCACTGCATTACCCCCTAAATCTATGATCATTCCCTGTAGTTTGGGCATTAATGCACCTCCTACAATAGCCATAACCAAGCCTGCTGCCCCTATTTTGGATTCTTCTTCATTAAGACCCGTAAGCGCTACTCCATATATAGTGGGAAACATAACAGACATAAACAAGGTAATTCCCACCAAACTGTACAAGCCTATTATACCATCTATATAAATAGCCCCGAGCGTACACAATGAAGCACAAATAGCAAAATACATCAGCAATTTCCCTGGACTTATAAATCGCAACATAAAGGTACCAATAGCCCTCCCCACTAAAAATAGTATAAATGCGAGTATCTGATAATTGGCAGCGTCCTCACTAGACATCCCAATAGCTTCCGCATATTGATAGATATAGGTCCAACACATAATTTGGGCCCCCACGTATAAAATCTGAGCTAACACTCCTAAAATATATTTTTTATTCTTGGCCAAACCGTCAAAAGTCTCTTTTAAACTGGGGATCCCTCCCTCCTCTTTGGCTTGGGGCATTTTGCTCACTAAGATTAGAAAAAATATGGCTAGGATTACCAACCCCAAAATTACATAGGGATCACGAATTGCCATAAGGTCCGAAGTACGGATCATCGCTTTTTTTGCCTCTGAGAGTGCGGAAAAATCATCGTAATCCACAGACTGAAGTTTTTTAAGCACAAATTGTTGCGCCGCCAACAACCCCAATAGAAGTCCGACTGGATTAAAAGCCTGGGCCAAATTTAAGCGTTGGGTAGCCGTCTCTGGTGCCCCCATTGCTAAAATATAAGGATTGGCAGTAGTTTCCAAAAATGCCAATCCAAAGGTGAGTATATACAATCCCAGACAAAAAAACCAAAACTGCTCGGTTATGGCTGCTGGGTAGAATAACAATGCCCCAACCGCATATAGTGCAAGCCCAATCAATACCCCCACTTTATACGAGTATTTACGAACAAAGAGGGCTGCTGGTAAGGCCATACAGAAATACCCTCCATAAAATGCCATTTGCACCCAAGCCGCTTGGGAATTGGAGAGCTCCAAAACTTTCTTAAAGGCTTGTACCATGGGATCGGTTACCGCATTGGCAAAACCCCAAAGGGCAAATAAGGAGGTAATTAAAATAAATGGAACAAGTGCCTTTTTAGATACTACTGGTGGTTTTTGGTCTTTCATTGGATTATTGATTGTTATATTGTTCTGCTGGTTTTTGAAATTAGTATTTCAAGATTTATGTTATTGATCGGTCTAAGTGGGTATAGCCCCCATCTACAAAGAGTAATTGCCCAGTAGTATGACTTGATCTTTTTGAAAGTAAAAAGGCAACGGTGCTAGCAATTTCCTCCGAGGTAGTCATTCTCCGTCCCAACGGAATTTTATCGGTAATGCCCTTTAATTTTTCTTCTGGATTGTCAAAAGAGTTGATCCATCGGTCGTATAATGGCGTATAGCATTCGGCAACGATAACCGCATTTACGCGAATATTAAAAGGAAGCAGTTCTACGGCCCATTCACGGGTTAAAGCATTACGCCCCCCGTTGGCAGCAGCATATCCCGATGTACCACCTTGGCCAGTAACCGAAGTCTTGGAGCCTATATTTACAATGGCACCCTGAGACTTCTTAAGTTCTGGCAGCACGTAATGGGCCATCATATAATAATGGGTAAGGCTACGGTTTATGGAGCGCAGAAAATCGTCATAATTCCCATTTTCCAAACTAACCCCATCATTTACACCCGCATTATTCACCAAACCATCTATCCTACCAAATTTTTCTATAGTACGTTCTACAGCCAGTTTACATTGTTCTGGGTCTGTAAGTTCTGCCAAGGCATAGTAGGCCTTGCCTCCACTTTTTTCAATGGCGTTAACCGCCTCCGAAACACTTTCCTTATCCCTTCCTATAATAACAGGAATTGCTCCCTCACTGGCGAGTAGCATACTGATTCCTTGACCAATACCCTTGGAACCACCTGTCACTATAATCACTTTATCTTTAAGATGTAAATCCATAAATTTTTTAATTTCGTAAAAAAATTATTACTACTAAATAACCTCATCAGGGTAGGGAATTTTCACCCCAGTATCTTTTCTAGATGGTATCTGCGCGTCTACTCTACGCAAATGATCAGACAATATTTTCGCCAATTCTTTAGCCTTTGCAGGATCTACCTCCACCAAATTTTTGGTTTCCCCAATATCGTTCTTTAAATTAAAAAGTTCCATCCTACTATCCAGGTAATAATAGATTAGTTTATAATCCCCAACTCGAGTAGTACTGGAAGCTCCTATTCCAGGACCAGAAGGCCCCCATTCATTGGGGTAATGCCAAAACAGAGGTCGAGCTTCTAAATTGTTATTATTATTTTCCAAAGTAGGCACAAAACTAAAGCCATCTACGGGCTGTACAGTTTTGTAGTTCTTTACTCCTGCCATTTCTAAAATGGTAGGATAAAAATCCTCTATGATGACTTGCCTATCGGTAACCGAGTTCGGCATAGTTCTCCCTGGCCATTTCACCAACATGGGCTCCCGAATCCCACCTTCATAGGCAGATCCCTTTCCGCTGTTAAGTGGTTTATTATGGGTATTTCTTTCTCCCCCTCTGGCATGGACACTTAATCCGCCATTATCTGACATAAAAAGGATAATGGTATTATCGGCTTGACCTTTATCCTCTAGAAAATCCATAATATCTCCCAAACTCTTATCCATTCCCTCAACCAAGGAAGCGTATTTTGCCTCAATAGAATCTAGCCCTTTGTCGTAGTATTTTTGCACAAATCGTTCATCCGCCATAATCGGAATATGCACCGCATAATGGGACATATTTAAAAAGAAAGACTGGTTTTTCTCAATTGCAGAATCCATAGCCTCCATGGCTTCCACAGTAATAGCCTCGGTAAGAAAAATATCTTTACCATGGTATTTTTCCAAGCCGGGAACTGCCCATACTTCCTTGCCTTTTTTTCCGTTGCCAAAATTCTCTGTACCCAAATAACTCTCTGGTGCACCCGCAGCGTGACCTGCAATATTCACATCAAAACCTAGATTTAGAGGATCCTCTCCAGGAGTACCAATAGCTCCTAAATGCGCCTTCCCTGCATGGATGGTAAAATAGCCCGCATCATGTAGTAATTGTGGCAGCGGAGTGGCATAAACCGCTTTATTAATTCCCTCTGTAGGACTCATTCCGTTTACGTTCCATTCTGGAAATTGCAGTGTTTTATGATTGGTTTCCATAGGCTGCAATTGATCTTTATGCAGTGTCCAATTGGTTACCCGATGTCTTGCTGCATTCATCCCCGTCATTAAACTAACCCGCGTTGGAGTACAGACCGCAGTAGCATAGGCTTGGGTGAATTTCATTCCCTCCTCTGCTAAACGCTCCATATTTGGGGTTTGGTACAGATCGTTGTAGGGGGTCCTCTCTGTCCAAAAAGGCACAGAGGTATCTTGCCACCCCATATCATCCACAAAAAACAGTACAATATTGGGCTGGGTGGATGTCGATTCAGATTTATCAGTTGTCTTTTCCTTACAGCTTCCCAATAAGATCAGTCCAAATATGGCAATTATTTGTTTAGTGCTATTCATTTAAATCCATTGTTTTTAATTGCTAAAAGCCTCCAATACTGGTTTTCCTCTCCAGAAATCAGGCATCTTTAATCCAAGGGCATATGCAATAGTCGCTGCCGTATCATAGGTGACTATGCTGGAATTCAACTTTCCTTTGGCAAGAATATTTGTCCCATAAATTATCCATGGAATTTCTACCTCAGCTAATGTTTTTCCTCCGTGGCCTTTACCTATTCCACCGTGATCTGAGGTGAATATAATAATGGTATCATCCATCATCCCTGCCTTCTTTACAGATGCCAAAATCTCTCCTACCTGAGCATCTACCTTTTCTATTGCAGTATAATATTCGGGCGTTCCGTGCCCAATCTCATGACCTTCATTATCTGGATGGGTAAGATGTATAAACGTTAGGGTCGATTTATTTTCCAAATGAAAATCCATGGCTTTTTCAATCGTTTCCTCATCTGTCCTTCCATTAAAATCCAGATCTACCATGTCTTTTTCAAACAAATAGCCAATTCCGCCCCAAGTATAAGAAACTCCTTTTTTGGCAGATGGCATTTGTTCATCAACCAAACTAAATACGGTAGGATATATATTGCCCTTCCCTAAAATTCTGGAAGGTAATTCCGGCGTTTTACTTCCCCATTCCGTGTACCCGTGCAACTCTGGTCCTGACCCCATAATCATGGAAGCCCAGTTCACCGCGCTAGAAGACGGCAAAACCGATCTTGCCTGTAAGGAGTACGTTCCATCTGCCATCATCTTACGGAGATGTGGAAGTTTTGCATTTTCAAACGCATAGGCACCAAATCCATCCGAACCGATTAAAATAACGTGTTTTGCTAGAGGCTTTTGCGCTACTGCAGATTGACTGCTTTTACAGGATATTACAAGGACAGATAAAATAATACCTACTAATACGTTTTTAAGTAAATCTTTCATTGGTTCGATTATGATGTTATTAGTTTTAATTACTCTCTATTACCGCTCCGTCTTCACGGTAAAGATCCACTTTACCATCTAACAATAGGGCAAGTACGGTCATGTTCTCATCCAATACGTGTTCGGGCAGTTTAATGTATTTTATACCTGGATAATGACTCCAGTACACTTTCCCTAACACCTGATGTGATAATTTAGTGCCTTCACCCACTACCCAAATCCGATTGATATTATTTTTAAGTCCGCGCACCACAACTTCCCCGCCTGCATTACCTTTTACAAATAGATACAGTATGGTTTGATCCTTTGATAAAGTGGTTGGCCCATAAAAGTGTTCCTTAGGAATCCCCGAACGGGTACCGTATATGGCTTCTTTATGCTTATTGGTCCACCTCCCAAGTCCTTCTAAAATGGCAGCTTGTTCTTCTGGAATACTCCCATCCCCCTTTGGTCCAATATCAAGCAATAGGTTACCCCCATTACCAATTACGTCAGCAAAAATCCCAATAATTTGATCCGTAGTTTTATAATTGTGATCGTTCTTTTGAAAACCCCACGAATCGTTCATAGTAAGGCACAGTTCCCAATATTTATTCTCAGGTCTGGTAATGGGCATACCTTGTTCCGGAGTGGCATAATCCCCCTGATCCTTTAGTCTAGAATTAAGGATGGTATTTGGATTCCTATCTAAAAGCATTTGTCGCACTTTTGGCGCCTGCCATTCTTCGGAACTATGTTCCCAATCCCCATCAAACCAATATACATCAGGATTATAATTGTCTGAAAGTTCTTTTAGTTGCCCCTGATAGTATTTTAAGAATTTATCCCATCTTTTAGATTCATCCGCTATTTTGTAGCGCATGGAATCCTTGGTAAAGTGGGTATAATCGGCATAGGACCAGTCCGGAAGAGAATAATAAATACCCACCTTTAAATTATTTTTTCGCAGCTCCTTAACAAAGGGGGTGAGTACGTCTCGTTTTGCGGGGGTACTTTTAACCGAATTAAAATCCCCAAATTTAGTATCCCATAGTGCAAATCCTTCATGGTGCTTAGAGGTGATGACCGAATATTTGGCTCCGCTCCTTTTTATAAGATCTACCCAAGCGGTTGGATCATATTTCGTGGCCGTAAATCCCTTGGTTTGTTTTAGATAATCTTTGTGGGAGATATATCCATTAAAAAAGGACCATGATTCGTCTATCCCATTAACGGAGTATAGTCCCCAATGGATAAAAATCCCCAATTTGGCATCTTTAAACCACTGCATTTTTTCTTCATTTTGGGATACAGTATCCGATACTTGTTCTTGGGCAAAGTTTGAAGTGATGGTCAATAAGAAAATAGCAGTAATCAGTTTCTTCATTTGTATAGATATATAGTGTACCCAATAGGGGGTTAATCAATTATTTTCAGTGCTGAGTTCAACCAAATTTTCTGATCTTTTTCTAGGGCAATATTTGCATTGGTATTACCGTACACCAACTTTATCTCTGTTGTATTTTTGGATTTAAGACCCACTTTTTCCAAATTGCCATTCTTCCACTCCAAGTCGACTTCAATATTACCACGGGCCACTAAACCAGTTATCGATCCCGTATTCCAGTTTTGGGGCAATGCAGGCAGCAATCTTAAAAACCCTTCATGGGATTGTAACAGCAATTCTGCTACTGCGGCAGTATATCCAAAATTACCATCTATTTGAAATGGTGGATGCTCGTCAAATAAATTATCCGCAACGGAAATCTGCATAAATTTATTAATATTCACTTCTGCCGATGCAGCATCTAGCAATCGTGCATTGAAGTTAATCATCCAAGCCCTACTCCATCCCGTACCCGCACCACCGTGTTGCAGTCGGTAATCGATTGTTTTTTGAGCTGCTTCAAATGCCTCTTTATCCTTTGAGGTAATAGCTACACCAGGATGAAGTGCATAGAGGTGAGACATATGGCGGTGCCCTTTTTCCGGTTCCTCATATTCCTCGTTCCATTCCAAAATCCTACCATCTTTTCCAATCTTAACTCCTGGGTAGAGATCTTTTAATTTAGTTTTTACTTCTTTAATAAATTCGTCCTCTATTTGTAATACTTGCGCAGCTGCCAAGGTATTCTCAAAAGCTTCGGCTATAATTTGATGCCCCATAGCCGACCCCATAGCCATAGCAACCGACTTACCATCTGCCGCATAATAAGAATTCTCCGGTGAGGCTTCTGGATATGAAATCCAATTGTCATTTTCATCTTTCTGCAACCAGTCCAAATAAAACTCGCTTATCCCTTTTAAGAATGGATAGGCACGCTCTTGGAGAAACTCCTCATCCTCCGTAAATTTATAGTGTTCCCAATAATGTTGGGCAAGCCAGCCGCCACCGTGAATCCATGCACCCCAATAGGTTCTTTCTGCGCGCATCCATGCAGTTGCCCACAAATCAGATGCTTGGTGCATTACTGCTCCACGATCTATTCCGTATTGATCCTTAGCCGTAATTCTCCCCCTTTCCAACAAGCGATCTCCAAAATCGAACAAGGGCATATGAAGTTCTGAGAGATTGGTTACCTCGGCTGGCCAATAATTCATTTGTAAGTTAATATTAAGATGGTAATCGGCATTCCAAGGAGCCTCTAAATGATTGTTCCAAATACCTTGCAGGTTGGCAGGATTAGTCCCTGGCCTAGAAGACGATATCAGCAAATAACGACCATAGTGAAACAATTTAGCGGCTAAATCTGGATCATCTTTACCCTCTTTAATTCTTTGTAACCTTACATCTGTAGGTAGGGAATCTAGCTCCTTCCCCCCTAGGTCCAAAGTAACTCGGTTATACAGGGAGGTATAATCTTCACTATGCTTGTCCAGTAAGTTCGAAAATGTCTTCCCCTTCAAGCTATTCAGCGTTTCAATATTTTTTGCTTTATAATCGTCTGAATAAAAGGAAGTGTTGGCCACAAGGTAAATGGTAGCTTCTTTTACTCCTTTTAGGCTTAAAGTTCCATTTTTGGCGATTACCTTTCCTGTAGAATTTTCTACCTTCAGTCTAGTTTCAAATTTCACACCGTAATCGATCTCAATGGGTTGAGATTCTCTTTTCCCTCCGTATTGGGTCACCATTCCGAGCATACTTATCTCTGATTCTGAAGGATTTGAAGTGGTTACCGTTTTATGACCGTGATCTTCTGGACGATCTAATTTTAGGTCAAAATCCATTCCCTCAGCAGCAGTGGTACTCAACTGAATTACCATAACGTCATCTACATTGGAAGAAAATACTTTTTCTGAATATTCGGCTCCATTACTGGTATACTTCACTTCTACCAAGGCATTGTTTAGGTTTAAAGACCTCTTGTAGTTCTCTACCTTCTTATCCCCTTTAAAATCTATAAAAAGATCGCCCATAGTCTGGTGTGATCTTACCACTGTTTTAAAAGAAAACTTATCCATGTAGGTAGCATCCACTTCATGGGGTTTTCCCTCCCTCAACAATTTTCTAAAATGTTCTAGGTCCTCTGGAGTTCCTTTGGAGTCTCCCCAATCCGGACCTCCGGGCCACATAGAATCTTCATTAAGCTGAATGCGCTCATTCTGCGGATCCCCAAAAACCATTGCTCCCAATCTACCATTACCAACGGGTAAAGCCTCCATCCATTTGGCCGCTGGCTGTGCATACCATATCTCATTAGAAGGTAAAACCTTTTCCTGAGTCTGACAACAATAAAATGTTAACCCAACTAGTGTTAGAATAAGCGTCTTGATCTGATTCATTCCTTAATTAATTTTATTTTAATTCCCAATTGTCTGTTCTAAATGCGGATGCGGGTAATCCGGCCGAATTGTAAAAATTTGGTAATGCCCCGTTGGCAAAGGCAAATCTGATTGCTGTTGGCTCTTTAACTTTTGTGGATGTTACAATTATGGAACTACCTTTAATTTTAGCCCTTGCTGGATAAAACACTTTATCTTCCCCAGCGATATAAAATTCCTCCAATTCCTTCCCTTTTTTCTCCAATCCGTTTTCTGCAAAGTCAAAACTAAGTACAATTTTTTTCTTATTTATTTCCATCGACTTATAAACTGGACCAGAATACACTAGATCCTTATTCCCATAGGTCTTTGCCAAGGCCCAGCGTGCCAATCGGTTTCCTACGTCTTGTTTATTGGAGGGGTGGATGTTATCTAAATTCCCAATATCATTGGTGACCACCATACCCGTATTACCTACATTTTTCATGGTGTATAATTGGGCGTCACGTACATGGGCAGCATCTGTGGCATTGGGGTCATCATATTTAAATGGGGCTATCTGCACAAAATAAAAGGGGAGTTCCTTGCCCCATTCCGCTCTCCAAGATTTTATCATTAAAGGGAAAGATTTATAATATGATTTTGGATTAACTCTATTAGATTCCCCTTGGTACCATATAAATCCTGCTATATTGAATTTAGTAATCGGATGAATCATAGCATTATAAGCATAACCAGGTTTATTGGGCCACCAGGCAACCTCCCTTAGTTTACTTGCAGCTTCCCCCAATTCCTCATCTTCAGTAATCAGCTCTTTTTTCAACCAAACTTCTACTGGTGTGCCTCCCCAACTGGAATTTATTAATCCTACCGGAACCGATAATTTCTGGTGTAATTCCCTACCGAAAAAATACGCCACAGAACTAAATTTCTGCATGGTTTCAGGACTACATACCACCCATTTACCTCTTAATTGGTCTTGTGGGGTTTGGGATATTTTTTGAGCCACCTGAAAAAATCGAATCTCGGGATAATTGGCGTTATTTATTTCTTCCTCCGCGTTCTCTAATCCCTGATTGGGCGTCCATTGCATATTACTTTGGCCCGATCCCAACCAAACTTCTCCGATTAAAACATTGCTTATCTCCAACTTTTCATGGCCTTCCACTATAACCGTATAAGTGCCTCCGGCTTTGGGAGTTGGTAATTGAATGGTCCAAACTCCTTGATGGGCTTTAGTGGTTATCTTTTCATTGTTCCAAGTGCCATATACCGTTATCTCCTCACTGGTAGCCGTAGTCCAGCCCCAAATAGTGACGTCGGAATTCTGTTGCAGCACCATATTGTCTGAAAGAATGGAAGGAAGCCATATTTCCGCATAGGAATTGGCCATAGATAGTAATGTAAATAATACTAGTAGTTTTTTCATGGCTTTCTTATTTGATTGTTATGTAGACTATTATTGCGAATAAACTCGCCCAAAACTTTATATCCTTCCGGCAGTAAATGAATCCCGTCATTTGAATAATAGGCTGTTTTTAAAAAGCCCTTATCATCCGAAAACTCGTTGACCACATTGTAATAGAATACATTTCTTTGATCTCCAAGGTTCTTGATGAGGGAATGAATTTTATTGTATTTTTCCCTTCTATCGGTAGTTGGATCCAAGCCTGTAGGCAATGGACCGAACAGCATTATTTTTGTGGCCGGTGAAAATTTTTCTTGAATGGCTTTTACTGCTTCTCTAATTCCAGCGGCTATTTCAGAAGCGGTATTATTCCCAAAATTATTAACTCCGATCGCCAGTACTATCATCTTCGGATTTGCAGCTTCATAATTCCAATTTTTAATCCGGTATAAAACATGCTGGGTTCGGTCTCCGGAAATCCCTGCACCGATCCAGTTTAAATCCTTAAAATAAAGTTCTGCAGCTTCTTTTCCTGGGGCATGGGTAACATTGGGCCTATTCCCTCCCCACCCTTGGGTAATGGAATTGCCAATTAACAGTAAATCAATTTCTTTTGAAGCTTGGCACAGGGAATCAATATCGTTCGCTTGTGCCCACCAATCTTTTCCTTCTATCCAGCCTGCGGCCGATCTATATTCTGGCGAAGGGGCCGGTATTACGGCAAAATTCACTTTTTGATTCGTTGCTCTAAGGATAAAGTCGACTATCGGGCTGGGGTTCTCCAAACTATGTGGATGATGCCCAATCCCTTCCTTATAAATCACTTCTATTGCGCCCCCATGTGCTTTGATGCCTTCTTCAAATAGCTTTGTATTTTCTGCAATGGGAACCACCTCATCGGCGGCACCACATACATGCAACATTGGATAACCTCCCTTTGCAATGGATTTTATCTTATAAATAGGATCACCTTTAAAATTAGCGATATCCCTATCACTTTTTAGGGCATACACTTTTTTAAATGCTTCCCAATCAGAGAGACTTCCCTTTCCATTTTCCAATCCACCAGGCCAACTCTTTCCATTAAGAACAGGAGCATCGGCATATACCGCCGCTATTTTTCCAGGATTCTTCTCCGCCCAATTATAAACAATCAATCCACCTCTACTCATACCCTCCAACACTACTTTTTTGGAAAGTCCCGCGTGAGTCATTAACTCATAAAATACATCCCAACGTTTAACCGCTTCGGGACCTCCAAACAAATTGGCAACATCACAGTAAGCAATATGGAAACCCCTTTCCAATAAAGCAATATCCGTTTGAGATTCATGCCCCCAGAATCGTGCTCGCAACACCCAAGGCCTACCAGCGGCAATTATTTTAGGTTCTACCACTTTAGAAGGGATTCCGTTAAATTCAAAATTGGTTTGCCGGTATCCGTAAAAATTTTCGGTTTCCTTAATTTTTATATCGTCGGATTCAAAAATATTTATGGTACTACTTTCTTGAAACATCACAGTTTCATAAAGTCGGTTTGCGATAACCGTCGCCCCTAATGATGAAGGGTGCACGTTATCTGGCAATAATTCTGGCTGATCTATAAAAAGTTGATACAGATCCAATACCTCGGAAGCGGTCTTATAGGCAACCGAACGGGCTTTGGGAATAATTTCATCTTTTAATATCGGATTCCAAATATTGGTAGTATCCGAAGTAAAAGCAGGTAAGGGCAATAATATTACTATCCTGACCTTATCATTTACTGCTTTAAAACTTGCGATCAAATCGGTATAATCCGATTCATATTCCTCCAAATAAACTCTATTTTGAAGCTTACTATCGTTAGTCCCCAATTTTATAAAAACGATATCGGGTTCAAATTCCAATGCATTGGAATAAGCCTCTGTTTCCCAGTAGGGTCTATCTCCCTTTTTTAAAAGGGTCCTTCCGCTGACCCCAAAATTCCGAACCTCGTAGGAATCACCCAGCAATTCCTGTAATTGGGCGGGATAGGAATTCTTTTCCCTATTGACTACCTTGGAGCCATAGGTGATGCTATTACCCACGGTGGCAATTTTAATAGGTTCCTGAAACGTCGCCCAAGAAGCCTCCACCACTAAGAAAAAACATAAAACCAATAATACTAGTTTGTTTTTTTCCATTACATCAAATTATAAATAGGCTTTAGATCGAGCTTATCGCCCATCGTTTGCTGCAAAAGCATTAGTTCTTCAAAAAGAAGCTTTATTCTGACTTTGTTTTCAGGTGCCTCCGCTATATCCTCTAATTCCTCAGGATCAGCCACCAGATCATATAACCGTAACACTTCAAATTTTGGATAAACAATTAGCTTATATCCGTCCTTCCTGATCATTCGCTGAGAACCTTTCTCATAGGTACCGTAAATAGCATTATAATTTCCCTGTGCTTCCGATGCTCTAATCAAATTCATCAGGCTATTAAATTCCACATAATCGGGCTTCTCCACCCCTCCCAAATCGAGCGCTGTTGCCATCACATCTTGTACATATACATCGGTGGCCACTTTTTTCCCTTTTGGAATATCTGGCCCAATAACCATTAAGGGTACCCGAATACTATGATCGTACATGCTCTGCTTCCCCATAAGTCCATGCTCTCCTACGGCCAGACCGTGGTCCGAAGTGTAGATGATATAGGTATTATCCATTTGGCCATTTTTTTCCAAGGCTTCCAGAATATCCTTTAATTGATCGTCTAAATGAGAAGTAATGGCGTAGTATTCTTGTCGGTTTACTTTTACCGAGTATTCTGTCCTAGGAAAGGGAGCTAACTTTTCATCCCGCAAAGTTGGTCCGGCTCCCATGGTTTCTGCATACGGATATTGAGGTAGAAAACTATTGGGAACAGAAATACTATCTAGATTGTACATGTCCACATATTCTTTTGGCGATTGTCTTGGATCGTGTGGCGCATTGAAGGCTACATACATGAAGAATGGATTCTTTCTATTGGCGGCACTATCCAAAAATGCTACGGCATCGTCCTTTACCAGTTCGCTCCAGTGCTTACCGCCTTTCCAGTATCCGCCAAACTCTTTTTTCCATGGCTTCCAAACGGTATCATGGACATTTAGGGGCCTATTGTATCCTTCGGGCGTATCAAAGGGCATTCCCCTGAGCACATGCCCTACATGGTTAAAAATATCTTTTGGTTTTGCTTGTACATGCCATTTTCCGGTCATATAAGTATCATAACCAGAAGTCTGCATTAGCTTTGGCCATGTTTTGTCAGTTTCCTTATCCTTGGCATATTGATCGGAAATTTCTTGTGCCCTCCAAATAGAGCGACCACTAATGATCATCGCCCTAGAAGCAACACAAATGGCTCCGTTCCAACCCCCCATATTATACGCGTGTGTAAAAGTGGTGCCCTCCCTTACCAACTTATCCATAGTCGGAGTTTTCACCTCTTTATTCCCAAGAGCATGCACATCCTTAAAACTCTGGTCGTCCGAAAATAGAAAAATGATATTCGGTTTTTTCTGTTCCTCCAATTCTGCGGTCCCCTCTTTCTTCTCAACCGGTTTGCAGGTGGAAAAGAGGGCTCCCAGAATCAGTAGAGAAAATATATTCTTTCTCATTTTACATGGAGTTTGTACGAATGCTTTATTTATTATAGGTCGATTTGGATTTACTATAGATAAATTGCCCTCATACTAATTTTATGAGGGCAATTTCAATTTCTAAATCAATTATTAACCTTGGTATGCCTTTGCTGTCTGCTTGGAGCTTCCTAATCCTTCGATTCCTAATTCTACCACATCACCTTGTTTTAAGTATTTAGGGGGATTAAATCCTAAACCAACCCCAAACGGAGTTCCAGTAGAAATAATATCTCCTGGCAAAAGGGTCATAAACTGACTGATATAGCTCACTACTTCCTGAATGTTAAAAATAAAGTCGGAGGTAGAGCTATCCTGTACGGTCTCCCCGTTCAACTTTAGCCAAAGGTGCAGGTTGTTAGGGTCTTTAATTTCATCTTTTGTTGCAATAAATGGCCCTACAGGCGCAAAAGTGTCACAACTCTTTCCTTTTACCCATTGTCCTTCCCGTTCAATTTGAAATTCCCTTTCGCTATAATCGTTGTGCAGCACGTAACCAGCAACATGTTCCATAGCGTTTTCTTCCGAAACATAGGAGGCTTTCTTACCGATAACAACCGCCAATTCTACCTCCCAATCTGTTTTTTTACTTCCTTTTGGAATGATAAGGTCATCGTTAGGACCTACTATTGCAGAAGTAGCCTTAAAGAACAATACTGGCTCCTTAGGGACCGCCATGCCACTTTCAGCCGCGTGTTTCGCGTAATTAAGTCCAACACATACAATTTTCGAGGGTCTAACCAAGGGAGCTCCCAAACGAACATTATCAGCTACTTTAGGACAGTTACTTTCATTTTCTGCCAACCATTTTTTTAATTGCTCCAATCCGTCTGTTCCAAAGAAATCCTCGTTGTAATCCCTTCCAAATGCAGATACGTCTATCCTGGCACCGTTTTCCAACTGTACACCAGGCTTTTCCTTTCCTACCTCTCCAAATCGAATTAATTTCATTTTTTTATTATTTTTAAATTGATTTTTATTCTAATCTTAATCTCCGAGAATGATGGTTACAGAGCCTGCCTATCGGCAGGTATGGTCAAAGCCACCTCTCAATACTCACTACTTTGTACTCAATACTCATCACCAAAAACTTCCAATTGCTTCCAATTCTTACTACCATAACCTTCTGGGTCGTTTTCCTGATTTTTCCCAGGCGTACTTCTTCCATTCTTAATATAGGCAACCATCAACTGCGTAAGTTCTTTTTCCACTTCCTGGAACTGTCCATAAAGATTGGTCGATTCACTTGGATCATTAGCCAAGTCATACAACTGGAATTTAGGAAGCTCCCCAATATTTTCCGAATTTGGTTTGGGGTCACTCCATCCACCGGAATCCGGACTAAATATCATTTTCCAATTTTCTTTTCTAATCGCAAAATTTCCGTTTATGGAATGATGTACGGTAGCCTCTCTCCTATAGGCTTCAGAATTGGAATCATATAGTACGGGTAAAATGGAAAAGCTATCTTCTGCCTCATTATCCATTAAATCTACCCCAACAATATCTGCACATGTAGCTAGGAGGTCTGTGGTACAAATCGTTTTATCGGAAACTGAACCCGCTTTTATTTTGGATGGCCATTTTACCATAAACGGCACTCGGTGTCCTCCTTCAAAAATATCGGCCTTGTGACCTCTGTAAATTCCGTTAGGACTATGCCCTTTTGCTAGCATCTCATTAATATCTGCTGCTGGTGAACAGCCATTATCGCTCGTAAAGATAACGATAGTATTATTTTCTATACCCGATTCTTTAATTGCATCTGCCAACTGTCCCATATAGGCATCTATCAGCATCATAAAATCCCCATAAGGATTTAAATTACTTTTTCCCGCCCATTCTTCGGTGGGTAGAATTGGGGTATGTGGTGAAGGGAGTGCCAAGTATAAAAAGAAAGGGTTTTCATTTTTGGATTTTTCTTTAACATAGTCAATGGATCTTCTGAAAAAATTGGGGGTAACATCCTCAAAATCGAAGTCACGGGCTGTAGGACCTTTTCGCCACCAGCCATATTTATCTTTGCTTTCGGTAACCGTATCGGGCACCATAGTAGGCATTCCATTTTCCACATAAACATAAGGGGCCATATCTAGCGACCCGCTATGTCCGTAAGAATAGGTGAAGCCTAAATCCTTGGGTGAATTTTTTACTGCTTTTGAAAAATTTATATTTTCAAAATCGTTAGGATTCCAACCTTCACCAGATATAGCCTTGGGATCTTTAAGGGCCCAGTCCCAGCCCAAATGCCATTTCCCAATAAAAGCGGTTTCATACCCTTCCTTTAGAAGCAATGAAGCTACAGTAGTCCTATTATTGGGAATAAGCGCCTTAGAGTTCCCTGTAAGCACACTGCTTTTTAAGGGGCTTCTCCAATTATACCTTCCCGTTATGATTCCGTAACGAGTGGGAGTACATACCGCAGAGGAGGTATGGGCATCCGTAAACCGCATCCCTTGTTTAGCAATGGCATCTAGATTTGGTGTCTTTATCTTACCATCAGGATTATAAATGGCGATATCCCCATAACCAAGGTCATCGGCAAGGACATAGATGATATTGGGCATTATTTTTCCCTTTTTTACTTTTGTCTTGCTTGTAGCACCACAGGAAGATAATGACCCAGCCATTATAACCAAAATTAAATAACTTAAAAATCTACTATTCATATCCGATCAGCGTTTAGATTTTTGTGTTTATTATAATTTTATTTTCCTTCTGGTCCCTTATTACGGTAAGGTTTAATTTTCCCATCCAATTATAGGTTTGGTACGCTTTCATAAGATCTGCGACCGTATCTATTTGGTGTCCTTCTGCTAGAACAATGACATCTCCTTGCTGTAATTCCGAATTTCCAGCGACGGATTCCCCTTCAATGGATACTAATAAAACACCTGCCGTCTTGTTTAATCCAGATGCCGACCGTTCTGCCATGGTGGTGATATTTTTAATTTTAGCACCCAACCAATCGAATATTGCTTCCTTATCACTGTCTTCCCCGAAAAATAGCTGAGGGTTCTCTGGAATTTTTGCAAGCGACTTCAGTTTTTCATTAGTAACTCCAAACTGATCCATTTCAAAATTCTTGAATCCAATTTTCAATGCATGGGAACCTTCTTTAACCTTATAATTTCCGGCTTCTGCATTTAGGAATTGAACCTCACCATACATACTATTTTGATCGACTCCCTTATTTTGAGCATATAACAAGCTTTCTTCATCCGGAAAAAAGTTAAAGTCTATCTCTTTACCCCATGCATCCAAGCGAATATCCTTATGCTGAGTGAAAACGATATTGTGCTTAAATACATCTTCACTATTCTTAAACCATACATGAGGATGAAATCCGTTGTTCAACATGATGTTATTTTCTACGGTACGATAAAAT
This sequence comes from Arenibacter antarcticus, assembly GCF_041320605.1. NCBI lineage: Bacteria > Pseudomonadati > Bacteroidota > Flavobacteriia > Flavobacteriales > Flavobacteriaceae > Arenibacter > Arenibacter antarcticus. The sequence goes on from NZ_CP166679.1 coordinate 1,196,775, forward strand.
CCTTCCCGTAATTTAATACCTCCGTTTAAACAGAGATTGTTATAGATATGATAATTGGAAGAACCGTCATCCAAGTCTATATCCCATCCATGATCACAGCGGAATCTATTATTTCTAATAATCGTAGTCTTGATGGCGTCCCATTTTGGCAACTCTGGATTATCGGTCACAATTTGATTCATCGTATTCCGATTAGGGTGCCAAAAGCGGTCTCTACCCCAAGAATTAAATGCCCCGTGATCTCCAGATTCCAATACAGTATTAAAAACATCGTTGTACTCAAGTATGTGTCCGCCCCAAGTACCGTCCCCAATATTTATCCCCGCTCTAGGAACATCATAAATACTGTTATGACTTACGGTTATATCCATGGCCATGGCAATTTGCACACCCGCCGTTTGTTTCTCTACTCTTCCCGTACGATGAATCAGATTATTATCTACAACAGAATTACTGGGATAGGTATTGTTTTTTGGTCCTTTAACGGTGTCCATTTCTGCTACGGGAACAAATTTTCCATACTGAAATGAAGGTGACCGCACCGCTTCGGGACTTCCTACGAAACTAATGCCCGATGCCCCCACGTTATGAATATGGTTTTCGGATAGGGTTACTTCCCTATTAAAATTACTTACAAAGATGGCATTCCCCCCCAGGTTGGTCAGTTCACAATTCTGAACACTTACATTATGTGTCCCTTCCAAAAAAATGGCGCCACCTCTATAGATGGTCCAATCGCTTCTAAGCAAAGGTTCATAATCTTCCATAATTGTACGTTGAGCATGTTCAAAGCGTATTCCACTTATTTGAATATCACGCACCGGATTTTCCTCAACGCCCACTATCTCTAATAAATGCTTTTGTTGAACTCCTTCCATTAGGGCATTGGTAATAGTGTTTCCCTCTTTGGGCCAATAAAACAACTTATAGTCTTTATCTAAATACCACTCCCCTGGAACGTCTAATTCTTCAAATACATTCTCAACCATGCGATACTTATTGTGCATATCTGAAGGACGGTTATTCTGATGTCCACCAGACAATATAAGTTTGCCATTTTCATCAACCCCTCTAGAAACGTAATGGAATCCACCCCACTCCCCACTATGCATCGCATGAATTATGGCTCCTTCAGGATTTGCCCAAGTATTTATTCTTTCTGGAGATATGGCATCGGCAGCATGACCTTGCCAGTGCCCTCCATTCTCATCATAATTGGGGTAACGGGCCAATATTTGCTGTTTTCCATCAACAAAAAGCTGATCAAACTTATCCTCTTTTTGTAATTGTGCTACCCATATATTATCGTTGTACTTTTCCCATTTAGGGGTAAGCACTTTAGAACCTTTAATTATAGTCTTATCTGCACCTTTGCCAACTATTTTTAAAGGTCCGTGTTCTGGTTGAATCCTAATTGGGGAACTTAACCGATACTCCCCTTCCATTAAGTGTAGTGTCAATGTATTTTGAACCCCTTCACTTCTCAATTGAACTACGGCATTAAGTCCTTCATCAAGAGCGTTAAAACCCAGTTCTCCATCTTTAGATTCTTTCCCATTGGCCGTTATATAAATATCGGATACCGATGGGGAACACCCTATTAAGCATAAGGCTATCACTAAAATAAATGGCACTGTTTTTTTCATTTCTATTATAAAAGTTTCTTACCTAAATTCTCACTAGTCGATACTAGGCTCACAACTATATGCGATTTCGACAACGCCTGCCTATCGGCAGGTAAACTAAATCATCATCAAAACCTAATGGCGGAGCGGGGCCGAAGCCACATCTCACTACTCAATACTTTGTACTCAATACTATTTTCAATCTACCAAAAAATCGACCTCCGCGATAGCTGCAACTTTACTACCACCTGCAATTTCTTTGGACTCCACTCTAATATATCGAGTACTTATAGCCGATTTAAAGTCATGCTTTCTGGTCACCGGATCGTTAATCAGGTTTCCAAATTCAAAATCCTCCACCGTTTTCCAAGATTTCCCATCAGCACTAGATAGTATCCGACCCTGTTGAATCATCCCTTCCGAAGACTCCGTCTGTGGGGTATAAGTAAATCCTTTTAGTGAATACTCCTCTCCCAAATCGATATTGATATAATGTGGGGCTCCCTTATCACCGGAACTCCAGAAAGTGGCCGGATCGCCATCAAAGGCCTTTTCTGCTGTTTGTTCACCGATATAGCTATCCTCACCCAAGGATTTCCAATCCTTTTTGATAATCCCGAATTCGGTATTGGCAACACTGCCCATTTCTTCCTTAATCTGGGACACTGCTTTTATCTCTCCTGAGGGAAATAAAAACTTTTCTGTATAGATAGGGGAATCTGCTGTTGGATTGGATCCATCCTTGGTATACCTAATGGTATACTCCCCATTTAAATTTCCGCTAATATCCTGACCATGGGGCTTCCATCCAAAATCTTCCTTTTTAGGGAAAATGCTTACCATTCCATCTACATTTCTTTCGATTGTAAGTTGTGGGGGGCGTGTATTATAATAATAGGCCCCGATATTGGAAATGGCTGGATACCACCTAGATTGCAACAACCTCACCCTTAATTTATTGGTGGTCACTTCAGGGAATCGCAATATTCTCTTATACCCAATATTAGTGGATACCGCTATTTCTTTCCATTCATTGTTAATCCAAGCATCCAAAGCATGATTTTCTACCCTTTCCCCATGTGTTGCTATAGCCTCCTGTAATACAAATCTATTTAGAGTAATGGGATTCCTTGTGCTTATGATAATTTCACTATTCTCCTTGTCGAACACCTCAAAGCTGTCCGTATCCGTATCTAGGACCATCTTGGGGCCATCAGCGCCTGCCAATAAATTATCCGTATAGGTTTCCTTTATCCGCTGCCCTACTTCTTCCAGAACTCGAACATCTTCTGGAGAAAATCTCCCCTCTCTGTTCGGAGGAATATTTAATAGGAACGTAGTATTACCACCTACAGATCTTTCGTAAATATCAAAAACATCGTCTGTGCTACGCACCTTTTGATCGGTATCGTCCCTATAAAACCAACCTTCTCTGATGGAAGTATTGATTTCAGCTTGTTGATAATGCAAAAACTTGCCTTCATACAGTTTTTCACGGCTTCCTATATCTTCAGCGGTTATGTCATCAAATCTGTTCAGGTTAGCTGGATCCTCTAAGTACGGAATTACATTCCACTCCGTATCCCTTGTATCCCCAGCTT